>DATKIV010000036.1:0-43871 GCA_035543935.1 Allosphingosinicella sp.
CACGAACGCCTCCTCGGCGAGGTCGTCGGCGGGCACCACGTAATAAGGCCGCTCATAATAAAGCGGGTCGATTTCGTGGGAGTCGACGAACTGGGTCAGCTCGAGCGTCTTCTTGCTCTCCAGCTTGACCGCCTCCAGTTCCTCGTCGTCGAGCAGGACATAGCTGCCCTTGCTGTACTGATAGCCCTTGACGATGTCGTCGGGGTCGACCGCGCCGATCCCCGGCACCACCTTCTCATATTTGATGCGCTTGCCCGACGGCTCGTGGATCTGGTTGAAGGCGACGGTCGCGCCGCTCCGGGTCGCCGAAAAGATTTCCACCGGGATCGAGACCAAGGCGAGCCTGATCTGTCCCTTCCAATAAGGCCGCGCGGCCATGAGCTTCCCTCCGAGATCGTATCGCGGGCGATTCAATGGGTGGGAGGGGGGAGGGTTCCGCCGGGAGATTCTGAAGCCCGAGCGATGGTCTGGTTTCGACCCCATGTAGACATTCGACAAACGACCACCAACGGGCCGAAGCTGGCCGTTAGCTGACCGACCGCTGCGGGCTGCTTTCGACCCAATGCGGACGTTCGAGGCTGCGAGAGAACGCCGATCGGCCTTAGACCGAACCATCAGCTGGTCTTGGCTTTGCCGGCGCGCCGGAATGGGATCGACCGATGGGGTACCAGACAGACGGGGTTTGGCACCGGCTCTTAAAGCGCTACGTTGGCCGACATGAGGGTGGAAGTGATCGACGAGAGCACGCGGGCAGCAATCCGGCGCCTGACCATTGCCGAGCGGGAATGCCTCAAGCGCTGTCTGAGCCATCAGACTGCTAAGCAAATGGCCCTCGATCTTGGTATCTCTCCTCACGCTGTGGAGAAAAGGTTGAAGATGGCCCGCGCCAAGCTGGGCCTGTCCTCATCCCTTGAAGCTGCGAAGCTGGTGGAGTCGTTCGAGCGGTCCGGTCGGCTGGGACCCCGCTCGTCGGACCTTCCTTCGGGCAATGCTGGGCCCGATGAACTTGGCTCCGTTGCCGCCCCGCGAAACGAGACCGCGTGGAGGAAGCGGCGGCACCAAGTTTATGTGGTCTCAGGAGCAATGCTAATGAGCTTTTTTGCCGCAGCAGCCCTGATAATTTGGGTTCAGTCATCTGGCGCCGTCGAGGGGCGGACAATTCCGTCGGCAATGGTCCCGTCTGCACCGCCGGCCGCAACGAGCTCCGTGCCGACTGCCGGCACCGAGGCTGCCTTGCGGAGCCTTGTCGCAGGGCTGGCGAGCGGCTCGCCCGACTACGACAAGCTCTCTCCGCAGTTCGCCGAAGTCGTCCGCCGGGACCTGCCCATGACCCATCGCATGTTCAGCTCGCTGGGCGAGCTGAGGTCGGTGACTTTCCGCGGGCGCGGCGCGAGGGGCGACGACGCCTACAATTTGGTGTTCGCCAACGGCGAGGTGATGATGTCGGCCGCGCTCGACGCCGAGGGCAGGATGGCCGGGGGCATTCTCCAACCGGTGGGTCCCCCTGGGCGCTGACTGCGGGGGCGAACTGCCTTACGGGAAAAAGGAATGTCCGCTTTCCACCCATGGCGGACCTCCCCTAAACCGGAATTTCCGTCGTATATTTGACCTGCCGCAACGCGAAATTGCTGGCCGCGTTCGCCACGCTCGGATGCGCCAGCACGCCCTGCCGGATGAAGCGGTCGTAATCGGCGACGTCGCGGACGGCGATGCGCAGGAGATAGTCCCATTCGCCCGACATGGCGTAGCATTCGACGATCTCTTCGCGCGACGTGATGAAGGTCTCGAAATCGGCGCGGGCGTCGACGGTCTGGCGCTGCATGCGGACCTGGCAGAGCACGTTGACGGCGCGGCCGAGGCGGGCCGGGTCGGCCAAGCGGACCGAGGCGCCGAGCACCTGCTCCTTTTCGAGGTTGCGGACCCGGCGCCAGACCGAGGCGGGCGAGGCGCCGACGCTCTCGGCCAAAGCGGCGTGGCTGAGGCTGGCGTCGCGCTGGAGCGCGCGAACGATTCGCCGGTCTATTTCGTCCAGGTGAAATTCTTCGCTCATGTTTTGCTCATAGCATGAAACGTTCGTTTCACCAATCGAGCGAAACCTGCCCAATATGATGAGCCTTTGCGCGGCGCCTGGGCTAGGAATAGAGGGCAATTTGTCGGAGGCGCATATGGAACAGGGGTTCATATTGAGCGAGACGCCCAAACTCCTGGACCGGCTCGAGGAACAACCCTCGGACAGCCTGATCGCCTTGATCGCGCTCGCCGCCGCCGATCCGCGCCCGACCAAGATCGACGTCGGCGTCGGCGTCTATCGCGACGCCGCCGGCAACACGCCGATATTGAAGAGCGTCAAGGCGGCCGAGCGCCGCCTGGTCGAGACCCAGGAGACCAAGGCCTATCTGGGCTCGGCGGGCGACCCCCGCTTCACCGCCTTGATCAAGCCGATCGTGTTCGGCGCGGGCTCAGGCGACGACGATCGCATCGTCGGGCTGCAGACGCCGGGCGGCTGCGGCGCGCTCCGGCTCGGCGCCGACCTGATCGCGCGGGCCAACCCAGAGGCGCGCATCTTCGTCGGCGAGCCGACCTGGCCCAATCATCCGCCCTTGATCGGGGCGGCCGGCGTCGAGCTGGTCGGTTATCCTTATTATGCCCGGGACAGCCGAACGCTCTGCTTCGACCGGATGATGGACGCGCTTGGGCGGGCCGAGGCGGGCGACCTCGTCCTGCTCCACGGCTGCTGCCACAATCCGACCGGCGCCGATCTCGATCTCGACCAGTGGCGCGCCGTCGCCGACCTCATCGCGGCGCGCGGGCTGATTCCCTTCGTCGACCTGGCTTATCAGGGCTTCGGCGACGGGCTCGAGGCCGATGCCGCGGGCACGCGGCTGGTCGTCGAGGCGGCCGAGCAGGCTTTGATCGCGCAGAGCTGCGACAAGAATTTCTCCTGCTATCGCGACCGGCTCGGCAATCTCTTCGTCAAGGGGACGAGCGCGCGCGGGGCCGGAATCGCGTTCGGCAATCTGCTCGGGCTCGCGCGCACCTCCTGGTCGATGCCGCCCGATCATGGCGCGGCGGTGGCGCGGATCATCCTCGACGATGCCGAATTGCGCGCGCTTTGGGAATCGGAGGTCGAGGCGATGGGCGCGCGGATCCGCGCGATCCGCGCCCGGGTCGCCGCTTTCGATCCCCGGCTTGCCTATATCGGCGACCAGAAGGGCATGTTCTCGATGCTGCCGCTGACGGGCGAGCAGGTGCTGGAGCTGCGCGCCGAGCAGGGCATCTACATGGCCGGATCGGGCCGGTTCAACGTCGTCGGCCTGGCGGACGACAATGTCGACCGCTTCGCCGCCGCGGTGGTGGAGAAGCTCGATGCCTGAGGCGCCGACCCGCGAGCGCGAGGGCCTCGCAGGCGAAGCCACTGACGCGCCGGACCCCGACTTCGACTGGCGCGAGATCGCAAGGCTCGTCCATGTCAGCCGGGCGCTCGACCGGCTCGAGGAGGAGCGGCTCGTCCCCGAACGCAAGATCCTCTATCAGTTCAGCGCGCGCGGCCACGATCTGGCGCAGATCCTGCTCGGCAGCCGGCTCGATCATCCGCGCGACGGCGCCTGCGGCTATTATCGCTCGCGGCCGCTGCTGCTTGCGCTCGGCGTGGAACCGGTCGAGGCGCTCGGCTCCAACATGGGCCGCGCGGGCGGCTATTCGGACGGCCGCGACATCGGCGTCGTCTTCAATTATCCCAATGTCGGCGGCTGCCCGGCCTTGCCGATGTGCGGCGGCGTCGGCGCGCAATATACGCCGACCGCGGGCTGGGCGCAGGCGATCCTCTATCATCGCGCGGTGCTCGACGACGACAGCTATGACGAGGCGATCGCGGTCGTGCTCGGCGGCGACGCCAGCGTCGCCACCAACGGCTTCTGGTCGGCGCTCACCATCGCCACCACGCAGAAGCTGCCGATGCTCTTCTACATCGAAGACAATGGCTACGGCATCTCGGTTCCCTCCTCCTACCAGACTCCGGGCGGCGACATCGCCGCCAATCTGGCGAGCTTTGCGAACCTCCACATCCTGTCGGGCGACGGCACCGAGCCGGGCGAGGCGGCGGGGCTGATCGCCGATGCCGTCGCTTATGTGCGCGGCGGCGCCGGGCCGGCTCTGCTGCGGCTGACCGTGCCGCGGCTCGAAGGCCACAGCTTCCAGGACACGCAGACCTATAAGAGCGAGGACTTCGTCGCGTCCGAAGTGGCGCGCGATCCGCTGCCCAAGCTCAAGGCCTATCTCGTTCCCGCCTTGATGGACGAGGCCGAATGGGAGGCGATCGGGCGCGATGCCGAGGCGGCGGTGGAATCGGCGCGGGTCGAGGCGGAAGCGCGCGGCGTCGCCGACCCGGAAAGCGTCACCTCCCATGTCTTCTACGACGGCGCGATGCAGGCGCGCGGCGGGCAATGGACTCGGGGCTATCGCGCCCCGGCCTCGACCGAGACGCCGCGCCCGCAGGGACAGCGGATCAACATGGTCACCGCGATCCGCCGCACGCTCGACCATGAGCTCGAGATCAACCCGCGCATGCTCCTGTTCGGCGAGGATATCGGGCCCAAGGGCGGCGTCCACGCGGTGACCTTGGGCCTGCAGGAGAAGTTCGGCATCGATCGCGTGTTCGACACCAGCCTGTCGGAGGAGGGAATTATCGGCCGCGCGGTCGGCATGGCGCTCGCCGGGCTGATGCCGGTGCCCGAAATCCAGTTCCGCAAATATGCCGAGCCCGCGCTCGAGCAGATCAACGATTGCGGGACGATGCGCTGGCGCACCAACAACCGCTTCGCCGCGCCGATGGTGCTCCGCATGCCGATCGGCTTCTTCAAGTGCGGCGATCCCTGGCACAGCCAGACCAACGAGGTGCAGTTCGTCCACAATCCGGGCTGGCTGGTGGCGGCGCCCTCCAACGCCGAGGACGCGGTCGGGCTGCTGCGCTCAGGCCTGCGCGGCAACGATCCCATTGTCTTCTTCGAGCATCGCGCCATGCTCGACGACGTCTGGGCGCGGCGCCCCTATCCCGGCGACGATTATGTGCTGCCGTTCGGCCGTGCCAGGAAGACGCGCGAGGGCGATCAGATCACCATCGTCACCTGGGGCGCGATGGTGCCGCGCTGCGAGGAAGCGGCGAGCGAAGTCTCGGCGGACGTGATCGACCTCCGGACCCTGATGCCGTGGGACCGCGAGATGGTGCTCGATTCGGTGCGGCGCACCCGGCGCTGCCTGATTGTCCACGAGGATCTGAGGACCGGCGGCTTCGGCGCCGAGATCGCCGCGGTGGTCGCCGACGAGGCCTTCCTCGATCTCGACGCTCCGGTCGCCCGCGTCACCATGCCCGACATTCCGAGCCCGCATAATCCGGTCCTGCTCGACTGGGCGGTGCCCTCGGTCGCGAAGATAAGGGCGAAGATCGACGAATTGGTGGGCTTCTGAAATGATCGACGTCCTCGTTCCCGAAGAGCAGGAGGGCACCAAGGCGGTGGTCCGGACCTGGCTCAAGCAGATCGGCGACCGCGTCGAGGAGAACGACCCCCTGGTCGAGCTCGAGACCGACAAGGTGGCGATGGAGGTTCCCGCGCCCGCCGCCGGCGTGCTGAGGGAAATCCTGCTGCACAGCGACGCGGATGCGGTGCCCGGAGCGGTGCTCGGGCGGATTTCACTGGATATCGAAACGGAAGAGCCCGTTCGTCCCGAGCGTCGTCGAGGGGCGCCGGCACCGAGTCCGAGACCGCGCCCCTCGACTAAGCTCGGGACGAACGAGGATAGAGAATTGCGCTTGTCACCCTCAGTGAAACGCGCCGTCCTCCAGCACGACCTCAATCCCGACCATATCGAAGGCACGGGCCGGGGCGGGCGGATCACCCGCGCCGACGTCGACCGCGCGGTCGAGCAGGCGACGCGAGTCAGCGAGCCTGTCGAAGGCATCATCCCCGCCACAACCGGCGATATCCCCTCGCACTTCATCCCTCACGACCGCATGCGCCTCGCCATCGCCCAGAACATGCACGCCTCCGTCACCCGGGCGCCGCACGTCACCGCGGTGTTCGAGGCGGATTTCTCGGCGATCATCGCCCATCGCGAGGCACACAAGGCGGCCTTCGCGAAGAAGGGCGTCAAGCTCACCTACACCGCCTATCTGGTCGCCGCCGCCGCCGAGGCGATGAAGGTCGCGCCGGCGATCAACAGCCGCTGGCACGCCGACCGACTCGAGCTTTACGACGACATCAATATCGGCGTCGGCACCGCATTGGGCACCAAGGGCCTGATCGTGCCGGTGCTCAGGAAGGTGCAGCAGCTCTCGCTCAAGGGCATCGCCGCCGGCCTCGACGCCCTGATCGAGAAAGCGCGCCAGGAGAAATTGACCAGCGCCGACATCAAAGGCGGCACCTTCACCATCTCCAATCACGGCGTCTCGGGCTCGCTCTTCGCCGCGCCGATCATCATCAACCAGCCGCAATCGGCGATATTGGGCGTCGGCAAATTGGAGAAGCGCGTCGTCGTGCGCGAGATTGGCGGCCAGGACGCGATCCAGATCCGCCCGATGGCCTATGTCTCGCTCACCATCGACCATCGCGTGGTGGACGGCCACCAGACCAATGCCTGGCTGACGAGGTTCGTCGAGCTGCTGGAGGGGTGGCCTGCGGAGTGAGCGAACGGGGACAGTTACTTTCGGCTGCCCCGTACGAAACTTCGATCGCAGCGGCTGAAAGTAACTGTCCCCCTCCCACGCGTAACTGTCCCCTGCAACCTCGCAATGTCAGGCCTCAGCCGCCGCCCGATAGCCGTTGAGCAATTCGCCCCAGCCGCCCTCCATGCCGCTTTCGTAATCGCCGCGCACCGCTTCGGCATTGTCGCCATAGCGGTCGAGGTCGCGATGCTCGAAGTCGACGATCGTGTGGTCGCCGTCGGCGGTGAAGCGGACCTCGATCGTCGTCTCGAAGGCCGGGTCGTAGGCGAATTCGCCGGTGAGCGACCAGATCAGCAGCAGCCGCTCCGGCGCTTCGAAGGCGACGACCTTGCCCCAGTTCCGCTCGGCGCCGTCATTGCCGATCTCGTACCAGCGGCCGCCGTCGCGTGGTTCGATGATGACGTCCTTCTGGCCCGCCAGCGCGATGCTGTGGCTCTTCATCCACCAGCCGCCCATGGCGACGAACGTGTCGAACGCCTTTTGCCGGCCTGCCTTCACGCGCAGGGTCTTGCGGATCGGCGCGGGGCTGATGCGTTGGGCTTCCACGTTCATTTCCTGTCCTCCCGTTCAGCCGCCTCGACATAGCTGGCGAGCGCCCGGTCCCAGAATTTGTCGAGCCAGGCGCGGATCGCTCCGAGCCCGGCCGGGTCGATCGAATAGATGCGGCGGGTGCCTTGCGCTTCGTCGCGCACCAGGCGGGCGTCCTTCAGCACCTTGAGGTGCTGCGAGACCGCCGGGCGGCTGACCGGCAGCAAGGCGGCGAGCTCGCCGACCGCCATCGGCCGTTCACCGAGATGCTCGACGATCGTCTGCCGGGTCGGCTCGGCGAGCGCGGCGAAGGCAGGAGCGTTAGCCATGGCTTACGGTTAGTAAAGGCTTACGGATGAGTCAAGCTTCGGAATGAGATGAGTTCGTCACCCCGGACTTGATCCGGGGTCCACCTTTCTTTGATCCGGGGATGAAAGAAGGTGGATGCCGGATCAAGTCCGGCATGACGAAGGTGGCGGGTATGAGCGCGTGCCCGCTAGGAAAAAAGCGCCTTCAAATCCTTCTTGAGAATCTTGCCGTTCGCATTGCGGGGCAGCGACTCGTCGAGGAACACCACCCGCACCGGCGTCTTGAAGATCGCCAGTCGCTCGCGGACCCAGGCCTTGAGCTCTTCTTCGGTCGCGCGCGCGCCCGGAGCGAGCTGGACCACCGCGGCGGGCTCCTCGCCGAGCGTCAGATGGGGGAGGCCGATCAAAGCCGCGTCGATCACGTCGGGATGTTCGTAGAGGACGTTCTCGACCTCGATCGAATAGATGTTCTCGCCGCCGCGGATGATCATGTCCTTGGCGCGGTCGACGATGGTCAGGAAGCCCTCCGAGTCGAGGCGGGCGAGGTCGCCGGTGCGGACCCAGCCGTCGACGAAAGTCTCGGCGGTCGCTTGCGGATTGTTCCAATAGCCCTTCACGATCTGAGGGCCGCGCGCCCACAATTCGCCGACCTCGCCGGTGGGAAGCGCGGTAACGCCGTCCGCGGCGAGGATCCTCAAATCCGCCACCGGCACCGGCGGGCCGGCGCTTTCGGGCCGGTTGACATAATCCTCGCCGAGATGGGCGGTGACCGTCGCCATCGTCTCGGTCATCCCCCAGCCATTGCCGGGCAAGGCGCCGAACTCCTCCCAGATCCGCCGCACCAGCTCGGGCGCGGAGGGCGCGCCGCCATAAGTGATCAATTCGAGGCTGGAGAGGTCGAACCGGTCGCGGTCGGGATGCTCCAATATCTGCCAGGCGATGGTCGGCACGCCGCCGGTGACTTGGACGCGCTCGCGCTCGATGATCCGCATCGCCTCGATCGTGTCCCATTTGCGCATGAAGATCGTCGTGTTGCCGGCGACCATCGAGCCCATCAGGCTGGCCGAGCAGGCGGTGACGTGGAACAGCGGGATGACCATCAATCCCACCCTGGGCGTCGGCTCGGGCGCCGGCTCGCCCCGGCGCAGCGCCGCGCGCGCGGTCACATAGCCGGTCGAGAGGATGTTGGTCATGAGGTTGCGGTGGGTGCCGAGCGCCCCCTTGGGCTTGCCGGTGGTGCCGCTCGTATAGAAGATGCCGGCATCGTCGTCGGGGTGGATGTCGACGGCGGGGAGATCGGCGGCGGGAAGGTCTTTCCAAATTGGGGGAGCGCCGATCAGATCCTCGAGGCGCTCAACTCCTTTAGCCCCTGATTGCGCGCGGCTGACGATGACATGTTCGAGCGCCGGCAGCGCGGCGCGGTGCGGCGCGATCCGCTCGGCCCGGCCGGCGTCGCAGATCAGCGCCTTGGCGCCCGAATCGGCGAGGCCATATTCGAGCTCCGCGCCGGTCCACCAGGCGTTCAGCGGCACCGCGATCGCGCCCAGAGCGGTGATCGCGAAGAAGGCCATCGGCCATTCGGGCAGGTTGACCATCGCGAGCGCGACCCGGTCGCCCTTGCCGATGCCGAGCCGCTGGAGCGCGGCGGCGAGCGCGGCGCTGGCGCGGAACGAGGCCTCGAAGCCGATCCGCTCGTCCTCGTAGATGGTGATCAGCCGCTCGCCATGGATCCGCGAGAAGCGCGCCAGCATCGGCAAAGAGGGCGGCGCGTTCTTCCAGACCCGCGTCGGCACGCCGCGGATCGGCACCTCCTCCATCTCGAATCGCACGCCCGGCGCGGTCAGGCGGGCATCGACCTCGGCCAGGCTCAGGCGCGGCCAATCCGGGTCCAGCTCGATTCCCTCGATCATCGCCCCAGCCTATGGCGGAAGCGCCGGGCGAGAAAGGGGACACGTACTTTTTCGAGAAAAAGTACGTGTCCCCATGGCCGCCGAGAAAAAGTACCTGTCCCTCTCAAATAGTAACTGTCCCCATTCCGCAAGCGTGGGGGACACGTACTTTTTCGAGAAAAAGTACGTGTCCCCATTTCAGTGGGGCGCGCCAAATTGCCAGCCCTCCATGAAGCCGCTAGCCTAAGCCATGGCACAGCTGCGTAAATCTCCTCTCGGCCTGGGCGAGGCGGCCCCCTGGTTCCGCTGCACGACGCTCGAGGGCAATGACCAATATGCGTTCGATTCGGCCGGCGGGCGGGCGATATTGATGCTGTTCTTCGGCAGCGCGGCCAGCCCGGCCGCGGCGGTCGCGCTGGCGGCGGTGGAGCGGCGGCGCGACCTTTTCGACGACGCCAATGCGAGCTTCTTCGGAATCACGGTCGACCCGGCCGACGCCGCCGAAAAGCGGATCCGCAAGCGGATTCCGGGCATCCGCTTCTTCCTCGATTACGACCGCATCGTCAGCCGCGCTTATGGCGCCGCCGAGGAGGGCTCCTCCGTCTATCGCGGCCACTGGCTGCTGCTCGACCGGGCGTTGCGGGTGCGCGGCCAGTTCCGGCTGACCGAGGGCGCTGCGGCGCTCGACGCGCTCGCGGCGCTGGCCGCGCAGCCGCCGCTGCCGGACTGGGCGCCGGTGGTCGCGGTGCCGGACGTCTTCGAGCTCGCGCTCTGCCGCCAGCTGATCGACCTTTACGAGGCCGATGGCGGCATGGAATCGGGCTTCATGCGCGACGTCGGCGGCAAGACCAAATTGCTCGTCGACCCGCGTCACAAGGTCCGCCGCGACTATCTTGTCGAGGAGCCCGAGCTGGCGCGGCAGCTCAACCTCAGGATCATTCACCGGCTGCTGCCGATGGTGCGGCGCGCCTTTCAATATCGGGCGACCCGGGTCGAGCGGCTGCTGGTCGGCTGCTACGAGGCCGAGACGGGCGGCCATTTCCGCGCCCATCGCGACGACACGTCGAAGGGAACCGCCCACCGCCGCTTCGCGGTGACGATCAACCTCAACGCCGAGGAATATGAGGGCGGCGACCTCATTTTCCCCGAATATGGCCCGCGCACCTATCGCGCGCCGACCGGCGGCGCGATCGTCTTCTCCTGCTCGCTGCTCCACCAGGCGATGCCGGTGACGAGGGGCCGGCGCTTCTGCTTCCTGCCGTTCCTCTACGACGATGCGGGGGCGAAGCAGCGCGAGGAGAATACGCGCTTCCTCGAGGGCGACCTGGCCAATTACCGGGCCGACCAGGATGTGGTGGTGCGGTGATCCTTCGATACGCGTCTCCCCCGGGATCAAGTCCGAAGTCAGCCGCTACCCGGGATGAGCGGGAGAGAATGTTCACCACCGCTCATCCTGAGTAGGGACCGGGCTTGCCGAGGGCCCGTATCGAAGGACCCGTCAGTTCCGCGCGGGCACCCCCGCCGGCACCAGATCGATCTCGTAGAGCCGCGACCAGTTCTTGCCGGTGACGAAGAGGCGGTCGCCGGCGGCGTCGTAGGCGATTCCGTTCAGCACGTTGTCGACATTGTCGCCATTGCCGGCGACGAGCGGCCTCAGGTCGATGATCCCGGTGACTCGGCCGGTGGCGGGGTCGATGCGGTAGATGAAGCCGGTCTGCCAGATATTGGCGAAGACCTCGCCATGGACCCATTCGAGCTCGTTGAGATTGGCGACCGGCTCGCCCTGCAGGGTGACCGTCACCCGCCGCCGCTCGGCCAGCGTCGCCGGATCGAGGAAGCGCAGCTCGGGCGTGCCGTCGCTCATGACGATGTCGGTGCCGTTGCGGGTGAGGCCCCAGCCCTGGCCCTCATAGGTCCATTCGCCAAGCCGCCGCAAAGTGGCGCGGTCCCAGCGATAGCCGGTGCCGCCCTGCCAGGTGATCGAGATGATCTGGTTGCCCCAATCGACGATGCCCTCGCCGAACTGGCCCGGCGGAATCGCCACCGACTGGAGGACTCGGCCGTCGGCGATGTTGACGCGGCGGATCGTCGACTGGCCGATTTGGCCGGTGCTTTCGTAGAGCTGGCCGCCAAGGAAGACGAGGCCCTGGGTGAAGGCGCGCGGATCGTGCGGATAGGTGGCGACGATCCGGTAATTGTAGGTGGCCGGGGCCGGCTGGGCCGCGGCCGGCGCCGCATTCTGCACGGCCGCCTGCTGCGCCCCGCAGGCGGGCGTTGCGAAGGCGATGGCGGCGGCGAAGAGGAAGCGGGTCATCATCGGCGGTCCTATGGCACGTTCATCGTCATCAGCTCGTAGGTCGCGACGGTCTCGTCCTTCTGGTTGAAGACGGCCACGGCCCAGCGCACTTCGCCTTTTTCTTCATCGCGGATGGACTTGGACTTAACGGTCAATTCCACCCGCATCGAATCGCCCGGATAGAGCGGGGTCAGGAATCGCAATGTCTCGAGCCCGGTATTGGCGAGGACCGGGCCCGGATCGGGGTCGACGAAGAGGCCCGCCGCGAAGCTCAGGATCAGATAGCCATGGGCGACGCGGCCGCCGAAGATCGGGCTCGCTTTGGCCGCCTCGTCGTCCATATGGGCGTAGAAATTGTCGCCGGTGAAATGCGCGAAATGCTCGATATCGTCGAGCGTGACCGTCCGGCTCGCGGTCTTCAGCGTATAGCCGATGTCGAGCTCGGAGATGCGCTTGCGGAACGGGTGGATTTCGGCCGGAATCTGGTCGGCGCCGGGCAGATATTGGCCGATGATCCGGGCAAGCACCGCCGGGCTGCCCTGGAGCGCGGTGCGCTGCATATAATGTTTGACGCCGCGCACTCCGCCCATCTCCTCGCCGCCGCCGGCGCGGCCGGGGCCGCCATGGACGAGAACGGGCAGCGGCGAGCCATGGCCGGTCGATTCCTTCGCGCTCGTGCGGTCGAGGATCACCATGCGGCCGTGATAGGCGCCGGCGCCGAGCACGAACTCCTCGGCCGTCCCCTTGTCGAAGGTGAAGAGCGAGAGCGCGAGGCTGCCCATGCCGCGATTGGCGAGCGCGATGGCGTCGTCGAGATCCTTGTACGGCATCAGCGTCGATACCGGGCCGAAGGCTTCCACGTCGTGAATCGCGGGCGATCCCCAGGGATCGTCGGAACGCAGCAGGATCGGCGCGATGAAGGCGCCGTTGCCGGCGACCGGCGAGACGTCGGGATCGCCCGAGACGATGCGGGCCGACTTGGCAAGCTCGTCGACCGCCTCGCGCACCGCGTGGAGCTGGCCGCGGCTGGCGAGCGCGCCCATCTGCACGCCCTCCTCGCGCGGGTCGCCGATCCTGACTTTGGCGAGCCGCGCCGACAGCGCCTCCTGCACCGCGTCGAGATGCTGCGCTGGCGCCATGGCGCGGCGGATGGCGGTGCATTTCTGGCCCGCCTTCACCGTCATCTCGCGCGCGACCTCCTTGACGAAGAGGTCGAACTCCGGCGTCCCCGGCCCCGCGTCGGGCCCGAGGATCGAGGCGTTGAGGCTGTCGCGCTCGGCGACGAAGCGCACCGATTCGCGCGCGATCACGGGATGCGATTGCAGCTTCATCGCGGTCGCCGCCGAGCCGGTGAAGCTGACCACGTCCTGGCAGGTGAGATGATCCATCAGATCGCCGACCCCGCCCATGATCAGCTGCAGCGCGCCCTTGGGCAGCACATCGGCCTCGATCATGATCCTGACCGCGAGCTCGGTGAGATAGCCGGTCGAGGAGCCCGGCTTGACGATGGCGGGAACGCCCGCGAGCAGGGTCGGCCCAAGCTTCTCGAGCATCCCCCAGACCGGGAAGTTGAACGCGTTGATATGGACGGCGACGCCCTGGAGCGGGGTGAAGACGTGCTGGCCGACGAAGCTCCCGCCCTTCGACAGGGGCTCCATCGCGCCGTCGATCAGCACCCGGCCATTGGGCAATTCGCGGCGGCCCTTGGAGGAGAAGGAGAAGAGCGTCCCCGCGCCGCCCTCGATGTCGATCCAGCTATCGCTCCGCGTCGCGCCGGTCGCGAAAGAGAGCTCGTACAATTCCTCCTTGCGCGCCATCACCGCATTGGCGAGCGCTTTGAGCATATGCGCGCGCTCGTGGAAGGTGAGCTTGCGCAAAGCCGGCCCGCCGACCGTGCGGGCGTGGTGGAGCATGGCCGCGAAATCGAGGCCCTGGCTGCCGGTCTGCGCGATCACCTCGCCGCTGACCGCGCTGTGGACCTCGGCGAGCCCGCCGTCGCCCGCGACCCAGCGGTCGGCGGCATAGTTCAGGAGCTTCAGGGTCTTCATCCACTGTCCCTTACACAGAGTTCGTTCGTCCCGAGCGAAGTCGAGGGGCGCTGGCACCGACTCATCACATGCGCCCCTCGACTACGCTCGGGACGAACGGGTTGGGAGTCCTGCATCTTACTTCCCGGTGAAATTGGGTTTGCGCTTTTCCATGAACGCGGCGACTCCCTCGCGATAATCGTCGGAGAAGCCGAGCTCGCGCATCGCGTCGCGCTGGCGGTCGAGCTCGGCGTCGAGCGATTGGCCCCAACTTTCGCGGATCATCTGCTTGATCCGGGCGAGGCCGCGCGTCGGGCCCGCTGCGAAGCGGGCCGCAAGGGCGTCCACTTCGGCGTCCAGCTGGTCGTCCTCGACCGCTTTCCAGATCAGGCCCCATTCCGCGGCCTTCTCCGCGCCCAGCGGCTCGCCGGTCAACGCCAGGCCGAGCGCGCGAGCCTGGCCGACGAGGCGCGGCAGCACCCAGGTGCCGCCGCTGTCCGGAATCAGCCCGATCGCGGCGAAGGACTGGATGAACTTGGCGCTCTTCGCGGCGATGACGATGTCGCAGGCCAGAGCGATATTGGCGCCCGCGCCGGCGGCGACGCCGTTGACGCGGGCGATGACCGGCATCGGCAGCGACGTCAAAGTCCGGATCAGCGGATTGTAACGCTGCTCGACCGACTCGCCGAGATCGACCGCCTCACCCGGCGCCACCGCGCGGTCGTTCAGATCCTGCCCGGCGCAGAATCCCCGGCCGGCGCCGGTCAGGATCAGGCAGCGCGCATCGCCGAGACTGGCGAGCGCGTCGGCGACCTCCTCGTGCATCCGGACGGTGAAGCTGTTGAGCCGGTCGGGGCGATTGAGGGTGAGGCGGGCGATGCCGCCTTCGACCTTGAACGCGATGGTTTCGTAAGCCATGGCGCCCCCATGACCCCAAACGAACTGGCGAACAAGGTGGCGCGCGCGATGCTGGCGGCCGAGGGCACCGGCCCGGCCTGGGGCATCGGGATCGAGGAGGCGCGCGAGGGCTATGCGCGGATCCGCATGACGCTCCGGCCCGACATGCTGAACGGCCACGGCATCGCCCATGGCGGCGTGCTTTTCGCGCTCGCCGATACCGCCTTCGCTTATGTCTGCAACGGCCGCAATCTGCGCAGCGTCGCGGCGCAGGCCTCGATCGTCTTCCTCGACCAGGCCAGGGAAGGCGAGGTGCTGATCGCCGAAGCGCGGGAGCAGGCGCTTGTCGGCCGCTCGGGCGTCACCCACGTCAGCGTCCGCACCGGGGACGGCCGCGCCGTCGCCGAATTCACCGGCTATTCGCGAAGCCTCGGCGGCGCGCTGATCGGAGACGAATGACGCGCGATCGTCACCCTGAACTTGTTTCAGGGTCCATCTTCGAGCATCGCGGACGTCATCGATATGGATGCTGAAACAAGTTCAGCATGACGGAGTGAGGTCATGACCGAAGCCTTCATCTGCGATGCCGCGCGCACCCCGATCGGCCGTTATGGCGGCAGTCTCGCGCACGTCCGCGCCGACGATCTCGCGGCGATCCCCATACGGGCGCTGATCGAGCGCAACGGACAGGTCGACTGGACCGAGCTCGACGACGTCATCATGGGCTGCGCCAATCAGGCCGGCGAGGACAATCGCAATCTCGCGCGCATGGCGGGCCTGCTCGCCGGCCTTCCCGACACGTCGGGCGGCGTGACGCTGAACCGCCTGTGCGGCTCGGGCATGGACGCGGTGGCGATGGCCGCGCGGGTGATCCGCGGCTCCGAGGCCGACATGCTGATCGCCGGCGGCTCGGAAAGCATGAGCCGCGCCCCCTTTGTCATGGCCAAGGCGCAAAGCGCCTTCGACCGCAACGCGGAGATGTACGACACCACGATCGGCTGGCGCTTCGTCAACCCGAAGATGCGCGACGCTTATGGCGACGACACGATGCCCTCGACCGCCGAGAATGTCGCGCAGGACTTCCAGGTGTCGCGCGCCGACCAGGACGCGTTCGCGGTCCGCAGCCAGGCCAAGGCCGCCGCCGCGCAGGCGAACGGCCGTCTCGACGCCGAGATCGTCCCGGTCTCGATCCCGCAGCGCAAGGGCGATCCCGTGATCGTGGCGCGCGACGAGCATCCACGCGAGACCAGCGTCGAGGCGCTCGGCAAGCTCAGGCCCATCGTCCGTCCCGACGGCACGGTGACCGCCGGCAACGCCTCGGGCGTCAACGACGGCGCAGCCGCCCTGATCGTCGCGACCGAGGACGCGGCGAAGCGTAACGGCCTCGTCCCGCGCGCGCGCTTCCTCGGCGCCGCCGTCGCCGGGGTGCCGCCCAGGATCATGGGCATCGGTCCCGCGCCCGCCTCCGAGAAGCTGCTCAAGCGCCTCGGCCTCAATATCGCCGACATGGACGTGATCGAACTGAACGAGGCCTTCGCCGCCCAGGGCCTCGCCGTGATGCGGCAGTTGGGACTTGCCGACGATGCGGCCCATGTGAACCCGAATGGCGGCGCCATCGCGCTGGGCCACCCGCTCGGCATGTCCGGCGCCCGCCTGATCCTCACCGCGACCGAAGAGCTCCACCGCACCGGCGGCCGCTACGCGCTGTGCACGATGTGCATCGGCGTCGGCCAGGGCATCGCGACGGTGATCGAGCGGGTCTAGGCTGGGTTTAGGGGACACGTACTTTTTCGCGAAAAAGTACGTGTCCCCTTAGCCCTTGTCTGCCTTCGCGAAGGCCTTCTGCGCGTCGTTGCCGATCCAGCGTGCGGCCTTGTCGGATGAGGCCGCCAGCCGCTCCGCCTGCTCGCGCGCCGCGGACCGAAGCGCGGGGCTCTTCCTGCCGCCGACGCCGCGCAGCGCCCAGCTGACGCCCTTCTTGACGAAATTGCGCGGGTCGATCGCGGCCGACTCGATCAGCGGCAGGCGCTCGAGGAATGGCTCGTCGGGGCATTTCTTGTCGTGCAGCGCGAGGCTGGCAAGCAACGCGAAGGCGGCGCGGCGGACGAACTCGCGCTCGTCCGCCGCCCATCGGTCGACGCTGGCAAAAGCGTGCGGCGTCTTGTCGAACAGGTGGAAGCAGATCGTGTCGCAATCCGCCCAATTCTCGCATTCAGCCGCCCAGCGATCCATCTGGTCCGGGGTGACCGCCCTGGGATCGTCGACGAAGGCGGCGAGCAGCCGCGCCTCGTACCAGCCCGATCGCCACAATTGATCCGCCAAGGCGTGATCGCGGCCGAGCCCCTTGGCGATCCGCCTGATGTCGCCGACCATGACTCCGAAGGTTTTGCCGGCGACGATCCCGTAGCGGGCCATGCCGTCGCGTGTCGAAGCCGTGCCGCTCGCTTCGAGCGCTGCCAGGGCTTCGGCGAGGCGAGTCATATCTCGCTCTTGAGCTTATGCGGGATGATCGCATTGCCATCAGGGTCCTTCACCGGACACATGGTGAAGGCAACCTTCCTGAGCATCCTCTCGTCCCCCAAATCGAGCGCTCAGCTGAACGCGAAATCCACTTTAGCAGGATCGAGCCGGCCGTCGAAGGCATGGTCGCGATAGGGGCCGTCGCGGTCGACCCAGTGCAGGAAGAGGTGGGCCGACCAGGCATTGGGATTGGGCGTGGTGCGGCCGTGGCGGTGGTGGACGCCCTGGTAGAGCACCGCGTCGCCGACCCGCATCGGGATGGCGGCGAACTCCTCGGCGCCGAAATCCCGGTCGACCCGGCTATTCGGATCCTGGCGGGTCCGGCCGACCTCGAGGCCCCAGATTTTGTCGTCGCTATAGCCCAAAGTCAGCGACAGGCTGTGCTCGCAGGAGAGCCGGTCCGCATGCACCTTGCAGACGTCGCCGGCGCGGTAGAGGCGGAAATAATCGTAGGTCGGCAGCAGGTCGCGGCCGACGATCTGGCTGACGATCGGAGTCAGGCCCCACAGGAAGAACAGCATCGGCTTGTAGAAATGGCCATAAGCCTCGAAGGCCGGACGGTTGAGCAGGTTGACGTGCTCCGTGACCCGGCTGAGCGGGATCGCGGCGGGCCCCATGTCCTGCTTCAGCCCCTGCAGGAAAGCCTGCGCCACGGCGGGATCGATCAGCCCCTCCAGATGCGCATAGCCGTTGCCGAGATAGTCGCCGATCACCTTCATGGGCCCAGCTAAGCCCGGCCGGGGACGGGCGCAAGTTCGGGTGGGCGCCGGCGATCGGGCGTGGCGCGACGGCAAGATAGGATTTTCCTACACGGCCGCTTCGTGCCTAGGCTTGCCCTATGGCAGCCATACGCCCTCGTCCCAGCCTCGCCGGAATCCGAAACGCGACACTTTTGGCGGCGTCACCCGGAACCGATGGCAAGTGTCATCTTCGTCATCATCGTCAACTTACATCGGCCCTGGCGGCGTGCGACTCGGAAGCCCGGTCGCGCGTTGTCAGGCGATCGAAGGCCCGTCAATTCATTGACCGATCGGTCGGCGAATGGTAGGGACGCGGTCTCAGGAGAGCTGCATGTACACGACCGAAATGCAGAAGACGGCCCGGATCGTCGCGACCGAGGACCCCGAAAAGCTCGCCGCCTTCGAGGCGCGGGTGGCGGCGGACGAGTTCATCGAGCCCAAGGACTGGATGCCCGAAGCCTATCGGCGCACCTTGACCCGGCAGATCTCGCAGCACGCGCACAGCGAGATCGTCGGCATGCTGCCCGAGGGGAATTGGATCACGCGGGCGCCCTCGCTCCGGCGCAAGGCGATATTGCTCGCCAAGGTCCAGGACGAAGCGGGCCACGGCCTCTATCTCTATTCGGCCGCCGAGACATTGGGCACGAGCCGCGAGGAGATGATCGAGGCGCTCCATTCGGGCAAGGCCAAGTACAGCACCATCTTCAACTATCCGACCCTGACCTGGGCCGATATCGGCGCGGTCGGCTGGCTGGTCGACGGCGCCGCGATCATGAACCAGGTGCCGCTGCAGCGCACCTCCTACGGGCCCTATGCCCGGGCAATGGTCCGCGTCTGCAAGGAGGAGAGCTTCCACCAGCGCCAGGGCTATGAGATCATGATGCATCTCGCCGCCGGCACCGACGCGCAGAAGCGCATGGCGCAGGATGCGCTCAACCGCTGGTGGTGGCCGTCGCTGATGATGTTCGGCCCGACCGACGACAATTCGCCCAACACCGCCCAGTCGATGCGCTGGCGGATCAAGCGCGACACCAATGACGAGCTCAGGCAGAAATTCGTCGACATCACCAAGCCCCAGGCCGACGCGATCGGCCTGACCGTCCCCGATCCCGATCTTCGCTGGAACGAGGAGAAAGGCGGCCACGATTATGGCGCGGTCGACTGGGAGGAATTCTATGCGGTGGTGAAGGGCGAGGGCCCGGTCGCCAGGGAGCGGATGAAGGCGCGCCGCGACGCCTGGGAGAGCAACGCCTGGGTCCGCGAGGCGGCCGCGGCTTATGCGGCGAAGCGCGAAGCGAAGAAGGAGGCGGCATGAACGCCCCCCATCGTCATGCCGGACTTGATCCGGCATCCATCTTCCTTCGTCCGGTTCCGCCAGAAAAAGGTGGACCCCGGATCAAGTCCGGGGTGACGAGACTATGAGCAAGGATTGGCCGCTCTGGGAAGTGTTCGTCCGCGCCAAGAGCGGGATGGCGCACCGCCATGTCGGCTCCGTCCACGCGCCCGACGCCGAGATCGCGCTGCGCCACGCCCGCGACACCTATACGCGGCGGATGGAGGGGGTCAGCCTGTGGGTCGTGCCCTCGGCCTCGATCACCGCCTCCGATCCCGGCGACGACGCGGCGATGTTCGAGCCCGCCGAGGACAAGATCTACCGCCACCCGACCTTCTACGACATTCCGGACGGGATCACCCACATCTGATGGCCTCTCTTCCTCCCATCCCGGAAACCGGACGCTCACCCCGATCCGTTCGGGCTGAGCCTGTCGAAGCCCCTTCCTCCTCCGGCCCCGACACCGGAAAGAAGGAAGGCCCTTCGACAGGCTCAGGGCGAACGGAGTCTGGGATTCTCTTCGAGACCCTGCTCCGCCTCGGCGACGACAGCCTGATCCTTGGCCAGCGCCTCGGCGAATGGTGCGGCCACGCGCCATCGGTCGAGGTCGATCTCAGCCTTGCGAACATGGGCCTCGATCTGATCGGGCAGGCGACGCATTTCCTCAATGCCGCCGGCATTGCCGAAGGGCAGGGGCGCGACGGCGACGCGCTCGCCTTCCGCCGCGACGTGCTCGATTTCCGCAATTGCTGGCTGGTCGAGCAGCCCAATGGCGATTTCGCCCAGACGATGATACGGCAATTGCTGTTTTCGACCTGGCAGGAGATGCTGTTCCAGCATTTGACCCGGTCGAGCGACGAAACCACCGCCGCGATCGCCGCCAAGGCGGTCAAGGAAGTGCATTATCACGCCGAGCTCTCGGCCGAATGGGCGATCCGGCTCGGCGACGGCACCGAGGAAAGCCGGCGGCGGATGGCGGCGGGCCTCGACTGGCACTGGCGCTTCGTGCCCGAGCTGTTCGAGATGGACGCCATCGCCACGGAATCCGCCGCGCGCGGCATCGGCGCGGACGTCAATCTGTTCCGAGCGGATTATGACGCCCGCATCCGCGCCGTGCTGAGCGAAGCCACTCTCGAGGCGCCGAAGGACCAGCGCCCGATCCTCGGCGGCCGCCGAGGCCATCATGGCGAGCATCTCGGCCACATCTTGGCGGTCATGCAATATCTGCCGCGCACCTATCCGGACGCGACATGGTAACGGTCATGACCACCGACGCGATCTGGGAGGTGCTGGAGCAGGTTCCGGACCCGGAGATTCCGGTGGTTTCGGTGGTCGATCTCGGCATCGTCCGCGACGTCCGGCCGGACCGCGTTACGATTACGCCCACCTATACCGGCTGTCCCGCCACCCTGGTGATCGAGCAGGACATTCGCGCCGCCCTGAACGCGGCCGGCTATCGCGACGTGGCGATCGAGACCACCTTGTCGCCGCCCTGGACGACCGAGTGGATCAGCGAGGCCGGCAAGGAGAAGCTCCAGGCCTATGGCATCGCCCCGCCGAGCAGCGCGCCGACCGCGACCTGCCCGCAATGCGGCTCGACGCGAACCGAGGAGATCAGCCGCTTCGGCTCGACCCCGTGCAAGGCGCAATGGCGCTGCCGCGACTGCCTGGAGCCGTTCGACCGGTTCAAGTGCCACTGATGAGCGTGTCGTTCCACACCCTGTCGGTCGCGGACGTCGTCGACGAAACCGCCGAGGCGCGCTCGATCCGCTTCGCCGTGCCAGAGGAGTTGCGCGAGACGTTCAAGTTTAAGCCCGGCCAGCATTTGACGCTCAAAGCCGAGATCGGGGGCGAGGAAATCCGCCGCAATTATTCGCTCTGCGTCGCGCCGCAGGACGATGAGGTGATGGTCACCGTCAAGCGGATCGCGGGCGGCGCCTTCTCCAATTGGGCGAACGACAACCTCCGGCCCGGCATGGCGCTCGACGTGATGGCGCCGCACGGCAGCTTCACCTGGGATTTCGATCCCGCCGCGGCCAATCATTATGTCGGCTTCGCCGGCGGCTCGGGGATCACGCCGGTCATGTCGCTGCTGAAGACGGCCCTGCTGACCGAGAAGCAGAGCCGCTTCACGCTCTTCTACGGCAATCGCGACAGCAATTCGATCATCTTCCTCGAAGCCCTGGCGAAGCTCAAGAATCGTTTCATGGACCGGCTGCAAGTCCATCATTTCCTTGCCGAAGAGGCCGAGGAGTTCGAGCTGTTCAACGGCATGCTCGATCGCGCCAAATGCGACGAGATATTGGAGAGCCTGATCGACCCGGCGGACGTCGCCGCCTTCTTCATCTGCGGCCCCGGCCCGATGATGGACGCGGCCGAGGCGGCCTTGCTCGAACGGGGCGTCGGCAAGGATCGCGTGCATCTCGAGCGCTTCACCGCCGGCCGCCCGTCGGCGCAGCTCGCGGCGCAGATGCAGGCGCTGACCAAGGAAGCGGCGGGCCTGACCCTCCTGGTCACGCTCGACGGCCGCAAGCGCCGCGTCGCCTTCGACGCCGCCGCCGGCAACATCCTCGATTCGGCCCGCGCCGCCGGGCTGCCGGCGCCCTTCGCCTGCAAGGCCGGAGTCTGCGCCACCTGCCGCGCCCGCGTCGTCTCGGGCGAGGTCGAGATGGCCGCGCGCTACGGCCTCACCGACGAGGAGGTGGCGGCGGGCTATGTGCTGACCTGCCAGTCGGTGCCCAAAAGCGAAGGAGTCGAGCTCGACTACGACGCCTGAGGCGTCACGCCCCGCTGCATGATCTCGACCACGCGGAGCGCCAGCGCTTCCGGCATGAACGGACCGGCGGGATCGAACCAGGTGTGGGTCCAGTTGATCATGCCGAAGAACAGCATCGTGTTGACCCGCGCGCCGCCGCCCGGGGCGATTTCGGCGATGACCGATTCGGCCGCCGCGATGATCCGCCGCTGCTTGGCGACGACGTCGGCGCGGCGCTCCGGCGGGAGGCTGTCCAGTTCGTTCAGCAGCACCTTGTGCTGGTTCTGCGCGCTCGCATAATGTCGCATGAAGGCGACCGTCAGCGTCCGCAGCCTGTCATCCGCGCTGCCGCTGGCGCACGCCGCCTCGGCGGCGTCGGTCAGGGCATCGAGATGCTCGGCCATGACCGCGTAGAGAATGTCGTCCTTGGACGGGAAATAGTGATAGATCAAAGATTTGGACGTGTGGCAGGCCTTGGCGAGCTCCGCGACCGACGCTCCCTGGAAGCCCTTCTTCGCATAGAGCCGGGCGGCCGCCGCGAGGAGTGCGTCGCGACGCTTGTCATAGTCGGGAGATTGCGGCCGGGCCATGACGCCACCTTAGGGCGGAAGCGGACCCTGCGCTAGCGGCGCTGGTAGCGGCCGCCGCCGTCGCTTTGGGCCTCGTCATAGGCGATCGCCGCCCTGGTGACGTTCTGCATCAGGCTCATCCGGGTGCCGAGCGGCGTCGCGGTCCGGCCGATCATCACCGCCACCGCATAATGGCGGCCCTCGGGCGAGGTCAGGATGCCGATATCGTTATAGCCGGCCTGGGTGCCGCCGAGCACCTGGCCGGTGCCGGTCTTGTGCGCGATCCGCCAGCCCGGGGCGAGCCCGCCGGTCAGCCGCTGCGGGCCGGTCCGGGTCTGCGACATGATCGAGAGCAGCCGGCCGGTCGACGCGCGCGAGAGCAATTCGCCGCGCTGCAGCCGGGCGAGGCCCATGGTGAGGCCCTCGACGGTGGCGCCGTCGACCGGATCCTCGAGATAGCGTTCGAACGCCTGCCGCCGCCGATCGGTCGGGACGGCGTTGCGCGCCTGATAGAAAGCGTTGCCGACCGAATAAGCGGGCGACCATTGCAGCCCGGCGATGCCGGACTGGAGCAGCCGCTCGCCCGGGCCGAAGCGCACCCCGGGCAGCCGCGCCCGCTCGATCATCGCGCGCACCGCGGCGGGGCCGCCGGCATGGCGCAGGACGATGTCGTTGCAGGTATTGTCGCTGCGCGTCAGCGCGCGGAACAGGAGGTCGCCGAGCGTCGTCGTATAGCCGTTCGCCCCGATCTGCGCGGCGATCGGCTGATTGAACAGGGTCAGGTCCCGGCGGGTGATGGTGATGCGCTGGTCGAGATCGAGCGCGCCTTCATCGACGCGCTGGAGCGCGGTGATCGCAACCCAGAATTTGCTCACGCTCTGCTGCGGGAAGAAGCGGTTGCCGTTCCAGCTTGCCAGGGCGCCGCCCTCGATGGCGCGCACGGCGATTCCGACCTCGCCCTGGAAGCCGCGGCCGAGCGCCTCGATCCGCTGCTCCAGCGCGCGCTCCGCGCCGCTGCGAGCATAAGAAGGCGCCCGGGACGGGACCTGGGCCGATTCGGCAGCCGGCACGCAGGCGGCGAACATTACCGCCGCCATTCCCAGGAAGCGCATCCGCCCCATTATCGCTCCGCCCCGCATCATGCCTCCCAAGACCTTCTACCCCAAGGGTTTGACTTCCATAATCGGCGCGGCGTTTCTGTCAGCCTGATGGGCGCCCGCCGAAAGACGGATCGTGTCGCGGATGCGATGGAGCGAATCCATATCGTATTAACCATGACCTTGCGGCCCACCGCCGCGTCACCCCGGACCCGATCCGGGGTCCGCCTTCTCCCGCAGAAAAAGAAAGATCGATGCCGGATCAAGTCCGGCATGAGGAGGTGGGTCGTGGGAAGAAGCGACCCTAGAAGGTGAAGCGGGCGCTGATCCTCAGGTCGCGGCCGGCGAGCGGCGCATAATCCTTGAGGAAGCTGGCGTGGCGGCGCGCATCGACGTCGAAGATGTTGTTCGCCGACAGCACGATCGCGCTGGTATTGGCGCGGCCGAAGGGGTGGATGGAGACGGATGCGTTGACCATCGTGTAGCCCGCGGTCGTCGTCTCGAAGGCGGCAACGCGGTCCTGCCCGCCCACATATTCGACCTCGAGGCGGCCGTTGAGATGGTTGGACTGGGCCTCGATCCCGCCGAGCAGCCTCAAGGGCGGGATGCGCGGTGCCGGGCCGGCGCTGGCGATGGTCGCGCGGACGTAATCGGCGACCCCGTCGAGGTTGATCAGGAACGCGCCGATCTGGGCGACATGGGCCGAGGCTTCGAGCTCGACACCGAAATAGCGGGCGTCGTCCTGCCGATATTGGAAGACCGGGAGGCCGTCCTCGACGAGGCCCGTCGGCGCCTCGAAGATATAGCCGTCGAACCAGCTCTGGAAGACCGAGGCGCCAAGGGTGAAGCCGCCGCCGCTGTGGCGCAAGGTCGCCTCCACGCCCCAGCTCCGCTCGGTGCCGAGATCGGGATCGCCGACCTCGAACGACTGGGTTCCGGCATGCGGGCCGTTGGCGAACAATTCCTCGGCGGACGGGGCGCGCTCGCTGCGGGTCGCGTTGAGGCCGATGCGCCAATCGGGCGCGAAGGCGTAGCTGGCGCCGGCCGAGCCGGTGACCGCGTCGAAGCTGCGGCGCAGCGCCGGATTGCCGAGATCCGCGTCGGCGTCCGCGCGGAGCGCGCTATGCTCGTAGCGCAGGCCCGCTTCGGCCTTGAACGCGCCGCGATCGAGCGTCTGCAGCGCGAACAGGCCAAGCTGCCGGGTGAGGTTCGCGGGCAGGAATTTCTCCGCGCCCGCAACCTCGAGATCGCGCTGGAAATATTGGGCGCCGAAGCCGCCGCCCCAGCCGTTGCGGGTCGTCTGGCGCGCTTCGATCCGGCCCTCCCAGCCCTGGTTGAGGAAGGTCGTCGCGATGTCGCCATTGTCCTCGATCTCGAAGTGCCGATAGTCGGAATAGCCGCCGCGCAAGCGGACCGAATCGATGAGGCCGTCGCCGGTATCGATCTCGGCGCGGCCGTCGAAGCGGGTCTGCCTGATGTCGATATGCGGCCCTTCCGCCTCGATCGCGGGATCGAGCGAATAGCGGATCGGCACGCCGTAAAGGCTGTCGTAACGGGTGACCGACAGGCCCGCATTGTTGTCGCCGTCGATCCAGGCGATGGCGGCGGCGGCATCCCAGGTCCGGCCGTCGGTATTGGGGATCCGGCCCCTGAGGCCGGCCAAAGCGGCGATGTCCGGATCCGGGCTCGCCGCGGCCTGCGCGCGCAACGCCCGGCTGAGCAGGAAGCCGCCAATCTCGAGATCGTCCGACCTGCTGTAATTGCCGTCGAGGTGGAAGACGAGCGTGGGCCCGAGCGGAATGTCGATCGTGCCATTGGCCGAGCGCTCGTTCGCCGCCGAGCCGTAGGTGACGATGCCTTCGACATGGACCGGCTCGTCGGGGACGCGGCGGGGGATGCGGGCGTCAATGACGTTGACGACGCCGCCGATCGCGGAGGAGCCGAAGAGGAGGGCCGCGGGGCCGCGCAGCACCTCGATCCGGTCGGCGGTGAGCGGATTGATCGCGACCGCATGGTCGACGCTGGTGCTGGACGCGTCGAGGCTGCCAATGCCGTCGGTCAGCACCCGCACGCGCTCGCCCTGGAAGCCGCGCAAGACCGGGCGCGAGGCATTGGGCCCGAACGAGGTCGCCGAGACGCCCGGCTGGTGCGCCAGGGTCTCGCCGATCGTCGGCCGCAAATCGCGGGTCAGCTCGTCGCCCGCCACCACCGACGTCCCCGACAATATGTCGCCGCGGCTGCGCGGGAAGCCGGTGACGACGATCTCATTATCCTCGGGCGCGTGGGACTCCGCGGGCGGGGCATCGTTTTGGGAGTCCGGGCCCTGCGCGGCGGGCGCCGGGGCCGGGACCGGCTCGGGCGTCTGCGCGAGGGCCGGGGAGGCGAGGGTGACGCTCGCCAGAAGCAGGGATCGGAGCACTTCATTACCTTCTTTGTCGGGCCCGATTCATAGACTGAGGATATAGTATATCAATACGTCCCACCGCATCCGGCGACCGGTCCGTCGCTTGGCGGGCGCGGTTGCGACAATCGGCGACATTTTTTCGAGCTCGCGACATAGTTGGGCGACAGGCCGCCCGCATAGCGACGGCATGGACCTTGGAGTAACCGGAGGGATGTCCCGATGAACAAGCTGAGTTTTTTCCTGAGCGCCGCGATGCTGGTCACCGCCGGCGCCGCGGTCGCGCAAGGGCCGGGGCCGCGCCCCGACCGCAATGCCGATGTCACCCGCGCGCAGGTGATCGACCGCACCGACCAGGCCTTCGCCCGGCTCGACGCCAACAATGACGGCCGCTTCACGCCGGACGAGGCGCGGGCGCGCGGCGAGCAGCGCCGCGCCCAGCACATGACCCGGATGTTCGACCGGCTCGACGCCAACCATGACGGCAGCATCACCCGCGAGGAGATGGCGCAGGCGCACGCGAATCGCGGCGGCCCCGGCGGCCCCGGTGGTCCCGGCGCCGAAGGCCGGCGGGGCGGTCCCGGCGGGCCCGGCATGCGTCATCGCGGCATGCGCCACGGCGGTCCGGGCGGCCCGGGCATGCGCGGCATGCGCGGGATGCGGATGTTCGGCGAGCAGGGCTTCGTCACCCGCGAGCAGTTCCGCGAACGGGCGCTGGCCCGCTTCGACCGCGCCGACGCCAATCATGACGGCACCGTCACCGCCGCCGAGCGCCAGGCCATGCGCGACCAATGGCGCCAGGGCCGGCGGGATCGGCCCGGGCAGGACGATTAAGGATCGCTTGGAGCTGACTGAAGGCGGGCCCGGCGGGGCCCGCCTTTTTGGTGATCTGGATTAATGAGATTTGGAAAAGAACTTCGCTGAGTTGATTTTGTTTAAGTCGTTTCTTGGCCGTTTATGCGACATGAATCCGGCTTGTTGGGGACTATCAGGCAGGGTGGGGGACAAAGTGGCCTATTACAGGCTCTATCGGCTGGCCGAACCGGGCGGCAAGTTCGTCGGCTTCGAGGAGATCGAGGCCCAGGACGACGTCGAGGCGGCGCGCCAGGCGGCGGTTCATTGCGGCGCCCAGGCGCTCGAATTGTGGTGCGGCAAGCGCAAGATCCGCGCCTTCGCGCCGCAGCAGAGCGACGGCTGAAACCCCAATCCGCTCATCCTGAGTAGGGACTGACCCCGGGCTTGATCCGGAAGGCCCGTATCAAAGGACCGGGCGAAGCGTCACTGCGTCCTACGATACGCCGGTTCGACAGGCTCACCGGCTGCTCAGGATGAGCGGGCTTGGATTAGCTCTCTATCGCATGTCCCGCCGGCAGCAGGATCCGCGCCAGCAGGCCCCCTCCCGCGCGGTTCGCCAGGACGAGGCTGCCGCCATGCGCCTGCGCCGCGCTGCGGGCCAGAGCGAGGCCGAGGCCCGAGCCGCCGGTCTCGCGGTTGCGCGAGGCTTCGAGGCGAACGAACGGCTCCAGCACCCGTTCGAGATCGGCCGCCGGGATGCCGGGGCCGTCGTCGGTCACCTCGAGCGCCACCTTATCGCCCTCGCTGCGCACCGCGACCCGGGCGCCGCCGCCGTGGCGGACGCCGTTCTCGATCAGATTGCGCAGCGCCCGGCGCAGCAAATTGGGCTGGACCGCGGCGACGTGGCGCGCGCCGGCCTCCATCTCGACGGGCTGGCCCAGGGTTCGGAACTCCTCGACCAGCGCATCGGCGAGCGCGTGCAGGTCGACGGCCCGGACCTGCTCGGTGGCGCGGCCGGCGCGCGCCAGCGCCAGCGTCTGCTCGAGCATCGCGTCCATCTCCTCGATGGTGGCGATCATCTTCCTGCGCTCCGATTCGGGCTCCATGCTCTCGGCGCGGATGCGCAAAGAGGCCAGAGGCGTGCGCATGTCGTGGCCGATCGCGCCCAGCATCCTGTCCTTCTCGTCGAGCATGATGGAGACTCGCGCGCTCATCGCGTTGAAGGCGAGGATGGCGCGGCGCACGTCGGCGGGCCCGCCCGGCGTCACCTGCGGCGCCTCGCCGCGGCCCTCGAAGCTCTTGGCGGCGGCGGTCAGGTCCCTGAGCGGCCGGCCGAGCCTCAGCGCGATCAGCACGATCGCGCCGAGCAGCAGGACGTAAATGAGCAGGGTCGAGCCGGCGAGACGCAGCGCCAGCCAGGGATTGGGCCGCGGCGTCACCAGCCAGCCGTTGAGCCAGCGCCCGTCGTCGAGCTGGATCGAAAGGCGCAGGGTCTGGAAGCGGCGCATCCGCTCCTCGGTGCGCGCGCGCTGATCGGGGTCGAGCCGCTCGCGGACCCGGGGCGGCAGCGGCACATCGTCGCTGACCGCGCCGCGCGCGTCCCCGATCGCAAGACCGGTGCCCGCGGCCTGGTCGCGCAGCCGCGCCGCGATCCGCTCGTCATTGTCCTGCGCCGCGACGATGCTCTGCGCGTCGATCGAGAAGCGGGAGCGGCGGCCGCGCCCGCCGACCTCGCCTGCGCGCCGCGGCGGCGGCAAAGCGGCGATGCGCTGGGCGAAGGCGACGAAGCGGGCGACCGGCGGCCCTTCGATCTGGTTGCGGGTGGCGCGCTGGCGCTCGTTGAAGACGAGGCCGAAATTGATCGCCTGCGCGACCAGAAGGGCCAGCGCCATGACCAAAGCGATCTGGCCGATCAGGCTCTTGGGGACGAAGCGCCTCACAATTCGCGCCTCACAATTTCCTGACGTCCGCCGCGAGCATGTAGCCGCCGCCCCAGACCGTCTTGATCAGCTTGGGATCGGCGGAGCTCAATTCGATCTTCTTCCTCAGGCGGCTGATATGATTGTCGATGCTGCGCTCGAAGGCGGCGAGCTCGCGACCCTGGCTCAAGTCGAGCAATTGCTCGCGGTTGAGCACCCGCCTGGGGTGGGTCACGAAGGCGTGGAGGAGATTATATTCGCCGGTCGAGAGCGGAATGGCGACCCCGTCCTCGCCGACCAGCTCGCGCTCGCCGCTCTTCAATATCCACGGGCCAAAGCCGTAGCTGTCGGTATCGGGCGCGCGCACCAAAGCCCCATTCTCGCCGACCCGGCGAAGCACCGCCTTGATCCGGGCCAGCAATTCGCGCGGGGAGAAGGGCTTGGTGACGTAATCGTCGGCGCCGATCTCGAGTCCGACGACCCGGTCCATCTCCTCGGTCTTGGCGGTGACCAGGATCACCGGGATCGAGGTGGTGGCGCGGATATAGCCGGCGAGGCTGAGCCCGTCCTCGCCCGGCATCATGACATCGAGCAGGACGAGGTCGATCGCATAAGCGGTCAGGAGCTGGCGCGCCGCCGCCGCATTCTCGGCCTTGGTCACGCGCACGCCGTTGCGCGACAAATAGGTCGCGAGCGGATCGCGAATGTCGCGCTCGTCGTCGACGAGGAGAATGTGCGGGTCGCTGGCCATGAGCGGCGTTTTAGAGGCGGCGCGGGGGGCGGCGCCAGAGGGAAGGTGTCGCCAAATGTCTTGAATTGTCTCGGCGGACCACATGAAGGCGTGTCCGCCGGAAGAAGCATGGTTGCGGGGGCGGCTTATTCAGCTACTGTTTTGCAATGGCCAGACGGGTAGCGGATCTTTGCTCCCTTGAGCTGCACGCGCCTTCGCAATTGCGTTCGGGCGATGGCTTCTCCCTGTTCGCGGTCCTCGCCTTCGACCTGAAGCGCATGGAAAACGTGGTGGCGGACGAGGTCTTTTCCTTCCGCTACGGTTTCGAAGCCGCGAAGCTCAAATTGCACCTGAAAGGGGGGCAGATGGCGCCGACCGGCCGCTACGCGAAAATCGTCAAATCCCGCGTCAAGAGGTCGGAGAAGGAGCAGAAGGCCAATAGCGAGACGCAGCTGTCCGGAGGGGCGGGGCTTGCGACCCCCAAGTTTCTGGGCCTGTTCAGGCTCGAAGGGCGCGCGCGCCGCTCCCGGCAGGCGGTCTCCAATGCGACGGTGGTTGAAACCGATCTGGTCGAATATGAGACCCCGGTCGTCCAGCGGCACGGCGACTATTGGCGCGTCTACGGCACGGGACATCCCGAGGGTGTGCTTTCCGGCCAGATCCTGGGGGACGAGAAGCTTTGCGACATCCTCCATTCGGCTGACGGCTGCCGGATCCGGGCGAGCGTCTCGGTCGACCTTACCGACCTGTGGGTCGAAACCGACACCGCATCCCAGTCGGACGTCATAGCCGCCGCCAATCGGGACGCGGTCTGCACGGCGCTCGTCGCCCGCGCGCTCAGGCCCAAGCCCAAGGAACGCTATTGGGAAGGCTCGCTGCTCCTGATCAAGGACGAGATCCTGGTCGAAAAAGCACCGGCGCAGCCTGCCGATCGGCGGGGCGTCCGATGATCGATATCGAAGCTCTGGCGCGGGTCGCGCGGCTCAAGAGCGGGCGGTTCACCGACCTCGTCGCGGCGAGCGGCCTCGATCCCGCCAAGGACTTTCGCGGCCTCAACCTGACCGCGATCGTGGTGGAGGCCGGAGAGGATCTGGCGGGCTATGATTTCTCCGGCAGTCTGCTGCGCGGCGCGGTGCTGCGCGGCGTCGACCTGCGCCAGACGATCCTCGCCGGCGCGGACCTCACCGGCGCGGATCTCCGCGGGGCGAAAGTCGACGAGGCCGATATCGCCGGGGCCATCACGGCGGGCGCGAGTAGCGCGTGGCAGGATGGCTATGAGGGACGTCTGCCGGAACTGGACGCCGAGCCGGCGCCCGAAGAAACTACGCCGCCGCCGTTCGAGAGCGCAGCCAACATGGCCAAGAAAGCGTTGGCGCGCGGCGACCTGATCGGCGCCTATGACGCGACCGTCACCGCGATCGCCGAAGGCGACACCTCCGGCGCGATCCGCCACCAGCAAATATTGGCGCTGGCGCGGATGGGCGATACCGAGCGGGCGATGGAGCGTTTCGTGGCCTACGGGCTCGACCGCTCGGCCAATGTCGACGAGCGTGCGATCGGCGCGCGGATCTGGAAGGACAGGGCGTTCAACACGCCGGCCGGCCCGGCCCGGCAGGAGGCGATGGAGCGGGCCTTCGAGGCCTATGACGACGTCTACAAGGAGAGCGGCGACAGCTTCCCGGGCATCAACGCGGCCACGCTCGCGCTTTTGGCGGGGCGCGAGGCGGAGGCGCGAGCGATCGCTTCGGCCCTGCTCGAAGATCCCGCCGTCGCCGCCGCGGGCGGTTATTTCAAAGCGGCGACCCGCGCCGAGGCGCTGCTGCTGCTCGGCCGGACCGCCGAGGTCACCGAGACGCTCGGCAGCGAGGTCGTCAAAGGCAGCGCCGATCTCGGCGGCCGGTCGAGCACTCTGCGCCAGCTCGGCATGATCGCCGCCCATCTCGGCCTCACCGACCATGAGCGCGCCACCTTGCTGGCGCCGCTCGCGTCGCCCCGGGTGGTGCATTATTGCGGCCATATGTTCGGCGCCGATACGGGCGCCGAGGCGCGGGTCCGCGCCCAGGTCGACGCCGTGCTGGACGAGGAGAATATCGGCTTCGCCTTCGGCGCCCTCGCCTGCGGCGCCGACATCGTCGCCGCCGAAGCCATGCTCGACCGCGGCGTCGAGCTTCATCTCATCCTGCCGTTCGAGGAGGAGGATTTCCTCGCCCAGTCGGTGCTGCCGGGCGGGCCGGGCTGGGAGGCGCGCTACCGAAGCTGTCGCGCGAAGGCCAAGCGCACCATCTTCTCCAGCCCGATGGCCTATTTCGGCAATCCCGACCAATATGGCTATTCGAGCCGGATGGCGATGGGCCTGACCTGCCTGCGCGCCGAGCATCTCGCCGCCGAGCCGATCCAGATCGCGATCTGGGACGGCGTCGCGCCGGCCGGGCCGGCCGGCACCGGCGCCGACGTCCTCTCCTGGCAGCAGGCCGGCGGGCGCACCCGATCGATCGATCCGGGCCCGGTCAGGCGCGGCCTCGTCCGCCCGCCGCCGCGCATCACCTCGACCGCCGAGCGCGCGCTGGCGGCGATCCTGTTCACCGATTTCGAGGGCTTCTCCAAGCTCAATGAAGTCGTCCTGCCCCTCTTCTGGGACGGGGTGATGAAGATCATCGCCGACGTGCTCGACGCGCATGGCGACGCTGTCGTCTCGCGCAATTCGTGGGGCGATGCGCTTTACGGGGTGATGAGCAGCGCGCCCGCCGCCGCCGAGATCGCGCTCCAGCTTCAGGATGCGCTCGACCGGTTCGATTATGGCACGCTCGGCCTCGAGGGAACGGGCGGCCGGATGCGGATCGGCGCGCATTACGGCCCGGCCTATCGCGCCATCGATCATATCACCGGCCGCATCAACTTCTACGGCAACGAGGTCTCGATGGCGGCGCGGATCGAGCCGGTGACGCCGACCGGCGCCGTCTTCGTCACCGAGCCCTTCGCCGCCATCCTCGCGCTCGAGGCCCCCGACCGCTTCGTCTGCCGCTATGTCGGCCGAATCCAGCTCGCCAAGGAATATGGCAGCTACCCGATGTACCGGCTGACGCGGACAGGGTGAGCGTCAGTCGGCGCCCGCGGGCGGCTCGCCGTCCTTGCGCCGGGGGCAGCGCCGGTCGCCCGGGCAGACGATGAACCTGCTGGGGCGAGCCGGCCCGGCGCCGTCGGGACCGGACGCGGTGGGCGGAGGCGCCGGCGCCGATTTTGTGGCCGGCGCCGGTGCAGCCGTATCCGAGGGCCGGTTCTCGCAGCCGCAGGCGAGGACGAGCAGCGCGAAGGCGAGCGGGCGCTTCACCGGTTGCGGCCGGGGCAGCGCCGGTTGCCCGGGCAGATCACGAACCGGCCCGGAGCGGGGGGTCCGATACGGTACCGGCGGGGTGGCGGCGGGTCGATGCCGGGATTGGGGGAGCCGCCATCCGGGAGCGGCGGCGGCAGCGGCCGGGGCGGGTCCGGCCGGAGCGGGGCCGATGGCGAGCGCGCCGGATCGCGGGGATCGGCATCGACCAGCATGCGCCGGCGTCTCCGCCGGGCATGAGCCGGCGGTGGCGACACGAGCGCCGCGGTCGCGAGCGCGCCGCCCACGACCTGCGCGAGGAAGGAACGGCGGCTGATGGTCCGGCCTTGCTCCAAGGCCCACTCCTTTGCGTGCTTGAGCGCGAGAATAGCGCAAGTCCCGGCGAAGGACGAGTGACCTTCGCGCGAAAAGCCCTAAGATGCGCCGGACGAAGGGGCGCGGATGGCGGCGATATTCGTTTCCTACAAGACCGAGGACCGGCCCCGGGTCGCGCATCTGGTCGCGGCGCTGCGCGCGGCCGGGCTCGACATCTGGTGGGATCAGGACATTCCCCCCGGCGGCGGCTGGCGCGAGACCATCGCCGCCCAGCTCGACGCCGCCGCTTTGTGCGTGGTCGCCTGGTCGGACCAGTCGGCTGGCCCCGGGGGCCGCTTCGTCTGCGAGGAAGCGGAGCGGGCGGCCCGGCGCGGCGCCTATCTCGGCGTGCTGATCGATCCGGTCGAGCCGCCCTTCGGCTTCGCCGAATGGCAGTCGGTCGACCTGGCGCAATGGAACGGCAAGGCCGGCGATCCGCTGCTCGACCATTTTGTCGCCCAGGTCCGCGCCCGGCTCGAAAGCCGGCCGATCGAGGCGTCGCCGGCCGCCGTCCGGCGCCGCCGCCTGCCGGCCCGGACGCTCGCTCTCGGCCTGGGCCTGCTGCTGCTCGCGGCCGCCGCTTTCCTCGTCTACCGGCTGATGCCCGGCCAGTCCGCGCCGCCGCCGCCGCCGTCGCCGACCGCCTTCGTCAACGCGAAGCTCGGCGGGACGGCCTGCTCCTGGCTGCAGATTTCGAGCGTGGCGCCGGCGCCGGGCGGCGAGCGGATCGCGCTTTCGGGCGTCGCGATCGCGCCGCGGGCGGTGCAGGCCGGGCTGATGCGCGCGGCGCTCGAGGCCGGCGTCCCGATCGCCGAGATCGCGGTGGACGACGTCGCCACCGGCCCGGGCGAAACCTGCGCGCAGCTCGAGCTGCTTCGCCAATATCGCTGGGCGGGCCGGCCGCGCCTGACCGTCATCCCGCAGCGCGGCCCGCTCGTGCACACCGAGGACGGCTGGCGCGGCCGGCTCGAATTCGAGATCGATTATCGGGACATGCCGCGTCATGCCGCCTTGCTCGGCCTCGACAGCGACGGCCTGCACGCGCTCAGCGGCGACCTTGAGGCCTATCGCCGCGATCAGGTCCGGCTGCGCACCAACGGCACGGTCGCCGCTTATGAGAGCTTCTTCTTCGACGAGAATCGCAACGCGCGCAACGTCGGCCTGATCCTGATGACCTCGTCGGCGCCGATCGACCTGGCGCTGGTGAGCCAGATCGGCCGCAGCGGCGACCGCGCCTCGCTGACCCGCCTCACCCGGGCCGCGGCCGCCCAAAGCTGGCAATTCGAGCTCGGCCTGGTCCGCTGCGGCTTCGAGAGCGGCCAGGGACGGCGCTGCTGAGCTTCTGGCCCCAATTCGGGAACCATCGCGCCTCCGCAATGATTTTCGCGCTCGAAAGGGAGTGCGGTCGGATGAGACGGTTTCTGAAGGATAATGGGCTCACCGTCGTGCTGATGCTGCTGTTCGGGTTCAGCATCGTCGGCCATTGGCTGACCGGCTGGCGCTTCGAAAATGCGGAGCTGGCGAAGCATGGCGGGCACGCGCTGACGCTCGGCGAGTATACGACCAATCCCCAGTTCATCTCGACCGTGTTCGAGAATTGGGAAAGCGAGTTCCTCCAGATGTCGGCTTATGTGCTGCTTACCTGCTGGCTCTTCCAGAAGGGCTCGGCGGAATCGAGCGATCCGGACGAGCCGCCGCGCGACGACAATCTCGCGGCCCAGGCCAACAGGAAGGACGCCCCGACCATCCTCAAGCGCGGCCCGGTGGCGCGCTGGCTCTACGCCAACTCGCTCGGCATCGCGCTGCTGCTGCTCTTCGTCGGCTCCTTCCTGATGCACTGGAAATACAGCGCCGCGCAGGCCGCGGAGGAGGCGATCAACCATGGCGAGACGCCGATGTCGATGGGCCAATATCTTTCCGACGCGCAATTCTGGTTCGAATCCTTCCAGAACTGGCAGAGCGAGTTCCTGTCGACCGCCGTGCTGATCGTGCTGACCATCTTCCTGCGGCAGCGGGAATCGCCGGAATCGAAGGCCGTCGCGGCGCCGCATGGGCAGACCGGCGCGTGATCGGCGGGGAGTAGAAAGATGGTGAGCCCAGCTGGATTCGAACCAGCGACCTACTGATTAAAAGTCAGTTGCTCTACCGACTGAGCTATAGGCCCGACCAGCCTTGGCACCTAGGCATGGGGCGCCGCGCGGTCAACCGGGCGAGGAGCTGGCGCACCGTCGCGCCGGTGAGCGGGTCGCGCCAGTCGGGGGCGGTCTCGGCGAGCGGCTGGAGGACGAAGGCGCGTTTGCGAAATTCGGGATGGGGGACGATCGGGCCCGGCCCGCCCCAGGCGCCGCCCGACCACAGGATGATGTCGAGATCGAGCACGCGCGGCCCCCAGCGGCGGCCCGGGCGGCGGCCGAAGGCGCGCTCCAGGGCCTTGAGCTCGGCGAGCAATTCGTCGGGCGCCAGCTTGCTCTCCACGATCGCGACGGCATTGGCGAAGCCGCGGCCGGCGGGGCCGAGCGCCGGCGTGGCGCGGATCGTCGAGACCGCCCGCACGCCATCCATTGCCGCCAGCGCCGCGCGCAAAGTGTCCGCCGGCGCGCCGTGGCGGCTGCGCCGGTTCGAGCCCAAAGCGATCGCATAGCTTGTCCTGGCCATCTTCCTCCGCCTAGACGCTCGCGATGCGCGCCGAAAGCCCGGTCCCCGACGTCGAAGCCCCGCGCGATTGCCCGCTCTGCCCGCGCCTCGTCGATCTGCGCCACCGGCTCAGGGCCGAGCATCCGGACTGGTGGAACGCGCCGGTGCCCGCCTTCGGCGACCCCGGGGCCTGGCTCGCCATCGTCGGCCTCGCGCCGGGCATATGGGGCGCGAACCGGACCGGGCGGCCGTTCACCGGCGATCATGCCGGGCATCTGTTCTTTCAGACCCTGCTCAAATTCGGCCTGGCCGAGGGCGTCTATCTGGAGACGCCGGACGACGGCCTCCGCCTGGAGGGCGTGGCCATCCTCAATTCGGTCAAATGCCTGCCGCCGCAGAACAAGCCGCTGCCCGCCGAGGTCGCCGCCTGCCGAACCTATTATGAGGCGGCGCTGGCCCGCCTGCCGAACCTCCGGATCATGGTCGCGCTCGGGCGGATCGCCCATGACAATGCGGTGCGCACCGCCGGCGGCGCGCTTTCGGCCTTCAAATTCGGCCATCTCGCCGAGCATCTCCTGCCCGACGGCCGCATCCTGATCGATAGCTATCATTGCTCGCGCTACAACCAGAATACCGGGCGGCTGACCGCGGCGATGTTCGAGGCCGTCTTCGCCCGCGCACTCGAACTCAGGAGTTGAAGATGGAGACTTTCGCGATCCTGCGCCGCCGCGGCCCCGGCTTCGATCCCGCCGCGCCGGTCGAGGGCCAGCCGGCCTGGACCCCGCATGCGGAGTTCATGATGGGGCTCGCGAAAGAAGGTGTCCTGTTGCTGGCGGGCCCGCTCGGCGACCGCGAGGGCGCGCTCCTCGTCGTCCGCGCCGGCAGCGCGGATGAGGCCGAGGCGCGGATCGCCGCCGACCCCTGGACCGAAAACGGCGTGCTCGAAACCGAGCGGGTCGCGCGCTGGGACGTGCGGATCGGCAGCCTCGGCTAGCGCTAGATATCCTCGGTGAGCCGCCCGTAAAGCTCCGGCCGGCGGTCGCGGAAGAAGCCGAAGGCGGCGCGGTGGCGCCTGGCTGCGGCGAGGTCGAGCGTGGCGGTGAGCACGCCCGTCTCTTTCGCCCCGAACTCGGCCAATATGTCGCCGCGCTCGTCGCAGATGAAGCTATGGCCGTAGAAGATCTGGCCGCATTCGTCGCCGATCCGGTTGGCGGCGATCACCGGGACCACGTTGGAGACGGCATGGCCGATCATCGCCCGGCGCCACAGCCGCGACGTATCGAGGTCGGGGTCGTGCGGCTCGGTGCCGATCGCGGTTGGGTAGAGCAATATCTCGGCGCCCATCAGCATCAGCGAGCGCGCGGTTTCCGGATACCATTGGTCCCAGCAGATGCCGACGCCCAATGTCGCCGCCGGCGTCGGCCAGGTCTTGAAGCCGCTGTTGCCGGGGCGGAAATAGAATTTCTCCGAATAACCGGGCCCGTCCGGAATGTGGCTCTTGCGATAGACGCCCATCACCGCGCCGGACGAGTCGATCATCGCCAGGCTGTTATAATGATGCGGCCCGTCCGCTTCGAAGAAACTGGTCGGGATGGAGATTTCGAGCTCGGCGGCGAGCCTTTGCATCGCCAGCACCGCCGGGTGCTTGTCCACCGGCCGCGCGCTCGCGAACAGGGCCTCGTCCTCGGTGCGGCAGAAATAGGGGCCTTCGAACAACTCGGGCGGGAGCACGACCTTTGCGCCCTTGCCGGCGGCCTCGCGGACCAGCGCGGAGACGTTGGCGATATTCTCGTCAATGTCCTCGCCGAAAGGGAGCTGCAGCGCGGCGACTTTGAGCTCGGTCATGACGTCCTCCAAATCCTCCCCGTCCCGGTGAGGAGCTCACCGCGGCACCTGTTGCGAGATGCAGTGGAAGCTGCCGCCGCCGGTCAGGATATGGTCGGCCCGAAGCCCCACCGCCACCCGCTCGGGGAACAGGGCCTGGGCCGCCGCCACCGCCGCCTCGTCGTTCGCCGCGCCATATTGCGGCACGACGACCGCGGCATTGCCGATGTAGAAGTTCATGTAGGAGGCCGGGATGATCTCCTCGCCGCGCAGGACCAGCCCGGGCGAGGGCATCGGCACGACCTCCAGGCCGAAGCGGCGCGCGCGCGTCGCCGCGTCGCGATAGACGGCCTCGTTCGGGTCGCGGTCGGCGGGCTCGGGGATCGCGATCCGGCCGATGCCCACGAAGCGGGCGAGATTGTCGACATGGCCGTCGGTATGGTCGTTGGCGAGGCCGCTGCCGAGCCAGAGCAAGCGGGTGAGGCCGAGATCCTCCTTGAGCTTCGCCTCGATCTGGCCGCGCGAGAGGAAGGAATTGCGGTTCGGATTCATCAGGCATTGCTCGGTGGTGACGGCGAGCCCGGTGCCGTCGACGTCGATCGCGCCGCCCTCCAATATCCAGTCGGCGCGGCGGACGTGGACGCCGATGCTCTCGCCGAGCCGGCGCCCGATGCTGTCGTCGCCGGGCAGATCATATTTGCCGCCCCAGCCGTTGAACGGAAAGCTCAGGGCCTCGAGGCCGTTCGGCCCCTTGACCAGGATCGGGCCGGTGTCGCGCAGCCAGATGTCGCCGAAATTCTGGGTGACGATCGTTGCGAAAGGCGCGGCGTCGCGCGCCAGCGCCGCCGAGGCCGTATCGGCGGCAACCAGGCGAACCTCCTCGCCTCTGCCCTCCTGCCAGACCGCATTGGCGAAGGCGGTCACCTCCGCCTGGGCGGGGCTGAGATCCTCTTCCCAGAGCGCGCCGTGGCTCGGAAAGCCGATCCACACCGCCAAATGCGGCGCCCATTCGGGAGGCTGGCGAGGAGAGGATGAACTCGACATGCGCGATCCCATAGCGGCTCGACGGCCGGTTCCCAACCTCCGTCATTCCAGCCGCTGCCCGTCATTCCAGCGAAAGCTGGAATCTCCCTTTCCCTTGCAGCATCTGAAGAAGTGAGATTCCAGCTTTCGCTGGAATGACGATTCCACCTCGGATTGAACCGGTTCTACTGCCGCCTCGGATCGAACCGGTTCTAGCGCCGCTCGCCGCTCGAACGATCGCGGATGGCAAGGAATTCGTCGCCGGGGAGCCAGTTCGGCCAGTCGCGGGTCGTCGCCAGCTCGCGGCCGACCCGGTAATAGATGGCGACGTCGCTGAGCGCCGCGGCCCAGTCCCAATTGGGATCATATTCGTCGTTGACGCCGTGATAGCGATTGGCGCGATAATCCTCGGCGGCGGCGCGGCCCGCCTCCGGCCCGCCATTGACCAGATCCTCGCCGCCGCGGCCGTAGAGCATCGGCACGCCCATCTTGGCGAGGCTGAACTGGTCGGAGCGGAAATAATAGCCGGCCTCGGGCTTCGGCTCGGGCGAAATGCGCAGGCCGGCCGCGGCGGCGGCGCGGGCGAGATAGGCGTCGAGCTCGGATTTGCCGCGGCCGATCGAGACGAAGTCCCGCGCCGCCCCCGCCATGTTCAGCGAATCCATGTTGAAGCCGCCCGCCGTCCGGGCGAGCGGGTAGATCGGGTTGGCGGCATAATAAGCCGAGCCGAGCAGGCCCGATTCCTCGGCCGTGACGGCGAGGAAGACGATCGTGCGGTCGGGACGGCCGGCCCGAACATGGGCCTCGGCGAGCGCGACCAGGGCCGAGGTGCCGCTGGCATTGTCGACGGCGCCGTTGCAGATCCGGTCGTCGCCGGTTTCGGTGCAGATGCCGAGATGGTCCCAATGGGCGGTGTAGAGAACATATTCGTTGGGCCGGGTGCGGCCGGGCAGCACGCCGATCACGTTGCGCGAGGCGAAGCGGCGGATCTGGTTGTCGATCGTGATCGATGCCCTGAGGCCGAGCGGCACGGCGCGGAAGCCGCGCTGCTGCGCCGCCCGAGTCAGAGCGTCGAGATCCTGGCCGGCCGCCGCCATCAGCCGGCGCGCCGCCTGGTTGGTCAGCCAGCCGTTCATCGCCGTCTGGTCGGCGCCGTCGTTCGGAGTCTGCATGGCGGGCTGCGGGCCGGTCCAGCTATTCTCGACCACGTTCCAGCCATAGGAGGCGGGCGCGGTGTCGTGGACGATGAGCGCGGCCGCGGCGCCCTGCCGCGCCGCCTCCTCATATTTGTAGGTCCAGCGGCCGTAATAGGTCATCGCCCGGCCGTTGAACGGACCTTCGAGCCCGGGCGTCGGCCAATCGGGATCGTTGATCAGGATGACCACGGTCTTGCCGCGCACGTCGAGCCCTTCATAATCGTTCCAGCCGCGCTCGGGCGCGTTGATGCCGTAGCCGACGAAGACCATCTCGCTATTGGCAACCGAGACTCGCGGCTGGGCCCGGTAGGAGGCGCCGACGAAATCGCTGCGATAATTGAAGGCGAGGCCGCCCCGGGCGCCGCCGATCTCGAGCCGCGGGCTGCCCTGCAGGGTGATCTCGACCAGCGGCACCTCCTGGTACCAGCTCGCGCCATTGCCGGGGCGAAGGCCGGCGCGCTCGAATTCCTGCGACAGGAGGGCCACGGTGCGCTGCTCGCCGGGCGTGCCGGGCGCGCGGCCTTCATATTCGTCGGAGGACAGAATCTGCGTCACCCGCTGCAGCGTCGCCTGGGAGAGGGCCGGCTCCCGCGCCGATCCGGACGGGGTCGCGCAGCCGGACAGGGTGGCGAGGGCCAAAGCGGCGGCGAGTGGGCTCATCTTCATGGGGCCGGGCTCCTTGGAGGCGCGTCTTGCGCAGCGCTCTTGGCACCGCGCGCCGGTCTAGGCAAGCCGGGCCGGGGCCGCATTGCGGCCGCCACCGAAACAGGGCTAATAGGCTCAAATCGGGGGATGATTTCATAATTTTGAGACTGCTTGTGGTGGCGAGCCTGCTGGCCGTGTCGCCGGCGTTCGCGCAGCAGCCCGCGCAACAGCCCGCGCCACGGCCTGCGCCGCCGGCGGTCGATCCGTCGCATCTGTTCGGGGCGCGCGAAAGCGTCCAGCGACCTCGCCGATTCCGCCGCCCGGCAGCAGATGCTGGAGCGGATCGTGGCTTTCCTGGGGACGGAACCGGCGCCACGATAAGCGCCGCTCCCGGTCAGGCCGCCCGCGCGGCGGGGGTCAGGCGCCGGGGCGGATTGAAGGGGCCGGCGCGCCACAGCGGCTCGGGAGGCTCCTCGGGGTTGGGCAGCGCGAAACGCAAATAGCCGAAATAGGAGGCGATCAGCCGTTCGCCGGCATCGCGCACCGCCGTGCGGCCGTGCATGAAGCGGGTATTGTCGATCATCAGCACATCGCCGCGCTGCCAGCCTATCGGCGCGGTCAGCCGGTCGGAAACCGATTTCACCGCCGCAAGCAAGGCGTCGGGAACCTGCGAACGGTCCTCGAGCAGCGGCACGCCCTGAAGCCCGAGGCAATAGCGCGCGAAGAGCAGGAAATTCCCGAAAGCCGGCGCGTCGGTGAACATCGGCCGGTGAAATGCCGGGCGGGTGAAGGCGCGAACGACCGTTCCTTGCGCGCGCCAGAAGAAATAGGGCGATTTCGACGGCGGCTCGGCCAGCTGGGCGTCGCTGGGATCGGGGGTGCCCAGCCAGAATTCCAGCTCCTCTGCCGTCGCGGCCTGGACATAGAGCAAGCGGCGATTCTCGAACGCCCGGCGCACGTCGGCGGGCAGCTGGGCGACGATCTCGACGCCGTCGCACAAAGTGGTCGCGCCATCCTCGCTCGGCGGGTTGAGGCAGCCGAAGAAGCACACGTCCGGCTTCCAGGGCTCGCGCGAGAGCTCCGGGTGGAGCGGGAAGGGAGCGACGCCGCGGTTCACCGACTGGATATTGTGCGCGTGATCGAGCAGCTCGCGGCCGCGGCTGTCGTTCTGGGCGGAGCTTGCGCAATATTGCTCGGCGAAACGGCGGAAGCGGTCGAGGTCGGTGGAGAAGCCCCTCAGCAGAAGGGCGCCATGGGCCTTGTACAGGGAAATGACGGCATTCGGGTCAAGCTCGAGCGGGCTCGCCTCCCGTTCCGCCCGGATGGTCGCATAGGGCCGGCCGGCGCCGGGGGGGATCACTTCGGCCATGCGGCGACATATAGCTTCGATCAGGCGGGCGGACTATAGGTCCCGCGATGAGGGGACGCCCGAAATGGACCTGACGATCGAGCGGCTGTTCGCCTCGCCCGATCATTATCTGTTCGCGTTCGAAGGCGATCAGGCGATCTTTCGGACCATGGATCGCGACGCTTATCATCGCTCCATCTTCCTCGACCGCCGGATCGCCGCCGTGAACGAGGCGGAAGTGCGGGTTCCGGTGGAGGCGTTGACGGCCTTTCGCGACAGCCACGCCATCGTGGCGCCGCGAACCGCCTGGATCTTCCACGTCGCCCATTGCGGCTCCACGCTGCTCGCCCGGGCGCTGGATCGTCCGGAGCACAACCTGGTCCTGCGCGAGCCGCGGCCGTTGCGTCAGCTTGGCCTGACCCGCGATCCGGCCGGCAATGCCTGGCGCGCGCGCCTGCGCCTGGCCGCCGCGATGGCGGGCCGACGCTATCGCCCCGACGCGGCGACGATCGTCAAGGCCAACGTTCCGGTCAACTTCATCCTGGCCGACCTGCTGGCGCTCGATCCGCCCGCGCCCGCCATCCTCCTCTATTTCCCGTTGCGGGCCTATCTGCTGGCGGTCCTGCGTAGCCCCGGCCATCGCCAATGGGTGGTCAACGTCACCACCCAGCTCGAGCCGGTCTTGTCCGAAGAGCTTGCGGGGCTGGACGTCGCGGAGCGCGCGGCGGCGCTCTGGCTCACGCAGATGCGCATTTATGCCGAAGCGCTCGCGCGATATCCCGGGACGCGCAGCCTGCATGCCGACGCATTGCTCGACATGCCGCGCCCGGCGCTCGCCGCGGCGGCCGCCCATTTCGGCGTGGGGCTGGCAGCGGCCGAGCGCGACGCGATCGTCGCGGGCGAGCTCTTCGCGACCTATTCCAAGAGCCCGGGGCTGGCGTTCGACAATGACGCCCGGCTCAGCCTGCGCGCGGAAAATGCGCGGATGCTCGGCCCGGAGATCGAACGCGCGCGGCGCTGGGTCGACGGCCGCCCGCTCCCGGCCCGGCTGGATCGCCCGCTCGTCGGGTCCAGTCCTCCACTCCTCGACGACTGAAAAAAAGGCGGCCCCCGCGGGAGCCGCCCTTTTCGTCAGCCTCGGCGCCGAACAATCAGCGCGAATAGAATTCGACGACCAGGTTCGGCTCCATGCGCACCGGATAGGGCACTTCGTCGAGCGTCGGCACCCGGTTGAAGACGATCTTGGTGCTGCCGTCCTGGACGATATATTCGGGGATGTCGCGCTCGGCGAGGCCCTGCGCCTCGATCACCAGCGCCATCTCCTGCGCCTTCGGGCCAAGCTCGACGACATCGCCGACATTGACCTTGGCCGAGGCGATGTTGAGCTTCTTGCCGTTGACCCGGATATGGCCGTGGTTGACGATCTGGCGGGCGGCCCAGATGGTCGGAGCGAACTTGGCGCGATAGACGACCGCGTCGAGCCGGCGCTCGAGCAGGCCGATCAAATTCTGGCCGGTGTCGCCCTTCATGGCGCTCGCTTCCTTGAAGGTCCGCTTGAACTGCTTCTCGGTGACGTCGCCATAATAGCCCTTCAGCTTCTGCTTGGCGCGCAGCTGAATGCCGAAGTCGGACAGCTTGCCCTTGCGGCGCTGACCGTGCTGGCCGGGGCCATATTCGCGGCGATTGACGGGGCTCTTGGGACGACCGAAGACGTTTTCGCCCATCCGGCGGTCGAGTTTGTACTTGGCGCTATGGCGCTTGGACATTCGTTCACTCTCTTCGATCCGAGCCGGCGACCCTTCATGAGGATCGCGATTTCAACGGCGGCTTCGCATCAACCCGTCATAGGTTTCCGGCCACACGGGTCGCCCCGGCGGCTGGAAGGCGCGGTGTATGACGTCCGGGCCCTGCGGAGTCAAGCGAGCGGGCTCTCCGGGTGGCGCCCGGTGGGCGACGGCTGCCCGATTGCCGATCGTCGACACTCGCCGCCACGCGCC
>DATKIV010000037.1:0-121434 GCA_035543935.1 Allosphingosinicella sp.
AAGGCGTCGCCGGCACCTGGGCCGACCTCACCGACAATGTGAACGCCATGGCCGGCAATTTGACCGGCCAGGTCCGCGATATCGCCGAAGTGACGACCGCGGTCGCCAACGGCGACCTGTCGAAGAAGATCACCGCCGACGTCAAGGGCGAGTTCCTCGAACTCAAGAACACCGTCAACGCGATGGTCGACCAGCTCAACCGATTCGCCTCCGAGGTGACGCGAGTCGCCCGCGAGGTCGGCTCGGAAGGCAAATTGGGCGGCCAGGCCAAGGTGGAGGGCGTCGGCGGCACCTGGAAGGACCTCACCGACAACGTCAACGAGCTCGCCGCCAATTTGACCGGCCAGGTCCGCAACATCGCCGAGGTCACCACCGCGGTGGCGCTCGGCGACCTTTCCAAGAAGATCACCGTCGATGTGCGCGGCGAGATATTGGAGCTGAAGAACACGATCAACACGATGGTCGATCAGCTCAACAGCTTCGCCTCGGAGGTGACCCGAGTCGCCAAGGAGGTCGGCACCGAGGGCAAATTGGGCGGCCAGGCGCAGGTTCCCGGAGTCGCCGGCACCTGGGCCGATTTGACCGACAATGTGAACCTCATGGCCGACAATCTCACCGGCCAGGTCCGCAACATCGCCGACGTGACCACAGCGGTGGCCAGGGGCGACCTTTCCAAGAAGATCACCGTCGACGTGAAGGGCGAGATCCTCGCGCTCAAGGACACGATCAACGTCATGGTCGATCAGCTCAACGGCTTCGCGTCGGAGGTGACGCGCGTCGCCCGCGAGGTCGGCACCGAGGGCAAGCTCGGCGGCCAGGCGCAGGTGCCCGGCGTCGGCGGCACCTGGAAGGATCTGACCGACAACGTCAATCTGATGGCGACCAACCTGACCAATCAGGTGCGCGGCATCGCCGACGTCGTCACCGCGGTCGCGCAGGGCAATTTGAAGCGCAAGCTGACCGTCGACGCCAAGGGCGAGATCGCGGCTCTGGCCGAGACGATCAACTTCATGATCGAGACGCTCGCCACCTTCGCCGACCAGGTCACCAACATGGCCCGCGAGGTCGGCATCGAGGGCAAATTGGGCGGCCAGGCCCGAGTCCCGGGCGCCGCCGGCCTGTGGCGCGACCTTACCGACAACGTCAACCAGCTCGCCGCCAACCTGACCAACCAGGTCCGCTCGATCGCCGACGTGGCGACCGCGGTGACCAAGGGCGACCTCACCCGCTCGATCGCGGTCGAGGCGTCGGGCGAGATGGCCGCGCTCAAGGACAATATCAACGAGATGATCCGCAATCTGAAGGAGCAGACGCTCAAGAATGCGGAGCAGGACTGGCTGAAGACCAACCTCGCCCGTTTCTCGCGCATGCTTCAGGGCGAGCGCGATCTGGCGACCGTCTCCAACCTGATCATGTCGGAGCTCGCGCCTTTGGTGAACGCCCAATATGGCGTCTTCTACGTCACCAAGCGCGAGGAGGAGGAAACCCGGCTCGAGCTGGTCGCCAGCTACGGCGCCGAGAGCCACGACGATCTCAGGCGCGAGTTCAAGCTGCGCGAGGGCCTGGTCGGCCAGGCCGCGGCGGACAAACGCCCGATCCTGCTCCAGGAGGTACCCGGCGACTTCATCAAGATCGGCTCGGGTCTCGGCCATGCCGCCCCCGCCAACATCAACATCCTGCCCGCTCTCTTCGAGGACGATGTCAAGGCGGTGATCGAGCTGGCCTCGTTCAACGAGTTCAACGAAACTCACCAGAGCTTCCTCGACCAGCTCATGGAATCGGTCGGCATCGTGCTCAACACGATCGCCGCGACGATGCGCACGGAAGGGCTTCTCACCCAGTCGCAATTGCTGACCCAGGAGCTGCAGGCGCGCCAGACCGAGCTCACCACCAAGCAGGAGGAATTGCACGCCACCAACGAGGAGCTGCAGGAAAAGGCGCAGCTGCTGGAGAATGAGAAGAAGCAGGTCGAGGCCAAGAATCTCGAGATCGAGATGGCGCGGCGCGCGGTCGAGGAGAAGGCCGAGCAGCTTGCGCTCACCTCCAAGTACAAATCGGAATTCCTCGCCAACATGTCGCACGAGCTGAGGACGCCGCTCAATTCGCTGCTCATCCTCTCCAAGCTGCTCGCCGACAATCCGCAGGGCAACCTCAACGAGAAGCAGACCGAGTTCGCGCGCACGATCAACTCGGCGGGCTCGGACCTGCTCTCCCTGATCAACGACATCCTCGATCTGTCGAAGATCGAATCGGGCACGATCTCGATCGAGACCGGCGACATGCCGATGACCAGCCTCAAGCAGCATATGGAGCGCACCTTCCGCCAGCTCGCGGCCGACAAGGGGCTCGACTTCGAGGTCGAGTTCGGCGCCAATCTGCCCGACACGATCCGCACCGACGAGAAACGCCTGCAGCAGGTCGTCCTCAACCTCCTCTCCAACGCCTTCAAGTTCACCGCGTCGGGCAGCGTCACCTTGTCGGCGCGCTGCGTCGAGAGCGGCTGGAGCACCAACCATCCGGTCCTGCGCGGCGCCGAGCAGGCGATCGAGATCGCGGTCACCGACACCGGCATCGGTATTCCCGAGGACAAGCAGAAATTGATCTTCGAGGCCTTCCAGCAGGCCGACGCCACGACCAGCCGCAAATTCGGCGGCACCGGCCTTGGCCTGTCGATCAGCCGCGAGATCGCGCGCCTGCTCGGCGGCGAGCTGCAGGTGCGCTCGCAACCCGGCGAGGGCTCGACCTTCACCTTGTTCGTGCCGCTCGAGGCGGCCGCCATCGCCGCGCCGGCGGGGACGACCAGCGCGCGCTACGAAAATACCGGCGCCGCCGTCCCTTCCGCGCTGCCGGCGACGCTCGAGGTCAGCGACGACCGCGACAATCTCGGCAGCGACCCGTTCGTGCTGATCGTCGAGGACGACGTGACCTTCGCCTCGATCCTGCTCGATCTGGCGCGGGCGGCGGGGCTCAAGGGCGTCGTCTCGACGGCGGGGGCGGGCACGCTGACGCTGTCGCGCAAGCTGCAGCCCGACGCGATCACGCTCGACCTCGGCCTCGACGATATTAACGGCTTCGTCCTGCTCGACCTGCTGAAGCACGATGCCGAAACCGGGACCATCCCGATCCATGTCATTTCGGGCGCCGACGAGGCCGGCTCGGCGGCGGGCCTCGGCGCCTTCGGCATCACCGGCAAACCGGCGGATCAGCAGGAGCTCGCGAAGGTGTTCAGGCGGATCGCCGCGCAGGCCAAGACGCGGCGCAAGCGCCAGCCGGTCCGCGCCGCGCCGCCCCGCGATCCCCAGGCGAGGCCGCAGGCGCTGCCCGAGCTCGCGGGGACGAAGATCCTCATCGTCGACGACGACATCCGCAACATCTATTCGCTGACCAGCGTGCTCGAGAGCCACGACGTCGAGGTGCTCCACGCCGAGCGCGGCCGCGACGGCATCCTGATCCTCGAGCAGACGCCCGGCATCGACGCCGCCTTGATCGACATCATGATGCCGGAAATGGACGGCTATGAGACGATGCGGCAGATCCGCCGGCGACCGCAGCTCGCCGACGTGCCGCTCATCTCGGTCACCGCCAAGGCGATGAAGGGCGACCGCCAGAAGTGCCTCGACGCCGGCGCCTCCGATTATATCGCCAAGCCGGTCGATATCGAGCTTCTGCTGGCCCTGCTCCGGGTGTGGATCGGCAAGGGCCGCAGCCGGGCGGTGATGGCCGAACCCAGTCTGGCGCAGACGGCGGCGGAATAAGCGCATGAACGCGACGACGCCATTAAGGCCGCGGCAGGAGCCGAATCCGATCGCCGGCGCCGGCGCCGAGCCGCTGCCCGCGCCGGACCGGCGCGCCCGGGTGCTGGTCGTCGACGATGACGAGCATAATCTGCTCGCCATCCGCACCGTGCTCGAGGATCTCGCCGACGTCGAGGTCGCCGCCTCCGGCGACGAGGCGCTGCGGCACCTGCTCAAGAGCGAGTTCGCGGTGATCCTGCTCGACGTCTACATGCCGGGCATGGACGGCTACGAGACTGCCCGCATCATCCGCGGCCGCGAGCAGACCAAGCGCATCCCGATCGTCTTCCTCTCCGCGGTCAACAAGGAGAAGGAGCATCTGCTGCGCGGCTATTCGATGGGCGCGGTCGATTATGTCTTCAAGCCGGTCGAGCCGGTCGTGCTGCGCTCGAAGGTCGCCGTGTTCGTCGATCTGTTCACCATGACCCGGGAGATAAAGTGGAAGGCGGATCAGGAGCAGCGCCTGCTCGACGCCAATTTGCGGGCCAATGCCGAGCTGCTGCGGATCGAGCGGGAGCTGCGCCTCGCCGAGCAGCGCCAGACGGCGATCATCGAATCCCTCCCGATCATCTTCTATCTCGAGGCGGCCGACGCCAGCCCGCGCGTCCCCCAGTTCGTCGGCGGGAATTTCGCCGCGGTGACGGGGTTCGACTTCGACGCCGTGCACGAGACTCCGACCCTGTGGGGCGACCGGCTCCATCCCGACGACCGCGACCGGGTCGTGAAGGCGGTCCAGGAGCGGCATTCGAGCGGCGCGATGTCGATCGAATATCGCTGGGAGTGCGCCGACGGCCAGTACAAGCATTTTCTCGATCAGGCCGTGCTGCTGCGCGGGGCGGACCCCGGCCAGGATCAATATGCTGGCACCCTGCTCGACGTCACCGAGCGCAAGGATCTGGAGAAGGAGCTGCTCCAGGCGCGCAAGATGGATGCGATCGGCAAGCTGACCGGCGGCATCGCCCATGATTTCAACAATCTGCTCGCAGCGGTGCTGGGCGGGATCGGCATGATCGAGCGGCGCCTGCCGCTCGACGAGGAGCAAGGCAAGATCATCGGCATGACCCGGCGCGCCGCCGAGCAGGGATCGGAGCTGGTCGGCCGGCTGCTCGCCTTCGCACGCCGCCAGCAGCTCCAGCCCGCGGACGTGGACATCGGCGAATTGTTCGCCGCGGTGCGCGAGCTGCTCGCGCATACGTTGGGCGGCCTGGTCGAGCTCGACTGGCGGTCCGCCGACGAGATCGGGTGCGCTTATGCCGACAGCGCCCAGCTCGAGCTCGCCTTGATGAACCTGATCATCAATGCACGCGACGCCATGCCGCGCGGCGGCACCATCGCCGTCAGCGGCGGCAATGCCCGGGTCGAGACGGGCAATATGCTCGGCCTGCCGCCCGGAGATTATGTCGTGCTCGCCGTCGCCGACAGCGGCAGCGGCATCCCCGCGGACCTGCTGGAGCAGGTCACCGAGCCCTTCTTCACCACCAAGGACGTCGGCAAGGGGACCGGGCTCGGCCTGTCGATGGTCTACGGCTTCGCCCGCCAGTCGGGCGGGGCGATCCGTATCGACAGCAAATTGGGGCAGGGGACCAGCGTCGAGATCTGGCTGCCGCGGGGATCGGCCTCCGCCCAAGCCGGCGCCGAGGCGCCGGCGCCGCCGGCAAAGGCGGCCGCGGATGTGCCGCCGCTGCGCATTCTCCTGGTCGACGATCACGACGCGGTGCGCGAGACGACGGCGGGCATGCTGTGCGACATGGGGCACAAGGTCCAGGCGGCCCCGGACGGGCCGACCATGCTCGAGCGGCTGGCGGGCGCGCCGGCCGATTACGACCTCATCATCACCGATTATGCGATGCCGCTCATGTCCGGCAGCGACATGTTGCGCGAAGCACGAAAGATCCGCCCCGACATCCCCGCGATCATCATCAGCGGCTATGCCGACCGGCAGTCGATTTCCCGCAAGCCGAGCGAGGTCGCGGTGCTCACCAAGCCCTTCACCGCCGACCAGATCGGCGCCGCCATCTGCGCCGCATTCCGCGACAGCCTCCCGGGCTGTCCGGCCCAAAGCGGGACTGACGTCTGACCGGGCCGGGGACGGAGCGGTTTCGGCCGTTTCGGCGGATCGCGGGTGAGTTCGCTGTGATTTGAAGCCTTTGCTCCCGCCCTCGGGCGCTCTATAAAGCGCGCAGACGAGGAGATGCGCAATGCCGATCATTAACGGAACCCCGAATGACGACGTCCTGGTCGGGACGTCCGAGCACGACGAGCTCTACGGCCTGGACGGCAACGATATACTGGACGGCGGCGGCGGCGGCGACCGGATGGACGGCGGCGCGGGCGACGACATCTATATCATCCGGCATGCCGACGACTTCATCAACGAAGGCCGGCACGGAAACTTCGGCAACGACATCGTCTACGTCACCCTCAGCTATACCGTGAGCTCTTTCATCGACAACACCTCATTCGAGACCGTGAGCACGATCCAGCACAACGCCACGGATGACATCAACATCACGAGTTTCTACACCCAGACCCAAACGATGATCGGCAATTACGGCAACAACATCCTGTCGGGTGCCTACAAGACGTATATCGGCTTCTTTGGAAACGACACCTTTTACGTGTGGTCGGACCAGTTCCCCGACGTCTCGATCATCGAGAATGGCGGCGAAGGGAATGACATTGTCCGACTCTTCGGATCGTCCGGTGGCTATGTTCTGAACGACGGCGCCTCCGTCGAGACGATGACCATCGACGACCTCAACTCGACGACGGCGCTCAGCCTGACCGGCAATGATCTCACCCAGACGATCATCGGCAACAAGGGCAATAACAGCCTCGACGGCGGCTCCGGCGGCAATGACATCTTGATCGGCGGCGACGGCAACGATACCTATCATGTCCGGCGAAGCGGCCTGACATTGACCGAGACGGCCACCGGCGGCACCGCCGACAAGATTATCGCCTATCTCGACTTCGACCTGCGCACCGTGACCAATATCGAGGATCTGCAGGCGGCGACGGGAACGGCGCCGATCAACCTGCTCGGCAACGAATTCGCCAACCGCCTGACCGGCAATGACGGCAACAACATCCTGAACGGCGGCGCAGGCGCGGCCGACATAATGGTCGGCGGGCTCGGCGACGACATCTATCGGATCAACCAGGCCGGCGATTCCGTGCTTGAAACCGTGAACGCCGGCACCGACACCATCTACGTTCATTTCAGCTATTCGATCGAAGCCTTCACCCACGTCGAGAATCTGTCGGCCGCCGACCAGATCGGCACCGAGAGCCTCAATTTCACCGGCAATGGGCAGCACAACATCATCGTCGGCAATTACGGCGCCAACATCCTCGACGGCACGTCGGGCGGGGAAGACACGCTCTACGGTCTGGTCGGCAACGATACCTATGTCATCCGAAGCTCCGGCGATCATCCCGTCGAGCAGGTCGGCCAGGGAAGCGACACTGCCTATGCCTATTTGAGCTGGACGCTGCAGGCCGGAACCGAGGTGGAGGTGGTCTCGACCGTCAGCCACGCCGCGACCACGGCCATCGACCTCACCGGCAACGAATTCGGCCAGACCGTGGTCGGCAATGCCGGCGCCAATGTGCTCGACGGCAAGGGCGGCAACGATTTGCTGGCGGGCCTCGGCGGCGCCGACACCTTCGCCTTCACCTCCGCCTTGGGCGCCGGCAATGTCGATACGATCTTCGATTTCAGCGCGGCCGACGACACCATCGCGCTCGACGATGCGGTGTTCACCGGACTGACCCCGGGCGCGCTCCCGGCCGGCGCCTTCGTCACCGGCGCCGCGGCGCAGGACCTCGACGACCGCATCATCTACAACCAAGCCACCGGCCAGCTCTTCTACGACGCCGACGGCTCGGGCGCGGGCGCCGCGGTCCATTTCGCCACGCTGTCCGGCGCGCCCGCGATCACCGCCGCCGACTTCATGGTGATCTGACCCGTCAGGATCTGCCTTGGCGGCCGCCGGGGAGGTCGACGGTGTCGACGAGGCTGGAAAAAAGCGAGACGACGTTCGAAGCGTCGTCCTGCAGGACGAAATCGTCCGGGTGCACGAACTCTTCCCCGAACCAGGGATAGAGGTCGGGATCGAACGCCGCCTTCAGCCAGCGCACGGCGTCGACCACCGGCTTCGACTTGCGCGCGCTCGAATGGAAGAAATACCACAAGGGAAAGCGCAGCTGGACCGGCAGGTTCACTGGAATCAGCTTCTTGCTGATCGCCCGGGCGTAAGTGGGCAAAGCGGCGATCCCCGCCCCGTTCACCGTCGCCCAGAAAACGGCGAGGCTGGAGTTGGTCCGGATCGGGATGAAGCCGGCCCGGAGCTCCTGCCCGACGAAGAAGTCGCGGATCGACGAATTGATACCCGGCGCGACCTGCTCGATGAACTTGTGGCGGCGCATCTCATCGAGGGTCAGCGGCATGCCGTGCTCGCGCAAATAGGCTTCCGAGCTGAACAGCATGATGTGGAGATAGCCGAGCTTGCCCGAGACGAGGTCGAGATCCTTCGGCTCGGCGAAGGTGACGCCGAGATCGGCCTCCTGGCTGCGGTCGCGGGCATAATCATAGTCGCTCTGCAGATGGATCGTCAGCTCGGGGTTTTGCGACTGGAGCTCGAGCAGCCGCGGCGTCAGCCAGAGCGAGCCGATGCCTTCCGAGCAGCCGATCCTGAGCTCGCCGCGCTTGATCAGCACGGCGTCGGTCGTGGAGGAAGCGCTCGTCGCCACCGTTCCGCGCATCTCGCGCGCCGTCTCGACCAAAGCGACGCCGGCATCGGTCAGCGAAATCCCGGCGCGGGACCGATGAAGCAGGGTCGAGCCGCTAATCTCTTCGAGCCGCTCGATGCGCGCGCGGATCGTGTTCACCGAGCAGCCCGCCAGCCGCGCCGCGGCGCGAAGGCTCTGGGCTTCGGCGACCGCCAGCAGGAGCTTGAGATCGTCCCAGCGCAGGCCGCTCAGCTTCGCAACCTCGCTTGTGTCGCGCTGCTGAACACCCTGTGCAGAACTTTGGATCGCGCTCGTTCTGGGTTTCCCCACTACATCCTCATGACGCGGCGCCTAGCCGCCCGAATGCCATGAACTAGCGCGAGGCCGCCCGGAGTGCGACAGGAAAACAACTCGATCTATACCGCGCAGGGCCTCTGGAGAGGGTGCTTTTCCGCGAAGATAGAGCGCTGCATCGAGCGGGCCGGAGCGCCGATCACGCTCGATCGCGCCGGGTGGGGCGAGGTGCGCGACATGATCGCGCGGGCCGCCAGGACGATGTCGCTCGCGCCTGAAGCGGCTGTCCGCCGGATCTGGGAGAAGAATCCGGACGTGTTTCGGGTCGTCCGGCAGAGCGCCCAGGCGCCGGCGAACGGCCTGATCGCGCTGCTGCCCCTCAACGCTCGCGGCGCGGAAGCCATCGCGACCGGTCGGTTCGACGGCTCCAGGCCGGATCCGGAGCTCATTGCCGGCCTCGGCGAGACGCCTCATGCGCTCTATTTCTGGCTGGTCTTCGCGCCCGGCAAGCTCGCCAACATGCTCGCGGCGATCGCCGAGGTCCTGCGCGATTTCGCGGCCTCGGGCTGTGCGATCTTCTCCCGGGCCGTCGATGCGCGCTCCGTCCGCCTCCATGACACTATCGGCTTTCGCGTCGCCCGGGAGTTTTTCCCGGAGGCGCCCGAATGGCTGCTGGTCACGTTCCCGGAGCACGCTCCGCCGCCGAAAAAGCCGCCGCGGCAGATCGAGGTCAGGCTGGTGCGGTCGTTCGAGGACATGGCCAAGATATTCTCGGTGCGCGCGTCGACCTATTTGGCGGAGCAATTCTGCCTCTATGACGAGGAGTTCGACGGCAACGACTTTTGCGCGAGCCAATTCCTCGGCTCGGTCGACGGCGATCCGGCGGGCTGCATCCGGCTGCGCTATTTCGGCGGCTTCGCCAAGATCGAGCGCCTCGCCGTGCGCAAGGAATATCGCCGGACGGCGCTCGCCTTCGAGCTCGTGCGGGCCTCGCTGCGGCACAGCCGGCGGAAGAACTTCACCCAGGTCTACGGCCATTCCCGCCGCGACCTCCTCCCATTCTGGGGGCGGTTCGGCTTACGGCCGATCGAAGGGCGGCCGGTCTTCAAGTTCGCCAATCTCGAATATGTCGAGATCGCCGCGAACCTCGAGGAAGACCCCGAAGCGATCCGTTTCGGCGCTGATCCGATGGTCGCCATTCGTCCGGAAGGGGCCTGGGACCGGCCCGGCCCGCTCGATCTCTCCAATCTATCGGTCGATCCGGAGCGTGTGGCGCTGCTGCGTTCGCACACGCGCATGCTGGGGGCCCGCTAGTGAGCGATGGGGCGCGCACAGCATTCTCCGCCGCGGATGCAAGGCAGCTTCAGCGAACGATAGAAGCGCTCACCAAGACGGTGGACCTGCTTCGCGCGCGGCTCGCCCAGCGCACGCGGGCCACCGAACCGGCCGAGACGCCGCCCGCCGACCTCGGCCGGGCGGTCCAGATCGAGATCGGCAATCGCGCGCTCCGCGCCAGGGTCTTCGATCCCGATTTCTTCTGCGATCCGGCCTGGGACATGCTGCTCGATCTTTTCCTGCAGCAATGCATGGAAAAGCCGGTCTGCGTCAGCAGCCTGTGCGTTGCCTCCTGCGCGCCGTCGACGACCGCCCTGCGCTGGATCCGGGTGCTCGAGCAGGCCGGCCTGGTCGAGCGGTCCCGGGACCCGGCCGACCGTCGGCGGATCTTCGTCCGGTTGACCTCGGTCGGTCACGCGAAAATTGCCGGCTATCTCGCCGCCACGGCGTGCCCGGGCTGCGCGCGGACCTGCGGGGGCTCGAGCGATGTTGATGCACCGGGTTGACGAGGGCGGGCCGGTGGCGGCCTGTGAAAAACTGCTCGGCCAAATCGGCGAGGCGGCCGTTGCTCGCCGACTCGCCCAGGCGATGGCGGAGGAAGGCCTGACGAGCGGCGGCAGGGTCCTGTGCCGCACGCTGCGGCCCAAGTTCGTCAGCGAATCCGGTTATCGGCAATTGGTCGAGGAGAGCGCCGTCGCGCTCGATCTTTTCGGACGGGCCGAACGCCGGGTCCGGGCCGACGCGGCGCTGCGCCAACGCCTGATCGGGTCCCATCCTTATGCGCCGCTCATCGAGGCCCATCTCGATCACGACGTCGAGGCCGTCGGCCGCCTCGATGCGCTGATCGACCTCGGCGGCGCCATCCGCTTCATCGAATATAATGCCGGCCTGTGCGGAGGCGCGTTCTGCTCGGAAGGCGTCGCCGATATCTTCCTCGACTCCTCGGTCATGGCGCGGCTCCGCGACCATGTTTCGCTTCGCTTCATCGGCCTGCGCGATCGATATTTGCGGGCGCTGGTGGAGGGCTTCCGGCGCGCGCGCGGCCGCGCGCCGAGGCAGCTGGCGGTCATCCTGCCCCCCGGCGCGCCCGGCCTTCGCTTCGCCGACAATGCCGAGCTCAACGCTTTGGTCGCCTTTGCCGGCCACGCCGGTCTCGACGCCCGCCTCACCTGGCTCGAGGACGTGCTCGAGAAGGGGAAAACGCTTCGCGACGAGACCGGCGACATCGACATCGCCATCGTCGTCGACTGGGCGACGATCCTTGCGGCATGTCCGCCCGATCACCTTCTATGGCAATCCCGCGCTCGCCGCGGGACCTGGGTCGCGAACAGCCTCGGCGCGTCGGTCCTGCGCAGCGGGAAGCATCTGCTGGCGGTGCTCAGCGATCCCGCTCACGGCCTTGCTCTGGCCGAGCGGGAGCGCGCCTGGGTCGCGGCCCGCATTCCCTGGTCGCGCCTGCTCGCGCCGGGTTCCTCGACGGTCCGGGGCGTCGAGATCGACCTGGTCGCGTGGGTGCGCGCGAACCGGCGGTCGCTGGTGCTCAAGCCCTGCTTTTCCATGGGCGGCCGCGGCGTGGCGCTGGGCTGGGAGTGCGGCCGGGAGGCCTGGGATCTGGCCGTGGATCAGGCGCTCCTGACGCCCTCCATCGTTCAGGAGCGGGTCGTCACCGCCGCGGAGACCTATCCGGTCGCGACCGCGGACGGCGTCGGGCGTCGCGCGCTTGTCGGCGACGTCTGCATCTATACCTGGCAGGGGGCCGAGGTCGGCGGCCTCTACTGCCGCGTCTCCGAAACCGGACTGCTCAATCTCAGCGCGTCGCAGGGATCTTTGGTCCCCGCCTTCGTCTTCGGACCCGGCGCGGGGGCCGTCCGGTCCCCGCACTGGATGGCCGAGGCGACGCGCGCTCCCGCCCGTCAAGGTCCGGGCCGGCCGAGCGTCTGAACAGGGGCGGCCGCGCCGAACTTGTGCAGCCTGCCCGCTTCGGGCAGCATCGCTCCGATGCGGCTATTGACCCGGCCCTGGCAGGAGCTGCTTCCCGAACGTCTGCATGACGCCGTGCAAGGCGCCATCACCGCCACCTATGGCCGAAGCAAGGTTCAATGTCTCGGCATCGTCATGGGCGGCGTGTCCGCCGTCGCGCTTCCAATCCAGGCCGGGCTCCACACGCATCTCCTGCGTGTCGAAACGCAGCGTCATGCGCGCAATCCCCATCAATATGCGTGCATGGCGATCGCGGCGGATGCCGGGATCGCGCCCGCGCTTCACTTTGCGGACGAGACTGCGCGCATCGCGATCATGGATTATGTCGATTCGGTGCCGCTCCATCAGTTCCCCGGCGGCGGGATCGCGCTGGCGCGGGCGCTCGGCGCCATGGCCGCCCGACTGCAGGCGACGCCCGCATTTCCGGTCCATGACGACTATCGCGCGAACGTCCGCAAAATGCTGGCCTATATGGAGACATGTTTCGAGCCTGGCCTGCTCGATCGCCACAAAGAGGGTTTCGACCAGCTTGGGCTGCTGATGCCGTGGGATTCGGGAGGACATGTGTCGAGCCACAACGACCTCCAGCCCGGCAATCTCCTGTTTGACGGGGAGCGTCTGTGGCTGGTGGACTGGGAGACGGCCTGTCGCAACGACCCGCTCGTGGACGTCGCGGTCCTTGCGGACAATCTGGCCGCCACGCCCGATCTGGCGGAGGCGTTGATGCAGTCGTGGCTCGGCCGCCCGGCAACCGTCGATGACATCCGCCGGCTGGCGCAAATGACCGTCCTCACCCGTCTCCATCATGCCGGGTCGATGATCCTGTCGGCCGGGGCGCCGGCTGAAAGGATGTCGAGCCTGGAGGCGCCGACGCAGGCGGACTTCGAGACGATGGTCGCGCGCCGCGCGCTCGATCCCGCCGGGCCCGAGGCGAGGCTCGTCAGGGGCAGGATGTATCTGGCGGGCTTTGTCGCGGGTCTGGACGATGTCGTTCGTGAATCGAAGGCCCGGGGATTACAGCGGCGTCCATGACTTCTCCCAACCCGTTCCCGCAGCATCCCGAGCGCGAGGCATGGGACGTGATCGTCATCGGCACCGGCATGGGCGGCGGCACGGTCGGCTATGCGCTGGCACGGCTTGGGCGACGGGTGCTGTTCCTCGAGAAGGGGCTGCTTCTGCACGGCGGTCACCAGAATCCCGGGGCCGGGGCCCTGCTGCGCAGTGGCCACTGGCCGGAACGCATGCGCGGGACGACCAGCTTCGGCCCGGTCGATTTTTTCGCCCCGCTCGGCTGCGGCACGGGGGGTTCGACGGGCCTCTATTCGGCCCAGCTCGAACGCTTTCGCGCCGCCGATTTCAGCCCGCGCGGATGGTATCCGGATGCCCCGGATGCGAACCTGCCCGAAATATGGCCGGTGACCCTCGAGGAGATGGTGCCCTTCTATCGGCAGGCGGAGGAATTGTTCGGCGTGTTCGGGACGCCCGATCCGCTCGAGCCCGATCCCGACGCGCCGCTCAAGGCGCCGCCGGCGATGAGCCCGCGCGACAGCGCACTGTTCGAGTCCCTGGGCGAACTTGGGCTTCATCCCTACCGGTCGCATGTGGCGGTCGCCCATATCGAGAATTGCCTCGAATGCGACGAGGTGTGCATGTTCGCGTGCAAGAGCGATGCCGGCAATCGCTGCATGTGGCCGGCGCTGATCGATCACGGCGCGTCGCTCCTGCCCCAGTGCGACGCCCTTTGCCTGCTGTCCGAAGGGCGGCGCGTGACCGGCGTCCTGACCCGGTGGCGGGGGCGGGAGCTGACGCTGCGCGCCCCGATCGTCGTCGTCGCCGCGGGCGCGTGGATGACCCCGCTGCTCCTCCTCAATTCGCGCTCCGCCGAATGGCCGGACGGTTTGGCCAACAGCTCCGGCATGGTCGGACGCAACCTGATGCTCCACGCGACCGACTTCCTCACGGTCGACCCGGGCGCGGACCATTCCGCGACCGGGCCCCGCAAGGCCTTCACGGTCAACGATTTCTACGACGATGACGGGCACAAGCTGGGGACGTTTCAATCCGTCGGGCATAGGCTCGATCGTCCGGTCATCGAATCGTGGCTGCGCGCCGCCGCCGAGCGCGATGCCGCCCGGTGGAAGCGGTCCGGCCCCCGCTTCGCCGCGCGCGTCGCGCGAATGGCCGCGCGCCGCTTCGGCGCCGCGACGCTGATGGCGACGATCATGGAGGACCTGCCCTATCCGGAGAATCGCGTCGTCGCCGACGCCGGTGCGAGCAGCGGCCTGCGTTTCGAATATCGCTATACGGAGGAGCTTTACCGGCGCAGCCGGTTGTTCCAGCGGCGCCTGATCGAAACCCTCTCGCCGAAAATGGCGACGCACGTCATGCCGTTCGGCCGCAACAACATCAATTACGGGCATGTCTGCGGAACCTGCCGCTTCGGCGACGATCCGCGAAGGAGCGTGCTCGACGCGGCCAACCGCGCCCACGATCTCGATAATCTCTACGTCGTGGACGGCTCGTTCTTCCCCTCCAGCGGCGCGACCAACCCGAGCCTGACGATCGCGGCCAACGCGCTGCGCGTCGGCGGCATCATAAATGAGCGGCTCTAGGCTGACCCGCTCTCGGCGAGGCTCCGGTGAACCACCGCCACCGCCCGTCGCGCGCCGTTCCGCCGGCGCAGCAGAGCGGAGTATTTTTCCAGCCTGGCCGCGATTCGGCCGTCCGCCCTCAAGCCCTCGACGATCGTGCCGAGCTCGGCTCCGCCGAGTTGGTGATAGGGTCGCTTCACGAGAACCCCGAGGCCCATCCGCTCCACCTGCCGGCCGATCTCGAGCTGCTCGATATTGTGCGGGAAGATGACCATCGGCGTCCGCTGCAGGATGCACTCCATCACGGTCCCGTGCCCGCCATGGCAGAACGCCACCGACGTCCGGACCAGAAAGTCCTCCAGATTCCCGCGCGCGGAGATATGCGCGCCGCGGCGCGCGTCGCCCCCGGCGGCCCGAAAGGCGATGCCGGACACGCGATAGCGTTCCGGCAGGTGTCGCAGGAGCCAGGGCATTATCCGGCCGGAATTGCCGGTGCTTCCGAAGAAGAGGAAGACGTCCGACGCGGGCGGCGGCGCCGCATCCCGGTTGAGCCGGCGCCACCCCTCCCAGCGAAACGGGCCGCACAGGCTCTCGCGGCGCCGGTCGACCGCCGGCGCGGCCGGACGGCGCCAATATTCGATCTCCCTCACCCCCGGCACCAGGAGGTGTCCGGACCCGAGCGGGAAGGGCAGGGTGCCCGAGACGCGGCGGAAGAAGGAGGGATATCCGAGCACGCTGGCGACATGAAACATGCGGTCCGGCCCGACGTCGCGGATCAGCGCCGGCGTGACTCGCTGGTCGGCGATGACGACATCGGGATCGACGTCCCGGATGATGGCGGTGTCGCGCTCGATCATCTGTCGCAACCGCCGGCCGTAGCGGCTTTTCTCCGATGCGCCGAGCGCGCCGGCCCGGTCCAGATTGGCGCGGTCGGCGGCAAGGCCGTCCTCGTAGCTCGCGAGCGGGTCCGACCGCGTGCGCGGCAGCTGCATTTCCGGGCTCGCGAGGATGCGGAGGCCAGGCGGCAGGACGGTCTTCAGCGACCCGTGAGCGCGCGACAGGACGACATGGACCTCGTCGCCTTGCGCATCGAATTCTTCCGCAAGCGCCAGCGTTCGCGTCAGGTGGCCGAGGACGTTGCTCTGCGGGAAGAGGAGAATCTTCCTCGGCCGGGACGCCACGGCTCGCACCCGATCTTCGGAAGCGAAGAGCTCAGCGCTGATAGGTTCCGCCGCCGGGGACCTCGTCGTTGGGGCTTTTGGGCGGACAGGCCAGGTTGAACGTGGGAATCATTCCCTCGAGCTGGTTGAAGTCCCCCATGATCCCGTTCAGCAGCCCCGACAGGTCCGGGATGCCGGGGATGGCGGGGAGCTGCAGACCGATAAGGTCGGCGAGACCCGGGATCGTCGGCAACGTGACGCCCAGCGCGCTGAGCACATCATTTATGGCACCCTGAATCTGGTCCGTCACCCAGCCGACGAACTCGCCATATTCCTTGAAGACGTCGTAGATGCTGACGGTGACCGGATAGACGGGAATCGGGAGCGTGATGTTCTGCTCCAGGAGATTCTGGAATTCGCTCAGCGCCTGGGTCACCGGAGACAGGACGTTCAGGACCTGATCGATCTGCGCATCGATCGTCCCCAGCGGGCTAAGCACATCCTCGAGATCGGAGAGCGCGGAGTAGAAGCTGCCGAGGGCGCCGGCGGCGTCCTCCAGCGCGGTGTTCAGGCCGGCGACATAGGGTTGCGCCGTGCCCGAGAATTGGTCGAGATAGGCCTGGCCCTGCGTCTTGTAGGTTCCGTTCGGAAGGCCGTTGATGCAGGTTGCGACCGCGCTGAAGTCGGTCAGGAAGGTCTGCGAGGTCGTCTGAACCTTCTGGACCGCATTGATCAGATCGGTCAGCGGCTGCTGCACCTCCTGGAGGCCGTCGCGCAGCGGCGCCACCGCCGAGTCGATCTCGCCTGCGACGCCATGCGCTTCTTTGACCTCCGGGCTCAACACGCTGATGGCCTCGTTCAGCGCCGCCGCCGCCTCCCCTACGTCGGGGACGACCGATACGAACTCCAATATCTCGCTCGTCGTGGTGAGCGCGTCGTCGAGCGTTCCCAGATCCTTGTTGATCGTCTCCGGATAGCCAAGCACGGTGATGACCTGGCCAATTTCGTTGTTCAACGAATTCAGCATGCCCAGCAGCTGCCCGGCGTCTTGCGGCGTCTGGGTCAACGTGGCGATGAAGGTGTCGGTTTGACTCATGGCTGGTCCCGCCCCCGGATCATGGGTTGAAAGCCGCAACAGTCAGGAAAGCTGAAAGCGTTTCTGCTGACTGGAATGGATCACCAACACCTGGCGCGGTCAAGAAGTATCTGGTGCTCTGACGGTGTATAGGCGTCCCAGCCTGGGCGTTGCAGATGCGCCGCCGCGATCATAAACCACCGCATGTCGATCTCCATCGAAGTGCCGGTTTTCAAGGGCGCGTTCCTGCGTCCGTGCATCGATTCCGTGCTCGCCCAGACGTCGGACCTATGGACATTGTCGCTGGTCTGGGACGGCGGCGACGCGCAATCGCGGGAGATCCTCGACGCGCTGGAGCGCGAAGATCATCCACGCATCCGCGTCCATTTCACCGAGAATCAGGGGATCGCCCGAGCCCGCAAACATCTCACCGACCGCAGCGAGGGTGCCTGGCTGCTGCCCCTGGACGACGACGACATCCTGCCGCCCCAGGCCGTGGCGCGCTTTCTGCACTTCGCGACGGAGCATCCCTGGGCCAGCCTGATCCGCGCGCGGCGCGAGCTGATCGATGCCAAGGGCGCGCGCGTGGACAACGTGCCGATGGGGCTTCGCTTTCCGTTCGCGCCGCGCACCTACAGCCGCGGGATGGTCACCGATCTGTTCAACCAGACCCACCCCTATCTCATTCGCAGGTCCGCTTATGAGAGGACGCAGGGCTGGCGCGGTTATGCGGACTTCAAGGGCGCCGGCGAGGATTGCGATATCTTCCTCCAGCTCGAGGAGGTGGCGCATTTCGAGCTGCTCGACGAAATCCTCTATCATTACCGGCTCCACGGCGCCCGGGCGAGCGAGGCGATCACCGCCGCCGCCGCCTATGAGATGTGGCGCCGGCTCGCCGACGACACGCTGGCGCGGCTCGGCCTGCCACTCGAGCGGGCGAGCGCCTTTCCGCCTTTCGCTTATGCCGGGGTGCCGGTCGCGGAGGTCTCGCTCGACGATGTCGACTTCATCGTGTCGGCGATTGGCGGCCGTGCCGGCGCCTCGCTGAGGCGATGCGGCATTGCCGACGAGGCCATTCACGCCGTGGCGGAAGGCGAAGGGCCAGGCGGGTGGCAGATGGCCGGCTTCCGGACGACGACCAGGCGCTTGGTCTGCTTCCTCGATGAGCCTGTCGAAATCGCCACCGCGGCCGCTCTGGAAATGCTCGTCCAGGCCATGAATCGCACCGAGGCCGATCTGCTGGCGCCGCGCCTGCGCGTGGCGCACGACCCGGCGCCGCAGCCGCCGCCGCACTTCCGCAAGATCCTGCTCATGCGGCGGGAGGTCATCCTGGCGACCGGCGGGTTCGACGATCGCTGCGTGGCGCAGTCGCTGCAGGGGGTGGATCTGTGGCTTCAGGCGCGGCGCCGCAACTTCCACTGCGTGGAGATCCCGGTGGCCGGGATCGCCTATCGCGGGCCGCCCGCGTGCGAATGGCCGGCGGCGGACGTCGCGGCGCTGCTGGCGAAGTGGCGCAGCCATGCCGCCCTGCTCCGTTATCCGCATGTCCCGAGAAGCTGGCTGGAGCCGAGCAGGGATTCGAGCATGGCGGCCGGCGACGGCGCCCGGCGATAGCGCGGAAGGCTGCCGGCGCGCCGCTCGGCATCCCCGGCCGCCGCCTCCGCCGCAATGGCGGGGGACAGGGTCGCCTTGTGGTCGAGATAGGGCGGCTCCTGTCCTTGATAATACCAGGCGATGACGCGCTCGTGGATGGCGGGCACGGCCCTAACCAGATGGCCGCTGTCGAACAGGATGACGGAGCGGCCGTTCCACAGCTGCATCAGGATCGAATGGGAGACCAGGTTCCAGTAGAAGCAATGCTCCGCGGCCAGCAGCAGCGACATGGCGCGGGCGAAGGGACAGAAAGCAAGGAGCTCGATCCGGTCGTCGGTCGGCAGCACCCGGCTCACCCACTGGATCAGCTCGATCGGGGCCAGGAGGATCGCACGCCGCCCCGACGTCACGGCGTCGGTCAATCTGGCCGCGACGATCCTGGCGAAGATCAAGGCTCCCTCGGACAGGCTTTGTCTCTCAAAGTCCACCAGGGAGATGAGGAACATCCAATAGGGCCGGTCGTCGTCGCCGGCTGACGGCAGATGCGGCGGGATCAGCAGCTTTTCGTTGAAGAAGGAGAGGTTCCGGATGTCGGTCTCGTGGGGCGCGAGGCCGTCCATGTCCGCAAAAGACGGGTAGAGATGGGGCGCTGTCCGCAACACCCTTTCCGCGTCCGCGAGAATGGTGTGGAGCAGGGTATCGGCCGTCTTCTTTGCCGCGACCAGGGGCGCGTCGGCGCTCTTCGGGATGTCGATCGAGATGAGCCGGTCGAGGCCGGCGCCCGACCATATCGAGAGCAGCCCGAGGAACGGGTCGGCGGTCGCCACGATGACGCCGTCGCGCCGCGCGCGCGCGCAGAGCCGGTCGATCGCGGCGGCGTTGAGCAGCCCGTGGATCGGCAGGAGGTAGCCCGAGGCGAGGACGATGACGTTGGGTCTGAAGGAGTCGATCGCCGCGACCAGGTCCTTCTCATTGTCCCAGAGCGCGACGCGTCCTGGCAAGGCGTCGTGGTTGGTGGCATGGAGGCGGGGGCTGGCGAGAATCCTGGCGTCGCGGAAGCAGGCCTGGCCCAGCACCAGATACATGATCGTGGTGAGCTCGCCGAAATCGTTGTCGAGGATGAACAGCGTCCGGTGCCCGGGCTCATCGATCCCGTCGCCTTCATCCGTCCCCTCATTCCGGAGACCCGTCAGCCAGGCCTCTATCGCCTGTGCGTCGGGATGGTTGGGCTGCAGGGACGTCGGCATGGCCCGGCCTTGATGCACAACATTGGCGAAGCCGGTCAATCGCGCCGGCAATTGTGGGACATGACCCTAGAAGTCGGCCTTGCCGAAGCGGGCGACGCCCTGGTTCCTCCCCGGCGGATCGAGGACGGTCACGTCGAGGTCCACCGGCTCGCCGATCCAGTGGGCCAAAGTCGTGTGATCGGACATGTCGTCGTCGGTGAGCGGATGGACCAGCGCGCGCAGGCCCGACGCCTCGATCGCCGAGATCACGCCGGCGAGCGATCGTTCGGGGAAATGAATCTCATATTGGGGAATCGGGTGCGGCCCGGCTCTCCCGTCGGTCAGCCGCCCGACGAAAAGGATGTGCGGTTCGCCCCCATCCGCTTTCAGGCGGACGAACGTGTCCCGCAGCGCCTCGGCGACCGCGCGCTGTTCGGCCGAATAATAGATATGGGCATGATAGGGTGCATCCCGGCCGGTCATTGAACTGCTCTCTGAATTTCCAGGCTTGGCTGCAAGCTTTCGCCCCTCGCGGCAAGGACAAAATCCCGGCCGCATCCTTGGCTGATTCGCGAAACTGGGTTCTCGTCTTGCCCGGCGGACATAATCGGCCGCGCGCGCGAGACGCTATTGCACATCGGCTCGCGCTCTTTTTCGAATATGTGATGCCGTGGCCCGATGTGCCGCTTTCCATGTTCGCTGAACTCGGGCAGAAGGTGTTTCCGGGAGGGGCCTGCCCATGCGCGTCTATGAAGCGATCGTGAAAGGGCTCGAAAGCATTGGCGTCGAAGCGGCCTTCGGCGGGGCCGGCGAGAATGCGGCGGGCATGATGCTCGCGCTCCATAATTCCGAAAAGATCAAGGGGATCATCACCCGCCACGAGCAGGGCGCCTCGTTCATGGCCTGCGGCTATGCGATGTACACCAACAAGCTCGGCGTCTGCTGGGCGACCGCCGGGCCGGGCGCCTTCAACTTCTTCAACGGCCTCGCCATGGCGATGTCGGATTCCTATCCGATCCTCGCCATCACCGGCTATGCCAATGAGGAGTGGCGAGGGCGCGGATCGCTCAACGAGACGTCCGGCGTCAACAACACGCCCGATTCCAAGAAGATGTTCGAGTTCTGCACCAAGGGCAGCTGGCATATCGAGCATATCGACCAGACGGTGGACGTGCTCGAGAAGGCGCTGAACTGTGCCTTTGGCGGCCGTCCCGGGCCGGTCCATATCAGCATCCCCGGCAACCTCACCCACAAGGACCAGAAGGTCGTCAATTACCGCGACCCGCGCCTCGTCATCGCGCCGGTGCTGCCGGACCAGGCGAGGGTCGAGGAGATCGCCGTGCTGCTCGCGCGGGCCTTCGCGCAGGGCAAGAAGGTGATCGCGCTGGTCGGGTTCGGCGCGATCCGGAGCGGCGCGGGCGCCGCCATTCGCCGGCTGATCGAGCGCTTCCAGATCCCGCTGATCACGACGCTCGACGGCAAGGGCATCGTCTCGGAGAACCATCCGCTGTCGATCGGCGTTTTCGCCGACAGCGGCCATGCCAGCGCCGCCAAGGCGTTCATGGAGGCGGACATCGTGCTCGCCATCGGCAATGCCTTCAACCAGCACGCCACCTTCAATTATTGGGAAGGGCTGTTCGACGGCAAGACGCTCATCCACGTCAACATCTCCGAAGGCGAGATCGACAAGGCCTACAAGGCCGATTACGCCTTGGTTTCCGACGCCAGGCCGGCGGTGGAGGCGCTCGCCGCGGCGCTCGAGCCGAAGGTCGGCCCGCGGCCTCCGGTCGAGGTCGACGGCCGCGACTATGAATCGCGCGACATCCTGCGCGTGCCCTTCACATTCCATCCCGGCAGAATGGCGCAGATCCTGGGCCGCCTGCTCCCCGAGAACGCGATATTGCTCGCCGACGCGGGCGCGCATCTCGGCTGGATGGCTTATTATGTCGAGCTGGAGGAGGGCCAGAATTTCCGCAAGCCCGGCGAGTTCGGCCCGATGGCGGGGCACACCAGCGGCGCGATCGGCGTCAAGGTCGCCAATCCGGACCGGACCGTCGTCGTCGGCTGCGGCGACGGCTGCTATTCGCTGTCGGGCTTCGAGCTGATGACGGCGGTCGAGCACGACATCCCGGTGATCTGGATCATCTTCGACGACGGCCAGTTCAAGCTGATCAAGCTCTATCAGATCTCCGAATATGGCGAGACCGGGCTCGTAGAATTCCAGAATCCGGATTTCGCCGCTTATGCCCGCGCCTGCGGCGCGAACGGCTATCTCGTCGAGGACGAGGACGCCTTCGAGGCCGCGTTCACCGACGCGCTCGCCTCGAAGCGTCCCTGCGTCATCGACGCCAGGATCACCCGCCTGGCGGTGCCTCATTACAGCATCTCGCCGAAGGGCATGCTGGCCGGCATCGCCGACAGGCTGAAGGCGAGATTGCAGGGCGAGTAAGCGCACGAGAGGGGAGGGCGGCAATGGCGAGTTCATGGCGGGAGACCTATCGCGGCGGCAGCGCCGAGGCGGAGCGCCAGGAGTTCGACCGGCTCGCCGTCGACATCATGCGCGCCCAGCTCAAGGCCCAGCGCGCGTCCGGCGCGGGCGGGGTCGACCGCGCCTTCCACGCCAAGGCGGTGCTCGCGGTCGAGCAGGCCGAGCTGCGCTTCAACGACGATCTGCCGGAAGACCTGCGCGTCGGCTTCGCCAGGCCCGGCGCCGCTTTCCCGGCGGTGGTACGCATCTCCAACGCCGCCAATTCCGGCCATGCCGATTTCAAGCCCGACCTTCGCGGCATTGCGGTCCGCGTCACCGTCTCGCCGGAGAAGGAGCAGCACGACCTGCTCGCCACCAATTATCCCGTCTCGCACGCGCGCGACGCCCGGCAGTTCGTGCGCTTCGCGGTCGCCACCGCCGGCGGTACGCTGTCGCGCCTCGCCGGGCTGGTGAAGCTGGTCTTCACAATCGGGCCGTTCGAGACGATCCGGATGATCCGCAACGTCTCGGCGGGCCGCGGGAAGAAGGTCAGGAGCGTCGCGCTCGAAACCTATTGGAGCCGCGGCGCGATGCGCTGGGGCGATGAGGCGGTGCGCTTCCTGTTCAGGCCCGCGCCCGGCGCCGCGCCCGCGCCCGATCCGTCGAAGACCGATCCCGAATATCTGGCCAAGGAAGCCGCGCTGCGCCTCGCCGACGGCGACATCGTCTTCGAGCTCTGCCTCCAGCGCTTCGTCGATGAGAAAAGGACGCCGATCGAGGACACGGCGATCGAGTGGACCGAGGCCGTCTCGCCGCCGATCCCGGTCGCCACCCTGAAGATCGGCACCGGCGACGTCGGCTGCGCCGCGGCCCGCGCCAATTCGCGCGCGATCGACGGCCTTGCCTTCAACCCGTGGAACACCACGGACGAATTCCGGCCGCTCGGCCACCTCAATCGCGCCCGCAAATCCGCTTATGACGTCAGCGCGGCGCACCGCCAGTCGATGCGCTGGCACAGCGATCCGCCGCTGCGCAACAGGATCTTCGGGGCAGCGGCGCGGGGCGGCTTCTCGCTCATCAACCGCTTCGTCGAGTGGCACAAGCTGCCGCTGCGGGCGAGCCTGCTCAATCTCGACATCTTCCGGCACGTGCTGCGCCGGCACAACCTCATCGACACCGATCCGCCCCAGGGGCCGCCCACCGCCAGGCCGGTCGCGCCGGCGCCGCCGGTGGAGGGGGATCGCATCCAGCGCAGCTTCATCGGCACCGGCAACGATCTGTCCGCGCCCGACATGGGCTCGGTCAACAAGCCGTTCGGCCGCAACCTCCAGCCCGATTATCGTGAGGACCTCTTCAACACCCCCAATGCGGTGCTGATCAGCGAGCAGCTGATGAAGCGAAAGGCGTTCATCCCAGCCCGCTCGCTGAACGTGCTCGCCGCGGCCTGGATCCAGTTCCAGGTCCACGACTGGGTCGATCACGCCCGCAAGGCGCTCGGCGCCGACGACGTCAAGGTGCCCATCCCCGAAGGCATGCCCGGCTGGAGCAGCACGCCGGGCGGCCCGCCGCAGAGCGAGATGCGGATCGCGGGCAATGAGATGGTCCTGGACGAACATAAACAGCCCAGGCTGCTGTTCGCCAACCAGGCCTCGCATTGGTGGGACGGATCGGAGATTTACGGCGCGGCTCCCGAACAGGCGCAAGCTCTGCGCGACGGGGCCAAGCTCCGCCTGTTGAAGGGCTATTTGCCGGAAGACCTCAACGGCATGGACGTCACCGGGTTCAACCAGAGCTGGTGGATGGGGCTGTCCGCGCTCCACACCCTGTTCGCGCGCGAGCACAATGTGCTGTGCGACGAGCTGAAGCGTCATTATCCGCTGTGGACCGAGGACCGCGTCTATCACACGGCGCGGCTGATCGTCTCGGCGCTGATCGCCAAGATCCACACGGTCGAATGGACCCCCGCCATCCTCGGCACGCGGGCGATCGACATCGCGCTCAAGAACAATTGGTACGGGCCGCGGCCGGACGACCGGCTGACCAAGTTCGGCCTGTGGCTGACCGACGCGGCGTCGCTGGTCGGCATCCCAAAGACCAAGCCCGACCATAGCGGCGCGCCTTACTGCCTGACCGAGGATTTCGCGACCGTCTACCGGCTGCATCCGCTGATCCCGGACGATTACGTCTTCTACAATCATTTCAACGGCACGCGCCTCGGCGACCGTACCTTCACGGAGATCCAGGGCGTCGCGGCCGACGATCAGATGCGGGGTATCGGCCTCTCCAACGCGCTCTATTCGTTCGGGATCGCGCATCCGGGGGCGATCGTGCTGCACAATTTCCCGCATGCGCTGCGCGAATTCACCCGCACCGGCACCGACGGCAAGGAGGAGCGGATCGACCTTGCCGTCGTCGATCTGGTGAGGACCAGGATGCGCGGCGTGCCGCGCTACAACGATTTCCGCGCCGGCCTGCACAAGCCGCGGATCAGGCGCTGGGAGGATCTCAACGACGATCCCGAAACGGTGCGGCTGCTGCGCGAAATCTACCAGGATATCGACATGGTCGATACCGTGATCGGCCTGCTTGCCGAGCCGGTCCCGGCAGGCTTCGGCTTTTCCGACACCGCGTTCAGGATCTTCATCCTGATGGCGTCGCGGCGGCTGCAGAGCGACCGCTTCCTGACCGTGGATTTCCGGCCGGAAATCTATTCGCCCTTCGGCATGGACTGGATCGAGCAGAATAACATGACCAGCGTGATCCTGCGCCATTGCCCCGAGCTCGCTGCGATCGTGCCGCGCGATGCCACCGCCTTCGCGCCCTGGCGCCCGGTCGCGATCAGCTAGCCAGTGAGGATGCCATGACAGACCAAGCGAGTGACAGCCATCCCGGCCTCGACGCGCTGCTCAAGCGGCCGCTGATGGAAACGATCTGGAACCGGCGCACCCACCGGGTCAGCCGCGGCAGCGCCGTGTCGGCGGGGACGATGAGCTACAAGAGCGACAATGCGCGGGCGCCGCTCAGCGAGCTCGAGGAAGCGATCCTGATCGCGGCCGCCGGCTGCACCGGGCTGACCATGCCCGACCGGCCGTTCAACGACCCGCGCGACCACAAGCCGATCATGGCCAAGCCCAACACCAACATGGCCGGGCGGACCGCGGGCAGCCCGGACAATGCGCAGGGCACCCATTTCTTCCTGATCAACGATGCCGGCACCTATTTCCTGCGCACGCTGCCACCGGCGCCGGACGAGCCCTTCAATCCGGCCAACCTCATCGAGCGGGCGCGCGAGGCCAAGGTGCAGATCCTCGATGAGCGCATCGACGTGCCGGACGGCAATCGCGATTTCCCGGCCTATCTCGATTCGAACCGCTTCCTGTCGAACCTGCCGGGAACGACGATCCTGTTCCCCGTCGTCGACCTCTCCCACCAATATATCAACGGCATGATGTACCTGCTGACCCAGCCGGACGGGGCGCGGCCGACGATCGTCGACGATCGCAATTTCTACCGCATGGCCGGCGTCAAGAAATGGGTGAAGAAGGGCTTCCTCAACAAGGACATCAAGCTGCCGCTCGGCGCGATCGCCTCGATGCGGACCCAGATCGAGGCGGACCTCTTGGTGCAGACCTTGTTCCTCGTCGCCGACGCGATGGGGCTCGGCGCCTGGATCCACGGCGCCATCTCGCCGCCCGTCATGCTCGGCGATCCCAAGTTCACCAAGACCTACGGCAAGATGCTGGGCTTCGATTTCGTCACTCCGAAATGGAAGCTGATGGACCTGCTGCGCTGGCACGTCCCGCTGCCCCGCTTCGCCAATCTGCGCGCGCATCCGGTCGGGCTCAGGCACAAAGGCGAGCGGCTGATCAAGGGCAGCTGCCCGCCTTATTACGAGACCATGGCGGAAGCGGTGGACGCGGTCATCGCCGAGAAGTTCGGGCCGGGCGGCATCTATCGCGACGAGGCGGTGTTCGGACAAATCTACAAAGGCGGCTTCGGCAAGGAATATCTCAGGGAAGCGAGCGATTATTCCGCCGACGTCATCGACTGCACGCGCGACATCTGCACCTATATCTACAAGACCCACGGCCGCTTCCCCGCCCATACCGACGCGATCCACGTTCCCGGCATCTGGCTGCAGGTGCACAATGTCGAGCTGGAATATTATGACCGCTTCTTCAGCAAGGGCGTCACCCAGCCGCAGAGGGATCATGATCGCAATTGGGCGTCCCCGGCGTCCTAGGGTCGATTCGACCCGGACTGAATCGTCATTCCAGCGAAAGCTGGACTCTCTCTTCTTCGATACGCTCCAGGAAAAGAGATTCCAGCTTTCGCTGGAATGACGGCGGCCGATCTCAAGGCTATGCGCGACAGACTGAGCGCGCCTGCGGCTGGCGCCTCGGGCTCGCGCTGGCTACAGCGGGGCAAATTCCATCGGGGAGCCTCGCAATGGCCATCACGCATTCCGCGGTCGCGATCGTGCCGTGCAACGATCTGGACGCGAGCCAGGCTTTCTATGAACGGCTCGGCTTCGAGGCGACCTCGGTCTATCCGCACCAGGGCTATCGCATCCTTCACGACGCCAGCGGCGCGAGCATCCATCTGACGCGGGTCGACCCCGGCTCGGTGGATCCGGAGCGCAACGCCCACGGCATCTATTTCTACGCCGAGAACGTGGCGGCGCTCGCCGACGCCACGGGCTGCCGGGCCGAGCACAAGCCCTGGGGCCTCATCGAATTCGCCGTCTCCGATCCGGACGGGACCTTGGTGAGGGTCGGATGGCCGAGCGAAAGCGGGGGCGAATAGGAACCTCCCCGGGCATTGCGGACATTGCCGCGCGCATGCGCTAGGGTAAGCGGATGGCCCGCTCCCGCCTGCGACCGCGCATCACGATCCTGCTGGCCATCGTCGGGACCGGCGCGGCCCCGACGCTCGCAGCGCAACCGGGCAGCGCGCCCGCGGGCGAGACCAGGCCGGCCTCCGGGCGTTTCGCCAGCCACCCCTACAAAACCGCTTTGGGCGCGCTGGCGAATTACCGGTCGTGCGGAGTCCATGTTCGGGCCGCTCGCTACAACGCGCTCGCCACGGCGCTGCGGTCCATCGAATCCCGCGCCGCGGCGAAGGGCCTCGGCCCCGCGCTGGCACGCCTGCGCCAAGACTATTACGATCTCCTGGCGGTATCGACGATGGCCGCATGCGGTGGCGGCCTGGCCGCCGCTCTTGCGCGCGCGCGCCGCGCGATAGCGGAGTTCCGGACGTGGGTGGCCGGCCAGCCGGCCGCGATATTGCTCGGCATGGCGTCGCCGGCCTTGACGCAGGCGCCGAGGGTGCCGGTGCCGATCGCCGGCGGCGAGCGCGACGGCTATCCCGCCTGCTCGACGGCCACGATCATGAATCTCGGGCGTAGCGACGGATTTCTGTCCGTTCGCGCCGGCCCCTCGGTCCGGGAACGGGAGCTGGCCCGGCTGCGCAACGGCGACGCGGTCTTCGCCTGCGTCCGCCGCGGCAATTGGTTCGGCATCGTCTTCGCGCCGCCCGGCCGCCGCACCCGATGCGATGTGGACCGGCCCCGACGCGCCGCGCGGGCTTATCCTGGTCCGTGCCGCTCGGGATGGGTTCATTACGATTATATCGGCGGCTATGCGGACTGGATCAGCCCCTGATAGGAGGGCCGCGGGAGACAAAGATGGCGTCGATCGAACTCAAGCGGATCAGCAAGTCTTTCGGGCAGACCGCGGTGTTGAAAGACATCGATCTGCGGATCGAGGAGGGCGAGTTCCTCGTTCTGGTCGGCCCGTCCGGCTGCGGCAAATCGACCTTGCTGCGCGTGCTGGCCGGTCTCGAGGAGGTCGATTCCGGTGACATTCTGATCGGCGATGCGCGGGTCAACGATTTGCCGCCGGCCAAGCGCGGGATCGCGATGGTGTTCCAATCCTATGCGCTCTACCCGCACATGAGCGTGCGCGAGAACATGGCGTTCGGGCTGCGGCTGGCGGGCGAGAGCAAGGCGGCGGTCGCCGCGGCGGTCGACAAGGCCGCGGCGCTGCTCGAGATCGAGCCCCTGCTCGACCGGCGCCCGAAAATGCTCTCGGGCGGCCAGCGCCAGCGCGTCGCCATCGGCCGGGCGATCGTCCGCGAGCCGACCGTCTTCCTGTTCGACGAGCCGCTCTCGAACCTCGACGCGGAGCTTCGCGTCCGGATGCGCTACGAGTTCGCCCGGCTCCACCAGCGGCTGAAGACGACCACGGTCTATGTGACCCACGATCAGGTCGAGGCGATGACGCTTGCCGACCGCATCGCCATCCTCGATCGCGGGCGCGTCGTCCAGTTCGGCACCGCCGCCGAGCTTTACCAGCAGCCGGCGACCATGTTCGTCGCCGGATTCATCGGCTCGCCCAGGATGAATCTGCTCGACGCCATGGTCGTGCGGGCCGGGGCCGACGGCGTCACCGTGCGCCTCAAGGGCGGCGCCGAGCTCCGCGCGGCCGTGATTGCCGGCGGCGCCAAGGCCGGCGATGCCGTCACGCTCGGCATCCGCCCGGAAGATCTGCGGCCCGGACCCGGCGCCCTTGCCGCCAGCGTGACCCTGATCGAATCGCTGGGCAACATCCGCTTCGCCTATCTCGACAGCGAAGCGACGGCCGATCCGCTGATCGTCCAGCTGGCACCGGGCGAGGGCGTGGCCGAAGCGGAAAAGGTGACGCTCTCGGCGCGGCCCGAGGCTTGTCACCTGTTCGATGCGGAGGGCCGCGCCTTCCCGCGCGCCTTGGCGGACCCGGGCTCGATCGCGGCCTGACGCGCGCGGCGTAGAAACCGGTTACATTCTGGCTTGCGTATCCCCGGCGGTGGGCTTAGGCACCACGATGTAACCGTTTACATAAGACGGTGCGCCAGTGGAGGGATGATGGCCGGCAAGGGCTTTCCCGATGATCCGCCGCGGATCGGGGCCGCGTGAGGAATGCGACGATCCGCGACGTTGCCCGCAATGCGGACGTCTCGGTCGCGACGGTCTCGCGCGTCTTCAACAGCTCCGGCACGGTTTCGGCGCCGACGCGCGAGCGCGTCCTCGCGACCGCGGCCGATCTCGATTATGTCCCGCATAGCGGGGCGCGCTCGCTCTCGACCCGGCGCACCGACACGATCGGCGTCATCCTGCCCGATCTCCATGGCGAGTTCTTCTCCGAGCTCATCCGCGGCATCGACCTGGCGACCCGCGCCCGGGGCTTGCATCTCCTTCTCTCCCACTCCCACGGCGACCCCAATGAGGCGACGACGGTGCTGCGCGCGATGCGCACCCGGGTCGACGCGATGATGGTGATGTCGCCTTATGCGGACGAGGGCGTGCTGGCGGCGGCGCTGGGCGGGCGGACGCCGCTCGTCCTGCTCGGCAGCGGCGGCGACGCCGGCGCCCATCCGCGCTTCGCCATCGACAATCATGCCGGCGCCTTCGCCATGACCGAGCATCTGCTCGGCGCCGGCTATAAGCGGATCGCCTTCGTGTCCGGGCCGCCCGGCAATATCGAATCGGCGCAGCGGCTCGCCGGCTATCGCGACGCGCTCGCCGCTTTTGGCGGCCTGCCGGAGCAAATCGTGGAGGGCGATTTTTCCGAGCGTTCGGGCGCCCGCGCCGCCGGCCTGCTGCTCGCCGGGCCGAGGCCCGACGCGATCTTCGCCGGCAACGACATGATGGCGATCGGCTGCCTGCAGGCGCTGCGCGAGGCGGGCCTTCGGGTGCCGGACGATATCGCCCTCGCCGGCTTCGACGACATCCCGATCAGCCGCTTTCTCGATCCGCCCCTGACCACCGTCGGAGTGCCGATCGCCGAGCTCGGCCGCCAGGCGGTCGAAAGCTGCGCCGAGATCCTCGCGACCGGCGCGCCCGGCGCGAGCCGCACCTTCACGCCCGAACTCGTCATCCGCGCCTCGTCCGGCGCCAGCCATGCCGCAGCATAGAAGAAGAGGAAGCCAGAACATGACCGGATCCAGATCGTACAAGACCGCCCGCCGCGCGCTTTCCGCCGCCCTGCTCGCGACCACCCTGTTGGCGGGAGCGCCGGCCATGGCGCAGGTCACCACCGCGCAGATCCGCGGCAATGTCAGCACGGGCGATTCCCCGGCCGCGGGCGTGACCGTGTCGGCGCGCAACGTCGATACGGGCGCCGTCCAGATCGCCCCCGTCGGCGCGAGCGGCGCCTACGTCCTGCCCGGCATGCGGCCCGGAACCTACGACATCGCCGTGGTCGGCGCCGACGGGGTGGCCGGCCCCACCCAGCGTGTGATCGTCTCTGTCGGCCAGAATGCGACGCTCGACCTCGACACCGCCGCGGCGGCCGCGGCACCCGAGGGTGGCGATGCCAACGTCGTCGTCGTCGGCTCCCGGCTCGGCGAGACCCGCACGTCGGAGATCGGCACCAACGTCACCGACGACCAGATCCGGAACCTGCCGCAGGGCAACCGCAACTTCCTCAACTTCGCCGCGCTCGCGCCCGGCATCCGCGTGCTGCAGACCGAGTTCCGGCAGACCTTCGGCGGCGGCGGCGTCGGCGTCAATTCGGACGGCGACAGCTTCGGCGGACCTCAGGTCAATGTCTTCATCGACGGCGTCAGCCTCAGGAGCAACGTCAACCAGGGCGGCATCGTCGGCCAGGACGTGAGCCGCGGCAATCCCTTCTCGCAGCTGGCGGTGGCCGAGTTCCGCGTCCTCACCTCCAACTTCAAGGCGGAATATGAGGATGCGGGCACCTCGATCATCACCGCGGTCACCCGCTCGGGGACCAACAACTTCCGCGGCGAGGCTTTCGGCCTGTATTCGGACGACAGCCTGATCGCGACCGACGCGCTGCTCCGCCGCCAGCGCCAGCAGAATCCCAATTCCGACATCCCGGAACCGCAGCTGACGCGCTATCAATATGGCCTCGGCCTGGGCGGGCCGATCATCCGCGACCGCCTGTTCTTCTTCGCCAGCTACGAAGCCAATATCCAGGATCGGGCCAACAACGTCATTCCGGGCGGCTCCGCGGCGGACCAGGCCCTGCTGCCGTTCAACGTCAACCAGTTCATAGGCAGCTTCTCGAGCCCGTTCCGCGAGCATCTGGGCTTCGCCAAGCTGACTTGGCAGGCCAGCACCGATCATCTGGTCGAGCTGAGCGGCAGCCTCCGCCTCGAAACCGACGTGCGCGACTTCGGCGGGCAGGCCAGCTTCGAGCGCGGTACCGGCGTCAACAACGACGTCTATACGGGCCGGTTGCGCTGGGACTGGAACGGCAACGGCTTCCTGAACGAATTCTCGATCGACTATCTCAAGTCCGACCTCCAATTCGGCAGGATCAACGATGCTGGCTTCGGCCAGAACTACCAGGGGATCATCCAGATCGGCGGACGCGCCGACTTTCAGATCGTGCAGCAGGAAGGGCTGACCTTCCGCGACAATCTGACGCTGACCGAGCTCAACTGGAACGGCCGCCACGTCCTGAAGGCGGGCGTGCGCGTGTCCTTCCAGAATTACCGGGTCGGCGGCACCGGCCCCAATGCGAACCCGCAGTTCGAGTTCATTCGCGACGCGCGCGGTCCCGGCCCCGCCGACGATCTCACCTTCGCCTTCCCGGCGAACGTCCGTTTCGGCGGCGGCAATCCGAACGTCGAGGCGAGCACTACCCAGATCGGCCTGTTCATTCAGGACGATTGGGAGGTGAACGATCATCTGACGATCAATGCCGGCCTGCGCTGGGATTTCGATTCCAACTACAACAACAAGGATTTCGTGACGCCGCCCGGTGCGGTCTCGGCCTTGCAGACGCTCGGCCAGGACCCGCGGATCCAGCCGGCCTTCTTCAACGTCAACGACTATATCTCCAACGGCGACCGCCCGTCCGACTGGAACAATTTCGCGCCGAGGATCGGCTTCTCCTATGACATTCATGCCGACCAGCGCACCGTCATCTTCGGCGGCTACGGCCGCTATTACGACCGCGCCTTGTTCCGCAGCGCGGCCGAGGAGACCCTGCTCTCGCAATATCGGTCAGGCGAATTGCTCTTCTCGTCCAACGGGGCGCCGCGCGACGGCCGGCCAACCATCCAGTGGAACCCGGCTTATCTGACGCCCGCCGGCTTTGCGGCGCTGCTGGCGAGTCTCGCGGCCGATCCGACCTCGCCGGGAACGAGCGAGCTGCGCGCTATTCCGAACAACCTCAAGACACCCTATACCGACCAGTTCAGCATCGGCGTGCGCCAGCGCCTCGGCCCGTTCCGTGCGTCGCTCAGCTATTCCTATATCAGGGGCAACGACCAGATCGGCTATGCGCCGCTGAACCGGTCGGTCGCGACCAACGCCGGCGGCTTCTACGACTATATCCCGCTGACCAACGGCTACAGCAACGTCGTCGCCGCCTTCAACACGCGCGCGACCCGCTATCACGCCGTCTACCTGACGCTCGACAAGCCCTATACGGAGGCGTCGGGCTGGGGTGTCGGCCTTGCCTACACCTTCGCCCACTCGCGCGAGCGGGGCTATGCGTTCAACTTCGATTTCCCGAACATCAGCGCCGATCCGTTCGTGCCCAATGCGGGCGACGAAACGCATCGCGTGGTGGTGAACGGCATCGTCGACCTGCCCTGGAAGTTCAAGCTGTCGGGCCTGATGACGTGGAGCTCGGGCCTGCCGTTCAATGTGATCGACGCCTCAGCTGGGTTCCAGCCGGGCAACATCAAGATCGGCTATTTCAACCACCTGCCGGACTTCTTCCAGCTCGATCTGAGGCTGCAACGGGCCATCCCCCTCTTCAGCGGCAGCGAGCTCATCCTCTCGGCGGAGGTGTTCAACCTGTTCAACCACGCCAATTACGGTGGCGCGGACGGCTTCACCTGCTGCGGCGGCAATGCCAATTTCGGCGTGCCCAATTCGCTCGCGGGGCCGCCGCGCAGCTTCCAGTTCGGGGCGACCGTCCGCTTCTGAGCTTGTGCGCCGGAGCCGCCTTGCGCGGCTCCGGCACCTTGAATGCCGGTCCGGGCAGGTAAAGAGTGACGCCGTGACGACCCGCCGCGATTTCATCAGGATGACCGCGCTCGGCCTTGCCGGCCTCGGCGCCGGCTGCGCGGCGGGCCAAAGCGCGCCCGGTCCGTCCGCGCGCGGCCGCGCCGACGCCGGCACCGAGGCCTTTCTCGACGATGTCCAGCGGCGCACCTTCCGCTTCTTCTGGGAGACGACCAACCCGGACAACGGGATGGCCCGCGACCGGTGGCCGCGCCCGTCCTTCGCGAGCATGGCCGCGGTCGGCTTCGCGCTCACCGCTTATCCGATCGGGGTCCAGCGCCGCTTCGTGACGCGGCGCGACGCAGCGGCGCGGACCCTCGCCACCCTGCGCTTCCTGAGCGAAGCGCCGCAGGGCGACGCGCCCGCCGGCATGACCGGCCACAAGGGCTTCTTCTACCATTTCGTCGACATGGGAACCGGCGCCCGCTTCGAGCGGACCGAGCTTTCCACCGTCGACACCGCCCTGCTGCTCGGCGGCATCCTCTTCGCCAAAGGCTATTTCGACCGGCCGGAGGAGCTCGAGATACGCGAGCTCGCCGAGAGCATCTACGCGCGCGTCGACTGGCGCTGGACGCAGGCGCGGCCGCATCGGGTCGCGCTCGGCTGGAATCCGGAGAGCGGCTTCCTGCCTTATGACTGGATCGCGCGCAGCGAGGCGATGCTTGTCTATATCATGGCGCTCGGCGCGCCCGAGCACGGGCTGGAGCCGGAAAGCTGGCGCCTCTGGTCCGAAGGCCTGCCCGAATTGTGGGGCGAGGAATATGGCCAGCAGTTCATCCGCTACCAGCCCATGTTCTGGCACCAATATGGCCATATCTGGGTGGATTTCCGCGGCATCCGGGACGATTTCACGCGCTCCAAGGGGATCGACTATTTCGAGAATAGCCGCCGCGCGACCTTGGCGCAGGCCGCTTATGCGCGCGCCAATCCGATGGGCTGGCGCGGCTACGGCCCGCGTTTGTGGGGGCTGACCGCCTGCGACGGCCCGGCCGACGTGACTCTGAGTCAGGGCGGCCGCGAGCGCCTTTTTAAATCCTATTCGGCGCGTGGTCCCGGCCATTTCGACGACGGCACGGTCGCGCCGACCGCCGTCGGCGGCTCGATCGCCTTCGCGCCGGAGATCTGCGTGCCCACGCTGAGCGCGATGCGGCGCGATCACGGCGCCGATCTTTACGGCCGCTACGGCTTTCTCGACGCGCTCAACCCGAGCTTCACCGACACCTCGGTCGCCCGCGTCCACGGCCGCGTCGTGCCGGGCAAGGGCTGGTACGACACCGATTATCTCGGCATCGACCAGGGGCCGATCCTGGCGATGATCGAGAACCACCGCAGCGGCCTCGTCTGGCAGGTGATGCGCGGCGATCCGCATCTGCGCCGCGGGCTCGAGCGCGCGGGTTTCGCCGGCGGCTGGCTGGCGCCATGAGAGCCACTCGCCGCACTGTCCTGATGGGTGGGCTCGCCGCGCTGGCGGGCTGCGCCGGGTCCGGCGACGGCCGCGAGGAATTGCGATTCTGGGCGATGGGGCGCGAGGGCGAGGTTCTCGCTTTGCTCGTGCCGGAGTTCGAGCGGCTGAACCCCGGCATCAGGGTGCGGATCCAGCAGATCCCCTGGATCTCCGCGCACGAGAAACTGCTCACCGCCTTCGCCGGCGACGCGACGCCGGACCTCGCCCAATTGGGATCGAGCTGGGTGCCCGAGCTCGCCGCTTTGGGCGCGATCGAGCCGCTCGACGGGCGCCTGCGCGGCTCGCAGGTCATCGCCCCGAGCGATTATTTCGAGGGCCCGCTGCGCGCCAATGTCATCGAGGGCCGGACCTGGGCGATCCCCTGGTATGCCGATACGCGGCTGCTTTTCTACCGCCGCGACCTGCTCCGCGACGCCGGCTTCCCGGCGCCGCCCGTCGATTGGGCGGGCTGGCTCGCCGCGATGCGGGCGATCAAGGCGCGCGCCGCGCCCGACGATTATGCGGCCCTGCTGCCCCTGAACGAATATGAGCCTTTGCTCGCGCTCGCCCTGCAGCAGCCCGAGCCATTGCTTCGGGACGGCGGCCGCTACGGCAATTTCCGCTCGGCCGGCTTCGTCCGCGCATCCGATTTCTACCTGAACCTGTTCCGCGAGGGGCTCGCCCCCCGCGTCACCAACACGCAAATCTCCAACGTCCATGACGAGTTCGCGCGCGGCCGCTTCGCCTTCTACATTTCGGGGCCGTGGAATATCGGCGAGTTCAAGCGCCGGCTGCCGCCCGATCGGCAGGACGACTGGATGACCGCGCCTTTGCCGGGGCCAACGGGGCCGGGCGCCTCGATCGCCGGCGGCGCGAGCCTTGCCGTCTTCGCCCTTTCCGAGCGCAAGGACGCGGCCTGGAAGCTGATCGAATATCTGTCGCGGCCCGACGTGCAGTTGCGCTTCTTCGAATTGACCGGCGATCTGCCGGCGCGGCGCAGCGTCTGGCGCGCGCCGGTGCTGGCGGGCGATGCTTATGCCGCCGCCTTCCGCGACCAGCTCGAGCGCGCCGTGCCGCCGCCCGCGGTGCCCGAATGGGAGCGGATCGCGCAGCAATTGCGCATCGTCTCCGAGCGCGCGGTGGCCGGGCAGCTCGACCCAATCCGCTTCCGCGAGACGATGGACGCCGATACCGACCGCATCCTCGAGCGCCGGCGCTGGATGCTGGCGCGCGGAGGCAGGGCATGAGGCGCCGCTCGCTCGCCGGCTGGATCTTCGTCGGGCCGGCTTTGATCATGCTCGGCCTCTTCTTCCTGGTGCCGGTGCTGCTCGCCTTCGCGCTCAGCCTGACCAATTTCGATCTCTATTCGCTGGCCGATTACCGCAACACCCAGTTCGTCGGCTTCGCCAATTATGCCGAGCTGGTGCGCACGCCTCTGTTCTGGAAGGCGCTCGGCAACACCTTCTATTTCGTCATCGTCGGCGTGCCGTTGTCGATCGGCCTGTCGCTCGGCGCCGCGATGCTGCTCAACGGCGGCGTCTCCCGCCTCACCGGCCTCTTTCGCACCGCCTTGTTCGCGCCCGTCGTCACCACCCTGGTCGCGGTCGCGGTGATCTGGCGTTACCTCCTCCACACCCGCTACGGCATGATCAATTACGGGCTGGAGAGCGCGGGCGTGCCCCCGGTCGACTGGCTCGGCGATCCGCGCTCGTCGATGCCGGCGATCATCCTCTTCGCCGTCTGGAAGAATTTCGGCTACAATATGGTGATCCTGCTCGCCGGCCTGCAGACCATCCCGAACGATCTCTACGAGGCCGCGCGGATCGACGGCGCCAATGGCTGGCAGCGCTTCCGCCACGTCACTTTGCCGGCGCTCGGGCCGATGCTGCTCCTGGTCTCGATCCTGACCATGGCGGGCTATTTCCAGCTCTTCGCCGAGCCTTATGTGATGACCCAGGGCGGCCCGGTCGAGAGCACGGTCAGCGTGCTCTATTTCATGTACGACCAGGGCTTCAAATGGTGGAATCTCGGCTTCGCCTCCGCCGTCGCCTTCGGCCTGTTCCTGATCATGATCGTCTTCACCACGCTCCAATACCGGTTCGCCCGGGCGCGGGGGATGACATGATCCGTTCCTCCCGCGCCGGCCGGGCGGTACGCCTCTCCCTGATCGTCCTGCTCGCGGCCTTCGCGCTCTTTCCGCTGCTGTGGATGGTCTCGGTCTCGTTCATGAGCCCGGGCGAGGCGAGCCGCTTCCCGCCGCCGCTCCTCCCCGCCGAGCCGAGCCTGAGCGCCTATCGCGCTTTGTTCGAGACCACCGGCATCGCCCGCTACTTCCTCAACAGCCTGTTCGTAGCGACGATCGGCACCCTCTTGTCGCTGATGTTCAACGCGACCGCCGGCTATGCCTTCGCCAAATTGCGCTTCAAGGGCCGCGACCGCATCTTCCAGTCGCTCGTCGCCGCCCTGGTCATCCCCGGCCAGGTGACGATGCTGCCCTTGTTCCTGATGCTCAAGGAGATCGGCCTGATCAACAGCTTCGCCGGCGTGCTGGTGCCGGTGGCGACGAGCATCTTCGGCATCTTCCTGGTCCGCCAATATGCGCTCTCCATCCCTGACGAGATGCTCGAGGCGGCGCGGGTCGACGGTGCCGGCGAGGGCCGGATTTTCCTCCAGATCGTGGTGCCGGTGCTGACCCCGATCCTGATCACGCTCGCTCTGTTCACCTTCCTCGCCACCTGGAACGACTTCATGTGGCCTTTGATCATCCTCACCGACCAGGACAATTACACGCTGCCGGTCGCGCTCGCCGCTCTGTCGCGCGAGCATGTCCAGGACAATGAGCTGATGATGGCGGGCTCGGTGCTGACCATATTGCCCGTGCTGCTGCTCTTCCTCGTGCTGCAGCGTTATTATCTGCAGGGGCTTCTGGCGGGCAGCGTCAAGGGATGAGGGGATTCCTTGCCCTCTTCCTGCTCGTCCTTGCCGGCCCCGCCTTCGCCCAGCAACCGCGTCTGCTCGACGATTTCGCGACGCCGGCGGCGTGGCGGGCCCAGGCGTCGGACGGCGTCACCGGCACGATGCGGCCCTATGAAGGCGGGCTGCGGCTCGATTATGATTTCAGCCGGGGCTCGGGCTACGCCTTCCTGCGCCGCGCCTTGCCGCTCGAGCTGCCGGCCAATTTCGAACTGCGCTTCCGGCTGCGCGGGCAGGGCCCGGCCAATGCGCTCGAGATCAAGCTCACCGACGCCGGCGGCGAGAACGTCTGGTGGCACCGCCGCGCCGATTATGTGCCGCCCGGCGAATGGCAAGTAATCCGCATCCGCCGCCGCCAGATCGACTTCGCCTGGGGCCCGACCACGGACCGGACGCTGCGCCGGGCGGCGGCGATCGAGTTCGTCGTCGCGGCGGGCTCCGGCGGCGGCCGCGGCTGGATCGCGGTCGACGACCTTCAGATCGTGCCGCTGCCCGAGCCGCCCGCAGTGCCCCCCGCCATCGTCGCGACCGCGGATGGCGGCGAAGGCGCGGCGCTGGCGGTGGACGGGAATCGCGCGACGGCCTGGACGGCGGCGGACGGGGCGGCGCTGATCCTCGACCTCGGCTACCAGCGCGAGTTCGGCGGGCTGGTGCTGCGCTGGATGCGGGCGCCGTTCCTGCCCGCAATTGCCTATGAGATCGACCTGTCCGTCGACGGGCGGACCTGGCGGCGGGCGCTGGCCATCCGCGACGGCGACGGCATGGAAGACTGGCTGCAAATGCCCGACAGCGAAGCCCGTTACGTCCGCATTCGGATAAATCGCGTGCTCGAGGACATGGCGGCGCTCGCCGAGGTCGAGGTGCGCTCGCTCGCCTTCGGCGCCAGCGCCAATGCGCTCGTCGCCGCGCTGGCGACCGAGGAGCCGCTCGGCACCTTTCCCCGCGGCTTCACCGGCGAGCAGAATTACTGGACTTTGGTGGCGACCCCGGACGGCGGCCAGAGCGGCCTGATCGACGAGGACGGCGCGATCGAGGTCGGCCGGGGCGGCTTTTCGATCGAGCCGATGGTCGCCGAAGGAAACAGCCGCTGGCGCTGGCACAATATCACCTCCACGCAGTCGCTTCGCGACGACGACCTGCCGATCCCGACGGTCGAATGGCGCGGCCCCGGCTGGCGGCTGACGATCACCGCCATCGCCGAGCGGCATCGCCTGGTCGCGCGCTATCGGCTGCGGAACGACGGCGCGGCCGCGCGGACGCTGCGGCTGGCGCTGAACCTGCGCCCGTTCCAGGTGAATCCCCCGCAGCAATTCCTGAACATCACCGGAGGCGTCAGCCCGATCCGCAGCCTGAGCTGGGACGGGCGCGCGATCTCGGTGAACGGCGTGCCCCGGGTTTGGCTCGATCAGGGATCGCCCGAAATCCGCCTGTACCGGTTCGACAGCGGCCCGCCCGAGGGCGGTGGCGCCGGCGCCGGAGACGAATCGGGCCTCGCCAGCGGATGGCTGGACTATCCCCTGACCCTCCAGCCCGGCGAAGAGCGCGAGATCGCGTTGAGCCTCGGGCTCGACGAGAGCGCGGGGCCGCTGGGTCCCAGCGGGGCGGCAGCGGTCGAGGAGGCCGCCGCCGCGCGCTGGCGCGCGGCGCTTGGCGACGTGCGCATCACCGGCCCAGCCGCCGCCCGGCCGGCGCTCGATACGCTGCGCACCGCGCTCGCCCATATTCTCGCCACGCGCGAGGGCCCGGCGCTGCGTCCCGGCTCGCGCTCCTACGCCCGCGCCTGGATTCGGGACGGGGCGATGATGTCCTCCGCTTTGCTGCGCATGGGCCTCGAACGGCCGGCGATCGACTTCCTCGAATATTATGCGCCCTTCCAATATCCGAACGGCAAGGTGCCCTGCTGCGTCGATGCGCGCGGCGCCGATCCGGTGCCCGAGCATGACAGCCATGGCGAGCTCATCCACCTGGTCGCGCAAGCCCATCTCTACGCGCCGGACATGGCCCGGCTCCAGCGGCTGTGGCCGCGCGTCCGTGCCGCCGCCGATCATATCGAGACGCTCCGGCAGAGCACGCGCATCCCCGCCAATCGCGAGGGGCCCAACCGCCCGCTCTACGGCCTGTTGCCGCCCTCGATCAGCCACGAAGGCTATTCGGCCCGCCCGGCTTATTCCTATTGGGACGATTTCTGGGCGCTGACCGGGCTGCAGGACGCCGCCGATCTGGCGGTGGCGCTCGGTCGGACGGAGGAGGCGCGTCTGCTCGGCGTCCGCGCGCAGGAGTTTCGCCTCGACATCCTCGCTTCGCTCGCGGCGGCGCGCGCGGTGCACGGCATCCGCTTCATCCCCGGCGCGGCGGACCTCGGCGATTTCGATGCGACCTCGACCACGATTGCGCTGGCCCCGGCCGGGCTCCAGGACCGGCTCCCCGCCGGCGCGCTCGCCGCCACGTTCGAGCGCTACTGGCGCGAGTTCGTGCAGCGCCGCGACGGCCGCCGGCGATGGGACGCCTACACGCCCTATGAATGGCGCAATGTCGGCGCCTTCGTCCGGCTCGGCTGGCGTGACCGTGCCGCCGGCCTGTTCGACTATTTCATGGCCGATCGCCGCCCCGCCGGCTGGAACCAGTGGGCCGAGGTGGTCGGCCGCGTGCCCCGCGAGCCGCGCTTCATCGGCGACATGCCGCACGGCTGGGTCGCGTCCGATTATGTCAACGCCGTCCTCGACATGATCGCCTATGAGCGGCCGCGCGACCGGGCGCTGGTGCTCGCCGCCGGCATTCCCGATTCATGGCTCGCCGGCGACGGTATTTCCGTGGAGCGGCTGCGGACGCCCTACGGCCGCTTGAGCTACAGCCTGCGCGCGCAAGGGCGGCGCCTGCGCATCGCCTGGCGGCTCGAAGGCCGCGCCCCGCCGGGCGGCCTCGTCCTCGGCCTGGGCGCGGAACGCCGGCTGGCCGGCCCCCGCGGCGCCGCGGTGGTGCCGCGATGACACGACCCAGCCCTTCCCTCAGCCTGCGTCCCGGAGCCCCGTCCTCATGACCGACACCTATCAGTTTCCTGACGGCTTCCTGTGGGGCAGCGCCACCTCCGCCTATCAGATCGAAGGCTCGCCGCTCGCCGATGGCGCCGGCCCCAGCATCTGGCAGCGCTTCACCCACACGCCCGGCATGACCGCCGACGGCGACACCGGCGATGTCGCCTGCGATCATTACAACCTCTATCGCGACGACGTCGCCCTGATGGCGTCGCTCGGCCTCAGGGCCTACCGGTTCAGCATCGCCTGGGGGCGCGTGCTTCCGCAAGGGACGGGCCCGGTCAACGCCGCCGGGCTCGATTTCTACGACCGGCTGGTCGACGCTTTGCTGGAAGAGGGCATCGAGCCGCTCCCGACGCTCTATCACTGGGATCTGCCGGCGGCGCTCGACGATCGCGGCGGCTGGCTCAACCCGGACATCGCCTCCTGGTTCGCCGATTATGGGGAGGTCATGTTCCGCAAGCTGGACGGCCGGGTCAAGCGCTGGGCGACGTTGAACGAGCCCTGGGTGGTGACCGACGGCGGCTATCTCCACGGCGCGCTCGCGCCCGGCCATCGCAGCCTCTACGAGGCGCCGATCGCCTCGCGCAACCTGATGCGCGCGCACGGCGCCGCGGTGCAGCGCTACCGCGCCGTCGGGGCACACGAGATCGGCCTGGTCGTCAACCTCGAGCCCAAATATCCGGCCTCCGGCAGCGAGGCCGACCGCGCCGCCGCCGAGCGCTCGGCCGCCTACATGAACCGCCAATATCTCGACCCCGCTTACGGCCTCGGCTGCCCGGCGGAAATGAAGGGGATATTCGGCGACGCCTGGCAGGACTGGAGCGAGGCGGACCTCGCGCTCGCCGCGCAGCCGACCGACTGGCTCGGCGTCAATTATTATACGCGGGGTGTGATGAAGCACGATCCGGGCCGCTGGCCCGTCGGTGCCGGCTATGTCCGCCAGCCGCACGCAACCTATAGCGAGACCGGCTGGGAGGTTTACGAGCAGGGTCTGACCGACACCCTGCTCTGGGTGAAGGAGCGCTACGGCAACCCGCCCGTCACCATCACAGAGAACGGCTCGGCCTTTTTCGATCCGCCCAAAGCGCAAAGCGGGCGCTTGCGCGATCCGCTGCGGGTCGATTATCTCCACCGGCATTTGCGCGCCGTCCACGCCGCCATCGCCGCCGGCGCGGACATACGCGGCTATATGGCCTGGTCGCTGCTCGACAATCTCGAATGGTCGCTCGGCTTTTCAAAAAGGTTCGGCATCGTCCATGTCGATTTCGAGACGCAGGAGCGCACGCCGAAGGACAGCGCCCTGTTCTACGCGAAGGTCGTCGCCAGCAACGGCAGGGCGCTTGGCGACGATCCCTGGTCCTAGGGAAGCGCTCGGCGATTCAGTTCGAATTCCGCCTCGCGTCGCTGAAGCAGCGTCCCACGAGGTCTCCGGCCTGCTCGCGGGTCATCCCGGTGGCGCGATGGCGCGCGTGGAACGCCGCTTTGCCCGTGCGGATGCACTCTTCCCGGAGCGCGGCTTGCCTGTCGCGTCGCTCGCCCGCACGGGGGTCGCTTGCCAGATAATAGAGGCCGCCGGCCATGAGCAGGAGCGCAAGGCATCCGACGATGTAGTTCCGATCCTCGACCGCTGCCATGTCGCGCCCCCGGCGGAAGGATTAGGGTGCCCGCTTCCATGGTCTCGATATAGGGAGAGCCTGATTCACGCCCTACGCCGAAACGCCGAGGGCGTTTCGTCATAAGGCGATCAGGCTCTAGAGGGGCTGCCCGGATCGGGGAAGATGCCGTGACGGCGAACCGCGCCGTCGGCACATTGCTCCTGCCCCGCAGCAAGGGCGTTCCGGACGATGTCCCTGGCGCACGCCTCGAGCGCGGCAAACGCGTCCACCCGGCTGAATGCGAGCCCGGTATGGAGCACGTTGTCATGCTCGTCGTCCGCATCCACGATCGTCGCGGCCCCTTGGATCAGCCAGCGGCGGACGTCGGCGACCGCCGGCAGCCTGCCGGTTGCGCGCCGGTGAAGCGACTGCAGCAGCAGCACGACGCCGGCCACGACCGGGGTCGCCTGGCTGGCGCCGTGCTGAATCGAGGCGCCGCTGTCGTTCAGGATACCGGACGAGGTCATCGGCGCGCCGGGCGCAAAGATATCGGTCGCGCATCTGCGCCCGATCTTCTCGTGCAACCGCTGCGAGAAGGGCGCGATGTGGTCCGCCCGCGTCTCATAGGCTTCGGCGCCGCTGGGATGGGTGAAGGCGCCGAGATCGCCGTCATAGATCGCGCCGACGCTGACCGTTTCCCGCAGGATCGCGGGATAGCTCATGCCCTGGGTGCTGCCGTGGGTGTAGTAATCGTCGCCGGCGGCGACGCAGGAGGCGATCCCGGCTTCGGCCAGCGATTTGATATGCCCGCCGATCGCCTCGTTCGCGAACGAGACGTCCGACTGATGGTTGGCGCCGTCCGAAAAGGCCAGGCAGACGGCGGTGATGCCATAAGCGTCGTGATTGTCGACGATCCACTGCAATGCGGCCGCGACGCTCTCGAAGCTGCCGCTCCCGTCATTGGCCAGGACCTTTAGCGGCACGATCCGCGCCGCCGGCGCGATTCCGGAATGAACGCCGCCGGCGCTGATGATCCCCGCGACGTTGGTGCCGTGACCGCTGCCGTCGGTTGCGTCGCCGGGGTCGCCGTCATTGTCGGCGGTGAAGTTGCGCTGCGCGGCCACCCGGCCCGCAAAGTCGCGATGGGTCGTGCGCAAGCCAGTGTCGAGCACGGCGATCGCGGTGCCCGAACCATCGACGCCGAAAAGCGCGCGGGCCTCATGAACGCGAACCAGGCGCGAGGTCTGCAGCAGCTCGGCGAGGAATGGCTGCTCCAGCTGAAGCGGCGCTTCGACCGGCTTCACCGCGGCGGAGGACAGGCCTTCGGCCTTGGCCATCGGCTCATTTCGGTCCGCGGCTGGAAAGTGCCCCAACATCGAGCGACATCTAGTGCCCGCCCAGTCCAGCCAGGGTGACCGGGGTCACAATGAAAGTGTGATTTTTCTCACCTTCGGCGGCGATAATATGGCCGATTTACGGAAAAGCCCGTCATTACCTGGCTTTGGGCCGATCCATCATCGCGCGAGTTGCGCTTTATTGGCCTCAGACCTAGGCTTCCTTTGGGGAGGAGTGAAATGCTTGGGGAGGAGTCTCAGAGCTTCATTGACGCGTTAGGCCCGGAGGGCCGGCGCGCCCTGCTCGCGCGTACGCGCACCATCAAGGCGCGCAAAGGCCAGATGGTCTTGAGCACAGGCGACTCCTCGCGCGAGGTCTTCATCGTCGAGGAGGGGCGGCTTCATGTGCTCCTCTACGCGGCCAATGGCAGGGAGATCACGCTGCGCGACCTCGCTCCCGGCCAGCTGTTCGGCGAGCTGGCGGCGATCGACGGCGAAGCCAGGTCCGCGAGCATCGTCGCGGCCACCGACGCGCGCCTGCTGGCGATCCCCGACGACGTCTTCCGCACGGTGGTGGCGACCTCGCCAACGACGGCGGAATGGATGCTGCGGCGGCTGACCGCGCAGGTTCGCAGCCTCACCAACCGGGTCTTCGAGATGAGCGCGCTGCACGTCCAGGCGCGGCTGCATTGCGAGCTGCTGCGGCTCGCCAGGACGCGCGGCACCGCCGATGCGATCGTCGATCCCGCGCCGACCCATGCCGAGCTGGCCAGCCGTATCGGCACGCATCGGGAGGCGGTCACCCGTGAATTGAGCGTGCTCGCGCGCCAGAAGATCGTGCGCATCAGCCGCCGCCGCCTCGAGTTTCTCGATATTGGCAGGCTTGAAGACGAGCTCCGGGCAACCTTGAGGGCCCCGGTGGCGGAGGAGGCGGGCTGGTGACGCGCGCCTTGCCGATCGAGATGCGGCGGCCGCCGCCCATCCGCTCCGCTTCCGACCAGGGCAGGCAATCGGGCATCGCGTCCGAGCGCAGGATCATCACCGTGCTCGCCGTGGATATCGTCGGCTCGATGCCGCATATCGCGGATTGCGACCCGGACGATGCCCAGTCCTTCTTCGACCGCTGCTTCAGCCATGTGCGCCGGGCGATCGAGCCGGCCGGCGGCAGCCTGGTCAGCTTCGAGGGCGACGGAGGCATCGCCGCCTTCGGCTGGCCCGGCGCGCACGAAGACCATGCCGACCGCGCCTGTGCCGCGGCCTGGGATATCCACCACGCCACCGACATCGGCATCGGGCCCGACGGCCGCCCGGTGCAATTTCGCGTCGGCGTCCATTCGGGGCTGGTCGCGCTGCGCAAGGTTCGCCGCGGCGGCCGATCGCGGCTCGATACGGTCGGGGCAACCGTTCACATCGCGGCCAAATTGCAGCAGAACGCCGCACCCGGCGGCATCCTGGTGAGCGCCGAGGCCGTCAGGCTGTGCCGCACCCGGCTCGATCTGGCGCCGCGGCCGACGCCCCCCGTCCTCGACCGCATGACCACGAACGTGTTCAGCCTCGAACGCCGCCCGGCGGGGCGAAAGGGCAGCGAGCTGGAGCATCGCTACACCGTGCCGATGATCGGCCGGCAGCCCGAGCTGGCGCGGTTGCGCAAATATCTGCCGCGCCGGGGCGGCGCCAGCGCCGCGGTCGCGATCGTCGGCGAGCCCGGGATCGGCAAGAGCCGGCTGGCCGCCGCCGCCGCGGCCGAGGCGATCTCCCTCGACGCAAGGATCCAGGTCTTCTTCGGCGACGCCCAGAAGCGCACGACCCCCTTTGCCGTCGCTCACGGCCTGATCGAGGAATGCCTGCAATCCCCGGCCGCGCGCGCGCCCCAGAGTGCCCGCGCCGCTCTTGCCGCCGCGGGTATCGAGGCGTGGGAAATCGCGACGGTCCGTCCCTCGCTCGCCGGCCACGCGAAATCTCCCCAGAAGCGTCCGCAGCTGACGGAAAGACAATTGGCCCGGCTGCTTGTGCGGACGTTTTGCGCGCTCGCCCTCGACAGCCCGACTCTGCTGCTGATCGAAGACCTGCACCTGATCGACCCGGAAAGCCGCGAGTTCCTGCGCATCCTCGCCGAGACGCCGACGCCTCAGCCGCTTTGCCTGGTCGTCACCGGGCGGCCGGAAAGCCTCGAGTGGGCGGAGGAAATCGCCCCGTCGGTCCTGACCCTGGAATCGCTGCCCAAGAGCGCCATGAAGGCGATCGGCCGGGGCCTGTGGCCGAACGATCGCCCCTCGCGCACGACGCTGGACCTGCTTGTCAACCGCGCGGAGGGCGTCCCCTTCGTCCTCGAGGAGCTGATCCATGCGCTGGACGACAATGCCGGGAGACGCCCGAACGCGCTGCCGCATGGCATCGGGTCGCTCATCCACGTTCGCCTGCAGCGGCTGTCCAGCGACGCCAGGGCCCTGGCCCAGGTGCTGAGCCTGCTCGGAACCAATGTCGACATCGAGCTCGCCAGCGATGTGCTCGGCCGCGGCTCGGCGCCGCTGCTCGACGAGCTTGTCGAGCTGGAGCGGTTCGCCTTCGTTCATCCGCTGGCCGGACGCTCGATCCGCATGCGCCACCAGATCACGTCCGAGGCCTGCGCGGAGACGATCCCGCACCGCCGGCGCAAGGAGCTGCACGAGGCGGCCATGCGGGCGATCAGATCGCGCTTTTCCGATCAGTCCGGCCACTATGAGCAGCTCGCTTTCCACGCCGAGGGGGCGGGGGATATCGCCGCCGCTATCGAATATCTTCGCGAGGCCGCGCTCGAGGCCAGGCGCAATTCGGCGGCGGCCTCGCTCAGCCTGCTGTTCGACCGGGCGATCGCCTTGATCGAGACCATGGGCGCCGCCGGCGAGCCGAACTATGTCGAGTTCGTGCTGATGGCGTTCGCCTCGATGGTGCAGCTCGGCGAATTCGACAAGGTGAACCTGCATCTGCCCCGCGTCATGGAGCTTGCGCGGCGCTCGGAGCAGCCTGCGCTGATCTCCAACACGCTTTCGCAGCTCGGCATGATCTGCTGGTTCGAGGGTCGCTACGAGGAGGGCCTGCGCGCGACCGAGGAAGGGCTTGCGATCGCCCGCGCGATCGAGTCGCCCGCGCTCATCTTCTCCAACCAGATCATGCAGACAAATATCTTGCATGACATGGGCGACGTCGCGCGCGCGATTGCCGAGGAGCGGGAGCTTTGCGACATGCTCACCGGCGATCTCGAGACGGCCCGGCTGGGCGCGCTCGGCATCCCCAGCGCGACCGCGCTGGCGTTCATGAGCTGGTTCATGAAGGATACCAGCGCTTATGCCGAAGGTCTCGACTATGTCGAGCGCGCCCTCGCAATCGCGGTCCGGGAGCACGACCCCTATTCCGAGGTACTGGCGCGGCACGCGCTGGGCCAGAACCTGCTGATGCTGCATCGCAATGCCGAGGCGGTCGAGTGCCTCGGCATCGCGCGCGCGATCAGCGAGCGCAATGGCTATGACGCGATTAAGGCCGACCTCGATGGGCGCATGGCGATCGCGCTGTCGCGCACCGGCCGCGCCGCCGAGGCGATCGCGATCGTCGAGGATTGCTTGCGCAAGAAGCTCCACCGGCGCACCGGCCGACTCGAAGTCTATTATCTCTATGCGGGCTATGCCGAGGCGCTGCTGCGAAGCGGCGAGATCGAGCGTGGGCTTGCCGCGCTGGACGAGGCGCTGGCGGTCGTGCGCGCCGTGCACAATCCCTGCCTGATCGTCGACGGCCTCGGCCTGCGGGCACGGATGCTCGCCGAACTCGCCCCCGCGGACCCGCAGATCGCCGCCGACCTCGCCGAACGCAGCGCACTTTGCGAGCGTTACGGGCTGGTGGCCTGGCCCGACCTCATCTCTCCCCCGCGTCCTTCGGCAGCAAACGGGTGAAGCGCGCCGGCAGGCCGATGATCACCGGGCCGAGCTTGTTCGGTGCGCCGCGCGGCCCGGCCACCTTGCGCAGGCCCTGCAACCTGCCGCACGCATGGATGCATGCCTCCAGGACGGGCATGGCGACGAGGTCGCGGCCCCAGCAGAATTTGTTGCTGCCCTCCACGCCGAACAGCAGGTAGTTCGCCAAGTCGCGCGGGTGCGTCCCTTCCTCCTCCTTCACGAACTGCTTGAAATCGTCCGCCATCGGATCGCTCTCGCCGAGGTGGAAGCGCTCGGGTCGCCAGAATATCTTCCGGTCCATGTTCGCCTTCGAGATCACCGTCGCGACGAAGTCGCCCGGCTTGATCGCCGACAGGCGCTCATCGTCCGTCACCGCCGCCAGGCAGCGGCGAAAGCGGATCGGGTTGTTGGGATTGAGGCGCTCGGCTTCGTAGACGATGTGCCGCGCGCCGCTCTCCTTGAGCCTCGGCAGGAGCAGCGAAAGGTCGATGCGCAGCTCGAGCAGCTTGGTCATGACCGAACCGAAGGTGAGCGGGATCACGGCCAGCGTCGACCCCAGTATCTCCAGCAGGATGATGGCGACGTCCTTCTGGTAGACGTCCTTCCATCTTTTCCCGATCTTGAGATAGTGCGCGGAAAGCTCGCTTTGCGGGCCTGTCGGGTTTTGCAGGCGCGCGCCGATGTCCCGCGCGTTGAACAAGAGCGCCTCGATCAGCGTCCGCGGCCCGGTGGCGGCGCCGCGCGCGGCGGCCTCGGTAAGCCGGCCGCTGGTTTCGGCGAGCGTCTGATCGATGTGGTTGAGCATCTCGGACCCGGCCTGGCGAGCGAGGGCATGGAGCGGCTGCTGATCGAGGGAATTGCCGATCAGGTCGGCCACCAGGAAGATGCTCCAGACCTGCATCGTCTTCAGACCCGGATCGGCCGGCCGTTCGCCCTTGAGCGCTGCGATCCAATCCGCGGGCAGGTCGCCGACATGCTGGCGCGCGAAGTAGACGGCACCGGCAAGCTCGGTCAGCCACGTCGGCCCCGGAATCCCGTAGACCTTGTCGAGCACGCCATAAGCGGCCTGCACCGCGAGATCGTCGACCAGGTCGATCCGCCGCGTCCCGGCCGTGCGGCGCAGCGCCGCCTGCAGCCGCTCGGCCGCCGCGTCCTGCACCGTGGGGGGCGAGCCCTTCGTCCCCCACTGGCTTTGCAGGGTCTTCCAGCCGTCCTTCAGCACTTGGAACAGGCGGTCCCGCGAGTCGCTGCCGGCGCCGTCCGTTCCGATCAGGAAGTCCTCGCCGCGGCTGATGCGGCGGCCGGCCTGGCAATAAGGCTCGACGGAGAAATGGACGCCTTTCCCGTCGGGCGTCGCTGTGTTGCTCAGCACCTTCTTGACCTGGCTGTACCAGCCCACATAGGCGATCGTCTCCGGGGCCCCGGCGGCGGGAGGGACGGCCGACTGCACGCGGACGATCCTGCCGTGGCGCAGATCGTCATCCCAATATCTCTTCAGCCGCTCCTCGCTGAACAGCGAAGGGGTCTCGACGTCGTCGATGCTGTGGCCCCGATAGGGCAGGTCCTCGACCGGCACCTCGAAGGTCAGGCCGTCCGCGATTCCCTCCAGCGCGGTCACGCCCGGCGCGAAGAAATAATCCCCCCCGCGCACGGTGACGAAGTTCGGCAGGCCGGTCACCGGCGCCGCGGCCCCGGCTTCCAGGAAGCGCGCGCGCACGCTTGCGTCATTGGCGCCCGAGAGCGGGCATCTCCCCAGCCCCGCCTGGCCGAGAAATTCGCCGCCGTTGATCCAGTCGCCCTGGACCACTTCGAACTGGAGGTCGATGCGCGCATTGGCACAGACGAACAATATGCCCCGCTTCTCGCCGTCCACCGGCACATCCGGCGCCAGTAGCGGCCCACCATAAGCAATGCCGCGGCGCAGGATGCGGTGATGGCGCACGTCGTCGCGTCCGCCGATGTCACGCGGATTGGCCCGGCGGACATGGGCGCCGAGCGGACATTTGCGCCCCTGCGGATCGTCCGCGGCATAGCGGAAGTCGTTGAGTCCCGCTTCGGTCTCCGCGCCGACCGCGCAGCGCTCGCTATGGGGGGAGTGAACCAGCGAGGTGCCGTTCGGCCAGCGGCCGACGAACTGGGCGGCGAGCTTTTGCTGCGCCCGCTCGTCGTTGGGGCGCTGCTGCTCTAGGAAGGCGCGAAAGCCCTCGACGTCCTGTTCGAGCTTGCGGAAGACCAGATAGGTCGATCCCTTTCGCAAATTCGCGTTGATCGGCAGCATATGCGTTTCGCCGGTCTCGTCCTGCTGATCGAGGAAGATCTCGCCCTGGGCGACCGGACGCCAGGTGCCGCGCCGGTCGGCGGTGCCGCCGCCGGGCACGGTGTCGCCCAGGCCCATGTCGACGAACGGCTGGCTGAGCCCGTCCCGGAAGCCGAAATGCTCCTTGCGCTCCGTGAGCCGGGCCACCTGCTTATCCTCGTCGACCTTGTAGGGATCCTGCCCGAGCTCGATATGGACGATCTCCAGGCCCACGAGCCGGAAGAGCAGGCCGATCCAGGCGCGCAGCTCGCTGCCGCGACTGACCGTAGGATCATTGAACAGGCGGATCTCGGCCCGCAGGTCCTTCCAGAAGCCCTCGCCGAGTGGCGGCTCCGCCTTCAGCTTTGAGACGCCGGTGAAATAGCCGTGGACGCTCGGCAGGCCGAGCTCGCCTTCCCAATATTCGGGTGCGTTGCGACCGGTGTCGCCGAGCCGGTGGGCGCGCGCGGCCATCCCCTCCTTGAAGGCATCCGGAAAAGAGGCGAGCGTATCTTCATGGATTTTCAGGGTCTTGAGGCCCTGGAAGCTGAACACCATGCTGATCGGGGTTCGGTCGATCAGCTCGGGCTTATCGAACCGGGCCGCTTCGGTGGCTTCGCCGCGCAGCACCGGCAGAACCTTGGCCTTGCCATTCTCGACGAACAGCGGCGCGCCCTGCCGCAACAGCTCGTAGAGGACCATGCGCCCCAGCGGGCCATGCGGCGAGCCGTTATGCTGCGCACCGAGCGAATTGCGGATGGCCCCCATCAGCCCCGCATAATCGTGGCGGATGCAGGCCAGCATGTTCCCGGTGTCGCGCGCCATCCGCAATGCGCTTCGCAGGTCGCCTTTCTGGAAATCCCGCGCCACCTCCTGCGCGATCGCCGCGATGGCCTCGGGAGTCAGGCTGATTTCCGACGCGGTCTGTGTCTCCTGCGCAGGCGGCGCGCCCAGCTCCTTGGCAAAGGCCAGCGCGTCCTCGATCAGCCTGTCGCCGTCGGCGCGCACGAGGACGTTGAGCCAGTTCCGGAAGGCCTGCGCGGGAGCATCGGCCGCGAGCTTGGAAGCGGGTGCGGCGGACGACTGGCCAGCGTCCGGCGCCGTCCCGGGCTCGTTTCGCCCCTTTTCCTCTTCCTCGCTTCGCGCCTGGCGGACCAGCCCTCCGTTTAGGTAGCCCGGATAGGCCAGGTCCAGTTTCGCCTTGCTGGCCGGCAATCCGTCCCTGTCCTTCATGAAGTCCTTGGGCTCCCAGTGCTCCGGCACCGCGCGCAGGCGCTTCGCCGTCTGGTGCATCTCCGCCTGCCGCATGATCCGGAAGAAGAAGAACAAAGACCAGTTGCGAGTCTCATAGGCCTTGGTCGGCGCCTTGTCCTCGCCCTCCACCCAGAGGGAGGTTTTCGGGGACCTGAGCATGCCCGCCTGCACGTTCCTCGCCGTCTCGTTGCGAAGCTCGGCCCGATCATAGGGATTGTTCACGTCATCCTCCTCCCTCACAGCCCGTCCTCCGACGCATAGGTTCCGCTCGCCGCCGGGAAGCCCGCCGCATATTGCTGGTTTTCGCGGAGGAACTCGTCGAATAGCTCGTCCATCGAACGGACCAGCTGCCCGGTCGGCGCGCGCACCCGCGCCACGAACGCGTCGAAGCGGCGCTTGAAGGCCTCGAGCTGGCGGATCCGAACCACCGACAGGTCGCGATAGGTGGCATAGAAAAGGTCGGTGGTGATCTGGAAGGTGCGGATCCAGATCCAGAATTCCTCGAAATTCTTCGAGCGGGGATAGAAGTCGCAATTTTCGAAGATCCGGTCGAACTCCAGGCCCATGAAATGGACGATCTCGCGCATGTAGGACTTCAACTCGCCGTCGAATTCGACGAGCGTCAGCAGCCAGGATCGCAGCTCCGGCGCGTTCGCCTCGTCGCCCTGCGCCTCGTCCGCCTCGTCGCCCTGCGCCGCGTCCGCCGGCTCCTCGATCTTGCGGAAATCGTCGAGCGGCTTGGGGACCTTCGAGGAGGGGAATAGTCTGGGAGGCCCCGACCTGATGTCCTGGCCGTCGGCGCCGCCGTCGTCTTCATCGTCGTCTTCGTGGTAATCGAGCCCTCCGACCTTCGAAAGAAACAGATATTGCTCCGGACGGATGATGATCATCCGCCCGAAATGGATCGTGGAGACGCGGTCCAATTCGGTCGGGATCCCCTGCTGGTGGCGCTTGGCCAGATTGGCGATCGTGGCGCGGAGCCGCTCTTCGTAGGTCCGCCGCTCGCCCGGGACGACACCCTTCCTGATAGGCGAGAGCACGGCAATCTCCGAGACGCCGCCGATTTGCTGGGAGGTCGCCCATTTCAGCCGCGGCCGGGATGCGGCCGGCTTTTGCGTTGGTTGATTCGTCGCCATCGTTCGTCACGCTTTCTCGAGCCGGGCTTCCAAAGCCCCGCGCAGGTCTTGCCGAGACTGGGCGGCACGCGATCCGTGGCCCCCCATCCCAATGAGATTAAGCTACCGTGACCTCAGTGTTCTTTCCAAATCGCCGCCGAAATATTGCTCGCCGTGGATATCGTCGGCTCGATGCCGGTTAACCTGAATTCCCAAACCGGAATGTGGGGAATGTCACAGAGCGGGCATGAATGTGGATCGGAGCTTCTCTCGGCTCATGCCATTAGGAAGCCGCGGGCACGATCTCGGTCCTCCGAAAAGAGCCTCGTGACATCAACGCATCGAAATGGCTGGCGCGCCCGGCAGGATTCGAACCTGCGACCCCAAGCTTAGAAGGCTCGTGCTCTGTCCAACTGAGCTACGGGCGCGTGGGCGTCTCCCTAGCGCGCTTTGGTGAAGATCGGAATTCCATTCCGGCGGCCCTGGTTTATGATCGGCGCGCAGCCGCAGGAGCGCCGTGCCTTGAACCCGAAGTCCCGAAGGGCGCTTACCCAAGGCGAGATCGCGCTTGCGAAGGAGACGTTTGGGGCGCGGATCGACTATGGCGCCGTCGCGGTCCGGCAGGGATCGGGCGGCAATCCCGTCGCCTGGCTCGCCTTGCTCGGGTCCCGCGCCGATGCGGTCACCCTGATCAGGACGATCTTCTTCAAGACCCTCGACGCGGATTTCTCGAAGGGCGGCTGCGCGGGCCTGTTCCTCCACGAAATGACCCATATCTGGCAATATCAGGCGCTCGGCCCGCTCCGCTTCTACTGGCGCTATCTGCGCGAGCTGCTCGCCGCAGGGCTGCGCCAAAGCGACCTCTATCGCTACGATCACGGGACGACGGCCTTTGCCGAGGCCAGGCTGGAGGCGCAGGCCCAGATGGTGCAGGATTATCACAAGATCCGCGCCGCCGCCGGCGACCCCGCGGCGCTGGCGGCAATCGGCAGGAACCTCGCCGGCAGCGGCTTCCATGGCCTCTGAGATTCGCGCGGTCGACGCGGCGGCGCTGGCGGGCCGTCCGCTGCGCCATTTCGACTATCTGATGGCGGCGTTCGTCACAGTGCTTTTGCTCTCGAACGTGATCGGCGCGGGCAAGATCGCGGCGATAACGCTGCCGGGCGGTGGCGAGTGGGTGTTCGGGGCGGGCATCCTCTTCTTCCCCATCTCCTATGTGATCGGCGACGTGCTGACCGAGGTTTACGGTTTTGCCCGGGCGCGGCGCTGCATCTGGGCGGGCTTTGCCGGCCTCATCTTCATGGCGATGATGGCGATGGTCGTGGTGGCGCTGCCGCCGGCGGGGAGCTGGCACGGCCAGGAGGCCTATGAGCAGATTTTCGGACAGGTGCCGCAGATCGTCTTCGCTTCGATCCTCGCTTTCTGGGCGGGCGAGTTCGTCAATTCCTATGTGCTCGCGCGGATGAAGATCTGGACGAAAGGCAGGCATTTGTGGAGCCGCACGATCGGCTCGACCGTGGCGGGCCAGGGCGTCGACAGCCTGATCTTCTACCCGATCGCCTTCTTCGGCGCGATGGACGCGCAGACCATCCTCTGGCTCGGCCTCACCCAATGGGGCCTGAAGGTCGCCTGGGAGGCGATCCTCACGCCCGCCACCTACGCGGTCGTCGGCTGGCTGAAGCGCAAGGAAGGCATGGACGTCTACGACCGGGGCACGGATTTCACCCCGTTCCGCGCGAGGACCTGACGCGGATCCGGCTCAGGGTTGCGAAGGCGGTCAGCGAGGCGAGGAGGGCCAGGCCCGCCCCCACCAGAGCGGCGCCGTGCAAGGCGGCGATCAGCGCTGCGCCCTGCTGCGAGAGCACCGCGCCGAGCAGGGCGACGACGATCAGGCCGCCGCTGCGCGAGACCGCGCTGTTGAGGCCGGACGCGGTGCCGACATGATGCTCGTCGACGGCGGAGAGGACGGCGGTGGTCAGCGGCGCGACGGCGATCGCCATGCCGGCCGAAACGGCGAGGATCGAGGGCAGGACGGTCGTCCAATAGTCTCCGCCCGCGCCGATCCGCATCCCCAGCATATAGCCGCCCGCGACCAGCAAAGGCCCGATGGTCAGCGGCCAGCGCGGGCCGATGCGGGCGGCAAGCTTGCCCATTGCGGGCGACCCCAAAGCGACGATGATCGGGAAGGGGAGGACGGCGAGGCCGGCCATGGTCGCCGGATAATGCAGCGCCTCGATCAGCGTGTAGGGCAGGAGAAGCATCATCCCGCCCAATGCGCCGTAGAGCGCGAAGGTGAAGATTGTGAGGCCGACGAACGCCTTCGAGCCGAACAGGCCGAGCGGGACCATCGCCTTGTCGCCGCGCCGCGCCTCGACCCAGAGGAAGAGGGCGAGGAGCGCGACGCCCGCCGCCAGCGTCGCGCCGCCGCTGATGCCGACACGGTCAGTCGCCGACCAGGCGGTGAGGCCGAAGGTGAGCGCGCCGAGGCCAAGGGTCGCCAGCGTCGCGCCCAGCCAGTCGGGCGGCGGCCGTTCCTCGTTCGCGCTCTCCGGCACGTAGAGCCAGCCGAGCAGGATGGCGCCAAGCGCGATCGGTACGTTGAGGAAGAAAATGAAACGCCAGCCCAGGCCGTCCACCAGCCAGCCGCCGAGCAACGGCGCGACGGCCCCGGCGATCGCGCCGGCTGCCGCCCAGGTGCCGACCGCGCGGCCGCGCTTCTCGCCCGAGAAGGATGCGCTCAATGTCGCGAGACTGTTGGGCAGCAGCATCGCCGCGCCCAGCCCTTGCAACGCCCGCGCGGCGAGGAACGGGCCGAGGCTCGGCGAGAGGGCGCAAAGCACCGAGGCGATTGTGAACAGCGCGATGCCGAGCAGCATCATTCGCCGCCGCCCGTACAGGTCGCCGGCCGCGCCGCCGATCAGGAGCAAAGCCGAGAGCGGCAGGGTGAAGGCGTTCATCACCCACTGCACTTCGGCGGTATGCGCGTCGAAGCTCTGCCCGATCGCGGGCAAAGCGACGTTGAGCACCGAGCCGTCGATGAAGGCAAGGCTGGAGGCGAGGATGCACGTGGTAAGGACGAGCCTCGGATATCTGGCCTTGCCGCTGGCCGTGGCGACGCCGGCGGCGCCGTCGCACGGGCCGGGGAGGGAGAGGCTCATCTCGGCGCCGCCGCGCCCCCAACCACGCGCGCGGCTATCGCTGCGTCTCGGGGCGGGACGGCTCCGTGATGTCGGAGATGCATTGGCCATAATAGGCCGTGGCCTGGACGACTCCGGTGGAGCCGCCGGTGATCACCGCCTGATCGAATGTAAGCCGGTACAATCGCTTGCCCGAAGGCGTTTGCGCGACGGCCAGGGCACGCGCGTCTCCGCCGATCGCATCCTGCTCGGCGAGGCTGAACTGGTGATTGGTGCCGCCCATCCAGAATTGGCCCGAGACGGGCCCGCTCAGCTGATGGTTCTCTCGCGCCACCCATCCGGCGCATGTCGGCTGGGCGACGCATGCCGGATCGGCGAACAGGCGGTTCAGTTCGGCGCTGATCGACACATTCATCACGGCGAAGGGCACGGGATTGTTGCGCGTGCATTGGGCCGAACTCGGCGGCCAGGCGCCAAGCCCACGCGTGCGCGTCGCCCCGTTCTGGATGGTGCAGCCTTGCATGAACAGCATCGCCGCCGCCAGGAAGATGATGCCGTTCGCGCGTCCCGACATGGCTTGTCCTCCTCCACCCGTCCCCGTCAGCGGCTTCAATACCATCAAAAGGGCAGGAGACCCAGTCGGGCCCGGCCGGTGGACGGGGGCGCCTAGAGGACCTCGAACAGCCCCGCCGCGCCCATGCCGCCGCCGACGCACATCGTGACCATCACGTATTTGGCGCCGCGCCTCTTGCCCTCGATCAAGGCGTGGCCGGTCATCCGCGCGCCCGACATGCCGTAGGGATGGCCGATCGAGATGGCGCCGCCATTGACGTTCATCCGGTCATTGGGGATGCCGAGCACGTCCTGGACGTAGAGCACCTGGACAGCGAACGCCTCGTTCAATTCCCACAGATCGATGTCGGCGACGGTGAGCCCGAACCGGTCGAGCAGCTTCGGCACCGCGAAGACCGGGCCGATGCCCATCTCGTCGGGCTCGGTGCCGGCCGCGGCCATGCCGATATAGCGGCCGAGCGGGGTGAGGCCGCGCTCGGCGGCGAGGCCCGCCTCCATGATCACGCAGGCCGAGGCGCCGTCGGAGAGCTGGCTGGCATTGCCGGCGGTGACCTGCGCGTCGGGGCCCATCACCGGCTGCAGGCTCTGCAGGCCCTCGAGCGTGGTGTCGGCGCGGTTGCCCTCATCCTTGGTGATGGTGACCTCGCGCGTCGAGACCTCGCCGGTCGCCTTGTCCTTGACCGACATGGTCGCGGTGACCGGGACGATCTCGTCGTCGAACCTGCCGGCGGCCTGGGCGGCGGCGGTGCGCTGCTGCGATTGCAGCGCATAGGCGTCCTGGCGGTCGCGGGCGATGCCGTAGCGCGCGCCGACGATCTCGGCGGTGCCGATCATCGGCATGTACACGTCCTTGTGCATCGCCACGAGCTCGGGATCGCCGCCCAGACGCATCTCGGCGGTCTGCACCATCGAGATCGATTCGACGCCGCCGGCGACGCAGACCTGCATCCGATCGACGATGACCTGCTTGGCGGCGGTGGCGATCGCCATCAGGCCCGACGCGCACTGGCGGTCGATCGACATTCCGGGGACGGTGACTGGCAGGCCGGCGCGCAAGGCGGCGGTGCGGCCGATCGTCGCCTGCACGCCCTGCTGGAGCGCGGCGCCGATGACGACGTCGTCGATCTCGGCCGGGTCGACGCCGGCGCGCTCGACCGCGGCGCGGATCGCATAAGCGGCAAGCGTTGGCGAGGGGGTGGCGTTGAAGGCGCCGCGATAGGCCTTGCCGATCGGCGTGCGGGCGGTGGAGACGATGACGGCGTCGCGGGTCGACATGACTGGGCTTCCTTCGCTCTAAGGGGACACGTACTTTTTCGCGAAAAAGTACGTGTCCCCATTCCTAGATGAACATGTAGCCGATCCAGTCGGCGATCAAGGCGGGCTTCTCCTCGTCTTCGATCTCGACGGTGACCTCGTAGGTGATCTGCCACTGGCTGGCGCGCTTCTCCTCGGCGGCGAGCATCTTGAACTTGCCGCGCACGCGCTTGCCGGTGCGGACCGGGGCCATGAAGCGGACCTTCTCGAAGCCGTAATTGACCGCCATGCGCAGGCTTTCCGGGTGGAGCATGACGCCGTCGGCCATGCGGCTGAGCAGCGACAAAGTGAGAAAGCCGTGCGCGACAGTGCCGCGGAACGGCGTCCTCGCCGCCCGCTCTGGGTCGACATGGATGAACTGATGATCCTCGGTGACGTCGGCGAAGGCGTCGATCCGCGCCTGATCGATCAGGATCCAGTCGGACACCCCGATCTCGGTCCCGACCCGCTCCCGGATTTCTTCGATGCTGGCGACCGGCATTGAGCCTCCCACTGTCTGGCGCTAATCGGCGCACGGCATAGGGCCGCGACGCGGCGATAAACAAGCCCAGACGGACCTCGGGAGAGAAGATGATGGCGGACGCCACGGCCACCGCGCGCAAAGAGATACGCCGCCTCCTGCGCGCGCCGGAGCCCGAGGTGCTGGCGCCTTTGCTCGAAGCCGCGGCGCTCGACGCCGAGTCGCGCGCCCGGGTCGAGGCGCGGGCGCTCGCCATGCTCGCGGACTTGCGCGAGGCGCAGGGCAAGGGCTGGGTCAACCAGTTCCTCCAGGAATATCGGCTCAACACTCAGGAAGGCGTCGCCCTGCTCAGCCTCGCCGAGGCGTTCCTGCGCGTCCCCGATCCCGAGACGGCCGACAGCCTGATCGCCGACAAATTGGGCGAGGGCGACTGGCGCGCGCACAAGGGCAAAGCCAATTCGACCCTGGTCAACACGGCCACCTGGGGTCTCGTCATCGGCCGGGCGCTGACCAGCGATTCCGAGCATGCCAGCGCGCTCAGGCGGCTGATCTCGCGCACCGGCGAGCCGTTCGTGCGCCAGGGGGTGGGCGCGGCGATGCGGATGATGGGCGAGATTTTCGTCATGGGCCGCAATATCGATGAGGCGATCGCGCGCATGAGGAAGCGCGAGAACAGGGGCTTCACCGCCAGCTTCGACATGCTCGGCGAGGCGGCCCGGACCTTCCCGGACGCCGAGCGCTATTATCGAAGCTATGAGGACGCGATCCGCGCCGTCGGCAAAGCGGCGGGCGCCGGCCACAGCATCTCGATCAAATTGTCCGCGCTCCACCCGCGCTACGAGGTCGCCCAATATGAACGCTGCGTCCCCGCCTTGATCGAGCAGATCGAGGCGCTGGCGACGCTGGCGGCACAGCTCGGCATCCCCGTCACCATCGATGCCGAGGAGACCGAGCGGCTCGAGATGAGCCTGGACATCATCGAGGCCGTCGCCGGCCTGCCCGCGCTCAAGGGCTGGGACGGGCTCGGCATGGCGATCCAGGCCTATGGCAAGCGCGCGCGGCCGACCATCGCCTGGGCCGACGCGCTCGGGGCCAGGACCGGCCGCCGCATCGCCGCCCGCCTGGTCAAGGGCGCCTATTGGGACACCGAGATCAAGCGCACCCAGGAGCAGGGCCTTTCCGATTACCCGCTCTTCACCCGCAAGGCGGCGACCGACGTCTCCTACCTCGCCTGCGCGAGGGACATGCTTGCCGCGAAGAACATCTACCCCGCCTTCGCCACCCACAATGCGCTGACCGTCGCCACCCTGCTCGAATGGGCGGGCGAGGCCAGGGACTTCGAGTTCCAGCGGCTGCACGGCATGGGCGAGGGACTCTATGAGAGCCTGGTCCGCGAGCAGGGCTATCATACCCGCATCTATGCGCCCGTCGGCGGCCATCGCGACCTGCTCGCTTATCTCGTCCGCCGCCTGCTCGAGAATGGCGCCAATTCGTCCTTCGTCCATCAGCTCGCCGACGAGAGCCTGACCGACGCCGACCTGATCGCCGATCCGGTCGCCAAAATCGCCGCGGTGGGCGGCACGCGCCATCCCTCTATCCCGCTGCCCAACGATTTGTTCAGGCCGGAGCGGCCGAACAGCTGGGGGCTCGACCTCAACGACCGGCCCGAGCTGGAGCGGGTCGCCGAGGTGGTGGCGCCGCCGCTCGATTTCGCGCCGATGTCGAGCCCGCCCGCCGACGAGCTGGTCACGCGGGCGCTGAGCGGCTTCGAGGACTGGTCGAAGCGCAGCGTCGAGGACCGCGCCTCGGCCCTCGAGCGGCTCGCCGATTTGCTCGAACGCGACCGCGACATGCTGATGCGGATCGCGGTTCAGGAAGCGAAGAAGACCATTCCCGACGCGCTCGCGGAGGTGCGCGAGGCGGTCGATTTCTGCCGCTATTACGCCGCCCAGGCGCGCGCGCATCTGCAGCCGGTCGAGCTGCCCGGCCCGACCGGTGAGCGCAACGTGCTCAGGATGGAGGGCAGGGGCGTCTGGGTCTGCATCGCGCCCTGGAACTTCCCGCTCGCCATCTTCCTCGGCCAGGTCTCGGCCGCGCTCGCGGCGGGCAACAGCGTCGTCGCCAAGCCGGCCTCGCAGACGCCTCAGATCGCCGCTTATGCGGTCGGCCTCGCCCACAATGCCGGCGTCCCCGAAGATGCGCTGATCCTCGCCGCCGGGCGGCGCGACCTCGGCCAGAAATTGATGGAGGACGTCCGCATCAGCGGTGTCGCTTTCACCGGGTCGACCGCCACGGCCAAGACCATCGCGCGCACCCTGATCGCCGACGACGCGCGCCCGCTCATTCCCTTGATCGCCGAGACCGGGGGGATCAACGCGATGATCGTCGATTCGACCGCTCTCCCCGAGCAGGTCGTGCAGGACGTCGTCACCTCGGCCTTCCGCTCGGCCGGCCAGCGCTGCTCGGCGCTCAGGCTGCTCGTCCTCCAGGAGGATATCGCCGAGCGCACGCTCGAGATGCTGGCGGGCGCGATGGACAGTTTGATCGTCGGCGATCCGGCCGATCCGAAGGCCGATGTCGGCCCGGTGATCGACCGGTCCTCCTACGACAAATTGATGGGCCATAGGGAGAAGATGCGCGGTCGCTGGATCAAGACAGTCGATGTCCCAACCCCTCGTTCGTCCCGAGCGAAGTCGAGGGGCGCTGGCACAGACTCATCACGGGCGCCCCTCGACGACGCTCGGGACGAACGAGGTTTGTTTGTCCCTCCCACGCTGATCCGCCTCGACGCGATCGAGGATCTCGAGGAGGAGTGGTTCGGTCCTTTGCTCCACGTCGCGACCTGGAAGGGCGGCCAGCTCCCCGAGACGGTGCGGCGCGTCAACGCGTCGGGCTTCGGCCTCACCATGGGCCTGCACAGCCGCATCGCGCGCGCGGCCGAGACGGTCGAGGAGGGCGCCAAAGTCGGCAATCTCTACGTCAACCGCTCGATGATCGGCGCCATCGTCGGCTCTCAGCCCTTCGGCGGCGAAGGCCAGTCCGGTACCGGCCCCAAGGCCGGCGGCCCGCATTACCTGCCGCGCTTCTGCAACGAGCGGGTGACCAGCACGGATACGACCAGCTCAGGGGGGAATGCGACGCTGCTGTCGCTCGAGGACGTGGGCTTCTGAAAAGGGGGGCTTCTGAAAAGGGGACACGTACTTTTTCGCGAAAAAGTACGTGTCCCCCTCGGTGGTTTCATCCCGCGATCTGTCGCCTTGGTCGACGCGTCGCCCGCCTTCCCGCCTTCGTCGCTTCCCGCTCCCGCCCGCACTTTCGCCGGACTAATCGCGCCACCGAAACGAAATCACGAGGGGCGACAGATGAACCGTCTGGATCTGAAATTCCTGCTGCTGGCCGCTCTGATGCTCACCGTGGGTGTCGGCATGGGCATCTATATGGGCATCGCCCACGATTTCCGGCTCGCGCCCGTCCACGCCCATATCAATCTGGTCGGCTGGGCGTCGCTGGCCTTGTTCGGCATCGTCTACCGGCTCTACCCGGAGATGGCGAAGAGCCCGCTTGCCGGCCTCCATTTCATCCTCGCCGCGCCCGCCGCCTTGATGTTCCCGATCGGCATCGCTTTGTCGATCCTCGCCGAACGGCCCTTGGTCGCCATCGTCGCGGCTTTGCTCTGGTTCGCCGGCGTCCTTCTGTTCCTCGTCCAGCTCGTCCGCCAGGCCTTCCGGCCGGCGGCGGTGGCTTGATTCGTCTTCCAAAGGAGCATTCCCAATGATGTTTCACGTTTCCATCGAGGCCGACGATCCGCGCCTGGTCGCCGACTTCTTCGCCGAGATCTGGAACGGCGCCGCCGCGCCCTTTCCGTCGGTGACGCCGGGGAGCTGGGTCGCGCTGGCGGGCGACGATCGCGGCACGATGATCGAAGTCTATCCGCGCGGCACCGAGATCCACGCCGTCGCCGGGGACAATGACGCGACCGATGTCCGCGTCGCGCCGCGCCGCCACAACGCCACCCACATGGCGATCGGCACGCACCGCAGCGAGGCCGAGATCGCCGAGATTTGCGACCGCTATGGCTTTCCCGCCAAATACCGCAAGCGCGGCGGCGTCTTCGGCGTCATCGAGATTTTCGTCGAGGGCTGCCAGATGCTCGAAGTGCTGACCGACCAGATGCAGCGCGAATATGTCTCGGCGATCACCATCGAGAATTGGATGGCGATGATCGAGGCGCGGGGCCTGCAGCAGGCCGCCTGAGGCTTGACGAACGGGGGCGCGGCGTCACTGCTGCGCCTCATGTTCGAGGCCGAAGCAATCCGCTTGCGCGAAATCCTCCTCGCCCGCGAGGGGGTCTCGCCCCTGCTCAACCTCGGCTCCTCGACGCGCCACTTCCGCGAGATCGCCAAGCCCCATATCGAGCGTGAGCTGTTCGCCCCGCTCGCGAAGGCCGGGATCGCCGTCTTCCACAGCGACCTCAAGCAGAGCGACGGCGTCGACCTACACGGCGATATCCTCGATCCGGCGATCCGCGCGGCGCTCAAGGCGCGGGGCTTCCGTGCCATCCTCATCGCCAATATGCTCGAGCATGTCCGCGACCGCGGCGCGGTGATCGCGGCGTGCGAGGAGATTGTCGGCGAAGGCGGGCTGATTCTGGCGACGGTGCCGTCTAGCTTCCCTTATCATGCCGACCCGATCGACACGCTCTACCGCCCGTCGCCGTCCGCGCTCGCCGCTGCATTCCAGGGGAGCCGGGTGCTGCTCGCGGAGGAGGTGAGCGGGCGCACCTACAGGGAGGATATGAAGGCGCGGGGCTCGGGCTTCTGGAAGGAGCTCGGCCGTACGTTGGGCTTCGGCCTGATCTTCTTCGCCCGCCCGAAAAGCTTCGCCGCCCGGGCGCATCGCTGGCGCTGGTACCGCCGGCCCTACCGGGTCTCGGTCGCGCTCGTCCTGGTCTCTTCCTCGGGCGGATAGGGCATGATCAAGCTCCCGTCCGGCGCCGCGGTGAAGCTGGTCTGGGTCGGGTAGGCGAACTCGATCCCCTCCTCGTTGAAGCGCTTGAGCACGGCGACCAGCACCATGTGGCGCGCGTCGAAGACCTTCTGCCAGACCTCAGATTTGACGTCGAACTCGAAGGAATAATCGAGACTGGAGGCGCCGTAGCCGGTCATGCCGCAGCGGATCAGCACGCATTTCTCGCAGCTGGCGACGACCTCCTTGATGATCGCCGGAATGCGCGCGCAGACGTCCGGCGGCGTCTGGTAGATGATCCCGAAAGGCTGGACGATCCGGCGCCGGTTGAGCCGCGCCAGATTGTGCAATTCCTTGCCGAGCAGATTGGTGTTGGAGATCACCACCTCCTCGCCGGTGGTCGATCGCACCCGCGTCGTCTTGAGGCCGATCTGCTCGACCGTGCCGGTGGTCGTGTCCCAGCGGATCGAATCGCCGCGGCGGAACGGCTTGTCGAAGATGATCGACAGCGCCGAGAAGAGGTCGGCGAAGATGCCCTGCGCGGCGAGGCCGATGGCGATGCCGCCGATGCCGAGGCCGGCGACGAGGCCGGTTACGTTGACGCCGAGATTGTCGAGCACGACGATCAGGGCGATCGAGAAGATGGCGATCGTCACCAGGATGCGGATGATGCTGAGGGCGCTGCCGAGGCCGCTGCTTTCCTCCCTCCCGCCAGCGCGATGCTCGATCACGCCGAGCACCAGCTCGCGTGCCCAGAGCGCGACCTGCAGCGTCGTCGCTACGGTGAAGAGCACCGCGACCGTCGCCGCCACCGCTTCCGGCGCCAGCGAATAGCCGGCGACCAGCCGGAGCGCGGCCGCGATCATGAACCACAATCGGGTCCCGGCGAGGATGCGCCCGATCACGGTCCGCCAGTGAGTATGGGCCGGGTCGGTGCCACAGATGCGCACCCCGAGCCATCTGACGCCGAGCAGCAAGGCGACGATCACCGCGCCGGCCAGCGCGCCCAGCAGGATCTGGAAGCTGTGGCTGGAGAGCCAGGCGAGCGTGTCCGCCCATACGCGCTGGGCCTGGATGTCGAGAGTGTCGTTTTGATTCATCGGATCAGGCCGTCCCGGCTTTCTTTTTGCGCTTGGGCTTGTCGAGGAAGGCGATCAGGCCCCGCTCGGCGCTCGACAGATATTTCGAGGGGCGGGGACATTGCAAGGCGAGCCTTTTCCCGGTTCCGCCCTTGACCGCCTCGATCAGGCCCGGGTGGACATAGGATTTGCGGCTGATCGCCGGCGTGTTGCCGAGCGCTTCCGCCACCGGCTCGAGCATCGCCTTGAGGCCGACGCCCTCTTCGCCGGCGGCGCAGATCCGCTCGAAGGCGATGGCGCTCGCGCTCCAGGTGCGGAAATGCTTGGCGGTGAAATCCTCGCCGGTCGCTTCGCGGATATAGTCGTTGACGTCGGTCGAGCTCACCGGCTGCGCCTCGCCATCTTCGTCGACGAACTGGAAAAGATTCTGGCCCGGCAGGTCTTGGCACTTGCGGACGATGCGCGAGAGCGTGCTGTCGGTAATCGACAGCTCGCGTTCGATGCCGCTCTTGGCCTTGAACCGCATCCTGACGGTGCGCCCACGCACTTTGGCGTGACGCGAGCGCAGGGTAGTGGCGCCGTAGCTCTTGTTCGATTGTGCATAGGCTTCGTTGCCGACGCGAATCCTGCCGGTGTCGAGCAGGCGGACGATGGCCGCGACCACGGTCTCGCGGCTGAGGCTGCGCTTCCTGAGGTCCGCCTCGACGCGCTTGCGAAGCCTCGGCAGCACCCGCCCGAAATCGGCGCAGCGGTCGTACTTGGCCGCCTCCTGCTTCTCGCGGAAGCCGACATGGTAGCGATATTGCTTGCGGCCCTTGTCGTCATAGCCGATCGCCTGGATGTGGCCGTTGGGCCTGGGGCAGAACCAGGCGTCGCGATAAGCGGGCGGCAGGCCGATCGCGTTTAGCCGGTCGATCTCCTCGCGGTCGGTGATCCGCTTTCCGTCGGCGCCGAAATATTGCCAATAGCGGCCGTGCCGCCGGCGCGTGATGCCCGGCTGGCTGTCATCCACATAGCAAAGCGCGCCGGACATCCGCGCTTAAAGGCTTGGGATCGCCCTTCGTTCCGGCAATTTCAGCGGCGCCAAGCCGAAGCCCTGCCTGCGCGCGGCCCGCTCGCGCCGGCTCAGCCAGGCGTCGAAGCCGATCTGGCTTGCCACCATCAGATAAACGAACGGCTGATAGGCGATGCCGACGAACACGGCCCCCACCAAATAGATGAGCTGGAAATTCTGCAGGGCCGTCGCCAGCGGCGCGATCCACGCATCCTCGCCCTCCACCCGGCGGTAGCGCCTGCGGATCACCTCCATCCGGACCAGGCCGATGCCGTGAATGAGGAGGAAGACGATGAGGCCGGGGAAGCCCTGCTCGCCGAGCATCTCGAAATAGGCGCTGTGATAGGCGCGGCCCTCGTCGGCGAGGCTCTGGACGGACGCGAGCGAGCTGTCGGCGCCGCCGACCTCGCTCACCGTGCGGACCTGGATGCGGTTCTGGCGATAGGCCTCGAAGCCGCCGCCCATCGGATGGTCGAGCGCGTAATTCCAGGTCCAGCCCCAGACGGCGAGGCGGGTGCCGGCGGATTCGTCGCCCTTGAAGCCCTGGATCGTCTCCATCCGGTTGGTGAAGGAGGAAGGAAGGAAGGGGATGGCGGCCGCGCCCAAAGCGACCGCGGCGCCGATATAGAGCAGCCGGCGCTTGGCGTCGCGCAGCAACAGCAGGCCGAGCAATGCGATGCAGATCAGGCCGGTCCTGGCCTCGGTGCCGATCGGGATCAGCAGGCAGGCGAAGATCAGGCCGGCGCAGAAGGCCTTCACCCGCCAGTCGGGCGGGAAGATGGTGCCGTGCCGGGTGAACCACAGGATGAGCGGGATCAGCCCGATGGCGACGGTCGAGATCGTGCTGCTCTCGTAAAGACCGCTATTGTTGTCGACCATCAGGTTGAGCACGCCATAGCCGGCGCCACCGGCCACTGTCTTGATCCCGCCGACAATGATGATCGCCGCCGCCGACAAGCAAAGGAACAGCAAGGCCGCCTCGATCCGCAATTTGGTGCGCAGGGTGAAGGGCAGGAAGATCGCGAACAGCATCGCCTTCCACACCCATTCCCATTTGCTCCAGGCCTCGAGCGGGACATCGGCGTAGACGGTGGTCCAGGTGACGTAGAGGAGCAGGAAGGCGATCAGCCCCTGGCGGGCGCTGAAGCGCAGCTCCTTCCTGTCGGCGGCCAGCCAGCCCAGGATGGCGAGCGCGGCGACCACCATCGAGATCGGGATCCAGGCGAGCAGGGAATAAGAGATGCGCTGCGGCGATACCGTGTCGACATAGAGATAAGCGAGCGTGAACAGGAACGGCCGCTTCAGCGCGAGCAACAGCAGCGCGCCGACGAAAGCGAAAAGGACGAGGTCACGCATCCTCGCGCTCCCTCCTTCCGCCGAGCCAGCCGCCCTTGGCCGTGCGCGGGGCCTCGTCGTCGTCGAGGTCGGGGCGTGACAGCAGACGCCAGGCGGCGAGCGCCAGCAGGCCGTGGCTCAAAGCGAGCGCGAAATTGTCGATCATTGCCTATTTCCGCCGTCCCGCATCGGGACCGCATAGCGGCAAGCAATTGACGCGCCGTTAAGCTTGCCGTGGCAGAGATAATGGGATGCGCATCCTGCACGTCCTCGACCACGGTTTGCCGCTGCACAGCGGCTATGCCTTCCGCACCCGCGCCATCGTCAAGGCGCAGCTGGCGATGGGCTGGGACGTCGCCTGCCTGACCGGGCCCCGCCACGCCGCCGACGGCCCCGACCCGGAGGTGGTCGACGGCATCACCTTCTACCGCACAGCCAAGCCCGAATCGGCACCGGCGCCGCTCGGCGAATGGCGCGAGATCAGGGCTTTGTCCGATCGTTTGGATAAACTGATCGAACAATGGCGGCCCGACCAGCTCCACGCCCATTCGCCCGTGCTCAGCGCGCTCGCCGCTTTGCCGGTGGCGCGGCGGCGCGGGCTGCCCCTGGTCTATGAGATCAGGGCGTTCTGGGAGGATGCCGCGGTCGGCAACGGCACCGGCCGCCAGGGCTCGGCCCGCTACCGGCTGACCCGGATGATCGAAACCTATGCGGCGCGCAAGGCCGATGCGGTGGCAGTCATCTGCGAGGGGCTGAGGCAGGATTTGATCCGCCGCGGCATCGACGCGGACAAGATCATCGTCTCGCCCAACGGCGTCGACATGGAGCTGTTCGGCAGCCCGCTCGCCGCCGATGCGGGCTTCGCCGACAGCCTCGGCCTCAAAGATGCCGACACGGTCGGCTTCATCGGCTCCTTCTACGATTATGAGGGGCTCGACGATCTCATCGAGGCGATGCCGATCCTGCTCGCGCGCCGGCCCAAGGCGCAATTGCTGCTGGTCGGCGGCGGACCGATGGAGGACGCGCTCAAGGCGCAGGCCACGGCCTCGCCGGCGGCGGACCGGATCCGCTTCGTCGGCCGCGTGCCGCATGACGAGGTCGAGCGCTATTACGCCCTGATCGACATCCTCGCTTATCCGCGCAAGGCGATGCGGCTGACCGAATTGGTGACGCCCTTGAAGCCGCTCGAGGCGATGGCGCAGCGCAAGCTCGTCGCCGCGTCCGACGTCGGCGGCCATCGCGAGCTGATCGAGGACGACGTCACCGGTACATTGTTCCGCGCCGGCGACCCGGCCGCTCTGGCCGACGCGCTCGCCGGTCTGTTCGAGCATCGCGGCGGCTGGGACAAGCGCCGCGACGTCGCCCGCCGCTTCGTCGAGCGCGAGCGTAACTGGTCGTCAAACATTTCGCGTTATGCGCCTCTCTATCAGCGGCTTACCGGCAAGGTTCCCTAAATGGCTTCGAGGCCCTTCAAGTCCAGGTTCCGCGGCGTCGGCCGCAACGCGCTCGATCTGCCGGTGGCGGGCCTGGCGGCGGCGGCGGCGGTCTTCTTCGCCTTCGCCATGCCGCAGGATGTCCTGTCGCAGATCGTCGGCGCCACCGGCCTGCCCTCGCTCTTCGCCGCCGCCCAGCCGCCGCTCGGCCTCACCGCGCGGATCGCGATCGCGCTCGGCGGCGCCATCGTCACCTTCGGCCTGGTCTTCTTCCTGCTCCGCCTGCTCGACCGCAGCGGCCTCGACACGGGCCGGGAGAAGCCTGCCGCCGAGCCCGAGGACGGCGAAGCGCCGCGCCGCCGCCGCGACTATCATCCGGACGCCCCGGTCCGCCGCCCGATCTCGGCGGCGCGCGACCTCGGCGAGCCGGCGCCTCCCGAGCCGGTCCGCGCAGCGGTGCCGATCTGGCTCGACGAGGCCGCGCCCGCCGCGGCGGCCGAAGCCGCGGTCGAGCCAGAGCCCGCGCCTGCACCCGAGCCCGAGCCCGCGCCTGCGCCCGAGCCCGCGCCTGCGCCTGCGCCCGAGCCCGCGCCCGCGGCCGAAATGCCGACGAGCATCGCCGCCCTGATGGAGCGGCTCGAGCAAGGCCTCACCCGCCGCCAGAGGCCGCGCGGCGCGCCCGCCGTCCCGGCGGCGTCCCAGGCCCCTGCGCCGCAAGTCTTCCCCGAAGCGCCCGACGACCGCCTGCAAAGCGCGATCGACAGCCTCCAGCGCCTCGCCGCCCGCCAGTCCTAGCGTTCCTTCACGGTCAACGCCTCGAGGACGAGGCGGACCTGCTCGTCCTCCTCGCATCGGTCGACCAGGGCAATGTCGGCGAGGACGTGGCCGGCCAGAGCGAAATCGCGTTCGGCGAGGCCGTCGAGAAAGGCGTCCGCGGCCGCCGCCGCGCCAGGGCCCGGGATGCACAAAGCGAGGCGGTGGCGCGCGCCCGAAAAGGTGACGCTGGCCCAAGGGCGGCTGGCCAGCGATTCGATCGCGACGGCGGCGCCTAAATATACAAAGTAAGCACGGAGCGCGCGTTTCAGCGAGTCGCCGGCAGTGGGCGGGGCGGTCATGGTTTCCGCTCCCGCTCATCGAGCCATGCATGCACGCGCGCCTCTGTCTTTTGACGCAGTTCGCGGCCATTCCTCAGATCCGATACGAGGCGCGGATCGCCGATGGACTCGCGCCCGAAGCGGGTCGGCTTGGTCCGCGTGCGCCGCAGATAGAGTTCGATGCGTCGCCGGATATGCACGATGTCCTCCGAATCACTGTTCCTGATCTGTTCCAACAGTCGAAGGACATTTCCTACTTGTCTAGGAAAATTCCTATCTATAATGGAGGAAAAATGCTTTGGGGGCGGCAGCCGGAAAGGGAGGCCATGGCGGAGAACAAGGGCTTCGCGGAAGACAGGGGACGGGCGGCGCTGGCGCGGCTGATTGTCGAGCGCGGCGAGGATTATGCCAGCCTGTCGCGCCTGATCGGCCGCAACCCCGCCTACATCCAGCAATATATCAAGCGCGGCACGCCGCGGCGTCTGGCCGAGGCCGACCGGCGGCTGCTCGCCCGCTATTTCGATGTCGAGGAATCCCTGCTCGGCGCGCCCGCGCCCGCGTCGGGCAGGGGGCTGACGCCCGTGCCGCGGCTCGACGTCGACGCCTCGGCCGGCGCCGGCGCGTTCGACGGCGACGAGAGTGGCGAGAGCCATATCGCCTTCGACCCCGCCTGGCTGAGGCGGATCGCGCGCGGCGCGCCCGGCCAGCTGTCGATCATTCGCGTCGCAGGCGATTCGATGGCGCCGACTCTGGCCGACGGCGACGACATATTGGTCGACCGCGGCGACGGCGCCGCGCGGCTGCGCGACGGCATCTACGTGCTCAGGATCGACGATGCCCTCGTCGTCAAACGGGTGGCGCTGAGCCCGGCGGCGCGGACGGTTTCGATCCGCTCCGACAACCCGGCCTATCCCGGCTGGCCCGATTGCGATCCCGCCGCGGTCGACGTCGTCGGGCGGGTGGTCTGGACGGGGCGGCGGATCGGCTGAGCGGCGCTGACGATAAGGGGGTCATCCCGGCGAGGGCCGGGACCATGAACACCGCGCTTCGGGACGCGCGCAAACGTCCGCACCCCTAACCCGGCTGCTTCGGTTCATGGGTCCCGGCCTTCGCCGGGATGACTCATATTTGGCGAACGCCGGGGGCCGCGCTTTAACGCCGCCGGTCGAGCAGCCAGATCAGGGTGAGCAGCAGGAGGCCGATGCCGGCGCCGGCGAGGAAGCCGATGCTGGGCTGGCCCGCGAACACGCCGATCAGCGCGCCGGCGAGCAGCGACAGAGCGAGCAGGGCGCCGCCGGCGCGGATGGCTTTGCGATCGGGGGCCATCGCCGCCCCATGGCAGCGGCGGGCGACGGGGGCCAGCCTAATTTCGCATTGCAGGAGCGGACCAAGGTTGAGCCGTCATTCCAGCGAAAGCTGGAATCTCTTTTCCTTCCGGCGCCTTGGAGAAAGTGAGATTCCAGCTTTCGCTGGAATGACGAATGCTTAACCCTAGCCGCCCCGCCGCGGCCAGTAGCGCACGACGATCGCAACGCCGGCGGCGAGGCCGGCGATGGCGCCGATCAACGGTCCGTTCACCAGCCAGCCGCCGAAGGCGCCGGCGGCGGTCGCCAGCGCGACCAGCAAGGCGGCGTGCGGCGGCGACTTGATCTCCAGCTCGTTGCTCATTCGTTCGGAGCCCTCCCCGGCGCTCCATAGCAAAGCCCGCCGCGGCCTCCCAGCGCGTGGTTTACCGCGCGTTGACGATGGCTCTCACGTCTTTCGAAAGGTCGGGCCGCTAGAGCAAGCGGACAAGACGAAACATAAGAGGAAGTCGTGCAGCAGCCTGTCTACCTGCCCGACGCGTCGGCCGCGGCCGATGCGGCGGAGCTGATCGCGCGGTTCGGCGAGCATGCGGCGTTCGAGGCGGCGGCCCGGGCGAATCACAGCCGCGGCCTCGGCAATCTCATCCATTTCTGCCGCTGGCGGCAGATCGAGCGGATGATCGGACTGCTTTCCTCGTCCGAGCGGGACGACGCCACGGTGCATTGAGTAACAGGGCCAAATCGTCGCTGGCGCGGCCCGCCCGCGACCGCTAGCGTCTTTCCTTATGTTGCAAGTCGTTGCGGGGCGGTGTGCAGCCGCTTTGTCGGTCGCTTTTGCCCTGATCCTCTGTCCGGCCGTGGCTTTCGCGCAAGCGCCGGACCCCGTGCCGGCGCAGGCGCCCGATCCGCTCGACGAGGTCGATCGGCCGCTCGACCCTTCCGCGCCGCTCGAGGAATGGCCCGATCTGGGCGTGCCCTGGCCCGACATGGAGGCGGACCGGGCGGCGCCGATCCCGGCGGGCCCCGAGGCCAACGCCGCGGACGCCAATGTCGCGGATGGGGCGGCGGCGCGCACCTATTCCTACCGGGTCGACGGCCTCGACGGCACCGAGACCGCCACGTTGATGGAGCAGTTCCGGACGCTCTCGACGCTCGAAGAGCATCGCCGCGATGCCGCCAATGCCGCCCAGATCGACCGCCGCGCCCGCGCCGACGCCGACCTGATGGCCGAGCTGCTGCGCGCCCATGGCTATTATGACGCTTTGGTCACGACCGCGGTCGACGCCGCTGCCGGCGGCGGCTTCGCGGTGATCCTGAACGTCGAGCCGGGTCCGCTCTACCGGTTCGGCGCGGTGACCCTGCCGGGCCTCGACGCGGCGGCCGGGCCGGACGCCGAGGCGCTTCGCGGTGCCTTCACCGTGGCCGAGCGCGATCCGGTCAACGCGATGCGGGTGAACGAGGCACAAGCGGCTTTGCGCGCCGAGCTCGGCCGGCGCGGCTTCGCCTTCGCCGAGGTCGGCGAGCCCCAGATCGTCGTCGACCATGACAGCCGCACCGCGACCCTGGTCCTGCCCGTAACGCCCGCCGGCCCGCGCCGCTTCGGCCACGTGCTGGTCCAGGGCCGGCCTTTGTTCAGCGCCCGCCATATCGAAACCATCGCCCGCTTCCGCGAGGGCGAGCCCTATCGCGCCGAGCGGATCGAGGATCTGCGCCAGGCGCTGGTCGCGACCGGCCTGGTCTCGGCCATTGCGATCCACCCCGTCGCGCGCGAAGGCAGCGACATCGTCGACCTCGCGGTCACGCTCGAACCGGCGCCGATGCGCACCGTCGCCGGAGAGGCGGGCTATGGCACCGGCGAAGGCGTGCGGCTCGAATTGAGCTGGCAGCACCGCAATCTGATCCAGCCCGAAGGCGCGGTCACCTTCCGCGGCGTCGCCGGCACCCGCGAGCAATTGCTCTCGGCGATCTTCCGGCGCAATAATTTCGGGCGCCGCGACCAGGTGCTGAACGCCCAGATCGCCGCCAGCCATCTCGACCGGCCCGCTTATGACGCGCGCATGTTCACCCTGACCGGCGGCATCGAGCGGCAGTCGAACATCATCTGGCAGAAAGCGTGGACCTGGTCGATCGGCGGCGAGCTGACCGCGACCGACGAGCGCGACGTCGACGTCGCCAGCGGTACGACGCGGCGGCGGACCTTCTTCATCGCCGCCGTCCCCGCCTATCTCGGTTATGACGGGTCGAACGACCTGCTCGATCCGACAAGGGGCTTCCGGCTCTCCGCGCGTTTCTCGCCCGAGGCGTCGCTGCAGAATGGCAGCTTCTTCTACGCCAGGGCGCAGATCGACGGCAGCTTCTACTGGCCGGTCTCGCGCAGCGTGACCCTGGCCGGGCGGACCCGGCTGGGGACGATCATCGGCGCCGCGCGCGACCGGATCGCGCCCTCGCGCCGCTTCTATGCCGGCGGCGGCGGCTCGGTGCGCGGCTACGGCTTCCAGGAGCTGGGCCCGCACGATCCGGTGTTCGACGATCCGATCGGCGGCCGCAGCCTCACCGAATTCTCGTTGGAGGCCCGGATCCGGGTCGGCGATTTCGGGATCGTGCCCTTCATCGACGCGGGCAATATCTCGACGACGCCGCTGCCGCGCTTCGGCAACCTCCAGTTCGGCGCCGGCATCGGCGCCCGCTACCACACCCGCTTCGGCCCGATCCGGATCGACGTAGGCACGCCGATCAACCCGCGCCGGGGCGATCCCCGGCTCGCCGTCTACGTCTCGCTCGGCCAGGCCTTCTGATCGTGGCCGAGGCGGTCCTCGACGCGACGGCGGCGCCGGAGGTGGAACCGAAGGCGCGCGTCCGCTCGCGGCCGCGCATCTGGCTGGTGCGGATCGCCAAGGCGCTCATCGCAATCGCGCTCGTCCTCGCGCTCGGGCTCGTCGCCTTCCTCGCCTTCCTCGACACCGAGGCCGGCCACCGCTTCATCGTCAACCGGATCGCGGCGATGACGCCGCCGTCGGGCCTCAAGATCAGGATCGGGCGGATCGACGGGTCGATCTACGGGCGAACCACCTTGATCGACGTCCGACTCTACGATCCCCAGGGCCTGTTCGCCGAGGCGCCGCGGATCGACATGGACTGGCGGCCGGTCGATTATGTGTTCGGCACGCTGACCCTGAACGAGGTCGATTCGGAGCTTGCCATCCTGCGCCGCCTGCCGCGGCTCAATCCGCCCGCCGAGGCGCGGCCGATCCTGCCCGATTACGATGTGCATCTCGGCCGGCTCGACGTGCGCCAGTTCCGGTTCGGAGCCGCGGTCGCCGGGCGCGAGCGGGTCGGCCGCCTCCATGCCGAGGCGCAGATCAGGAGCGGGCGCGCCCTGCTCGCCCTCGACCTCGCCATGCAAGGCGGCGGCGAGCGGCTGGCGCTCAGGCTCGACGCCGAGCCGGACCGCGACCGCTTCGATCTCGACGCCCGCGTCGACGCGCCCGAAAGCAGCGTCGTGGCCGCGTTGCTGGGGACGCGGCGGCCGGTCCGGCTCGAGCTCGGCGGCGACGGCAGCTGGTCGCGCTGGACCGGCGCTGCCCGACTCGACATTTCCGGCCGCAGGAGCGCGGACCTCAACCTGGCCATGGCCTCGGGCCGCTTCGCGCTGCGCGGCTGGGCGGCGCCGGCGCCCTTCCTCCGGGGCCGCCTGCAGCGGCTGACCGCGCCGCACGTGCGGATCGCGGGCAACGGCCTTTTCGCCGAGCGGCGCGTGACCGGCCGGCTGTCCTTGCTCTCGGGCGCCCTGCGCGCCGACGCGCGCGGCACGGTCGACCTCGCCGGCGCCCGCTATGAGGACGTCCGCATCGCCGCCTTGCTGACCCGGCCGCCGGCCATGTTCCGCAACATGACCGGGCGCGACGTCCGCCTCGCCGCCTTGCTCGACGGCGGCTTCAACGACGCCCGCTTCGTCTACCGGATCACGTCGCCGCACATGCAGTTCGACAATAATGGCTTCGACGAGGTCCGCGTCGCCGGCGCCGGCCATTTGTCGCGGGCGCCGGTCGCCATCCCGATGCTGGCCAGCGCGACGCGGGTGACCGGGGTCGGCGAGATGGCGGCCGACATCCTCGGCCATCCTCGCCTCGAAGGCACGCTCCAACTGACCGGCGCCCGCTTGACCGGCCCCGGCCTCGTCTTCACCTCCGATAAGGCGCGTGGGCTGGTCGACGGCGACGGCAATCTCGGCACCGGCCAATGGGTGGTCCTCGCCCGGGGCGGCATGCAGAACTATTTCATTCCGGGCTTCGGCACGGTCGACGCGCTCACCCAGCTCAGGATTGTGCCCGGGCCGGACGGGCACGGCACCTTTACCACCGGCACCGCGCAGGGCTGGGTGCGGCGGCTCGACAACCGCTTCCTTTCGTGGGTCTCGGGTGGTCTGCCGCGGGCCGAAACCAATCTCGCCCGCGGGCCGGACCGGATCGTCCATTTCAGCAATTTGCGCGTGACCTCGCCCAAGATCTCGTTCGCGGGCACGGGCCTCAGGCGGACCGATGCCACTTATTCCTTCGAAGGCAATGCGCGGCATGCCGATTACGGTCCCGCGCGACTCAGCCTCGAGGGACGGCTCGAGCGGCCTCGCCTGGCCCTGCGGCTCGATCGCCCGGTCGATTCGCTCGGCCTTGCGGGCGTCGTCCTGACCTTCGAGCCCAGCCCGGCCGGCTATGGCTGGCGCGCCGAGGGCGGATCGACCCTGGGGCCGTTCACCGGCACCGGCACCATCTTGCTGCCGCCGCGCCGCCAGGCGATCATCCAGGTCGCCGCGCTCAACGTCTCGGGGACCAGGGCGAGTGGGGCGCTGCGCCTCGATCCCCATGCCTTTACCGGCCGGCTCGGCGTCGCCGGCGGCGGGCTCGACGGCGAGCTCCTGTTCGGCCCGTTCAACAACCGGCAAAGGGTCGCGGTCGACCTCGCCGCCAATGACGCGCGTTTCTACGGACCGCCGCCGATCGTGATCCGCCGCGCCACGATCAGCGGGATCATTCTGCTCGACCCAGAAGGCAATTCGGTCGAGGGCCGGGTGGCGGCGCGCGGGGTGAGCCGCGGCCCGCTGTCGATCGCCAATGTCGAGGCAAGCGCGAGCCTGCGTGGCGGCGTCGGCCGGATCAACGCGCGGATCGCCGCCTCGCGCGGCCGCGATTTCACCTTCAGTGCCGTCGCCGACGCCGCGCCCGGCCGCTACCGGGTCAGCGGCAGCGGCACGCTCGACCGCAGGGCGCTGCAATTGATCACGCCGGCGGATCTCACCTGGACGCCGGAAGGCTGGCGGCTGGCGGCGACGAGGTTCAGCTTCGCCGGCGGCAGCGCCAGCGTCTCGGGCCTGTTCGGCGCGCGCACCGAGGTCGACGCGCAGCTGGCCGCGATGCCGCTCACCGTGCTCGACATCGGCTGGCCGCAGCTCGGCCTTGGCGGGATCGCCTCGGGCAGCGTGCGCTACCGCTCGCCGCATGCCGGCGCTCCGCCGAGCGGCGAGGCCAATTTGCGGGTGCGCGGGCTGACCCGGGCCGGCCTCGTCCTGTCGTCGCGGCCGATGGACATCGGCGTCAACGCCCGGCTCGAGGGCCCGAACGCGGCCCTGCGCGCCATTGCCGTGAGCGAAGGCCGAGTGATCGGCCGGGCGCAGGCGCGGATCAGCGCGATCGGCGGGCCGGGCCTGTTCGTCGAGCAGCTCGCGCGTGCGCCGATGCAGGCGCAAATCCGCTATAACGGTCCGGCCGACACGCTCTGGCGACTGACCGGCGTCGAGCTGATCGACGTCTCCGGTCCCGCGGCAATCGCCGCCGACGTAGTCGGTAGTCTCGAAAACCCCCGCATCAACGGCTCGGTCCGCACCGTCGGCGCGCGGCTGGAGAGCGCGGTCACCGGCATGGTGATCGAGAATCTGCAATCCTTCGGTCGCTTCGGCGGCTCCCAGCTCAGGATCGAGCAATTCCAGGGGACGACGGCCGGCGGTGGCCGGGTGGCGGGCGCGGGCGTGCTCGATCTGGCGGGGGACGGCGGCGTCGGCATGCGCTTCAACGTACGCGCGCAGAACGCCCGCCTGCTCGACCGCGACGACATCGCCGCCTCGGTGACCGGCGATCTCGAGATCCGCTCGGCCGGCAATGGCGGCACCATTTCGGGCAATGTGACGATGACCCAGGGCCGCTTCCGCCTCGGCAGCGCCACCGCCATGGCGCAGGTGCCGCGGCTGCGCGTCACCGAGGTCAACCGCCCCGACGCCTTCGAGCGGCCGGTGGTGGTGCGGATCGCGCCCTGGCGGCTCGCCATCGCGGTCGCCGCGCCGGGCCGGGTGGCGGTGAACGGCCTCGGCATGAACAGCGAGTGGCGGGCCAACGTCCAGGTCGGCGGCACCGCGACCGAGCCCGCTTTGACCGGCTCGGCCGAGATGCTGCGCGGCACCTACGATTTCGCCGGCCGCCGCTTCGATCTGGTTCGGGGCCGCATCCGTTTCGCCGGCGAGGCGCCGGTCAATCCTCAGCTCGACATCGCCGCCGAGGCGCGGGTGCGCGGCCTCTCGGCCCAGATCAGGGTGACCGGGCGGAGCCAGCGGCCCGAAATCGCCTTCGCCTCGACGCCCGCTTTGCCGCAGGACGAACTGCTCTCGCGCATTCTGTTCGGCACCTCGATCACCAATCTTTCGGCGCCCGAGGCGGTGCAGCTCGCCGCCGCCGTCGCCAGCCTCAACGATCCGCGCGGCGGGCTCGACCCGATCAACGCCTTGCGCCGCTCGGTCGGGCTCGACCGGCTGCGAATCCTGCCGGCCGACGTGACCCAGGGGATCGGCACCCAGCTCGCCGCCGGCAAATATCTCGGCCGCCGCGTCTATGTCGAGGTGGTCACCGACGGCCGCGGCTATTCGGCGACCACGGTCGAATATCAAATCACACGCTGGCTCGCGATCCTCTCTTCGATCTCCACGATCGGCCGCGAAAGCGTCAACGTCCGCGTGTCGCGGGATTATTGATCCTTCGATACGGGCCCCTTCGACTGCCTGCCAAGGCAGGCGCTCAGGACATGCTTCGCCAAGCTCAGTCCCTACTCAGGATGAGCGGGAAGGAAGAGAATTCCACCACACGCTCATCCTGAGTAGCCGTTGAGCTTGTCGAAACGGCGTATCGGAGGATGGTTTCAGCACGAGCGAACGGGCCCGATTGACAAGCCTAGCCGCAGAAGGGATTCGCTCAGACCATGGCGACGCTCACCAAACCCACAGCCGGGGACCCCGACGTCCGCCGCCACCGCATCCGCAACATAATCGGCGGCTCGGCCGGCAATATGGTCGAGTGGTACGACTGGTACATCTATGCCGCCTTCACGCTCTATTTCGCGCCGTCTTTCTTCCCGAAAGGGGATTTGACCGCGCAGCTGATGAACACGGCGGCGGTGTTCGCGGTCGGCTTCGTGATGCGGCCGATCGGCGCCTGGGTGATGGGCGTCTATGCCGACCGCAAGGGGCGCAAGGCGGGGCTGAGCCTGTCGGTCTCCCTGATGTGCGCGGGCTCGCTGATGATCGCGCTGAGCCCCAGCTACGCGCAGATCGGGGCGTGGGCCCCGGCGATCCTGGTGCTGGCGCGGATGCTGCAGGGCCTCAGCGTCGGCGGCGAATATGGCGCCAGCGCGACCTATTTGAGCGAGATGGCGGGCCAGAAAAGGCGCGGCTTCTATTCGAGCTTCCAATATGTGACTTTGATCTCGGGCCAGCTGATTGCGCTCGCCGTCCTGCTCGCACTGCAATTCACGATGTCGGAAGCGGCGCTCGAGGCGTGGGGCTGGCGCATCCCGTTCGCCATCGGCGCGCTGCTCGCCGTGGTCGTCTTCTACATCAGGCGGCGGCTGGCGGAGACCGAGAGCTTCACCAACGCCAAGGGCAGCGACCGGCCCAGATCGAGCGGCCGGAACCTGTTCCGCGACCATCCGAAGGAGGCGCTGCTGGTGATGGCGCTCACCGCGGGCGGCACTTTGGCCTTCTACGCCTACACGACCTACATGCAGAAATTCCTGGTCAACACGTCGAGCTTCAGCCGCGAGACGGCGAGCCAGGTGATGACCGCGGCGCTGTTCCTGTTCATGTGCCTCCAGCCCGTCGCCGGGGCGCTGTCAGACCGGATCGGGCGCAAGCCGGTGATGGTCACCTTCGGCCTGCTCGGGCTGCTGCTGACCGTGCCGATCTTCACCATGCTGGAGCGCGTTCGCGATCCGATCGCCGCCTTCGCCCTGGTGTTCGCCGCCTTGCTGATCGTGACCGGCTACACCTCGATCAACGCGGTGGTGAAGGCCGAGCTCTTCCCCGCTCATATCCGCGCTCTGGGCGTCGCGCTCCCTTATGCGATCGCCAACGCCATCTTCGGCGGCACCGCCGAATATGTCGCGCTCTGGTTCAAGAACCGGGGCATCGAAAGCGCCTTCTACTGGTATGTCGCGGGGATGATCGGCCTGTCGCTGATCGTCTATCTCAGGATGCGCGACACCAAGCGGCACAGCTTGATTTTGGAGGATTGAGCGCAGCGGGGACAGTTACTTTTCCGAACCGCGGTGCGAAACCGGGAAGGCCGTGCGGAAAAGTAACTGTCCCCATTCAGCTTGAATAATACATGTCATATTCGACCGCGCTCGGCGTGGTTTCCCAGCGCAGGACCTCTTCCCATTTGAGCTCCATATAGGCGTCGATCTGGTCGTCGCTGAAGACGTCGCCCTTGGTCAGGAAGGCGCGGTCGTTGTGGAGGGCGATCAAAGCCTCGCGCAGGCTCCCGCAGACGGTGGGGACGTCGACCAGCTCCTGCGGCGGCAAATCGTAGAGGTTCTTGTCGATCGGGTCGCCCGGATGGGTGCGGTTCTGGATGCCGTCGAGGCCGGCCATCAGGAGGGCGGAATAAGCGAGATAGGGATTGGCGAGCGCGTCGGGGAAGCGGAATTCGACGCGCTTGGCCTTCTCGCCCGACCCGTAGGGGATGCGGCAGGAGGCGGAGCGGTTGCGGCTCGAATAAGCGAGCAATACCGGCGCCTCGAAACCCGGGACGAGCCGTTTGTACGAATTGGTGGTCGGGTTGGTGAAAGCGTTCAATGCCTTGGCATGCTTGATCACGCCGCCGATGAAATAGAGGCACATCTCGCTAAGACCCGCATAGCCCGTGCCCGCGAAGAGCGGCTTGCCGCTTTTCCAGATCGACATGTGGGTATGCATGCCCGAGCCGTTGTCCGCCTTGATCGGCTTGGGCATGAAGGTCGCGGTCTTGCCGTAGGCATGGGCGACCATGTGGACGACATATTTGTAGATCTGCATTCGGTCGGCGGTGGTGACGAGGGTGCCGAAGGTGAGGCCCAATTCGTGCTGGGCGGCGGCGACCTCGTGATGGTGCTTGTCCATCGGCAGGCCCATTTCGAGCATGGTCGAGACCATCTCGGCGCGGATGTCCTGTGCGCTGTCGACCGGCGCGACCGGGAAATAGCCGCCCTTGGCGCGCGGCCGGTGGGCGAGATTGCCATTCTCATATTTGGTGGCGGTGTTGGTCGGCAGCTCGATATCGTCGAGGCTGAAGCCGGAGGCGGCATAGCCGTCCTCGAAGCGGACGTCGTCGAACATGAAGAATTCGGCTTCCGGGCCGACATAGATGGTGTCGCCGACGCCGGTCGCCTTCAAATAGGCCTCGGCGCGCTTGGCGGTCGAGCGGGGATCGCGGGCGTAGAGCTCGCCGGTGCCGGGATCGACGATGTCGCAAAAGAGGATGCCCATCGGCGTCGCGCTGAACGGATCGACATACCAGGCGTCGAGATCGGGCTTCAGGATCATGTCCGATTCGTTGATCGCCTTCCAGCCGGCGATCGAGCTGCCGTCGAACATTAGCCCGTCCGTCAATTCGTCCTCGCCGATCACGCCGGAGCAGATGGAGAGATGCTGCCATTTGCCCTTGGGGTCGGTGAATCGAAGGTCGACCCATTCGATCTCGCCGTCCTTGATTGCCGTCAGGATCGTGTTCGCGTCGTTCGCCATGATGTTATGTCCCTGATCCGGATTCGCCTGCGGCCTTTTCATCCCAAGGCCGAAGCGGGCCGTCCATGTGAATAATTCACTACGCCCTGGCGGTCAGAACGGCCGGCGCTGCGCGGCGATCAGCATCCTCAGCAGCATCGCCACCGGCCGCGGCACGCCGACCTTGCCGTCGAGCCACAGGCTCACCGCCGGCCGGCTGACCCCGATCGCATTGGCGAGATCGCTCTGGGTGCGATAGCCGAGCGACTGCATCGCCGCGCGCAGCTCCTCCGGGGACATCGAGGCAAGGCGGGGATCGTCGGGCATGGGGTTACTTAGCCGGTCGCCCGGGGGAGTGGAAAGGGAAGGCCAATTCCGTTCGGGCTGAGCTTGTCGAAGCCCTGTCCTGCTCTTTCTCCGCAAGAAGGAAGGCCCTTCGACAGGCTCAGGGCGAACGGTGTGGGGTGTCTACGCTGACGACCGCGAACCTAGATCGCGTCCGACCCGCGCTCCCCGGTCCGGATCCGCACCGCTTCCTCGACGCTGGAGACGAAGATCTTGCCGTCGCCGATCCGTCCGGTGCGCGCGGCATTGGCGATCGCCTCGACGACGCGTTCGGCGAGATTGTCCTCGACGACCACTTCGAGGCGGACCTTGGGCAGGAAATCGACGACATATTCGGCACCGCGATAAAGCTCGGTATGGCCCTTCTGGCGGCCGAAGCCCTTGGCCTCGGTGACGGTGATGCCCGAGACGCCGACCTCGTGCAGCGCCTCCTTGACCTCATCGAGCTTGAACGGCTTGATCACCGCCTCGACCTTCTTCACCTCGCGCCTCCGTCCGCCTGCGATGCACCCATAGCCCGCGCGGGCAAGGTGGCAAGCGGCTCCTTGGAAATCCGCGGCCACGGGCACGTTCGGGGTCAGCGTGCGTTCAGATGCGAAAGGGTATATGGCTCAAGAGCCATTTCGAAAGCGAGGCCAGATATGCGCAAGCTCCTTCCCCTTCTCGCCGGCACGCTCCTCATCGGCGGCGCCGCGCAGGCCAAGCCCGCCGACCACGAGGCCGAGCTCGCCCGCGTGCTCCAGGGCCGCGTCGCCGAAGCGCCGGTCGATTGCATCGATCTGCACCGGGTCCGCTCGTCGCGGGTGATCACCGGCACGGCGATCATCTACGACGCCGGCTCCGTCCTCTACGTCAACCGGCCCGAAAACGGCGCCCGGGAGCTCAACCAGTGGGACACGATGGTGACGCGGACGCCGTCGACGCGTCTGTGCAATGTCGACACGGTGACCATGATCAACCCGGGCTCGCGCTCCTTTAGCGGCGTCGTCTTCCTGGGCGAATTCGTGCCCTATCGGCGGGTAAGGACATCGGAGCGTTAGACAGCCCGATCGATCATAAAGCGGGGCGTCGATTCCGAGCCGTAGGCGCACGGAACTCCCATCGATAGCGGCCAACCCTCTTGGCGCATGAGTTGGCCGCTAGCCCAACTGGAATCGCCTTTTTAGTGATAGTGCGACCAGAAACGTCAGGATCAGGGATAGAAAGGACTGGGTCGAGCTCACCACTCGCGCGACGAGACCCCATCCCGGACCACTGTTCCAAAGCAGGGCAGCTTCGACGGCGTCCCTGCTCCCCTTCGCGCTGTTCCAAACATCGAAAGGCCGAAATACACTGCGGCCGGAGAAGGTGAGGCCCTGCTGAATGAGGCTTAGGTTAAGGGTCTCTTCAACTAGCGATGCCCAAAGCGCGTAGGCGACCCCGAAGGCTATCGTCATGCCGAGAAGGATGGCGAGCGGACGAAGAGAACTGTCCCCGTAATTGGACGAGAGGCCGAACAGCCAGGAAATGGAGCGCTCCCATGGGCCTACCGAGGGACGATGCCGCCGTGCGATCAATTCATACCGGTACAGCCGCTGCTCCAGCCCCCGGGCGCGGCGCGCCTCCATGGCCTGCTTGAGCACCCGGGCGCCTCCCTCGAGCGCGCCGAAGTGACGTTCGAGCAGTTCCTTGTCGATTGGGCCATGGTGGTCGCCGGCCCTAGCCGCGGCGTTCGCCTGGTCAATCATCTGACGGAGACAGAGCTGCCCCGCTTTGCCTTCTGCGAGGTGAATCAGCGGGGGCCGGGCGAAATGCGCCTCGTGGAAGGCCGCGATCACGTTGAATCGCGCTGTCGAAAAATCGGAGGCATCGGTAAACCGGCACTCGCGAAAGGCCGAAGCATAGTGAGCCGCATCATTGGGCCAAGTGACGTCATCGAATTTGACCGGCCCCGAAAAGGTCGCGCCCGCGAAGGAGGTGCGCCCGTTGAAGACCGCGCCGGACAGGATGGCGGACGTGGCCTGCAACCCGGGAAAGTCGGCTTCGCCAAGGAATTGAGTCTTGACGGCCTCGAACGTCTCGAGGGTCGGCGGAGTGTGGAAGCTCACCTTTCCCGACAATCTCGCCTCATTCAGGCGGAGCCATTTGGTACCGACCCCCCGGTCGAGAGTAAAGTCGCCGACGCAGGTCAACTGGTGCGCGTCGAAATTCGCTATGTTGCTCTGGCTCGTCCACAAGCTGGCAGTGATGTGCGCGTTCTCCAGCGAAATCCCCCCTACGGTCGAGCAACTGTTCCAACGGGCGGCCTTGATCACGCATCTGCGAAAGCTGGCGCCTTTTCGGAACTCGCAAGCTCGGAATTCGCACCAGTCCGCAACCGAGGCATTCCCGAAATCGAAGTGTTCGGTGAACCGACACCTCTCGACCCAGCACTTCTTTAGGAACTTGGCCCTGCGGGCCTCTAATTTCCCGAAATTCATCCCAACAAGACTAAAGTCGCCGAGAAAAGTGGCGTCATCGATCGAGAACGTCTCAATCATGCCCTCCGCGCAAGCAAAGTCCTGCAAAAAGGTCATTCCCCGACCGGAGAAAGACGGGAGCACCACGTCTTGCAGGAGCACCGCCTCGACTATAAAGGCATCGGCCAGGCTGGCTGCTATTGGCTCCCGCGACAGGAATGCCATCGCGATTGCGACGCTCTCTGTTCCCTCGAATCCCAAACCCATGAATGGAATTTGAGCCTGCGTTTGCTCGCCGCGGCAATCTCGTCGGATGATTTCGGCGGCGGACACAAGCTTGGCCAACACTTCATCCGGGCGCGGCCGAGATACAGCAAAATCGCCTGGAGGAAGGTGCCAACGCGTGAAGCAGCCGAACGGGGTGTCGATCAGCTGCTTTTCTTCTTCTCTCCAGAAATCCTGAAGTGTGGCGTCAGGAAGCAGGGAATCTGGTGTAAAGACAAGCTGATAATCCGATGCGATCTTCCAGCCGGGTATGTCCTTCTTTTTGAGGCCTTGCCACGAATAGTCCTTTTCAAGGAACTGCTGAAGCCACCTGTCATTCGCATCGGGCAAAGTCATGGCTACTCCTCCATGTGCGCTGTCGACCGACGACCAGAGAAGCGATGCCGCCGCGACCTGACCGATGGGAGGAGGGCTTAGGCGTAAGGCGGCGCGTCGAGGCCCCTGGGGCTCTTGGTGAAGATTTCGCACCCGTCGTCGGTGATGCCGACGCTGTGCTCGAACTGGGCCGACAGGCTGCGGTCGCGGGTGACCGCGGTCCAGCCGTCGTCGAGCACCTTGGCGGCGGCCTTGCCGATGTTGATCATCGGCTCGATCGTGAAGAACATGCCGGGGAGCAGCTCCGGGCCGGTGCCCGGGCGGCCGGCATGGACGACCTCGGGCGCGTCGTGGAAGACGCGGCCGAGGCCGTGGCCGCAGAAATCGCGGACCACCGAATAGCGGTGCGCCTCGGCGTGGCTCTGAATGGCGTGGGCGACGTCGCCGAGGCGGTTGCCCGGGCGCGCGGCCTCGATGCCGCGCATCATGCATTCGTAGGTGATCTGGACGAGCTTCCTCGCCTTGATGCCGACGTCGCCGACGAGGAACATGCGGCTGGTGTCGCCGTGCCAGCCGTCGAGGATCGGCGTCACGTCGATATTGACGATGTCGCCGTCCTTGAGGAGGCGGTCGCCCGGAATGCCGTGGCAGATGACGTGGTTGACCGAGGTGCAGCAGCTCTTCGTGTAGCCGCGATAGCCCAAAGTGGCCGGGATGGCGCCGCGGGCGCGCATCTCGGCGAAGACGATCTCGTCCAGCTCCTGCGTGCTGACGCCCGGGACGACATGGGGGACGAGCGCGTCGAGGATCTCGGCGGCGCAGCGCCCGGCGGTGCGCATGCCGGCGAAGCCCTGCGGCCCGTGCAGCTTGATCGGTCCGTGGCGGCCGATCACGTCGGCTTCGAGGTCGAGGAGAGGCGTGTCCATGGCGCTCATATAGCGCGGAAAAGACAAATTTGCACCCATGACGGGACCGAGCGGAGCCGGTACAGGATGGCGGATGGCGGACGAGCGGATCTGGACGGCGGGGATGGTGGTGATCGGGGACGAGATCCTCTCCGGCCGAACCCAGGACCGCAATGTCGCGCAGGTCGGGACCTGGCTCAACCTGCAGGGGATCAGGCTCGCCGAGGTCCGCATCGTCGCCGACGACATCGACGCGATCGCCGAGGCGGTGAACGCGCTCGCCGCCCGCAACGACTATCTCTTCACCACCGGCGGCATCGGGCCCACCCATGACGACATCACCGTCGATGCGATCGCCGCCGCGCTCGGCGTCGGCGTCGTCGTCCATCCCAAAGCGCGCGCGATGCTCGAAGGCTATTATGCGAGCCGCGGCGGAGTCACCGAGGCGCGTCTCCGCATGGCGCGGGTGCCCGCGGGCGCCGAGCTGATCGAGAACCGCATGTCGGGCGCGCCCGGCATCCGCCACGGCAACATCTTCATCCTCGCCGGAGTCCCCCATATCGCGACTTTGATGCTGGAGGCGCTGGCGGGCCAGCTCGAGGGCGGCCGGCCCTTGCTGTCGCGCACGATCGGCTGCTGGTCGCCCGAAAGCGAGGTCGCCGATCTGCTCGGCGAGACCGAGCGCGCGCATGAGCGCTGCCAGATCGGCTCCTATCCCTTCTTCAAGGACGGTCGGGTCGGCGCCAATTTCGTCATCCGCAGCGTTGAGGAGGGCGCGCTCGAGGCTTGCGCCTCGGACCTCGCCCATCGGCTCGAGGCGACCGGGTGCGAGATCGTCGCCGACGGCATCTGAGGAACCAAGGGCTGGGCCGGATCGCTTCAGGCGGTTGGATTGGAGGCCGTAGGTATGGACCGTTTCTTCACCTGGTTCGCCGGCCGGATTTCGTCATTCGCGGGCCAGCCCGTGGCGTTCGTTATCGCCTTGGGCCTGATCCTGGTCTGGGGCGTGACCGGGCCGCTGTTCGGCTATTCCGATACCTGGCAATTGGTGATCAACACCGCGACTACGATCGTCACCTTCCTGATGGTGTTCCTGATCCAGAACAGCACCAACCGCGACGCCGCGGCGATGCAGGCCAAGCTCGACGAGCTGCTGCGCGCGGTCGCCAAGGCGCGCGCCGAATTCATCGGCATCGAGCATCTCACCGACAGCCAGATCGAGAAGATCCGCGCCGCGCTGGAGGAGGAGACCAAGGACCGGTCCAACGGCAAGGCCAAGGGCAAGGCGCACGAGAGCGTGGAGCAGCTGCTCAAGCGATTCTAGCCAGCGGAGAAGCTGGAGCGGGTGAAGGGAATCGAACCCTCGTCGTAAGCTTGGGAAGCTTCTGCTCTGCCATTGAGCTACACCCGCGTGCGAGCGCCGGATGCCACAGCGCGGCGGCGCGGGTCAACCGCCGGTATTGTAGCGCAGGTCGGCGCCGGAGAGCGCCTTCTTGTCGACGGCTCCCTCGGCATAGCGCAGGTTGGTATAGGTTTGCGGAGGCAGCTTGGCGCCGAAACTCTTGGCCTTGCCGGGGGCGAGGCGGCGCAGGTCGAACTCGTCCTCGAACTGGATGCCGACGCGCTTGGCCTCGGACCAGCGCACCTCGCCGCCGAGATTGCCGCAGCCGGGCAAATCGAGCTGGACCTTGGCCTCGGCCGGCAGCATGCGATCGCATTCGAGCAAAGCGCCGCCGGTCGAGATGTTGCGCACGCGGACCGGCATCGACATGCCGTTGAACTGCAGGCTGGCGACCTTGAGGATGCCCTGGCGCGGCGGCCGGTTGAACTGGAAGCCGTCGGCGGTGATCGCCTTGTTCTGCTCGGCGAGCGCGCCGGCATCGTCGGGGTTCATCGGCCGGCCGAAAATATAGCCCTGGATGTGGCTGCAGCCCAATTCGCGGATCATGGTCAGCTCGTCATGGGTTTCGGCGCCCTCGGCGGTGGTGTCCATGCCCAGGCTCTCGGCCAGCGTGACGATGGCGCGGATGATGGCGGCGTTGCGGCTCCCCGATTTGGCGGCGCCGCGCACGAAGCTCTGGTCGATCTTGATCTTGTCGAACGGCGCCTTCTTCAAATAGCCCAATGAGGAATAGCCGGTGCCGAAATCGTCGAGGGCGAGGCGCACGCCGATCGACTTCAGCTTGGCGAACATGTCGTCGGTGGCGTCGCTTTCGACCAGGAACACGCCTTCGGTGATCTCGAGCTCCAGCTGGCGCGGCGCGATCTCGGCATTGGCGATCGCCGAGACGATGGTGGCGGGCAGGCTCGGCTCGACGAACTGGATCGGCGAGAGATTAACCGCGACCCGGATATGCTCGGGCCACTTCGCCGCCTCCAGGCACGCCGTGCGTAGCACCCATTCGCCGATCGAGAGGATCAGTCCGGCTTCCTCGGCGAGCGGCACGAACAGGCTCGGGGAAATCACGCCGCGTGTGGGATGGTGCCAGCGGACCAGGGCCTCGAAGCCCGAAAGCTCCTCGGTCTGGGCGTTGACCACGGGCTGATATTGGAGCTGGAGCTCGCCGCGGGCGATCGCCTTCCTGAGGTCGGTCTCGAGAATCTGCCGGTCCTGCGCCTCGGAATGCATTTCGGGCGCGAAGAAGCAGAAGGTGCCGCGGCCGGCGGCCTTGGCGGAATAGAGGGCGAGATCGGCGTTGCGGATCAGGGCGTCGGCGCAACAGCCTTCGGGCGGCGCGGTGGCGATGCCGACCGACGCGCCGATCGAGATGTTGTGGCCCTCGATCATGTAGGGCATCGACACCTGCTGGATCAGCCGCCCGGCGAGCGCGCTGAGGCCGCCTTCGTCATGCTGGCCCGGCAGCACCGCCTCGAACTCGTCGCCGCCGAGCCGGCCGACCTGGCCCTCCTTGCCGATCACGTTGGTCAGCCGCTGGGCGACCTGTTTGAGCAAGGCGTCGCCGATCGGGTGGCCCAGCGTGTCGTTGACGTTCTTGAAGCGGTCGAGGTCGATCAGGAAGAGCGCGCAGCCGCCAGAGGCGCCGTCCTTGCTCTGCAGCGTCTCGTCGAGCGTGCGGCGCATCAGCATGCGATTGGGCAGGCTGGTCAGCGAATCATATTTGGCGAGGCGGTTAATCTCCTCCTCGGAGCGGCGCTGCTGGGTGAGATCGGAGCCGATGCCGCGGAAGCCCAGGAAGCGCCCATATTCGTCGAAGCTCGGCGTCCCCGACAGCGACCACCAGATTTCGGCGGCGGTGTTGGCGCGCACGTTGATGTCGGTGAAGGGCAGCCGCGTCGACAAATGGAAGCCCAATGTGCGCTCCGAGGATTCGGTGCCGCGGCGGTCGTCGAGGCCGATCAGGTCGGCAAAGGGCATGCCGATAAGGTCGGCGGCGGGCGTCTTCAAATCGGCGGCGAGCTGCTCGGAGACATAAGAGAGATTGCCGCGCGCGGTCGTCTCCCAGAACCAGCCGCGGCCGGCCTGCTCGAACTCCTCGATGAAGCGCGACGCCCTTTGCCCGTGCCAGTCGATCACGATCCGGCGCTGGATCTGGAGGATGCGGTCGGCCGCGCCCTTGAGGCTCAGACCGACCAGCAGCAGGCCGAGCAGGGCGGCCGCCGCAGCCCCGGCCATGTCGTGCGACAGGAACAGGAATTTGGCCGCGACGCCGGCGCAGCCGATCGCGACCAGACCGGGAAAGGAGAGGAAGGCGAAGGGCAAAGCGAGCACGGCGCCCGCCACCGCGAGGTCGAACAGATTGCGGTCGCCCGTCGCCAATGGGCCAGCGACGAAGGCCGCCCCGCACCAGAGCGCGTAAGCGACGAGGCTGTAGAGGGCGGCGCCACGGATCGCGACATGCGGCGCGAGGCGGGAGAGCGGGCGTTTGAGCAGCCAGGCCCAGATCCCGAAATCGAGGGCGATGAGGGCGCCGAGCAATGCGGCCAGCGCGGCCGGCGGGTTCAGGGGGTCGCCGAGCGCGGCCAGGACAGCGGCGGCGCAGACCAGGTGGACGCCGACGAGAAAGACAGGGACGTGATTGAGCGAGCGCACCCGCTCGCGCGCCGCGCTCTCTTCCTGCTCGTCCTCGACGCGCCGGAAGTCCTGCGCGAACAGGCGCCCGGGAGACGGACGCTTCTCCGCCTCCCCAAGATCCGGTCCGCTCTGCCGTCTAAGCCCCGCCATCGGCGGTGCCATAGGCCATCGGTCTTAATATTTGTTTTCTGGAGGGGAGGGAGGACCACCCTCCGTTCATCCTCTCGAGACGTTCAGCGCTGCGGCTCTTGCTCTTCATCCTGCTGCTCCGCCGCCCGTTCCCGCGCCCGGCGCTCCTCGCGCTCCCTCCGGCGGGCTTCGCGGCCGAGCCTTTCCTCCTCCTGGCGCAGCTCGCGGCCGCGGCGCTGGTCGGCTTCGGCCTGGCTCGTTGTGACGGCGTCGACGCCGGCGCCGACCGCCTTGACCGGCAAGGTGACGATATCGACCGCGGTGCGGGCGAGGCAGCCCGAGAGGAGCAGGGCCAGGACGGGAAGCAGGATGCGCATGAGCCATACTCGTAGCAAGGCGGCGTTGCCGGCGAATGAACAACGGTGCTTGACATCGTTTCGATCCTGTCGGATATTTCTGTCATGACAGAAATCGCAGTCGAGTCCCCGAAGCTGGCGCCGGCGGTCGAGCGCTTCATCCTCCATTGGGGCGACATGGGCAATCAATGGAGCGTCAACCGCTCGGTCGCGCAGATCCATGCCTTGCTCTATCTGTCGGAGCGGCCGCGCACCGCCGAGGATATCGCCGACACGCTCGCCATGGCGCGCTCGAACGTCTCCAACAGCCTCAAGGAGTTGATCAGCTGGAAGCTGATCCGCCGCGTGCCGATGCTCGGCGACCGGCGCGACCATTTCGAGGCGGAAACCGACTTGTTCGAGATGGTCACCCGCATCGCCCAGGGCCGCAAGGAGCGCGAGATCGATCCCGCCGCGGCGGCTTTGCGCGCCTGCATGGCGGACGCCAGGGGCGATCCGAAGGTCGGCGCGGTCGCGCTGGCGCGGCTCGCCGAGATGCAGGCTTTCATCGAGACTCTGAACCGCTGGTACGATCAAATGCTCGGCGTGCCGCCCGCCAAGATCATGTCGCTGATCAACATGGGCGCCAAGGTGGTCAATTTCCTGAACTTCGGCCGCGGCAGGAAGGCCAAAGCGAAGGACGGCTGATTCATTTGCCGCTGGGTTTCTGTGCTTTCAGAAATTCGAGAACAAGGGAGGCCAAGGTGGAACGGCGCGAGCAAAGGGAAGCCACGATCGTCACCTTCCCGGTGGCTCGCGCCCGCCCTGCCGCCGACCTGGGGGATTTGCGCTTCCGCGCTTTGCTCGGCGAGGCGGCCTGGGCGGCGCTGCCCGAAGCCACCCGTGCCCGCTTCGGCAAGCGCATCGCGGATTGCCGCGCCGCGCTTTACGCCGGCGAGATCGTCGAATGCCGGATGAACCTCGCCGGCCGGCTGCTCGCTTTGGCGGCGCGCCTGATCGGCGGTCCGTTGCCGCTGGCGCGCGACGCCGATCTGCCGGCGATGGTCGCGGTCACCGAGGATTCGTCCGGCGGCGGCCAGATCTGGACGCGGGTCTATGGCCGCCGCCGCGGCGTCCCGCAGGTCATCAACAGCCGCAAATGCTTCGCCGGGCCGACCGGCCTCGAGGAGCATATCGGCCGCGGCTTCGGCATCGCGCTTCGGGCCGAGGTCGAAAACGGCGCGCTCCATTTCATCGGTGATCATTATTTCTTCGCCGCTTTGGGGCTGCGCCTGCGCCTGCCGCGCTGGCTCGCGCCCGGCCGGCTCGTGGTCAGCCATATCGACTGCAATCACGGCCTGTTCGCCTTCATGCTCGTGCTGACCCATGCCTGGTTCGGCGAGATGATCCGGCAGACGGCGATGTTCCGCGAGATGAACGCGGTTGAGGATTGAACCATGACATCGGGGCCCGACCATGGCTTTGCCTTTCTCGCCGCGGCGGTCGTGCCAGCCTTGCTCACCGCGCTCTATTTCCTCGCCTGGGGCGGGCCTTTGCTCTTCTTGATCGCCTTCCTGGCCGCCTTGTTCGTCACCTTCCTCCATGTCGGCCTGCTCGCCGCGCCGCTCTATCTTCTGCTCGACCATTTCGGCCCGCCCGGGCGCGGAATCGTCCTTCTTGCCTCCATCCTGATCGGAGCGCTGCCGCTGCCGCTGCTGCTCGGGGCGTCCGACCCGCTGGGCGCGGCGCCCCTTCTCGGCATGCTCGGCCTCAGCGGCGGCATCGCCTTCGTGGTGGTGCGCGAGTGGCCCGGGGCGCGAGAGGATTTCGGGGACGCGCCATGAAGCTGCACCGGCGTCATCTCGGCGGCATCGGGGTCGCCGCCGTCGCCGCGGCGCTGGCTGCTGCCGTCGCGGGTTTCGTCACGGGAGGGATCAACGCCGCGATCTTTCCTTATGCTCTGGTGATCGCCGGACTGCATGTCGGCCTGTTCGCCATGCCTCTCTTCAACATCCTCCTTTTCCTCGGCCTGCGGCCCAGCCTGCCGGCTGTCCTGATCGGCGCCTTCCTGATCGGCCTCATCCCGCTTTCGCTCATCACCGGAGTTCCGTCTTTATGGGCCGGGGCGTTCGGAATGTGCGGCGGCTACGCCTTCTGGCGGGCGATCGACGTACCGGCGTTGCGGGAGAATCGATGAAGCGGATCCTGGTGATCGGCGGCTATGGCGGCTTCGGCGCGCGGCTGTCGCGGCGGCTGGCTGCGGCGGGGCACCATGTCCTCGTTGCCGGGCGCAGCCTCGACAAGGCCGCCCGCTTCGCCGCGACTTTGGCCAATGGCGAGCCGATGGTCGCCGACCGCGATGCCGATCTCGGGCCGCTGCTCGCCGCCTGCCGGCCCGACCTGGTGATCGACGCGGCGGGGCCGTTCCAGGCGAGCGATTACCGCGTGCCCCTGGCCTGCATCGCGGCCGGCATTCCCTATCTCGACCTCGCCGACGCGCGCGGCTTCGTGACCGGAATCGGCGCGCTCGACGAAAAGGCGCGGGCGGCGGGCGTGGCCGTGATCGCCGGCGCCTCCACCGCGCCCGCTTTGACCGGCGCGGCGGCGCGGCATCTGGCGGCGGGCCTCGATCGGGTCGACCTGGTCGAGATCGCGCTCAGCGCCTCCGGCCGCGCCACCGCCGGCGCCTCGGTGGCGCGGGCGATCCTCTTTTATGTCGGCGGGCCGGTGCGGCTCTGGCGCGGGGGCCGCTGGCAACAGGGCCATGGCTGGCAGGACATGCGCAAGGAGCGCATGGCCGCCGGCGCCTTCGCGCTCCGCCGCCGCCGGGTGGCGCTGATCGATGTGCCCGATCACGATCTGCTGCCGGCGATGCTGCCCGGCCGGCCCGCGGTGGTCTTCCGAGCGGGCAATGAGCTGGCGTTCCAGATGTGGTTTCTGTGGCTTGCGAGCTGGCCTGTGCGCTGGGGCTGGGCAAAGTCGCTCGCCGGCGCCGCGCGCTGGCTACTGCCCGTGCAGCGCGTCACCGCAGGGCTGGGCAACGACCGGTCGGGCATGACGGTGGCGCTGACCGGCCGGCGCGGCGCGCAAGCGATAGAGCGCCGATGGACCCTCGTCGCGGTCGACGACGACGGGCCGGAAATCCCGACCCTGGCGGCGGCGCTTCTCGCCGAAGACATTTTCGCTGGCGAGCTGAAGCCGGGAGCCTATGACCCCTCGGCGCTGCTCCCCTTGGCGCGGTTCGAAGCCGCCTTCGCCGGCCTTGCCCTCGCGCACCGGGTCGAGGAGCGCATCCTGCCGCCGGTCCTCTACGAACGGCTGATGGGCGCGCACTTCGCCAGGTTGCCGCCGCTGGTCCGCGCCGTCCATGACATCCAGGCCGATGCCGGCGCCGAAGGGGAGGGGCGGGTGGCGCGGGGCCGCAACCTCATCGCTCGCCTGATGGGCGCCATCGCCGGCTTCCCGCCCGCGGGCGACTATCCGCTCCACGTCGCCTTCGCGCAGCGCGGCGGGCGCGAGCGCTGGACGCGCGATTTCGGCGGCCATGTCTTCTCGAGCGAGCTCAGCGAGCGGCGCGGCCTCGCCATCGAGCGCTTCGGGCCAATGCGCTTCGGCTTCGCGCTGGCGCCCGCGCCTGACGGGCTCGTGATGCACCTGAGGCGCTGGAGCCTGTTCGGCGTGCGGCTGCCCCTGTTCCTGGCGCCGCGCATCGCCGCGCGCGAATATGAGGACGAGCAGGGCCGCTTCCGCTTCGACGTCCGCCTCGGCTTCCCGCTGGCTGGCGAGATCGTCCATTATTCGGGCTGGCTCAGGCCGGTGGAGCGCTGACCAGGCTCATGCAGGTCAAGGCGGCGTCAGCCTTGCGCATCTCGGAAATGTCGAGCGTGACGACATCGAAGCCGCGCGCGGCCAGCGCCGCGGCGGTGCCCGGGCTGTCGGCGGCGGCGAGCAGGGTGGCGCCGGCGAGCAGCACATTGCCGCCGAGACTTTCGCCGGGAGCGACCGCGAGCGGCTCGACGCCCGCGAAATGGGAGGCCGGGACCCAATCCGGATTGTGGACGAGCATATCGGCGACGACGGTTGCCGCGCTTTTGAGGTGGAGGCCGCCGGCAACCGGCACCGGGACAATATCGTAGCCCAACGGAGCGACGGTCTCCGCCAGCGCCCGAAGGCCCGCTTGGTCGGTCCGCGAGGAGAGGCCGACATAGAGCGTCCGGCCGATCCTGAGCACGTCGCCGCCGTCGACATGGCCCGCGTCCAGCCGGCGGACCGCGAACGCCTCGGCGAGGCCCGCGGCCGTGGACCCGGTCTCCCCCGCCCGCGACGCCGCGCCCGGCCGCAGGATCACCGCATGCTCGCCGAGCAGCAGGGCGGTATCCTCGACGAAGACGGCGTCCGGGAAATCGTCGAGCGGCGCGAGCCGGCGCACCTCCAGCCCCGCCGCCGCGAGCGCCCGCTCATAGGCCGCATGTTGCGCGATCGCGCGGGCGACGTCGACGCGCCCCGCCTGCGTGGTCTCGCACTCGGCGAGGCGCGGGCTGACGGCGCGGGTGAAGGCGATGGGCATGGCAGCTTTCTAACAAAGAAAAAGGCGGCCCGGATACAGTCCGGACCGCCTCTTTCGTTCGGGGCTCGCTCGCCTTTTAGCGCTTCGAGAACTGGAAGGAACGGCGGGCCTTGGCGCGGCCGTATTTCTTGCGCTCGACGACGCGCGGGTCGCGGGTCAGGAAGCCTTCGCGCTTGACGATGGTCCTAAGGCCCGGCTCGTAGCGGGTCAGCGCCGTCGAGATGCCGTGGCGGACCGCGCCGGCCTGGCCGGAAAGACCGCCGCCGATCACGGTGGCGATCACGTCATACTGGCCCTTGCGGTCGGCGATGTCGAACACCTGGTTGATGATCAGCCTGAGCGTCGGGCGGGCGAAATAGACCTCCTGGTCGCGGCCGTTGACGACGATCTTGCCGGTGCCGGGCTTGAGCCAGACGCGGGCGACGGCGTCCTTGCGGCGGCCGGTCGCATAAGCGCGGCCCTGCTTGTCGAGCTGCTGCTCGCGCAGGATCGCCTTGATCTGCGGGCCCTGGGTCGAGACGCCATGGTCGTCCGGGGCCTCGTCGCGGCGGTCGCGACCTTCGCGGCCGCCTTCACGGCCTTCGCGGCGCGCGGGAGCCGCGGCCGGCGCTTCTGCGGCCGGAGCGTCTGCGGGCGCTTCCGCGGTTTCGGCGGCCGGCGTTTCGGCGGCGGGCGCCTCGGGCGCGGCCTCGGCTTCGGTCAGCTTGGCGAGGTCGGCAAGCGATTGACGATTGTCGGACATTATTGGCCCACCTTGTTCTTGCGGTTCATCGCCGCGACATCGAGAGGTTCGGGAGCCTGGCCGCCGTGCGGATGCTCGGTGCCGGCATAGAGGTGAAGAGCGCGCATCTGGTCGCGGCCCAAAGGCCCGCGCGGGATCATCCGCTCGATCGCTTTCTCGAGCACGCGCTCGGGGAAGCGGCCGTCCAGGATCTTGGCCGGGGTCGTTTCCTTGATGCCGCCGGCATAGCCGGTATGCTTGTAATAGATCTTGTCGGTCAGCTTCTTGCCGGTGAACCGGACCTTGTCCGCATTGACGATGACGACATGGTCGCCGCAATCGACATGGGGGGTGAAGCTCGGCTTGTGCTTGCCGCGCAAGATGTTGGCCACGATCGATGCGAGACGCCCGACCACCAGACCGTCGGCATCGATCAGATGCCATTTCTTCTCGACCTCGCGCGGCTTGATCGACCGCGTGGTCTTCATCAGCGCCTTCATGGGCCCTAAATCCTTTCGAGGCTTACCTCTTGAAATGAGCAGCGCCGCCCTAAAGCGAGCGGCGCGATGGCGGCCGAATGGCGGAGGAGGGGCGGAAAGTCAAGGAAAAGCGGGCGGTTGACAAGTGGTATTATATTACCTCAGGGCGCGCAGATGCCTTGACAGCTGGACGGCTTGACGTATATACTCGTATATACAGGCGGAGATCGACCATGAATGCTGTCGGCAGCAAAGTCTTCAAGAGTGGCAACAGCGTCGCAGTGCGGCTCCCTAAAGAGATCGCTTTCGCGCCCGGTACGGACGTCGTCGTCGAACGGACCGGTGATGTGGTGACGATCCGTCCCAAGCTGGATCCGGCGGAGGAGAAGCGCAAGGTTCTCGAGCTGGTGGAGGCCTTAAGGGCTCTTCCCAAGCCGCCTTATGTAGAAAAGCGCGTGCCCATCGAATTTCCCGATCGGCCCGGCCTTTATTGACCCGTGGCCTTGATCGATACCGCTGTCGCGATCCATCTGCGTGATCAGAGTTCCGAGGTCATGCGCCGGGTATCGACCCTTGACGAGCCGCCTTCGATCTCGATCATAAGTCAGGTCGAGCTTGAAAATGGAGTCTATGCCAAACCGGATCTCGCGGATCTGCGCAGGCTCGCGGTGGACGTGTTGCTGGCGCGGATCGAAGTTCTACCCTTCGATGCTCAGGCGGTGGCAGTGTATCGTAGGATTGTGGCCGCTCGGGGCTACTCCCGGCGGCGGGTTGCGGACCGCATGATCGCCGCTACCGCGATCGTCCACGATCTCACGCTGATCACCATGAACGGCCGGGACTTCAGCGATATTCCCGGACTTGCGCTGACGATCTGGCCGAACCCCGTGAGCTGAGTTTCAACCGCTCGTTTCCGCCCTCACCCACCCAGCATAAGCGGCCGACGCCTCGCTTATCGGCCAGACCGTGATCGCCGGCACGTCGTAGCTGTGCAGCGCCTCGATGCGGGCGACGAGCCGGGGCGCCGCCGTCTCGCTGGTCTTGAACAGAGCCGCCACCTCGTCCGCCTCCTCGACCTCACCTTGCCAGCGGTAGATTGAGCGGCAAGTGCCCAGGATGTTCGCGCAGGCGGCGAGGCGCTCCTCCACGACCGCGCGGGCGATGCGCCCCGCCTCGTCCGCGTCGGCGAAGACCGCATAGACGCTGACGATTGCGGTCATGCCGGGCGCTCGCCGAGCCGGTGCACGGCGGTGACCATGGCGCCGAGCAGGAGCACGGCCATGCCCTGGTGCGGCACCGCGATCCAGATATCGACTCGCGACAGGATGGTGAGGATGCCGAGCTGAACCTGGATGAGGACCGCGCCGGCGAGCAGCACCGCCTCCCAGCGCAGGCGGGCCAGCCAGGCCTTCGCCGCGAGCCAGAGCGCCAGCGCCGCGACGATGAAGGCGAGCCAGCGGTGGACGAAATTCACCGTGATCGGATTGTCGGCGAAATTGCGCAGCGCCGGCTCCATCCATTCATAGCCGGCCGGGTAGAATTCCCCGTTCATCGTCGGCCATGTCCTGAAATAGCGGCCGGCGTCGAGCCCGGCCATATAGGCGCCGAACATGAACTGGAGGAACAGCATCGACAGCGCCCAGATGCCGAGCAGGGGCGCCCGCGCCGGCCGCGCCGCCGGATTCCGGGCGAGCGCGCGCAGGTCCCCGGCCACCCAGAGCAGGCCGGCGAAGATGAAGAGCGCCATGAGCAGGTGGACGGCGAGCCGGATATGGCTGACCTCGGGCCGGTCGACCAGCCCGGAGGCGACCATCCACCAGCCGATCGCGCCTTGCAGCGCGCCGAGCCCGAAAAGAGCGCCGAGCTTCCAGCCGTAGGTGGGCGGGATCGCGCGCCGCCACCAGAAGAAGAGCAAAGGCAAAGCGAAAGCGAGGCCGATCAGCCGCCCGAGCAGCCTGTGCACATATTCCCAGAAGAAGATCTCCTTGAACTGGGCCAGCGACATGCCGGTATTGATCCGCTGATATTGCGGGCTCGCTTTGTAATGGTCGAACTCGCGCTGCCAGGCCGTCTCGTCGAGCGGCGGGATGGCGCCCGAGACCGGCTCCCACCGCACCATCGACAGGCCCGATTCGGTGAGCCGGGTGATGCCGCCGACGACGACCATGACGAACACCAGAATCGCGACGAACAGCAGCCAGCCGGAGATGGCGCGCGGCCGGGGGCGGGGCTCGGCGGGACGCTTCAATAGGGCGATGGGCATGGGGCGCCTATGGCGAAGCGCGTGGCGCTTGCCAACGGGGAAAGGGGACAGTTACTTGCACGCGTCGGCGCCCGAGATCCGCGCTCCGGCGCGTGAAAGTAACTGTCCCCGGACACCGCCCCCGGCGAAACGGAACTTTTTCCGCGCATGATATATTGTCACTTCGTTCGAATTGGCCTATATCGGGCTCGAACAGGGAGTCGCGCGTGTTTCCAGCAATGCCCAGGAACGGGACGATCGACCGGATGGCCATCGGCCTTTCGGGCCTTTGCCTCGTCCATTGCGTGGCGAGCGCGGTGCTGGTGATGGTGCTGGCGTCGGCCGGCGGCCTGCTGGTCGATCCGCGCATCCACGAAGTCGGGCTGGTCCTTGCCATGCTGCTCGGCGCGCTCGGCCTCGGCCGCGGCATTTTCGACCATGGCTTCATGCTTCCGGCCGCGATCGGCAGCCTCGGCCTCGGCACCATGGCCGGCGCGCTGACCCTCGGTCACGGCCCCGAGGAGGTGTTCTACTCGGTCTTCGGCGTGCTCATCCTCGCGCTCGGCCATGACCTCAACCGCCGCGCGGTGGTCTGACCCTTCTCGCGCAAGCCGTCATCCTGAACCGTCATCCTGAACTCGTTTCAGGATCCAGTCCTCCACCTGCCGCGATGCCCGTCGCTGGATGCTGGAACAAGTTCAGCATGACGAGTTGGAAAGACGACTTCTCTTGTCCGCTCTCTCCGGAAGGCTTACATTCAAGCCATGGCCCACGTTCATCATTCCCATCAGGGCGCCGACCTCGCCGACGCCGCCAAGGCGACCATGGAGCGCTCCGGCGAGCAGTGGACGCAGATGCGCTCCGCCGTGTTCGACGCGCTGGCGAGCTTCGAGCGGCCGGCGAGCGCCTACGACATCGCCGAGAAGGTGTCGCAGAGCGAGGGCCGACGGGTCGCCGCGAACAGCGTCTACCGCATCCTCGATCTGTTCGTCGGCGCCAACCTCGCCCGCCGCGTCGAGAGCGCCAACGCCTATATCGCCAACGACCATCCCGATTGCCTGCACGATTGCATCTTCCTGATCTGCGACAATTGCGGCCAGGCCAAGCATATCGACGACGACCGCATCACCGGCGGTGTGCGGGCCGCGGCCGAGGCGGCGGGCTTCACCGCGGACCGGCCGGTGATCGAGGTGCGCGGGCGCTGCGGGGAGTGCGAGGGAGAATAGAGGCCGGGCGGGCAGTCGGGCGATCGACTTTCCATCTTAGCAACTAGGGCATCTTTGATTGCCCGGACCCGTTCCGGAGCCGCCCCGCTGCTCCGGTCGTGTCCGTTCAGGCCTTCGATCCTCTAGCGGTGTTTCCGAGCGTCGCGGCGGGGGAGGTGGCCGGGTTTCGGCCCTTTGGGGCGGCGCCGTCGGCTTGGGCGTTTCAGCCGGTGGCGGTTTCGTGCCCTGCTGCTCGCTTTGCTCTAGCCGACGCAACTGCTCATCTTGCCCACGATTGCCGGAGCCGCCTCGGCCTTGGCGTTGGAGGCCCTGAATGCCTTCGCTTATTTCTTCCGCCTGGGTGGGAGGATTCGCAGGCTTGGGGGTTGGGCTCGAGCTTGAGCCCGAGTTTGTCGAGGCCCCACTGGTATTCGGACCGCATGCGGCCACTGCGATCAAGCCACATCCAATTGCCAAGCACTTGAGCATGGGAGGACCCTTCCTCTGCCTCCGCCAAGAACAGTTCCACCGTTATCGCGCTACGTTTCGACGACCACAAGGGCTGGGAAGTTTTCCGATACAGGCATTTGGCTCATATCTAATTGCAATGTTGGATTTCACCTGCTCCACGCTGGTCGATGGAACAGAATCACTCCCGTTCGACCCCGAGGCGGCGACCGATGAGCCCGCCTCTTCCCCTGCCCTCTTCGATCCCGTCCCGGTGCGTTACCGCCGCGATGGCTGGACGCCCGAAAAGCAGCGCGAGTTCGTCGAGGCGCTGGCCGATACCGGCTTGGAAATGGTGTCAGCTACGTGTCTGACACCAACCTGACACTGTACGCTGGTCGATGGAACAGAATCACTCCCGTTCGACCCCGAGGCGGCGACCGATGAGCCCGCTTCTTCCCTTGCCCTCTTCGATCCCGTCCCGGTGCGTTACCGCCGCGATGGCTGGACGCCCGAAAAGCAGCGCGAGTTCGTCGAGGCGCTGGCCGATACCGCCTTGGAAATGGTGTCAGCTACGTGTCTGACACCAACCTGACACTCCGAAAAGCAGCGCGAGTTCGTCGAGGCGCTGGCCGATACCGGCTTGGAAACGGTGTCAGCTACGTGTCTGACACCAACCTGACACTGTGTCTGACACCAACCTGACACTGAGGCTGCGCATGACACTGTGTCTGACACCAACCTGACACTGAGGCCGCACATCACCCGCTAGCCGGCATTTCGCCCACGCCGGCGAATCAAACCTGACACCCCGGGGCCCATGCTATCATTCCCGCCCGGCAGCGGCCATCGCGCTTGCTGCTGGCTTGGCGGCGCCCCGCGCATCGGCTAGCCTCTCCCGATGGGGTGGACAGAGCTTGCGGCCGCGGCTTTGGGCGTGGTCAACGTCGCGCTCGTCGTCCGCCGCAGCGTGTGGAACTATCCGTTCGGCATCGCGATGGTCGCGCTCTATTTCTTCGTCTTCGCCGAGGCGCGGCTCTACAGCGACGCGCTGCTCCAGATCTTCTTCCTCGCCGTCCAGCTCTACGGCTGGCGGAACTGGGTTATGAGCCCGAAAACGGATGGCGGCGTGGCGGTCGAGCGGATGGCGGCGTGGCGCCGGCTGCTCTGGCTGGCCGGCGCGGGCGCGGCGAGCACGCTATGGGGCCTCGGCATGGCCCGCTTCACGGACGCGGCGGCCCCCTTCGCCGACGCGCTGATCGCCGGCTTCAGCGTGTCCGCCCAATTGCTCCAGTCGCTGCGCCGGATCGAAAGCTGGGTGCTGTGGATCGGCGTCGATGCGCTGGCGATCGGCGTCTATCTCTCGCGCGGGCTGACTGTGACCGCGGCGCTCTATGCCCTGTTCCTGGTCATGTCCTGCATCGGGCTCTGGTCCTGGTGGCGCCAGCTGCGCGCGGCGCCGGTCCGCGGCGGGAGCGCCGCGTGACCAGCCGCGGCTTCCTGCTCGGCAAGTTCATGCCGCCGCACGCCGGCCACATGCTTTTGTGCGAGAGCGCGCGGGCGATGGTCGACGAGCTCACCATCCTGGTCTGCTCGCTGCCCGGCGATCCGATCGCGGGCGCGTTGCGGCTCGCCTGGATGCGCGAGCTGCTGCCCGATTGCCGGGTGATCCACCATGACGCGCCGGTGCCGCAGGGGCCGTGGGACGATCCGGACTTCTGGCCGCTCTGGCGCGACATCGTCCGCGCCGCCCATCCCGAGCCGATCGACCTGCTCTTCGCCGGCCAGGCTTATGGCCTGCGCCTCGCCGCGGAGGTGGATGCAGTCTTCGTGCCGATCGGCGCGCGGGTGATGGGCCAGGATCCGGACGGGATCGGCGGGCTCAGCGCCGGCGCCGTCCGCGCCGATCCCTGGGCCCATTGGCGCCTGCTGCCGGCGCCGGTCCGGGCGCATTACGCGCGGACCTTCTGCCTGCACGGCGTCGAGAGCACCGGCAAGTCGATGATGGCGGAGCGGCTGGCGCGGCATTTCGGCACGGTCTGGACGCCCGAATATGGGCGCGCCCATTGCGAGGCGCACGGCATCGACCTCGACGAGGCCGGCCTGCTGCTGATCGGCCGCGCCCAGCACGCGATGATCGCGGCAAGCCTGCCCTGGTGCGACCGGCGCCTGATCGTCGACACCGACGCGCTGATGACCGCCGCCTGGTGCGAAATGCTGCTCGGCGGGGCGCCCGACGCTTTGTTCCACTATCCCAAAGCCGACCTCTATCTGCTGCTCGAGCCCGACGTCCCCTGGATCGACGACGGCACCCGCTGCTTCGGCACCGACGAGGCCCGCGCCCGCTTCGCCGCCGCCTGCCGCGCGGTCCTCGACCGCGCGGGCGTAAAGTGGCAATCGATCGGCGGCAGCTGGGACGAGCGCCTCACCGCCGCCGCGGCGACAATCGCGGCGGTTGGGGCGCCGGCCTAGGTCGCCGCCTCCACCAAAGCGGCGGGCTCAGCCATTGTCGCGCCGGGCCTCGGTGTCTCGCCCGCGATGCCGCGGGTAGCGGACTCCCACCGCGCGACGCCCGGGCTTTGGCTTGTCCTCGACCAGCGTGAGCGCGATCGCGACATCCTTGTCGGTGACCTCGAACGCGGCGCCGTCCCCCGCCGTGATCGTCGCCCGATCGGGCACGAAGCTGTCTCCGTTGACCTTGATCGTGGCGCCACCCCTGCTGGCGCGCGGCTCCCGTGCCGGCTTTGGGGAGGCGACGGTGAGGGTGCCGACGCCGCCCCGCTTTCCGGTGCGCATTTCCCAATCCCCGGGTCTGACCGGCGTCACGATGTAATAGTCGCCCGCCTGCAGCTTGCGGCTGTCGAACTCGACCTCCTTGCCGCTCGAGGATCGGACGACGACGCGAAGACCGCCGCGCTCGCCGTCGCAGTGGAAGACGGCGTAAACGGGGGTGCGGTCGACCGGGCCGCTGGCAAAGCTCGCAGCGGAAGACGCTTTCGATTCGACCGCGCAGAGATCGACTTCGATCTGGTCGCCGGCGCCGCTCTCGGCGATCGCCAGCCTGAACGAACCAACCGGTTCGTCGCCCCGCCAGACCTCGCCTCGGTATTCGCCCGGCTTGAGAGGATGGGCAACGGAGTCGAGCGGCCCGAGCTGGTCCGAGCGGAACGACGTCGCGGCGACCGCCGCCAGATTCACGAACGTGCCCATCACAGAATCCCCACTGAAGCGGAAATCACCAACTCGTCCTTCGTTACCGTCACCGCCGGCGACACGACCGGCATCAGCACCGGGACCAAAGTCGTTCCGCCCGGGCCCCCCGTCGCGGGCAGGATCGGATACGGATCGTTGAACGCGAACACCGGATATTTGTCGGCGAAATGCTCGAGCACCATGTGGATCGCGAAGTCGAACAGGCCGAGGCTCACGCCGAGCAGGTTGGACAGCCATTCCCCGACGTCGTCGGGAATGTCGAGGATGTTGCGGATCAGATCAGTGAAGCTGCCGAGGATGGCCTTGACCAGGCTGCGCGCCCAGCCGGGGAGGAAGCCGAGCAGCGCGTCCACCGCGGCATCGACCATCTTGTCGATGAGATTGCCGACGGTGTCGGCGATGTCGATGAAGTCGATGTCGATATAGCCGGGCTCGAGGAAGAGCCGCCACTTGTTCGACTGATCCGCCGCCAGCGCCGCCCAGCGGGTCATGCCGGCTCCGTCCGGATCGTCGAAATGCTTGAGCGTCGCGCCGCAGCTCGCCGACACTTCGGTCGTGATGATGCCGCCGAGGTCGAGGGTGACGGAAATATCGGGGTTGCCGCCGAAGAAGGTCTTCTTGGGAGCCTTGAGGGCACAGCCCCAGGGCGTGGGGATGATGCAGAAGCCCCCCACCGTCACCTTCGGTATGTCGATGCCCAAGGTGAGCTCCAGCGGGTCGTAAACGATGTCCAGCTCCTTGATCAGGACCGTCCCGTTGCTCTGGAAGTCGATTTGCCCGTTCTTCAGCTTGATCCCGACCGCATAGGACGCGGAGAAGGGCCCGAAGCTCCCGCTGTCGGAGTGGCTGACCGAGAATTGGTCGCGCACCTGGGTGAAAAGGCGCTGCGCGACCCTTTCCGAGATTGCCAGCTGCAGATCCGCCATCGCCGCCTCCTCAGTTCAACGTCACGTTCACGAAGACGGAAATCTCGTCTTTCGCGACGCTGGGGTTGAACGGGACGGCTGTCGAGATCGGCGTCAGGCCGATTTGGAGATTGCCGTAGGTGCCGAGATCCAACAGGATGTCGTTCAGCGAGATCCGGAGCCGCGGCAGCACGCCGAGCACGATGGTCGCGCTGATCAGGCATTCGAGGCTGTTTTCGAGCCCTTCCGGCTTGATGTCGACGATTTCGAGCCCTTTCAGGTCCACGCCAAGCGCCGGCCCGTTCGGCGTCTCGTCACGCCGCAAGCTGGCCAGCGCGAATACGTCCAGGCAGAAGCAATGGATGCGTTCCCGCTCGATCGGCAGGATCTCGGGCAGCTTGTCCGGCGGCTGCTGCTTGTCCTCGGGTCGGATCGTCTTGCCGGGATCGAGCGGGGGGAATTGCGCGGCTTCCTGGAGGCCGAGCTCGGCGAGCTTGGCAGGATGCGGGCAGGCGATGCCCCCGCACACCCGGACCTGGAGCGCCAGGGTCTGGGCTGCCAAAGGCTTCAGCTCCGGCGGAAGCGTGATGACATTGCCCGGATGGAAATCGACGAGGAGGCCGGTCAATTGCGCGCAATATTCCATGCCCCACGCGCCGTTCGTGCCGGGCACCGGGATCGGCGGCTCCTGCGTCACGCGCGGCTGGTTGGAGGGCAGGCCCGGCGAGACAATGATCGGCTCGCACATCAATTGCGGGGCGTTGACGAAGCTGGCGGTGCCGTAATTGAACGTCGACGGCCGCTGCCGCGCCATGTTGGCGACAATCCTGTTGAACGTACTTTCCGAGATCGAGGCGAATACGTCGCAATTGTCGGTAAGTGCCACAGTCCCGTCTCCACACAAATATGCTTGTGAAACAGACACATACTTTGCAGCCAGGTCAAGGGAGCAGGGCGCCCCGAACCCATCGCCGATTTAGCGACCATCGGTCGTCGAGAGTCAATAGACGATAGGGCAGACATTGCCGGGAGCGCCAACTCATCCGCCACCGCCACAGATCAAAGCCCGATCCTGTTCAAGCGGCCGCGACCGGAAGGACGTGCCTTGTCTTAGTGGAGCAGGCGATGCCGGAATCCTGACAATGCAGGATTTCCCGCGCTCATCGTCATCTGCTTGCGCGGCAGAACGCGGGCGTCGGTGGCGCCCCAGCCGGGGCCGGGCTTGAGCAGGCCGTTGGGAAGGGCGAACGGCGGCGATCGAGCATGCCGCCCGCGCCGCCCGCACGCTTTCTGCACAGCATCAACATTCGACACCGCCCGCCCCACAAGCTACAGGGCGCCCCCATGAGTGACCGTCCCGCAACCCCACTCCTCGACACGGTCGAGACGCCCGCCGATATCCGCAAGCTCGACAAGGCGCAGCTCCGTCAGCTCGCCGACGAATTGCGCGCCGAGACCATCTCCGCGGTTTCGGTGACCGGCGGCCATCTCGGCGCCGGCCTTGGTGTCGTCGAGCTGACGGTGGCGCTTCATTATGTGTTCGACACGCCGACCGACCGGTTGGTCTGGGACGTCGGCCACCAATGCTATCCGCACAAGATCGTCACCGGCCGGCGCGACCGCATCCGCACCCTGCGCATGGGCGGCGGGCTCTCCGGCTTCACCCGGCGCTCCGAGAGCGACTATGATCCGTTCGGCGCCGCGCACAGCTCGACCTCGATCTCGGCGGCGCTTGGCTTCGCGGTGGCGAACAAGTTGGCGGAGAAGCCCGGCAAGGCGATCGCGGTGATCGGCGACGGCGCGATGTCGGCGGGCATGGCCTATGAGGCGATGAACAATGCCGAGGCCGCCGGCAACAGGCTGGTCGTCATCCTCAACGACAACGACATGTCGATCGCGCCGCCGGTCGGCGGGCTCTCCCATTATCTCGCGCGCCTCGTTTCGTCGGGCAAGTATCTGACGCTCAGGCGCATCGCCCAGAAGGTCGCGCGCAAGCTGCCGAGGCGCCTTCACGTCATGGCGCGGCGCTGGGAGGAATATTCGCGCGGCTTCTGGACCGGCGGCACCCTCTTCGAGGAATTGGGCTTCTATTATGTCGGGCCCGTCGACGGCCACAATGTCGAGCGGCTGGTCAAGATCCTCGAGAACGTCCGCGACGCCGCCGACGGGCCGATGCTGGTCCATGTCGTTACCAAGAAGGGCAAGGGCTACGGCCCGGCCGAGGAGGCGGCCGACAAATATCACGGCGTCCAGAAGTTCGACGTGATCACCGGCGCGCAGGCCAAGGCCGAGCCTGGCCCGCCTTCCTATACCGGCGTCTTCGCCAAGGCTCTGGTCGCCGAGGCCGCGCGCGACGACAAGGTGGTCGCGATCACGGCGGCGATGCCGTCGGGGACGGGCCTCGACAAGTTCCAGGAGCGCTTCCCCGAGCGCTGCTTCGACGTCGGCATCGCCGAGCAGCATGCGGTGACCTTCGCCGCCGGCCTCGCCGCGCAGGGTTACCGCCCGTTCGCGGCGATCTATTCGACCTTCCTGCAGCGCGCCTACGACCAGGTCGTCCACGACGTCGCCATCCAGAACCTTCCCGTTCGCTTCGCCATCGACCGCGCCGGGCTGGTCGGCGCCGACGGCGCCACCCATGCCGGCAGCTTCGACCTCGCTTATCTTTGCACCCTCCCCAATTTCACGGTGATGGCGGCGGCCGACGAGGCCGAGCTCGTCCATATGGTCCACACCATGGCGCTGCACGACACAGGCCCGATCGCGGTCCGCTATCCGCGCGGCAACGGCACCGGCGCGGCGCTGCCCGAAACGCCCGAGCGGCTGGCGATCGGCAAGGGCAGGGTCCTGCGCGAGGGCAAGAAGGTCGCCATCCTCTCGTTGGGGACGCGGCTCGGCGACGCGCTCAAGGCCGCCGACATCCTCGACGGCAAGGGGCTCAGCGCGACGGTCGCCGACCTCAGGTTCGCCAAGCCGCTCGACGGGGAATTGATCCGCCGCCTGCTCACCACCCACGAGGTCGCGGTGACGGTCGAGGAAGCCTCGATCGGCGGCCTCGGCGCCCACGTCCTCACCTTGGCCAGCGACCACGGCCTGATCGACGCCGGCCTCAAGCTTCGGACGATGCGCCTGCCCGACGCCTTCCAGGACCAGGACAAGCCCGAAAAGCAATATGCCGACGCCGGCCTCGACGCCGAGGGCATCGTCGAGACGGTGCTGAAGGCGCTGCGCCACAACAGCGCCGGCGTGATCGAGGGCGCGCGGGCCTGAATGGACGGGGGGAAATGATGCTGCGATACGGACCGTTGCTGGCGCTCGCACTTGCCGGATGCGGTGCCGGCGCCGTGGGCGACAACGTCGCGGCCGACACGCGGGCCGACGCGACCCGTGAGAAGCAGATCCCCTGCTCGGTCCAGGCGCACGGCATGGGCGTGGTGGTCGGGACCTTGCGCGAACGGCCCGAGCGGCCGGCCTGCGACAACAGCGTCGATCCGCAAAGGGTCGCGCTCGACGAGCTGATCCGGATCATCCCGGACCAGCATCCGGCTTATTATTACGTCCTCGCGACGCGGCTGTTCGAGGCGAACCGCAAGGACGAGGCCGTCTTCTATTTCTATGCGGGCCAGCTGCGCTACCGCGTCCGCCTGGCCTGCCACCCGAACCTCGCGCCCGATACCGAGCCCGCCTTGTTCGGCTCGCTGCAGGAGACGGTCGGCCGCCGGATCAACGAGCATGCCGGCGCCGACCCGCGCGCCTGGACCGCGACCATGGAGCGCGCGCTCGCCTGGGACGCGGCCACCCATAACGGCTTCGAGCCCAAGGCGCCCTGCCGCGCGGCGATCGCCGACCAGCGGAGCGGCATGGGCGGCCTGATCGCCCATGTCCGCCAGAACGAAGCCCAGATCCGCCGCGACCGCGCCGCCGCCGGGCTGCCGAACCGCTAAGGGACCTCATTTGAAGGTCCGCGCCGACCAGCTCCTCGTCGAACGGGGTCTCGCCGAGAGCCGGGCCAGGGCGCAGGCGTTGATCCTGGCGGGCCTGGTCTATTCGGGCGAGCGCAAGGTCGCCAAGGCGGGGGAGGGGCTGGCCACCGATGCGCCGCTCGAAGTCAGGGGCAAGGCGCATCCCTGGGTGTCGCGGGGCGGGATCAAGCTTGCCCACGGGCTCGATCATTTCGGCTGGGACGTCACCGGCGCGGTGGCGCTCGACGTCGGCAGCTCGACGGGCGGGTTCACCGACGTGCTTCTCCAGCGCGGCGCGGCCAAGGTGTTCGCGGTCGATGTCGGCACCAACCAGCTCGCCTGGTCGCTGCGCAACGATCCGCGGGTCGTCGTCCATGAGAAGACCAATGCGCGCTACCTCACCGCCGATATCGTCACCGAGCCCGTCGAGATCATCGTCTGCGACGCGAGCTTCATCGGCCTGGCCAAGGTGCTCGACACGGCGCTCGATTTCGCCCGGCCCGGCGGGCGGCTGGTCGCGCTTATCAAGCCGCAATTCGAAGGGGAGCGGACCGAGATCGGCAAGGGCGGCGTGGTCCGCGATCCGGCGGTGCATGAGCGGGTTTGCGCGACCGCCGCCGCGTGGCTCCGCGGCCGCGGCTGGCGCGTTGAGGGGGTGATTGTGAGCCCGATCACGGGTCCGGAAGGCAATGTCGAGTTCCTGATCGGCGCTCAAAGGCCAGTGACGGCCGGGACAGATTGAGACAATCGGCCACTCGACACGGCCGGAAAATTGGTCATTGAACGGCGCGAGAAAGAGTTAAGAGTCAGGCGTGGATCGGCGGATATTCATCTTCATGCTCACGATCGCGCTGGCCGCATGCGGCGGCGGCGACGCCAAGCAGCGCGACCGCGAGCCGCCGCTGGTCAAGGTGGAGCCGGCGACTGCGATGGCCTTTGCCGATCGGATCGAGGCGGTCGGCACCGCGCGGGCCAACGAGCAGGTGACGCTGTCGGCGCCGGTCACCGAGCGGATCGTGCGCCTCAACTTCGACGACGGCGCCTTCGTCCAGCGCGGCCAGATCGTCGCCGTGCTGCGCCAGGCCGAGCAGAATGCCGAGCTCAACGCGGCCAATGCCCGCCAGCGCGAGGCGCAGCAGCAATTGCAGCGGATCGAGGCGCTCAAGAATCGCGGCTTCGCCACCCGCTCCAACTACGACACCCAAGTCGCCGCGGCGGCCGCGGCGCGCGCGCAATCGCAGGCGGTCCAGGCGCAGATCGGCGAGCGGGTGATCCGCGCGCCCTTCGCCGGCTGGGTGAGCCTCAGGACCATCTCGGTCGGCGCGATGGCGACCCAGGGCACCGAGATCGCGACGATCAGCGACCTCACCACGATCAAGCTCGATTTCACCGTCCCCGAAACCATGCTCGCCATGATCCGCGAGGGCTTGCCTATCGAGGCGCGCGCCGCCGCTTATCCGGAGCGCCCGTTCCGCGGCGTCATCCAGACGATCGACCCGGTGATCGATCCCAACACGCGCGCGGTGACGGTCCGCGCGCTGCTGCCCAATCCGGACCGGGCGCTGCGTCCCGGGATGATGCTCAACGTCGTGATCAGCAGCGCCGCCCGCAACGGCCTGTCGGTGCCCGAGCTGGCGGTGGTGGGCGAGGGCGACCGCCGCTACGTCTTCACGCTCGACGGCCAGGGCCGCGCCCGCCGCGTGCAGGTCCGCACCGGCGCGCGCCTCGGCGGCCGGATCGAGATCGTCGAGGGGCTGCGGCCGGGGCAAAGGGTGGTCACCGAGGGCATCGTCAAGGTCGCCGACGGCATGCAGGTCCGCGTCGAAGGGGCACGCGGGGGCGGGCAGGGTCGCGGAAGCGGTCGTTGAAGAGGCTATGATCGCACCCGGTCCCCTTCGTCATGCCGGACTTGATCCGGCATCCACCTTGCTTCCCCCTTTGCCGCAAGAAGGTGGACCCCGGATCAAGTCCGGGGTGACGAGCCACCGTGATCGCTGTCGGCGCTAGAAGATGAAGCTCTCCGACCTTTCGGTGAAGCGGCCGGTCTTCGCGGCGGTGGTCGCGATGCTGATCGCGGTGTTCGGCCTGGTCGGCTTCTTCAACCTCTCCGTGCGCGAATATCCCGACGTCGACCCGCCGGTCGTCTCGGTCCAGACCTCCTATATCGGCGCCGCCGCCAATGTGGTCGAGACGCGGATCACCCAGGTGCTCGAGGAGCAATTGGCCGGGCTCGAAGGCCTCCAGACGATCACCTCGCGCTCGCGCGACGGCCAGTCCGACATCAGCATCGAGTTCGCGCCCGGCCGCAATATCGACAGCGCCGCCAACGACGTCCGCGACCGGGTTGGCGCCGCCGCCGCCAATCTGCCCCAGGAGATCGACTCGCCGGTGGTCCGCAAGGTCGATGCCGACGCCGCGCCGATCATGTTCCTGGTCGTCTCCAAGCCCGGCTGGACGGCGCTGCAATTGTCCGACTGGGCCGACCGCAACCTCGTCGACCGCTTCTCCTCGATCAACGGCGTCGCCCGCGTCTTCATCGGGGGCGAGGCCCGGCCGGCGATGCGGATCTGGCTGCAGCCCGAGCGGCTGGCGGGCTTCGGCCTCACGCCTGCCGACGTCGAGGCCGCGCTTCGAACCCAGAATGTCGAGCTGCCCGCGGGCCGGCTCGAATCGGCGCAGCAGAACGTGACCTTGCGGGTCGACCGGCCGTTCCAGACGCCCGAGCAGTTCCGAGCGCTCGTTGTCGGCCGCGGCGCCAGCGGCTATCTGGTCCGGCTGGGCGACATCGCCCGGGTCGAGCTGGGGCCGGAAAATCCCTATTCCTCGTTCCGGATGAACGGCAACCAGGCGGTCGGCCTCGGCATCGTCCGCCAGTCGGGCGCCAACACGCTCGCCGTCGCCGACGCGGCCAAGGCGATGGTCGAGCAGATCCGCCCGACCCTGCCCGAGGGCATGGAGATCACCGTCGGCTCCGATGAATCGCAGTTCATCGATCGCGCCATCGAGGGCGTGTGGACAACGCTCGCCGAGGCCGCGATCCTCGTCGTTTTGGTCATCTTCCTGTTCCTGGGGAGCTGGCGGGCGACCCTGATCCCGGCGGTGACGGTGCCGCTCTGCCTGTTGGCGAGCTTCGGCCTGCTGTCGGTCTTCGGCTTTTCGGTCAACCTGCTGACCCTGCTCGCTTTGGTCCTCTCGATCGGCATCGTCGTCGACGACGCCATCGTCGTGCTCGAGAATATCTATCACCGGATCGAGGAGGGCGAGGACCCGCTCGCCGCCTCCTATAACGGCGCGCGCCAGGTCGGCTTCGCGGTGCTGTCGACGACGATGGTGGTGTGCGCGGTGTTCGTGCCGATCATGTTCATCGCCGGCACGACCGGCCTCCTGTTCCGCGAGCTTGCCGCGGCGATGATAGGCGCGGTCGCCTTTTCGGGATTCTTCGCGCTCAGCCTGGCGCCGATGCTCTGCTCCAAATTGCTTCGGCACGAGAAGAGGGGGCGGCTCGCCTCCTTCATCGACCGCAACTTCAGGCGGGTCGAGGAGGGCTATGCGCGGCGGCTCGATTGGGTGCTGAGGAAGCCGCTGATCCCGGTCGCGGTCGTTGGGCTGTTCCTCGCCGGCGCCGGGGCCCTGTTCTTCACCCTGCGCTCAGAGCTGGCGCCGCCCGAGGATACCGGCATCGTCAACGTCAACGTCACGGCTCCCGAAGGAACCGGCTTCGCCGAGATGAGCCGCTACATGACCGAGGTGCAGGCGCGGCTGCTGCCGATGGTCGGAGAGGGCGCGGTGCGCTCGATGATCGTGCGCGCGCCGGGCGGCTTCGGGCCGAGCGACGATTTCAACAACGGCGCGGTCAGCATCTTCCTCAAGCCCTGGGAGGAGCGGACCGAAACCACCCAGAACGTGGTCGGCGACGTCAATCGCATGCTGGCGCGGATCGCCGCCGTGCGCGGCAACGCGCAGGCGCGCAACTCGCTCAGCCGCGGCCGCGGCCAGCCGGTCAATTTCGTCATCGCCGGCGCCACCTATGCCGATCTCGCCCGCGCCCGCGACCGGATCGTCGCCGCCGCCGCCAGCAACCCCGGCATCGTCAATCTCGACAGCGACTATAAGGAGACCAAGCCGCAGATGCGGATCGAGGTCGATACCGCGCGCGCCGGAGATCTCGGCGTGTCGGTCGCGGACGTCTCGAACGCGCTCCAGACCCTGCTCGGCTCGCGCCGCGTCTCGACTTATGTCGACCGCGGCGAGGAATATCGCGTCGTCCTCCAGGCCGAGGAGAATGCCCGCGCCACCCAGGAGAATCTCGCCTCCATCTACGTGCGCAGCCGCACGGGCACCCTTGTACCGCTCTCCAACCTGGTCCGCGCCCGCGACACGGCCGGCGCGCGCGACCTCGGCCGCTACAACAAGTTGCGCGCGATCACTTTGTCCGGGGGCCTCGCGCCCGGCTACACGCTCGGCGAGGCGCTGACCTTCCTCGAGCAGGCGGCGGCCGGCGCACCCGAAGTGACCGCGACCGGCTATCGCGGCGAGAGCCAGGCCTTCCGCGAGGCCGGCGGCTCGATCTATTTCATATTCCTCCTCACCATCGTCATCGTCTACCTGCTCCTCGCCGCCCAGTTCGAAAGCTTCGTCCATCCGGGCGTGATCATCACCACGGTGCCGCTGGCGGTGGCGGGCGGGCTGATCGGCCTGGCGGTGATGGGCCAGACGATGAACCTTTACAGCCAGGTCGGGCTGGTCATGCTGGTCGGCCTCGCCGCCAAGAACGGTATCCTCATCGTCGAGTTCGCCAACCAGCTGCGCGATGCCGGTCGCGACGTCGACGCGGCGGTGCGCGAGGCGGCGCGGCGGCGGCTTCGGCCGATCCTGATGACCTCGATCGCGACCGTGGCCGGCGCGGTGCCGCTGATGCTGTCAGGGGGAGCCGGCGCGGCGGCGCGCACAGCGATCGGCGTCGTCATCGTGTTCGGGGTGGCGATCGCGACTTTGATCACCTTGTTCCTGATCCCGCTCCTCTATTCGCGGCTGGCGCGCTACACGGGCTCGCCGCTGGCGGTGACGCGCCGGCTCGAGGGCCAGCTGTCGGGGCCGCTCCGGCCGCAGCCGGCCGAATAGGGAGCATATATGCAGGGAATCGCATCCAAATCCGAATTGCAGATGAGCTTCCTGCGCTATGCCTTGTTCACCGTGCCGGCGGTCGTGCTTCTTGGCACCCTTTCCGGCCTCCTCTCCAATTCGGGCGAGGCCAATCCCTGGTTCGCCGTCTTGGCGAAGCCCGGCTTCATGCCGCCGGGCTGGGTGTTCGCGGTCGCCTGGACCACGCTCTACACCTTGCTCGGCCTGTCGCTTGCCATGCTGCTCCACGCCAAGGGCGCGCGCAATCGCGAGCGGGCGCTGATCCTGTTCGCCCTGCAGCTGCTGCTCAATTACGCCTGGTCGCCGCTCTTCTTCCGGGCGCACAAGGTCAGCTTGGCGCTGTCGGTGATCGCGGCGATGGTCGTGATCGCCGTCTTCATGATCGTCGTCTTCCGCAAGATACGCCCCTGGGCCGCGCTCCTCATCCTGCCCTATCTGGGCTGGCTGATGTTCGCGCTCGCGCTCAACTACCAGATCCTCATCCTGAACCCCGACGCCGAGACGCTTGAACCGGGCCCCGCGAGGATCGATATCCAGCTCAACGGCCTCTAGGAAGGAACCCGCCATGCAATCCCAGAACCGCCTGTTCGACGATTTCGTCAAGGTGATGAACGGCGCGGCCGGCACGCTCGCCGGCATGACCCGCGAGGCGCAGGCGGGGATGAAGGAGCGCGCGCGCGAATGGATCGGCGGCCTCGACCTCGTCTCACGCGAGGAATTCGAGGCGGTCAAGGCGATGGCCGTCGCCGCGCGCGAGGAGAATGCGGCGCTCGCCGCCCGCCTCGACGCGCTCGAGGGCAAAAGCGGGAAGGTCGACGTCCGCAAGCGCAGGCCGCGCGCCGGAGCCTGACTATCCACAGCTTTATTAACCGGATCGCCCACACTTCCTTGCGCTTTTCGCGCCGCGCGGGCATTTTCAGGAGCGAACAAACCGGGACTGGCGCTGCATGAACATGGACGAATTCGAGCTTGAGCGAGAGGCGAGCGCCCCGATCGACATGCTCGAAACCTATTATAGCGCGCTCGGCTGGGTCTATGAGCGCAACGGCGAGGACGAGATCGTCTCGAGCTTCCAGGGCAGCTGGACGCAATATGAATTGCGCGCGATCTGGCGCGCCGAGGATCAGGTGCTGCAATTCCTCGCGCTCCCCGACGTCCGTGTGCCCATCGAGAAGAGAGCGGCGACCTACGAGACGATCGGCCTGGTCAACGAGCAGCTCTGGCTCGGCCATTTCGAATTGTGGTCGGCCTCGGGCCTGGTCCTGTTCCGCCACGCCGCTTTGCTCGAGGGCGGCGAGGAGAGCGGCACTTTGAGCCTGCAGCAGGCCGAGACCCTGGTCGAGGCGGCGATCGAGGAGTGCGAGCGCTTCTATCCGGTCTTCCAGTTCGTGCTCTGGGCCGACAAGACCCCGCAGGAAGCGATCGCGGCGGCCTTGATCGAGACGCAGGGCGAAGCTTAGGGACAGTTACTTTCACGCGCGGAGCGGGAAATCCCGCACAGCCGCGCCTGAAAGTAACTGTCCGCACCCGCGCGGACAGGAAGGGGACAGTTACTTTCACCCGCGGAGCGGGAAATCCGCACAGCCGCGCGTGAAAGTAACTGTCCCAGGTGCAAGCCGGATTGCTTCCGCGCCCCGCTTCTCGCAATGACGGCACATGGCCGATCCCCTCCTCCCCGGGCCGCTCTGGCTCGCCGGCTGCGGCAATATGGCGGGCGCGATGCTGGCGGGCTGGCTCGAAGAGGGGGTCGACCCGGCCCATGTCAGCGTGATCCGGCCGAGCGGGACGCCGTCGGGCGCGGGGGTGCGGGTCACCACCGACTGGCCCGAGGACGAGGTGCCGGCGATCGTCCTGCTCGGCATGAAGCCCTACCAATTGGATGAAGTGGCGCCGACGCTGGCGCCGATCCTCGATCGCGAGACGATCCTGGTGTCGATCCTGGCCGGCGTCGAGCTGGCCTCGCTGCGTGCGCGATTTCCCCGGCCCCGCACGATCGTGCGGGCGATGCCGAACCTGCCGGTCAGGATCGGCAAGGGCGTCATCCTGCTCGCCAGCGCCAGCGACGACATCGCCGCGCGCACCATCGTCACCGGGCTGATGGCGGCGTTGGGCCATGCCGAGTGGCTCCAGGACGAGGATGCCTTCCAGCTCGCCGGCGTGCTGACCGGCGCCGGCCCCGCTTTCCTGTTCCGCTACATCCATGCCTTCGCGGCGGCGGCGGAGCGGCTCGGCCTGCCCTTCGACCAGGCCAATCGGCTCGCTTTGCACATGATCGAGGGCGCGGCCGCGCTTGCCGGGACATCGGAGGACGATCCCGAGACGCTGGCGCGCAAGGTGGCGAGCCCCGGCGGCACGACCGAGGCCGGGCTCCGGGTGTTCGATCAGGATCGGGCGCTGTTCGATCTCGTCGAGCGCACATTGGCGGCGGCGCGCCGGCGGAGTCTCGAAATGGCGGCGGAGGCGCGGCGGACCTGAAGCCCTCCCCGTTCCCGGGAGGATTTAGGAGTCCGATTGACCGACCGGGCGGTCGGTCCTATCCCGCGCTGCCATGACCGATCAGCGCCCTTATGACGACCGCGACGGCTGGATCTGGTTCGACGGCGAGCTGGTCCCCTGGCGCGAGGCCAATGTCCATATCCTCACCCACGCTTTGCATTACGCCTCCTCGGTGTTCGAGGGGCAGCGCGCTTATGGCGGCGAGATCTTCAAGCTCACCCAGCATAGCGAGCGGCTGCGGAAGAGCGGCGCGTTGCTCGGCTTCGAAATCCCCTGGAGCGTTGCCGAGATCGACGCGGCCTGCCGCGAGACGCTCGCCGCCAACAAGCTCACCAACGCCTATATGCGCCCGCTCGCCTGGCGCGGCTCCGAGCAGATGGGGGTGTCGGCGCAGCGCACCCGCATCCACCTCGCCATCGCCTGCTGGGACTGGGGCAATTATTTCAGCGAGGAAGCGGTCCGCCAGGGCCTCAGGCTCGACATCTCGCCCTGGCGCCGGCCCGCGCCTTATACGGCGCCGGTCGAATCCAAGGCGGCCGGCCTCTACATGATCTGCACGCTCGCCCGCCATCAGGCGCAGGCCAAGGGCTTTGACGACGCAATGATGTTCGACTGGCGCGGCCGGGTCGCGGAAGGGACGGGGGCCAACGCCTTCTTCGTGCGCGACGGCGCGCTTCACACGCCGATCCCCGATTGCTTCCTCGACGGAATCACCCGCCAGACCGTGATCGGCCTCGCCCGCCGCCGCGGCATCGAGGTCCAGGAACGGGCGATCTGGCCCGAGGAGCTGGAGAGCTTCGAGCAATTCTTCCTCACCGGAAGCGCCGCCGAGGTCGCGCCCGTCCAGTCGGCCGGCCCGTGGAGCTTCGAGGTCGGCGACCTCAGCCTGCAGCTGCGCAGCGACTATCTCGACCTCGTCAACCGGCGGATTTCGAACGCCTAGGATTTTGGCGGCGGGCGAAAGCCGGCGAGCGCGATCATCCCGTCGGCGCCGAGGCCGACCATCGCTTCCCCGCCGTCGCCCGAGACGCGGAAGCTGCGGCTCATCCCGTCCTGGCCCAGCTGTCCCTCATCGAGCGGCCCGGCACGCAGCAGGGCCTGCGCCGCGCCCAGATAGGCGTCGACCGCCCGCCCGTCTCCGCCGCCCGGCTGGCAGAAACCGCTATTGGCGATCACTTGCTGGACGCCCAGCGACAGGCGCGCAAAGCCCAGCCGCCGGCCCATCATCAGCCATTCCTCGATCGCGGCGCCAATCGCCGACGGGCCGGCCGGGCCGTCGACCCGGGGGCAATCCAGGTAGCCGAACATCAGCGGCGCCAGCGTTTCGACCGCCGATCGGACCCGTGCCAGATTGGCTTCCGGCGCGGCCGGCTTCGTTCGGGAGACGGTAACGCACTGCAGATAGGCGCGGTAATAATCGGCGAATTCCTGCGGCGTCGTGGCTCGTTCGATCGCGAACGCCGCCGCTTCCCTCGCGAGGCCGGACGCTCCCGATTCCCTGGCGACCGGGTCGTTCGCAAGGTCGAGGGTCGCCAGCCGGTCGCCGAACGACGAGCCCTGGAAGACGGGGGCATCGGCGACTCCGAGCCCAGCGAGGAACGCGGCGCCCGCGGCGAGGCCGGATTGGGTGACGAGCCCGTGATCGGCGAGGATCTGCGCGACCCTCGCCCCGATCTTCACGCCCTCTTTGCCTGCCTCCGCCTCCGCCAGCGTCCGAAGATCGCCGGGCGCCAACGTCATCAGCTTGACCGGGCTGACGAGCAGCGCCGTCTTCGCGAGCAGCAGGAGCGGCGTGGCATGCAGCCCGGATTGAATGCCGGCCATCAGCGCGGTCTCGTCCGCGAATTGATAGCGGGCGTTGGGATTGGCAGCGGCCCACTGCAACCATTGGGTGCCGCCGTCGATGAAGCGGAGGACAAGCCCCCCCAATTCGGAAATGCCGCCAGGGCGATCGATGGGGCGGCCTGCCACGGATATCGTCATGACCGAGCGTAGGCGGGAAGCCGGCGCCAGCGCAAGCGGGCGCGCCTATCTTCTCCGCGGGGCTTCCGCTCGCCGGCCCGGTGGCTATATAGCCGCGCGTCACGCGCTCATGCTGGGGCGTCGCCAAGTGGTAAGGCACCGGTTTTTGGTACCGGCATTCGCAGGTTCGAATCCTGCCGCCCCAGCCAGCCGAATCCTCTGATTCGGTTCCCGCGCAATGGACTTACGGCCAATCCCCGACACGAGCGGTGGCAAAGAGCGCGAACCGCCTCCCAGCCCGGGTCGAACCGGCGCAGCTGCTCGTCGCGCGAGACCGGCCGCCCGCACGGCTCGGTCGATGCCGGCGAGCCGAAGCCTGAGCGAGCCGGACACGCGATCAGGGAAATGGATGCGGCAGCAATCCGAGCGCCCGCCTGTCCACGGGCGTATCCGGGGCAAGCGCCTGCAATCGTTCCTCGGAGATACGGCGATGCTGATTTCCAAAAGTGATCGGGAGCAAGCCTGGAGCGAGAACCTTGACGCATCTGAGACCGGACGTGCGAAACGGCTCAAAGCTCTGGTCCACGACCAGAATGTCGCCGGCGACGCCGAGGACGGCCTGGACAAGCTCCGCAAGCTCCTCCGGAACCGAAACCGGGCCGTCGCGACCTGGGCCGAAGGACGCCCGCCAATCCAGATCCGGGGCGGGTGACCTGAAGAAATCCCGCGTCCCGATCGCCTCGATCGGCCAGCATTGATCGGCGTGATCAGCCATGGTTTGAACCCGGTCGGGATGGGCCAGCAGCTCGCGCCCGCGCTCCGGCAGCTTCGCCGCCTTGGCCGGGTCGCGCTTCGCAAATGCCGTCACGGCCTCGACCAGCGCGCCCTGGAGCGCCCGGACCGGGTCGAGATGGGCGCCGGCGGCGAGCGCCAGCGCGGCATGGTCTTCCCAGGTCCGGTTGACGATCGAGACCGCGAATGCGGGTGTCGGCAGGCCCGCCCGGATGTCGAGCACCTCGACATGCATTTCGTGGGCGCGGCATCGGGCCAGAAGCGCCCTGACCAGCGGATCGTCGATGCCCGACGTATCGACCCGCGCCACCGGCCGCCGCGCATACCAGCTTGCCAGGAACGCATCCCGCTCGATCACTTCGAAAAGACCGTGGAGGACGGCCTCCGCCATCGTTCCTCCAAGCGCGCAGCCATTGGAGGTTTCGAAGACGAAGCGGGGACTGGGGGCCGGCTTCCCGGCGGGCAGCGCGTAATAGGCAAGCTGTTCGGGGATCAGGGCGGCGGCGTCGAGCCGGAAGGAATAGGCCCAAACCCAATCATAGACCGTATCGGGGCTGTACGGATGGAATCGGAAGCCCGGCTCTTCTCGTTGCTCCGGATGATGGAGGATGAAGTCACGGGGATCGATGGCATCCTTTTGAAGCTCGGAAAATCGTCCTCTGACCTTTGTCCTCCTCCCCCGCGGCTGAAGCCCGGCAAAGCGCTCGATTCCCTCGATCACCGCGACGATCGCATCGGTCCGCCTGCGCCCGGTCCTTCCGACGCCGATCTCGACCTCGGTCGGCTTGGCACGCGGACAAAGGGACGCGAAGGCGGTCGGCAACAGGATTGACGCGGTCATGTGGGTGACCGATCGGACCAGCCCGCATCTTTCGTCCACGGCCATCTCGGCGATCCGCTCCAGCGCCTCGAGGCTGAGCGCTCGAAACGACCCGCCGGCCGGGGCTTCTTGCTGTCCCAGCATGTCGCGCGCGGCTTCGGGCCGGTCGTCCGGAAGCGGCGCGCAGCGTTCGCATTCGGGATGCCTGAAGAAGGAATGGCGAGACCAGCCGCGAAAGTCGGTTGGCAGAAAGAGGGCGGTCGGCCCTTGCGACGGCGGCGCCAGCGCCTCCGCGGCGATCGCCGCGGCGGCCGCCATCCGAAAGGGCTCGGACCAGCATGACATCAGCGACGCGTGATTGGTGACCGCCTTGGCCGTTGCGCGCGACCAATCGTTCAGAGTCCACAAATGGAAGCATCGAACGCAACCGCCCTTTCGCCCGTCTACCCACGGCCCAAGCCATAGATGATCGGCCGACCAGGCCAATCTGAGGAGACGCGCGCCGGCTCTCACGGCCTCATCCTGCGCGGCGAGCTGGCCTTCGATGTCGGCCACGCCGCTTCCAGCGATCAGCAGATCGCCCTTGCGCGGCCTCCCGCCCGCGACCGTTTGGACGGAGCCGTCCTCGGCTTGCAGCGCCTCGCCGATCAAGGCGGCAAAGCGCTCGTCCAGGCCCTTGAGGCGGATCCGGCCGGCCGCGCTCACCGCCATCTCAGATCATAAGGAGGATTGACCCGGCGCCCGACACCGCAGGCCACTTGCAGGATCGCGCGGTGCTCCAATCCGAGGAATTGGTTGGCGGACCCTTCGTCATAGCCGCGAAGCGGGCGCGCGAAGAGGCCGTGCGCCGTGGCGGCGAGGCAGATCCACTGGGCGAGCGCGCCGGCCGCGAAATGGTTCAACAGAAACGCCCGCGATCCCGATCGCCGTTCTTCGGCGACGTCGTCGACCGCGATGGTGAACATCAGGCGGTTCCAGTAACTCGACGGACCCGCGGCGGGGAACATGTTTCCACTGCGCAGATCCACGGCGAAGGGGCAATCGACGCCCTCGACGTAATTCGTGGCGAGCAGGGTGAGCGAAAGCCGGACTCCGGCAAGGTCGGTGCGCCCCTCCAGGGCATGGAGCGTCGCTATGTCGCGGGCGAGGACGGCCAGATCCGCCATCTCCACCCGGCCCAGCGCCTGGTTCAGATCCTCGTTATAGCCGGAGGTCCGGCTGCGCATGTGCTCAAGCATGTCGGTGGAAGATTGCGGGCCGGCCGAATCCACCGGCACGGCTGGGGGAGCGGCGGGTGGCGGCGACAAGGCCGGCGGCGTTTCACGGGCGATGGTTTCGATCAGATCGCGCATCCGCGGATAATTGTCGGCCTCGTCATCGGGAGCGACGGCCTCGCTGCTCGATATGGTCTCCCGCGGCAACCGCTCGATCGCCTCGCCGGCGCTTGGTCCGGAGACCCGGATGATCATCGCCGGCACCCGATTCCAATGGTCCAGCCGCAAGGCCCTGGAGACCGCATTGTAATCGTGCCTTGTCTCGATCTCGCAGGTCCATCCGTGGGCGAGGCAGAGCAGCGAAAGCTGAGCCTGCATGATGCCGCATTCGAGGCTCACCAGGCACGGGCTGAACTCCCCATAGGGATTCACGAAGCTTGCGAGATTGCCGACGATCACGAAGGCAAGGTCGGCGTCGGCCAGCAGATCCTTGCATTCGGGCCGAGCGCCATCATGGCGCAGCACGCCGTCCTCCGGAACCTGACGCAGGCAGACCGGCCCGCCCTGGTCGCGGCCGATGACGAACAGCTCCGCGCCGAAGAGGCCGCCGCCCGAGGGTATCCCGCGGTGTTGCGAGGCGCCGTTCAGCGGTTCCCAGCGCAACGGGAGGGCGACATATTCCAGGATCGTCGCGAGCACCGTTTCGGGAGGCGAACCCGCGGCGGGCAAGAGGCCGAGAGCGATTTCGGCAATCGAGCCGATCTTGGCGCTCGGGGCGCCCGGAACGGCGGCCAGGAAGCGCACCGGGCGCAAGCGCTTGCGATGGACATCCTGCCGATGATAATCCTCTTCCGGGCGAAACGGCCGGAACGGCACCTGGACCAGGGCGCCGGCGCCCAGCTCGCCCCTCGCCTCGGTCCATTTGGGGCCGCTTTGCTCATGTTTGCGATAAGTGGTCGACACCACATAATCGCGGGCGATTGCCCCGGGACCGGTCACAGGCACGCCTGCGCACGTCCGACGATCCAATCGCTCGACGCAATTCCGGCGGGGGACAGGCGAACCTCGTCGAACCGGAAGCTGAGAAAGCCGCTGCCGCCAGCCTCCGCCAGCGATGTCGGGGCCAGGTCCGCGCCCGGCCCGATGCCCTCGAGCGCCCCGAGAAAGGGCTGACGCTGGCGCTCAGGAGGACGGCCGGTCTGGATCGCGCTCAACGCGTCGCCGAGGGCTTCGATGATGGCCTTGCCCGGAGTCGCGGCCGCCGATCGGACGAGGCGGCCGTCCATGGCCACGCAGGCGACGATCGCGTCCCAGCCGGTCCCGCCCAGCAGCCAGGTTCGCGGAATGGATCCGCTATAGAGCCGGACCAGCCGGAAGAGCATGCGCGCATCCTCGTCGATGGCCGACTCGGGATCGATGAGGATCGGAGCGGCCGCGCTGAGGAACGCGGCGTGCCGCGCGACTGCGTGCGCGCGCGCTTCGGCGCGCCAGATCGCCTCGTCGCGGGCAGCGACGACCGGAGACGAAGAACAGCCGGGCCCGGCGGCGGCCGGGCGATGCTCGGCTTCCGCCAGCGCCTCCAGCGCCCGAGCGGTGGTCCGCTCGTCAAGCTCCTCCGAGGTCAACGCCCATTGCGAGATCGGATCCGGAACAATCGCGCCGGCCGCCGCTGTCCGGATCGCGATCGCGCGATGCGGCAACGGAAATTCCGCTCCGTCAAAATCGACCCAGCGCAGGCTGCCCAATGCCGGATCGAACAAAGCCGCGTCTTTCGGCTCGGGAGCGACGGCTTCGGCCGGCGCGGGAGCGGCCGGCTGGTTGTCGCCGGCGGGCGAAAGATCATGCACCTGGATCCTGCTGTCGGGACGGACGTGGTAGCAATGCCTTTGCATCCATCCTCGTTGCCCCGGGTCCACGGACTGGGTGAAGATCAAGCTCTTGAGCGCCTCGAACGCGACCACCGACCCCAATATCGCCCGGGCCGCGCGCGAATAAGGCAAGGTCGGCTCCCCGGCCGAAAACCGGTCCCAGGTCGCAAGGAGCGATCCGCCGTCGCCCAATTCGGGTCCGACGAGGGCGCTGCCCCGGACGATGCCGCCCGCCAGCGTCCCCGGCCGGTCCAGGGCGATCAACCGACGCAACAGGCTGTCCTCGGCCATCGGCACGGCGTCGCTCACATAGACGATGCGGGCGCCGCCGGCGGCCGCGTCCGTGGGCGCGGAAGCGGGGTCCAGCCATTCCACCACGATCTCCTGATCCCGGCCCGCCGCTTCGGCGACGGACGCGGTGACGGCCGAGCGGTCCGCCGCCGGATCGTCGGAGGCATCGAGCGCGAGCAGGAGATGGCGAACGCCCGAGCGCAACAAATTGCGGACCATCACCCGGTAGGACAGGCCGGCGCCGGCGGCGAGGATCGTGGTTTCGCGCCACCGCCGGAAGACCGCCGACCAGTCCGGAATCTGGTCCTTC
>DATKIV010000038.1:0-95970 GCA_035543935.1 Allosphingosinicella sp.
GAAGCTGCTGGAGCTTGGCTATTCGGTCATCGCCACCAGCGGGACCGCGGAGCATTTGACGTCCAAGGGTCTGGCTGTGGAGCGGGTCAACAAGGTGGCGCAGGGGCGGCCGCACATCGTCGACAGGATCAAGGACGGCGGCGTCCATATCATCTTCAACACCACAGAAGGCTGGCAGAGCCACAAGGACTCGGCCTCGATCCGCGCCGCGGCCCTGATGGGCAAGATTCCCTACTTCACCACGGCCGCCTCGAGCGTCGCCGTGGCGCGGGCCATCGCGGTGCTCAAGGAGCATGGCCTTGAAGTGCGCTCGCTCCAGGACTATTATTCCGCTTCCGGAGCATGATCCCGTACAATCGAGCCGAGATCAGGCGGTGCGTTCGAGCAGCGTCGCTCCAATGCGTTTTTGAGACGAGTTGACGAAAGGCACGCGTGAAATGGCAACGGTCGACAAGGTGCCGATGCTGGCCGAGGGCTATGAGAAGCTGCAGAACGACGCACGCCAGCTGAAGCTGGAGCGGCCGGCGATCATCGACGCCATCGAGGAAGCGCGCGCCCATGGCGACCTTTCCGAAAATGCGGAATATCATGCCGCCAAGGAGCGCCAGGGCCAGGTCGAGGCGATGATCGCCGATATCGACGACCGGCTCAGCCGGGCGATGGTGATCGATCCCAAGACCCTCAGCGGCGACAAGGTCGTGTTCGGCGCCACCGTCCATCTGCTCGACGAGAATGACAACAAGATCAAATATCAGATCGTCGGCGAGACCGAGGCGGACGCCAAGATCGGGCGAATCAGCTACGCCTCGCCGCTCGGCCGCGCGCTGATCGGCCGCCAGGTCGGCGAGGAGGTCGAATTCTCGGCGCCGTCGGGCGACAAATATTACGAGATCAAGAAGATCCAGTTCGTTTGATCGTCCCTCTGCACCGCCGGAGCGGCTGACCCATGCGTCCTCCCGAAAATTGGAACAAGGCCCGGGTGACGCTCGGCCTGGTCGCCGTCACCGCGGCGGCCTGGCTGCTCGCCTGGCTGTTCGGACGCCAGGAATGGGCGACGATCTGGGGCGGCTTCATTCCCGCCCGCTTCACCTATGGCGCCGACGAGATGCTGGCGCCCTTCGTCCTGACGCCGCTGACCGCGACGCTGGTCCACGCCGACTTCCTCCATCTCCTGCTCAACATGGTCATCCTCGCCTTTTGCGGACGGCCGGTCGAATCCGTGCTCGGCCCGGTTGCTCTGGTGTGCCTCTACGTGCTCGGCGCCTATGCCGCCGCCGGCGCCCAATATGCGGTCAATCCGCTCGCGGCGGCGCCGATGGTCGGCGCCAGCGGCGCGATCTCGGCGATCATCGGGGCTTATGCGATGCTGTTCGGGCGCAACAAGGTGAAGGTCGCCAATCCGACCTTGGCCTTGTGGCTCAACGCCTTGTGGCTGATGGCCGCCTGGGTGGTGCTGCAATTGTGCATCGGCATCGCCCTTGCCGGCTCCGCCTTCCTGTTCGGCGGCGACGGCGTCCAGGTCGCGGTCGCCGCCCATATCGGCGGCTTCCTGGTCGGCCTGCTGCTCGCCAATCCGTTGCTGCTGTTCCGCTACCGCAAGGCCTGAGGGCCGCGAGCGGAACACACCCCGTCAGGCGGAGTTTTCCGTCCCCTCCGCCGCCGGATCGAGCAGGCGGTGGAGGTGGACGACGACATATTTCATCTCGGCGTCGTCGACGGTGCGCTGGGCCTTGCCGCGCCAGGCCTCGAGCGCGCTCGCATAATCGGGGTAGAGGCCGACCATGTCGATCGTGCCGAGGTCGAACTCCATGCCGCGCGGATCCTTGACCCGGCCGCCGAACACCAGGTGCAGCTTGCTCATTCCGGTCTTTACTGCTTGCCGCCGACCACGTCGGCGACCGCCTCGCTGACCTTCTCGGCCGCCTTGCTGCGCAATTCGCCGAGCTGCTCGCGCCCCGCGTCGAGACCGCGCTGGGCGGCGTCCCTGGCGGCGCCGGTGAGCTTGCGCCCGGTCTTGCCGAGCGCCTTGGTCTCGGTTTCGGTGCGCGGCAGCAGCGCGCCGACCAGGGCTCCGACCAGGAAGCCGCCGACCACCGCGCCGATCGGGTAGAGGGTCAGCTGATCCGACGCCTTGCGGGTGACGTCGCTCGCCCGGCTGCGCGCCGCTTCATAAGCCGATGCGGTGCGCTCGCGCGCCGCCTCGAGCGCGCTCGCGGCGCGGCCCCGGCTCCTGTCGCTATCGCCATTGGCTGCCATCAACTCACTCCTTCTTTGGTACGGGCATCGGCGCGCTTCGCGGCCTTTGCGTTCAACTCTTCAGCCTCGTCTTCGGTGCCGTCCCCATCGCCCGACACGAGCCGGGTGACCGCGCGCTTGATCGGCGCGCGCGCCAGGAACAAGGCGAAGGCGCCGAGCGCCAGCGACACCGCCGCCGGCCTTTTCTTCACCGCCTTGAGGGCGCCATCGGCGAGGTCGGCGCTCTTGCCCTTGACCCCGTCCCAGGCCTCGCCGGCGAGGCTTCCCGGGCGCAGCCTTTGCTGGAGGTCGGCGACCGTCGTTTCGAGGCGGCCGCGGGCATTGACCGCGTCCCGCTTCGCCTGCTCGAGGTTCGTCGCGGTCATGGCAGGCTTTCGCCGCGCGCCAGCGCCGCGCGCTCCTCGTCGTCACCGCCGAGCGCCCTGAGGCCGTTAATGCCGAAGCGGACGAGCGCATAGCCGGTCAGTATCAGCAGGGCGGCGACGGCGAGGCCTGCGAGCAGCGCGCCGATCAGTCCGGCCAGCCAAAGGACCAGCCCGAAGATCAATGCGGTCAGCGAGGAAAGCAGCAGCACGGCGCCGGCGATCAGCGCGATCAGCCCATTGCGCGCCCGCGCCGCGCGATGCCGGGCGATCTGCCGGTAGAGGTTGAGCTCGGCCTTGGCATAAGCGCGGCCGTCCTCGGCGAGCCGGCCGAACAGCGCGCCGATCGATTCCTCCTGGGGATCCCCCTCCGAGTCGGCCAAGTTCAGGCTCCGTCGTTGGCCGCGCCGCGGTCGCGCGCGCCGACATCCTCGAGCCCGGTCTTGAGGAGCCGGATCAGGGCGAAGCCGGCGATTGCGGCGATGCCGATGGCGACGGCCGGGCTCTTGCGGACGAAATCGCGCGTGTCGTCGATCAGGTCGTCGACGCTCTTGCCGCGCACCTTCTCGGCGAGGCTGGAGACGGCGTCCGAGGCGCGATGGGCGTAGCTGCCATAATCCTCGCCGAACTTGCCGTCGACCGCGCGGGCGGCTTCACCGATCACTTCGCTGAAATCGTCGAGCAGGCCAGTCGCCTTCTCCTTGCCCTCGTCGGCAATGCCGCGAATCCGGGTGCCGGCCTGGCTCTTGATCGTCGAAACCTGCTCGCGGACCTGGTTGACCAGCCGGTCGGTTCCGGAGCCATTCTCGGCGCCGGAGGCGACGAAGCCGCCACCCTCCTTGCCGCTGGAGCCGGAGGCGCCGCGTACGACATGATCGGTGCCTTCGGGCAATGCGGGTTGGCGAGGGGGCATGGGAATCTCCAATCGTTACGACAAACTTCGTGCGCTCAGAACAATCGCGCCGCGCCTCTCGTTCCGCGCGCGCCCGACGAAAGTTGCATGAGGCCGGACGGACCGATATTCGCCAGCCATTCCTTCCATAACTCATAACGAGGCCGCAACAAAATGACCGCGATCATCCACGTGCACGGCCGCCAGATCCTCGACAGCCGCGGCAATCCGACGGTCGAGGTCGAGGTGCTGCTCGAAGATGGCAGCCTGGGCCGCGCCGCCGTGCCCTCGGGCGCCTCGACCGGCGCCCATGAGGCGGTGGAGAGGCGCGACGGCGACAAGAGCCGCTGGCTCGGCAAGGGCGTGCAGGCGGCGATCGACGCGGTCAATGGAGAGATCGCGCAGGCGGTGCTCGAAATGGACGCCGAGGACCAGGCCGAGATCGATTTGGCGATGATCGCCCTCGACGGCACCGACAACAAGGCACGGCTCGGCGCCAATGCCATCCTCGGCGTCAGCCTCGCCGTCGCCAGGGCCGCCGCCGACGCGCGCGGCCTGCCGCTCTACCGCTATGTCGGCGGCGTTTCGGCCGCCACCCTTCCGGTTCCGATGATGAACATCCTCAATGGCGGCGCCCACGCCGACAATCCGATCGACTTCCAGGAATTCATGATCATGCCGGTCGGCGCGCCGAGCTTCGCGGAAGGCCTGCGCTGCGGCGCCGAGATTTTCCACACGCTGAAGGCGGGGCTGCACGAGGCGGGCCTCTCGACCGCGATCGGCGACGAGGGCGGCTTCGCGCCCAATCTCGCCTCGGCCCGCGACGCGCTCGATTTCATCATGCGGTCGATCGACAAAGCGGGCTACAAGGCCGGCGACGACGTCATGCTCGCGCTCGATTGCGCGGCGACCGAATTCTTCAAGGATGGCGCCTACGCCATGGAAGGGGAGGGGCGGACCCTCTCGCCCGACGACATGGCCGGCTTCCTCGCCGATCTGTGCGACTCCTATCCGATCGCCTCGATCGAGGACGGCATGGCCGAGGACGACCTTGCCGGCTGGAAGGCGCTGACCGCGACGCTCGGCGGCCGCGTCCAGCTCGTCGGCGACGACGTCTTTGTCACCAATCCGAAGCGGCTGGCGATGGGCATCGAGCAGGGCATCGCCAATTCGATCCTGATCAAGGTCAACCAGATCGGCACGCTGACCGAAACCCTGGCGGCGGTGTCGATGGCGCAGCGAGCCGCCTACACCGCGGTGATGTCGCACCGCTCGGGAGAAACCGAGGACACCACCATCGCCGACCTCGCCGTCGCCGCCAATTGCGGGCAGATCAAGACCGGCAGCCTCGCCCGCTCCGACCGCACCGCCAAATATAATCAGCTCCTGCGCATCGAAGAAGAGCTGGGCAGCGCCGCCATTTATCCGGGCCGGGGCGTGCTCAACGGTTCGACTCGCTAATCGCCCGGATTACCCGATTTATACTCAATCGGCTTCAAAGGGCTTGATTTCGGGCCGCTTTACTGATTCTGTGATGATGGCATGACGGTGGGGCGGAATCCTTTGGCTTTGATCCGGCGGGCGGCGCTGCCCGCGACGGGTCTGCTCGTCATCTGCTATTTCCTCGGCGCCGCCGTCGTCGGCGAAAATGGCGTGCTCGCCTGGGGCGATTATCGCCGCGCCAATGCCGAGCGCAGCGTCAAGCTTGCCCAGCTCGAATCCGAGCGCGCCCGGCTCGCCCATCGCGCCCAATTGCTCGATCCCGCCAATGCCGATCCCGATCTCGCCGAGGAGCTGGTCCGCCAGAATTGGGGCTATGTCCGGCCCGACGAGATCATCATCCCGCTCGACGGCGCGCCTCAGGCCCGCCCCGCCGCCGCCGCACCGCGCGCGCGCTAGAATGGGTTCGACTCGTCATTCCAGCGAAAGCTGGAATCCCTTTTCCTTCCAGCCTCCGAGAGAAGTGAGATTCCAGCTTTCGCTGGAATGACGGTTGGATCGGACTCCGGTCCCTAGCCGCAAAGCCCTCCTGTTGCGCGTCCTGGCGTTTGCCGCCATAGGAGCCGCCACTGTCGCAGTAAGAGAAGGGGCCGGGAGAGTGGCCAGGGCAGCATCGCCGAAACGCGCCGGCAAGAGCGAGGCGGCGTCCAACCCGCCGCAGACCGCCAATCGCGCCAGTAACCGGGAACGCCCGCCCGAGCCCAAAAGGCGCAAGGCCGACAAGGCCGAGCTGCTCGATTATTACAAGCAGATGCTGCTCATCCGCCGCTTCGAGGAGCGCGCCGGCCAGCTTTACGGGCTCGGCCTGATCGGCGGCTTCTGCCACCTCTATATCGGCCAGGAGGCGGTCGCGGTCGGCCTGCAATCGGCGCTGACGCCGGGCAAGGACAGCGTCATCACCGGCTATCGCGATCATGGCCACATGCTCGCTTATGGCATCGACCCAAAGGTGATCATGGCCGAGCTGACCGGCCGCGAGGCGGGGATCAGCCGCGGCAAGGGCGGCTCGATGCACATGTTCAGCGTCGAGCATCGCTTCTATGGCGGCCACGGCATCGTCGGCGCCCAGGTCAGCCTCGGCACCGGCCTCGCCTTCAAGCACAAATATGAAGGCGATGGCGGCGTCTGCTTGGCTTATTTCGGCGACGGCGCGGCCAATCAGGGCCAGGTCTATGAAAGCTTCAACATGGCCGAGCTGTGGAAGCTGCCGATCATCTTCGTGATCGAGAACAACCAATATGCGATGGGCACCAGCGTCAACCGCTCCTCGGCCGAGGACCAGCTCTACAAGCGCGGCGAATCGTTCCGCATCTCGGGCCTGCAGATCGACGGCATGGACGTGCTTGCCGTGCGCGGCGCCGCCGAGACCGCGCTCGAATGGGTGCGCGCCGGCAAGGGGCCGATCTTGCTGGAGCTGAAGACCTACCGCTATCGCGGCCACTCCATGTCCGATCCCGCCAAATATCGCTCGCGCGAGGAGGTGCAGGCGGTGCGCGACAAGTCCGACCCGATCGAGGCGGTGAAGCGCGAGCTCGCCAAGGCCGGGGCGAGCGAGGAGGAGCTCAAGGCGATCGACACCGAGATCAAGAGGATCGTCGTCGAGGCCGCCGACTTCGCCGAACAGGCGCCCGAGCCCGACCCGAAGGAACTCTACACCGACGTCCTGGTGGGGAGCTACTGATGGCGATCGAGCTCAAGATGCCCGCTCTCTCCCCGACGATGGAGGAGGGGACCTTGGCCAAGTGGCTGGTCAAGGAAGGCGATGCGGTCAAATCGGGCGACATCCTCGCCGAGATCGAGACCGACAAGGCGACGATGGAGTTCGAGGCGGTCGACGAAGGCACGATCGCGAAGATCCTGGTCCCCGAAGGCACCGATGAAGTGAAGGTCGGCACCGTCATCGCTTTGATCGCGGGCGAAGGCGAGGCGGCCGCGCCGGCGGCGGCCGCGCCCGCTCAGGCCGAGGAGCCGGCTGAGGCCGCGCCGGTGGCGGCGGCGCCGAAGCCCGCGCAGGCGCCGGCCAGCCTCGCCGTCGAACCCGACGTGCCCGCGGGCACCGAGATGGTCCGCACCACGGTCCGCGAGGCGCTGCGCGACGCCATGGCCGAGGAGATGCGCAAGGATGGACGTGTTTTCGTGATGGGCGAAGAGGTCGCCGAATATCAGGGCGCCTACAAGGTCACCCAGGGGTTGCTCGCCGAATTCGGCGACAAGAGGGTGATCGACACACCGATCACGGAATATGGCTTTGCCGGCGTCGGTACTGGCGCCGCAATGGGCGGCCTCAGGCCCGTCATCGAGTTCATGACTTTCAACTTCGCCATGCAAGCCATTGATCATATTATCAATAGCGCGGCGAAAACCAATTATATGTCGGGCGGTCAGATGCGCTGCCCGATCGTCTTTCGCGGTCCCAACGGCGCCGCCTCGCGGGTCGGCGCGCAGCACAGCCAGAATTACGGGCCCTGGTATGCCGCCGTGCCCGGCCTGATCGTTATCGCGCCTTATTCGGCGGCGGATGCCAAAGGGCTGCTAAAAGCTGCGATCCAGTCTGAAGACCCGGTGGTATTCCTTGAAAATGAATTGCTTTACGGGCAGAGCTTCGATGTTCCCAAGCTCGACGACTATACCCTCCCCATCGGCAAGGCGCGGGTTGTGAAGGAGGGCGGGGACGTTACCCTGGTCAGCTATTCGATCGGCGTCGGCGTCTCCCTCGACGCGGCGGCGAAGCTGGCCGAGGAGGGGATCGACGCCGAGGTGATCGACCTGCGCACCCTGCGGCCGCTCGACAAGGCGACATTGCTCGCGAGCCTCAAGAAGACCAACCGCATGGTCTGCGTCGAGGAAGGCTGGCCGACCTGCTCGATCTCCGCCGAGCTGATCGCCCTGGCCATGGAGGAAGGGTTTGACGACCTCGACGCGCCCGTCCTGCGAGTCACCGATGAGGACGTTCCTCTCCCTTATGCCGCAAATCTGGAGAAGCTCGCCCTGATCAAGGTCGCCGACGTCGTCGCCGCGGCCAAGAAGGTCTGCTACCGCTGAACCACCGTCATTCCAGCGGAAGCTGGAATCCCTCTTCTTCAATCGCCGGAAGGCAGTGAGATTCCGGCTTTCGCCGGAATGACGGGCTGTTCGAATGACCGACCTCGATCCCGACCGCCAGCTCGCCCTCGTTTACGTGCCGGCGCGGGTTCGCCCCGCCCTCGAAGCGCTCTGGCGTCTTGACGCCACTTTCGCCGCCGTCCTCGCCGGCGGCCGCGATCCGATGGTTTCGCGCCTGCGCCTGGCCTGGTGGCGCGAGGCGCTCGAAGCGCTCGACGCACGGGAGCCGCCGGCCGAGCCTCTGCTCCAGGCGCTGGCCGCGCATGTGCTTCCCTTGGGGGTGCACGGGTCGGAGCTCGCCGGGATGGAGGAGGCGTGGGAGATCCTGCTCTCCGATCAGCCGCTGACCGCCGGCGAGCAGGCGCGCTATGCGTCCCGGCGGGGCGGCCTGCTGTTCGAGCAGAGCGCGCGCCTGCTCGGCGTTCCGGATTTCCCGGTCGCGGCGTCGGGCGCGCTCTGGGCGCTGGTCGATCTCGCGCGGCACAGCAGCGGCCGCGATGAGGTGCGGATCCCGCCCGCCGAATCGCCGGGCCGGTGGCCGCGCGCGCTGCGGCCGCTCGGCATGCTGGCGGCGCTCGCCCGCCGCGATGCGGATCGCCTTGGCAAGCCTTGGGAAGGGCAGGGAAAACCGGCCCGGATGCTGCGCATAATCCGCCATCGACTGACCGGGCATTAGTCTATTTTAGCGGAATATCGGCACGGAGTTGCCGTTTTCGATGAATAGCGCTAACGTGCCCCCAAATAGAAGGGAGGGCGCTATGTGGCGATTCTTCGCGGGGATCGGGTCGGCCTTGCTGCTGGTGACCGGGGGCTTCTTCATCTGGAAGGGCGTCGCCCAGAGCGAGGATTCCAGCCCGGTCCCGGACGCCCCGATCGAATCCGCCGGCGCGGCGCCCACCGCCGGCCGGCCCGGCCTGCCGCCGTCCGCCGACGCGCGCACCCGCGAGCAACGCCGCTTCGAACGCGCCGACCGCGACAATGACGGCCGGGTCACGCTCGCAGAGCTGACCTACGGCCGGCGCCGCAACTTCGACCGGCTCGATGCCAATCATGACGGCCGCCTCAGCTTCGAGGAATGGGCCGCGCGCACCTTGCGCACGTTCGCCACCGCCGACGGCAATCGCGACGGGGCGCTCAACCAGGCCGAGTTCGCGGCCACGGCGCCGCGCCGCCGTCGCGCCACCGCGCGCCGTCAGAATTGCGATTGCACCCGCCAGGCCGCCGCCCGCGGCGCTGGAAACAGGGGCGGAGGCAATTAGGAAAGGGGACAGTTACTATTTTTCACCTCAAGCCCGTGCAACGCCGCGGGCCGGGCCGTGAAAAATAGTACTGTCCCCCCTCAGCCCCCACTCAGCCACGCCGCCAGATCCGCGCGCGCCCGCATCGTGTAGAGCTTCTTGCGGTCGGCCTTCTTCGTCCGCGCGCCTTCGATCGGCGGGAACAGGCCGAAATTGACGTTCATCGGCTGATAGGTCTCGGCCTCGGCGCCGCCGGTGATGTGGCCGAGCAACGCGCCGAGCGCGGTCGTCGGCGGGGGCGGGCCGATGGCCACGCCGTTCAGCTCCGCCGCGGCGAAACGCCCGGCGAGCAGCCCGATCGCCGCCGATTCGACATAGCCCTCGCAGCCGGTGATCTGGCCGGCGAAGCGGATGTGCGCCGCCGCCTTGAGCCGCAGCGTTCCGTCGAGCAGCCGCGGCGAATTGATGAAGGTGTTGCGGTGCAGTCCGCCGAGCCGCGCGAACTCGGCCTTTTCGAGCCCCGGAATGGTACGGAACAGCCGGACCTGCTCGGCATGTTTCAGCTTGGTCTGGAAGCCGACCATGTTCCATAAGGTGGCGAGCGCATTGTCCTGGCGCAGCTGGACCACCGCATGGGGCCATCGCCCCGTTTTCGGATCGTCGAGGCCGACCGGCTTCATCGGCCCGAAACGGAGCGTGTCGACGCCGCGCGCCGCCGCGACCTCGATCGGCATGCAGCCTTCGAAATAGGGCGTGTCTTTCTCCCATTCCTTATATTCGGTCTTCTCGCCGTCGAGCAGGCCCTGATGGAAAGCGATATATTGCTCCTTCGTCATCGGGCAGTTGATGTAGTCCTTGGTGTCGCCCTTGTCCCAGCGGCTCGCCATCCAGCAGACGTCCATGTCGATGCTGTCGCGGTGCACGATAGGCGCGATCGCGTCGAAGAAGGCGAGCGCGTCCGCCCCGGTCGCGGCGCCGATCGATTCGGCGAGCAGCGCCGCGGTCAGCGGTCCGGTGGCGACGATGACGAGGCCCGCGGCGGGGAGGGCGTCGACCCGCTCGCGCACGATCGCGACATTGGGATGGGCGGCGAGCCGCGCCGTCACCGCCGCCGAGAAACCGTCGCGGTCGACCGCCAGCGCCGATCCCGCCGGCACCTTGTGCGCGTCGGCCGCCGCCATGATCAGCGACTCCATCGCGCGCATCTCGGCATGGAGCAGCCCGACCGCATTGCTCTCGGCGTCGTCCGAGCGGAAGCTGTTCGAGCAGACCAGCTCGGCGAGGCCGTCGCCTTGGTGCGCCGCGGTCATGTCGCCGCCGCCGCGCATTTCGGAGAGGCGCACCTTCACCCCCGCCCGCGCGAGCTGCCAGGCCGCCTCCGACCCGGCAAGGCCGCCGCCGACGATATGGACTTGGGCTTCCATGCGGCGATGCGATAGTCTGATCGCAGCGAAGGAGGAAGGCCATGCTCGACCATGTCGGAGTCGCGGTTGCGGACGCGGAGCGCTCGCGCCGCTTTTACGAGCAGGCGCTGGCGCCGCTCGGCATCGTCCTGATCATGTCGGTGACGCCTGAACAGACCGAATCCGGCGGGAGGGCGCACGGCTTCGGCTCGGACGGCAAGCCCTATTTCTGGGTCGGCGACAACGAGGCGGTGGGGGAGGGCACCCATGTCGCCTTCGCCGCCAGCACGAGAGCCGAGGTCCGCGCCTTCCACCAGGCGGCGCTGGCCGCCGGCGGCCGCGACAATGGCGCGCCCGGGCTCCGGCCCCATTATCACCCCGATTATTACGGCGCCTTCGTGCTCGACCCCGACGGCATCAACGTCGAGGCCGTCTGCCACCGCGCCGAATGAGCGGAAGGAGGGCGGAGCGCTTTCCGGTCTGGCCAGAATGCGGATATTGCGGCACTAGACCCGGATCATGAGTGCCGAGACTGTGTCCAGAAAGCCGTCGATCACCCTCGTCGTGCCGGCCTTCAACGAAGAGGCCTATCTCGGCCATTGTCTCGATGCGATCATGGCGAATGTGAAGGGCAAGGCGCTCGAGATCATCGTCGTCGACAATAACAGCACCGACGGTACCGCGGCGATCGCCAAGCGCTATCCCGACATCACCTATGTGTTCGAGCCCGAAAAGGGCATCACCAAGGCCCGCCAGTGCGGATATAAAAACGCCCGCGGCGAGGTCGTCGCCTATGTCGACGCCGACACGCGGCCGCCGGCCGGCTGGATCGAGCAGATCGAGGAGCATTTCAGCAAGAATCCCCGGATCGCCGCCTTGAGCGGACCCTACAGCTTCTACGATCTGCACGGCATGCAGAACCGGATGGCGACGGGCTGGTTCGTCGCGGCGCGGCCGCTTTACTCGATCATCGGCTATATGCTGGTCGGCGGCAATTTCGCTATTCGCCGTGACGTGCTCGACAAGATGGGCGGCTTTGACGCCTCGATCGAATTTTACGGCGAGGATGTGGACATTGCCAAACGTGCGAAGAAATTCGGCAAGGTGCTGTTCTCGAACGATTTCGTGATGCCGACCTCGGGGCGACGGCTGCAAAAGCAGGGCTATTTGAAGATGGCCGGCATCTATTTCGTCAACTTCTTCTCGATCGTCTTCCGCGGCAAGCCGGCGACGCGCGGCTATACCGACGTCCGATGAGCGCCGGCATGCGCCTCTTCACCATCGGCTATGAAGGCGCCACCCAGGCCGAGCTGATCGCGGCATTGCAGGCGGCGGGGGTCGAACGCGTGATCGACGTTCGCGCCGTGCCGATGTCGCGCAAGCCCGGCTTCTCGAAGAACGTGCTCGCCGCCGGCCTTCGCGAAGCGGGGATCGATTATGTCCACCTCAGGGCGCTCGGCACTCCGCCCGCCGGGCGCGAGGCGGCGCGCAAGGGCCGGATGGACGAGATGAACCTTATCTATGCCGCGCAGCTCGAGACGCCCGAGGCCGGCGCCGAGGCGGCGCAAATGATCGCGCTTGCCGAGGAGAAGCCCTCGGCCCTGCTCTGCTTCGAGCGCGACCCGGCAATGTGTCACCGCACGCCGCTGCGCGAGGCGGTTATGCCGGGCTGGGAGGCGATCGACCTCTACGCCTGAGGCGCCTCGCCGGCCGCGTCGATCGCGTCCTCTTCCCCGTCCTCCTCCCCGCTCTCCTCGATTCGGGCGGCGGAGACGACATGCTCGTCCTCGGCGACGTTGAACAGGCGCACGCCGGCGCTGTTGCGGCCGATGACGCGGGTGTCGCCGACGCTCATCCGGATCAATTTGGCCTGGTCGGTGACCAGCATCAATTGCTCGCCATTATGGGCGGGGAAGGAGGCGACGACCGGGCCGTTGCGCTCGAGATTGTCGATATTGGTGATGCCCTGGCCGCCGCGATTGGTGCGGCGATATTCGTAGGCGGAGCTGCGCTTGCCGTAACCGTTGGCGCAGACGGTCAGGATGAACTCCTCGGCCGCCTCGAATTCGGCCAAGCGCTCGGCGCCCAGCGTCGTTTCGCGCTCGCCTTCTTTCCAGGGCGCGGCCTTGAGATAGGCGTCGCGCTCCTCCGTCGTCGCCCGGAAGGCGCGCAGGATCGACAGCGAGATCACCTCGTCGTCGCCGATCATGCGCGCGCCTCGAACGCCCGAGGCGGTTCGGCTCTGGAATTCGCGCACGTCGGTGGCGGCGAAGCGGATCGCCTTGCCGTTGCGGGTGGCGAGCAGGACGTCGTCCTCCTCGGTGAGCAAGGAGACGCCGATCAGCCGGTCGTCCGATCCCTCGTCGAAGCGCATCGCCAGCTTGCCGGCGGCGCGGATGCTGGCGAAGGCATCCATCGAGTTGCGCCGCACCAGCCCCTTGGCGGTCGCGAACATGACGTGGAGCTTGCCCCATTCGCCCTCGTCCTCGGGCAGCGGCAGGACGGTGGAGATGGTTTCGCCCTCGGCCAAAGGCAGCAGGTTCACCATCGGCCGGCCGCGCGCCTGGGGCGCGCCTTCGGGCAGGCGCCAGACCTTGAGGCGATAGGCCTTGCCGTGGGTGGAGAAGAAAAGGACCGGATTGTGGGTCGAGGTCACGAACAATTCGGTGACCGCATCCTCGTCCTTGGTCGCCATGCCGGCGCGGCCCTTGCCGCCGCGCCCCTGGGTGCGGAAGGCCTCCAGAGGCGTGCGCTTGATGTAGCCGCCGAGCGTCACGGTCACGACCATGTCCTCGCGCTCGATCAGATCCTCGTCCTCGATCCCGTCCCAGGCGGGCGCGATCTCGGTGACGCGCGGCGTCGCATACGCGGCGAGGATCTGGTCGAACTCCTCGCGCATCACCGCGTAGAGCTTGACCCGGTCGCCGAGGATTTCGAGCAGGCCGGCGATCGAGGTGGCGAGCGCGCGTAACTCGCCGGCGATCTCGTCGCGGCCCAAAGCGGTGAGGCGGTGCAGACGCAGCTCGAGAATGGCGCGGACCTGGGCTTCGGACAGGCGGTAGCTGTCGCCCGCGACCTCGGTCTCGATCGCCTCGACGAGGCGGATATAGGGCGCGATCTCGGCGATCGGCCATTCGCGCGCGATCAGGGCCGCGCGCGCCTCGGCCGGCGAGGCGGAACCGCGGATGATCCGCACCACCTCGTCGAGGTTGGTGACCGCGATGACCAGGCCGAGCAGCAGGTGGGCGCGGTCGCGGGCCTTGGCGAGCTCATATTTGGCGCGCCGCGTGATCACCTCCTCGCGGAAGCGCACGAAAGCCTCGATGATGTCCTTCAGCGTCAGCGTCTCGGGCCGGCCGCCGCGGATGGCGAGCATGTTGGCCGGGAAGCTCGACTGGGCCGGCGTGTGCCGCCACAGCTGGTTGAGCACGACGTCGGGCGTGGCGTCGCGCTTGAGGTCGATGACGACGCGGACGCCCTCGCGGTTCGATTCGTCGCGAATGTCGGAAATGCCCTCGACGCGCTTGTCCTTGGCGGCCTCGGCGATCTTCTCGACCAGGCCGTTCTTGCCGACCTGGAAGGGGATGGCGGTGAGCACGATCGAGCGCCGGTCGCCGCGCCCTTCCTCGATCACGTAGCGCGAGCGCATCAGGATCGAGCCGCGCCCCGTATGATAAGCGCTGCGCGCACCGGCCTGGCCGAGGATGATCGGCGCGGTCGGGAAATCGGGGCCGGGGACGATCTCGATCAGCTCGTCGATGGTGATCGCTGGATTGTCCATATAGGCTTTGCAGGCGGCGACGACCTCGCCCAGATTATGCGGCGGGATGTTGGTCGCCATGCCGACCGCGATGCCGCCGGCGCCGTTGACGAGCAGGTTCGGGAAGCGTGCGGGCAGCACCTGAGGCTCCTCGCGCGAAGCGTCGTAATTGGGGATGAAATCGACCGTGTCCTTGTCGAGATCGTCGAGCAGGGTCATCGCGACCTTGGCCAGCCGCGCCTCGGTGTACCGCATCGAGGCCGGCGGATCCGGGTCCATCGAGCCGAAATTGCCCTGGCCGTCGATCAACGGCACTCGCATCGACCAGTCCTGGGTCATCCGGGCGAGCGCGTCGTAGATCGCACTGTCGCCGTGGGGATGGTAATTGCCCATCACGTCGCCGACGATCTTGGCGCATTTGCGATAGGGCCGGCCGGGGACGAAGCCGCCTTCGGAGCAGGCATAGAGGATGCGGCGGTGGACCGGCTTCAGCCCGTCGCGAATGTCGGGCAGCGCCCGCGCGACGATCACCGACATGGCGTAATCGAGATAGGAGGTTTTCATCTCCTCGACGATGGAGATGGGGGAGATGTCGCTGGGCTCGATGGTCGGCGGGGCGCTGGCCAAATTGAATTCCTGGATTTGTCTGCTTGGGCAAGAGCGCCGAAGCGCTGGCGATGCAAGGACCCTAGCCGATGCGCTTCGTCGGCGCCAGCCCGCGCGGGCGCACGCGCGCACGTACGCACGCGCGCGAGAGCTCACCCGGAGAGCGGCCGGAAAAGTCCCTGTAATCAGATATATTAACCCGACTTCCCAGTTCAACGGCGGTTCATTGCCCCGGCCCTAGAAAGCCGCCGCCATTAGCGTTAGAAGCCCGGCCCTACGGCCGGGGCAGGCTGGATTCGCCCGCCCCGGCGACCATGTCGACAGGAGGCTTCCCCCAATGAAAGTCAGTACGGGCCTGATCGCCGCCCTCCTGGCGACCGCCGGGCTTGCGGTCGCGGCGGCGCCGGCCACGGCGCAGGGGGCGCCGCATGCGCTCGATCTCAGCCGCGAGGAGCGCAGCGCGCTGGCCGCGGTTCAGGCCGCTTATTCCAGCGGCGACCGCGCCGCGCAGGATTCGGCGCTGGCCGCGGCGCGGGCGGCGGCGCGGGGCGCGCCGGGCCGCTATGCGGTCGCCCATTATCAGCTCCAGATCGGCCGCGGCCGCGGCGACATGGCTATGCAGACCCAGGCCGTCGACGCCTTGATCGAAAGCGGCCTCGCCACGTCCGAGGAGCTGCCGGGCCTGCTGTCCTTCCAGGCCGGCCGCGCCCTTGCCGCCGGCAATTCGGAACAGACCGACCGGCTGCTCGCGCGGCTGGTCCAGATGCAGCCGAACAATCCGGTGGCTTTGGTCGATTACGGCCAGTTCACCGCCAATCAGCTAGCCCGCGCCCGGCCGGCCGCCGCCGAGCGCATCCGCGGCAATGCGATCGCGCTCTTCCAGCGCGCGCTCGCCGCCAACGAGGCGGCCGGACAGCTGTCGCCGGAAGCCTGGCATTTGCGCGCGCTCGCGGTCGCTTATGACGGCACCAGGCCGCCGGTCGCCAATATGAGCTTCGCCCCGGCCGCGATCGCGCTCGCCCGCGCATTGGTCGCCGCTTATCCGAGCCCGGCCAATTGGCGCGACGCCATGCTCATCTATCGCGAGCTCGCGCCCGATCCCGCGCTCGCCCTCGACATCGGCCGGCTGATGCGGGCGAGCCAGGCGCTCGCCGGCGAGCGCGATTATATGGAGGTGGCCGAAGCCTTCGCTTCGGCCAACATGGTCGGCGAGGCCAAGGCGGTGATCGACGAAGGCGTCTCGCGCAACATGGTCGAGGTGGCCCGCATCCCGCCGCGACTGGCGCCCCGGATCGCCGCCCGCGCCGTCGCCGCCGATCGCGCCGCTCTGCCGGGCCTTCGCGCCCGCGCGCAAGCCGCCGCCACCGGCGGGCCGGCCCGCGCCGCCGCCGACAATCATTTCGCTTATGGCCAATATGCCGAGGCCGCCGAGCTCTACCGACTCGCCCTCCTGAAGGGCGGCGAGGATGCCAATCTCGTCAACAGCCGGCTCGGCGCCGCGCTGGCGCTGGCCGGGCGCCGGCCCGAGGCCGAGGCGGCGTTGCGCGCGGTGACCGGCCCGCGCGCCGACCTCGCCGGCTTCTGGCTGGCCTGGCTCGCCAAGCGCCCGGCGGCCTGACATCGACCCGTTCATATCGTGCGACAGGAGATTCTTCGATGACGACGTCCCAGGCCGCCCTGGCCACCGCGCTCATGCTCGGCGCCGCTGCGCCCGCTCTGGCCCACGCGCAGGACTATCAGACCCAGCAGCGGGTGGAGCAGCCGCGGGTGGAAACGCCGCAGCCGCAGGCTCAGCCCCAGGCGCCGGCGCCTTCGGCGACGGCGGCCCAGCCCCAGCGCAACTACAATCTCAACCGCGCCGAGCGGACCGCGATGCAGCCGCTCCTCATCGCGGTGCAGGCCAGCGACTGGCCGGCGGCGGAGGCGGCGCTGCCGGCGGCGGTGGCGGCGGCGCGCGGCAACGACGCCAAATATCTGATCGGCCAGATCCGGCTGCGGATGGGCATCGGCACCAGCAACCGCCAGCTGCAGTCGCAGGGCATTGACGAGATGATCGCCTCGGGCGGCGCCCAGCCGAGCGAGATGCGCGCGCTGTACGAGAACCAGCTCGATTTCGCGACCGCGGCCGGCGATACCGCCAAGGCGGCCCGCGCCGCGGCGCAGCTCGACGCGCTCAATCCCAATGACCCAAACCGGTTCCTGCGCCAGGCGCGAATCCGCGCCCACGCCAACGACGCGGCGGGCGCGATCGCGCTCTACCGGCAGGCGATGCAATTGCAGACGACGAACGGCCAGCCGATCCCGGTCGAATGGCGGCAGCAGATGTCGGCGCTTTCCTATCAGGCCCGCCTGCCGCAAACGGCCAGCCTGATGCGCGAATGGCTGGCGGTGGCGCCCTCGCAGGCGCTGTGGCACGATTCGCTGGCAATCTATGCCGAGTTCGCCGGCCCCGCCGACACCGGCCTGACCCTCGACGTCTACCGGCTGATCCGCGCCGCCGGGGCGATGACCGGCGAGCGCGACTTCATCGTGCTCTCCCAGGCCGCGAGCGACGTCCGGGCCTTCGGCGAGATCAAGGCGGTGCTCGAAGAAGGGTTCAGCCGTAACCTCATCACCGCCAATGCCGCCTTGATGCGCGAACGCATCGCGCTTGCGACGCGGCGCTCGGCCGAAGACCGCGCGTCGCTGGCGGGAGAGCGGACCGCGGCGCTCGCCGGCAACGACGGCGCCGCCGTGCTCCGGCTCGGCGACGCTTATTACGGCTATGGCGAATATGGCCCCGCTGCGGAGCTCTACCGGGCCGCGCTGCAGAAGGGCGGCACCGACGCCAACCTCGTCAACACGCGGCTGGGCGCGGCGCTGGCGCAGGCCGGGCGGCGCGCCGAGGCCGAGACGGCGTTCCGCGCCGTCACCGGGCCGCGCGCCGAGCTCGCCCAATTCTGGCTGCTCTGGCTGCAGTCGCGCGCGCGCTGAACGGGGGACAGTCGCCAGTGACTGTCCCCATTCGCGCCGTCCCGATTTGCGACGCGTCCAATTAGCCGCTTCCGTGCGGCGATGGCGCCGGTTAGGCCATGATCATGCGTTTCGACGACATGATCGCGACCGTGCTGGCGCAGGCCGCGGACCGGCCCGACCGGCAGGCCGCGCGCTGGCGCCAGCTCGTTGACCTGCTCGCCCAGCATCGGCCGGAGACGGGCGGCGAGGCGGCGGGGCGAGCCTATGCCCTGCTCCGCGAGACGCGCGCCGCGATCGATCCGGAGGTGCGCCGCCAATCGGCGCGCGCTCTGGCCGGGCGGCCGATCGCGCCGGAGCTGCTCGCCTTCTTCGCCGAGGACGCGCCGTCGGTCGCGGCGCCGCTCATCGCCGGCGCCCGGCTCGAGCCCCAGGCCTGGGTCGCGGTCCTGCCGAAGCTGGGGCCGTCGGCGCGCGCGCTGCTGCGCCATCGCGACGACCTCGATCCCGAAGTGATCCACGCGCTCGCCGCCTTCGGGGCCGGCGATTTCATCCTCGAGGGCAATGTCGCCGCGCCGGTCGCGGCAGCGGCGGCGGAACCGGTCCAGAGCGACTCGCAGATCCGCGAGCTGGTCAAGCGGATCGAGGCCTATCGCCGGCATAAGGAAAGCGCCCGTTTCGCGGCGGTTCATGAGGGCCGCGCCGCCGCCTTTCGCTGGGAGACCGGCACCGACGGCATCCTTGTCTGGGTCGAGGGCGCGCCGCGCGGGCCGCTGGTCGGGCAGAGCATCGCCTGGTTCGCCGGGCCCGGCCAACATGGCGTCGACGGCCAGGCCGCCGGCGGCTTCGACAAGCGCGCGCCGTTCCGCGATGCCCGCTTCATCGTCGCCGGCGACGGCCCGGCCGCGGGCGACTGGCGGATTTCGGGCATCCCCTTCTTCGATCCCGCGACCGGCGTCTTCCAGGGCTATCGCGGCACCGCCCGGCGGCCGCGGCCCGACGAGCTCGCGCGCGGCGCCGCCGAGGATGCGCCGGCGGGCGTGTTCGGCACCCAATTCCCCGCCGATTCGCTGCGCCAGCTGATCCACGAGCTGCGCACGCCCCTGAACGCGATCATCGGCTTCGCCGAGATGATCGAGGGCCAGTATATGGGCCCGGCGGCCTCCTCCTATCGCGATCGCGCGGCGACGATCATGGAGCAGGCGCGCGGCCTGCTCACCGCCGTCGACGATCTCGACACGGCGGCGCGGATCGAGACAAGCCGGCTCGATCTCGACGAAGGCGCGGCCGACGCCGTCGCCTTGCTGGTTCGCCTCCACGACAGCTACGAGCGGGTCGCCGCCCAGCGCGGCGCTCGGATCGCGATCGAGATCAGCGAGGGCCTGCCGCGGGTCAGGGTCGAGCCGGGCGCAGCCGAGCGCATGTTCGCGCGCCTGCTCGCCGGCACGATCGGCCTCGCCGGCGAGGGCGAGACGATCGCGGTGCGGCTCGCTTTGGCGCCGGCGGACGCGCCGCGCGCGCTTCGCCTGTCGCTCGACCGGCCCCAGGCGATCGCCGGGCTCGACGAGGCGGCCCTGCTCGATCCCGGCTACAGCCCCGATGGCGACTGGCCGGGCGCGCCGGCGCTCGGGCTCGGCTTCGCGCTCAGGCTGGTCCGCAATCTCGCCGAGGCGGTCGGCGGCGGCCTCGAAATGGGCCCGGACCGCTTCCTGCTGACCCTTCCAGCCGAGGAAAGCGCGGCGCCGCCCGCGAGCCGCAGCGAGGGCTCGGCCTGAGCCTTTCCGCATTGCCGTCACGAGAGCCCCATGGCATGGCGGCGGCTGGGCCTGTAGCTCAATGGTAGAGCCGGCCGCTCATAACGGCTTGGTTGCAGGTTCGAATCCTGCCGGGCCCACCAGGATTTCGATCAAAATGGCACTTTGATCGAGGGAAGAAGGGGCGCCTTTCCCCTTCCTTCCTGCCCCGGGTCAAAGTACCACTTTGATCCGATGTTCGGGGAGTAGCGCAGCCTGGTAGCGCATCTGCTTTGGGAGCAGAGGGTCGCAGGTTCGAATCCTGTCTCCCCGACCAGCCTTCGCGAGGCTTCGGCCGGCAAGCCGGAACGAGGCGATGGCTGCGCGACGAAGCCCGAAGGGCGACGGAGGGCGTTCAGCTCTTTTCTTTTCCCAAAGCTTGCTCGATCGCCTCCGCCAGCGTCTCCGGACGATAGGGTTTGAGGATGACCGGGTGGCCGCCGGCGCCGGAGCGGGCGATCTCGTCGCTATAGCCGGTGGTAAGGATGACCGGCAGGCCGGCGCGCTGCTCGGCCAGGCGCCCGGCCAGATCGAGGCCGCTCATCCCGGGCATGACGACGTCGGTGAAGACGAGGTCGAAGCGCTCCGCCAGCGCGCGGTCGAGCGCTTCCTCGCCGGAGCGGACGCGGACCACGTCGTGGCCAAGCTCGTCGAGCAGGGCTTCGGCGAACTCGCCGACGTCGTCATTGTCCTCGACGAGCAGAATCCGGCCGGTCCGCCCGCGCCTGAGGCCGCTGGTTGCCTCCACCGTGCGCACGTGCTCGGCGTCGCCGCTGCACGGCAGCAGCAGAGTGACCACCGTGCCCTCGCCGGCCCGGCTGGCGATGCGGACGTCGCCGCCCGACTGGCTTGCGAAGCCGTAGACCTGGCTGAGGCCTAGGCCGGTGCCCTTGCCGGTCATCTTGGTGGTGAAGAAGGGCTCGAAGGCGCGGTTCAGCGTGTCCTCGTCCATGCCGGCGCCGCTGTCGGCGACCGAGAGCGCGATCATCGCGCCGCGTTCGGCATCGCGGGCAGCCGCGGTGCGGATCGCGAGCCGGCCGCCGTTCGGCATGGCGTCGCGCGCGTTGACGGCGATGTTGAGCAAGGCGGATTCGAGCTGGGTGCGGTCGGCCTCGACCGTGCAGGCGCGCTCGGTGAGCGCGGTCGTCACCTCGATCCGTTCGCCGAGCGTGCGGTCGAGCAGATCGGTCATACCGCGGATCAGCTCGTTCAAATCGATCACCTCGGGCTGGAGCGGCTGGCGGCGGGCGAAGGCGAGCAATTGCCCGGTCAGCGCCGCCGCCCGGCTCGACGCCTGGACCACCGCCTCGGCGAAGCGGACGCGCTTGTCCTCGGCGAGGCCGGGCCGGCGCAGCATGTCGGCCGAGCCCTGGATGACGGTGAGGAGATTGTTGAAATCATGGGCGATGCCCCCGGTGAGCTGGCCGAGCGCCTGCATCTTGTGCGCCTGGCGGAGCTGTTCCTCGGCCTTGCCGCGCTCCGAGACCTGGACCTTCAATTCGGCATTGGCGCCGGCGAGCGCGTCCGCCCTTTCCTCCAATTGCCGGTTGACCCGTCTCAGCGTGCTCTGCGCGAGGCCGAGCACCGCGACGACCAGAGCGGCCATCACGATCAACAGGCCGATCACCAGATAGCGGCTGAGCCGGCCCGACACCGGCTCGGGATCGGCGGCCAAAACGACGGTGCCGATGCGCTCGCCGCGGCTCATTACCGGCACCGAGGAGGTGACGGCGCCGCCGCTGGCGGTGGGGAGGTCGGAGAGGCGGGGCGGCGGCTGCGGGCCGTCGCGCCCATAGCCCGCGACCCGAGCGCCGCGCGCGTCGTAGACGCCGACGCTGCGCACCTGCCGGTTGACCCGGATCGTCTCGATCGCCTCGTCCGCGGCGACGGCGTCGCCGAAGTCGAGCGGGGCGGCGACGCTGGCGGCGAGGATATCGGCCTGGACCCGCGTCTCCTGCTGCTGCAGGTCGCGATAGCCCGCCTCGCTCTGCACGATCACGCCGATGCCGGCGAGCAGCAGCAGCACGACCATGGCGATGATCGCCAGCGGCGCCGCGCTCCACCGGCCGGGAAGGCGGAAGGGCCGCCGCATCAGCGCCGCTGCCTGACGCCAGCGGCGAGCGCGAGCAGCCGCGAGCTGATCGAAAGCCCCCGCGCCGCCGCCTCCGCCTCGTCGATGAAGAAGCGGACCCGTCCGGAAACGATCGTGAAATGGATCATCCCGCGCTGCGGCCCGGCGCGTGCGTCGGTGATGGTGAGGACGGGCTGGCTGCGCAAGGCGAGGAGCAGCCTGCCGGTGTCGGCGGGCGCCGCGCCCTGCACGTAAGCGAGATGGCAGCCGCCCGCGCCGGCCGCCGAGGGGAGGCGGCGCACGGCCACGCCATGGCCGTCGATCTGCTCGGTGGCGGCCGCCTGGTCGAGCATCCGGCCGAAGGGGTCGCGGCCGATGACGCAGAGCTGGAACGGCGCGCCCGCGCCGAGCTGCATCCGCGCCGGCCAGCCCACATAGCGCGCGAACTTGGGCAGGAACGCCGCCTTCACCGCGTCCGCGGAGGGCGCCTGCGCGCGCGCCGGCGCCGCCGCCAGCCCGAGACAGAGCGCCAGGACGAGGCAGAGGCGCAAGGCTCGCGTCAAAACCGCAACCTCGTGCCGAAGGCGACGCTGCGCTGGGCGAGATGGGCGCGGTCGCTATCGTTGCTTTCGAGATGGGCGTCGTGCAGCAGGTTGCGCCCGGCGACGTAAAGCTCGACCAGGTCGGTGAGCCGCCAGGACAGGGTGGCGTCGGCCTCGACATAGGCGCCGATCGGCGGCGCGCTGTCGATCTCGCCGACATAGCGCAGCCCGGCATGGAGCTGCAGCCGGTCGGTCAGGTCCATCCGGGTCCGCGCGAACAATTGGAAATCGGGGTCGTGGCCGAGCGAATCGCGCCCCGAAAGGTCGATATGGCCAGGCTTCACGCGGAAATTCTTGAAGACGGCGCTGGCGCCCAGATTGAGCCGCCACCAGGGCGCGAGCTGGATCGTGCTCCACGCCTCGACGCCGTAGCTATGGCCCTCGAGGCCGTTGGCGAGCTGGACCTGGAGCGGGTTGGTGTTGACGAGGTCGGCGGTGCGGATGTCGTCATAAACATTGTAGAAGATGGAGATCGAGAGCGTCGTGCTCTGCGACGGCTGGCCGCGATAGCCGGCCTCGAAGGCGATCAGCTTCTCCGAGACGAAGCCGGGGGCGGGCAGCAGCAAGGGCTGGAATTCGAGCTGGCGATCGATCCGCGACGGCGTCCGCACCGCGCGCGAGACCGCCGCCCAGAGCAGGGTCCGCTCGTCGGGTTGCCAGGCGAGGCGCAGGTTCGGCAGCAGCTCGAGGCCGCTGAAGCTGGTATCCTCGGCCTTGAGGCCGACGGTCAACGACAGCGCGGGCGTGAGCCTGATCCGGTCCTGCGCGAAAGCATTGTAGATCCACAGGCGCCGGCTTTGAGGAACAAGCGCGAAACCGTTGAGGTTGTTGATGAAGCGGTCGCGCGTTGTCCGCATGCCGCCGCCGATGACGAGGTCGTGCGCGCCGATGGTGGCGTTGAACTGGGCGTCGAGGTCGAAGGTCTGCAGCGAATCGAAGGCGAGCAGATATTGCCGCTCGAAATAATCGTAATAGCCCTGGATCCGGAAGGACGAGGCGTCGCTCAGGCTGCGCGACCAGCGCGCGAGGACATTGTGGCCTTGATGGCCGTCGCCGGGCAGAGAATCGACGTCATTGTCGAAGAGGTCGCCCTGCAGGGTGAAATGCGAGGCGCCCGCATCGAAATCGGCGCGCATCCCGGCCTGCCAGCCGCTGAAGGCATCGTCGATCGCCGGCCCGATCGGTCCCCGCGCCAAGGCCTCGCGATCGAACCAATTGCCGTAGAAGCGGATCGCGCCCCTCGTTCCAAGCGCGACGCCATAGCGTCCGCCGATTGTCCGCTCGAAGGCGCCGGCGGTGCCGCGCACCAGCCCGCCGAGCGTCTCGCGGGCATCGCGGCTTGCGATGCTGATCACGCCGTTTACCGCATTGGGGCCGTAGAGCGTGCCGCCCGGCCCGCTGATCACCTCGATCTGCTGGATGTCCTCGAGCAACGGCGAATGGAGCTGCCAGAACACACCGGAATGGAGCGTCGAATAGATGCCGCGGCCGTCGATCAGCACGAGCAGCTTGTTCGACGATTCGACGCTGTTGAAGCCCCGCGAGGTGATCGCATATTCGAAGCCGTTGACCTGCTGGACCTGCAGGTTGGGCGCCAGCCGCAGCGCCTCGGGCAGCGACGTCGCCCCCGCGCCGATTATGTCCTCTCCGGTAATCACGAACAAGGCGGTCGGCGCCGCGCTCAGCGGCTCCTCGCGCTTGGAGGCCGAGTTGACCGGCAGCTGTGCCAGCTCCTCGATCGAAAGCATCGAAAGGTCCTGGCTCGCCGGCTCGGCCGCCGGCGCCGGGACATCCTGCGCCGACGCGCCGCCGGCCTGGGCCGCCAGCCATACCGGGCCGAGCAGATAGGGGGAAAGGCGCCTTCGATTCACGACCTTAAGCCTCGCATCTCGCCCCCCGGCGCGGGCGGACCTTTGATTGCGTCGCGGTAAAGGTCAAGCGGTTCGGGTCCGTCAGCGGGCGGGCGGGGAGGCAGCCATGGCGGTGATCGTCTCGGGCGCGTCGGCGACCGCCGCGAGCATCGCCGTCCAGGCGGCGACATTCTGGCGGAGCTGGGCGGGATCGATCTTGTCGAGCGTGTCGTCGGGCGTGTGGTGATAGTCGAAATAGCGGGTGCCGTCCTGGCTGAGGTCGATCGCCGCCCATCCCGCGCCGATCCATTCGCTGAGGTCGGCGCCGGCGCCGGCGGGATTGGCGCCGCGCGCGATGCCCAGCGGCGCCAGCAAAGCGGCGACCCGGTCGGCGAGCGCGGCATTGGCCGGGGCGAGCTTGAACTCGACCCGCCAGACCCGGTCGGCGCCGAAATCGGAGTCGCCGACCAGGACGACATTGCCGGTCTCGCGATGGAGCCGGAAATGGGTCGCGCCGCCGCCGCCGCCGACCTCCTCGGCGCCGAACAGGACGATTCGGATCGTGCGCCGCGGCCGGCCCGCCTGCATGATCCGGTGCGCCGCCGCGACGGTGATCGCCACGCCCGCCCCATTGTCGATCGCGCCGGTGCCGAGGTCCCAGCTGTCGAGATGGCCGCCGATCAGGATGACGCCGGCGTCGGGGTCGCTGCCCGGCACCTCGGCGACGACGTTGCCCGATTGGCGGCGGCCGATATTGCGCGGCGTCAGCGTCAGGCGCATCCGCACCGGGCTTCCGCGCGCGCCGGCCCGCGCCAGGATGCGCCGGAGCTGCTCGGCGTCGGGCACGGTCAGCGCGCCCGCCGGGATCGGCCGCGCGCCCTCGCCGAAGCTCTGCACGCCGGTATGGGGGTTGCGGTGATAGTCGGTGCCGATCGAGCGCACGACGATGGCGGCGGCGCCCTTGCGGCTGGCGATGGTCGGGCCCTGTCGGCGGGCGGCGCCGAACTGGCCGTAACCCGATCCGTCCTGGGTCGGCGTCATCGCATGGTCGATGAAGACGATGCGGCCGCGCACCGCGGAATCGGGCGCCGCCTGGAGCGCGGCGACGCTGTCGAAGCCGACCAATTCGGCCTCGATGCCGGCGGCGGGCGTCGCGCCGCTATTGCCGAGCGCGGTCACCACCAGAGGCTGCGGGAAAGGCGAGACGATCTCGGCCCGTTCCTCGCCGCGCATCCAGACCGGCATGTCGAACGGCTCGACATGGACGTTCGAAAAGCCGAGCGCGGTCAGCCGCCGCACCGCCCAGTCCCGCGCCCGCGCCTCCGCCTCGGTCCCGGCCTGACGCGGGCCTACTTCGGTGGTCAGCCCCTCGACGATCTCCCAGGCGAGCGTGTCGCCGGCGAGCGCCGCGTCGCGCAGCGCCGCCGCCTGGTCGCCGACCGGCTGAGCGAAGGCGAGGGAGGGGAGGGCGAGCGCGAGCAGGATCAGCTTTTTCATGGGCGGGGGCTTAGAGGCCGCCGGGGCGTTTGCCAATCTCGCCTCGTCGCTCTAGGTGGACGCCAACCCATTCACATCCTTGTCCGAGAAAGCGAGCGCCTGATGGCCGCCCAGTATAGTTTCGTCATGAAGGGCATGACCAAGACCTTCCCCGGCGCCGCCAAGCCGGTGCTCAACAACATCCACCTGCAATTCTATCCCGACGCCAAGATCGGCATCGTCGGGCCGAACGGCTCGGGCAAGTCGACTTTGATGAAGATCATGGCCGGCCGCGACAAGGAGTTCGTCGGCGAGGCCTGGCCGGGCGAATATGTCACCGTCGGCTATCTGGAGCAGGAGCCGCAGCTCGATCCGACCAAGACGGTCAAGGAGAACGTCATGGACGGCGTCCGCCCGGTCGCCGACATGATGGACCGCTTCAACGCGATCAGCGCGTTGATGGCCGATCCCCCCGAGGACGCCGATTTCGACGCGCTTATGGCCGAAATGGGCGAATTGCAGGAAAAGATCGACGCCGTCGACGGCTGGACGCTCGACAACCAGCTCGAAATCGCGATGGACGCGCTGCGCTGCCCGCCCGGCGACGCCTCGGTCGAGAACCTTTCGGGCGGCGAGAAAAGGCGCGTGGCGCTGACCCGGCTGCTGCTCGAAAAGCCCGGCATCCTCCTCCTCGACGAGCCCACCAACCATCTCGACGCCGAGAGCGTGCAATGGCTCGAAAAGCATCTCGTCGACTATCCCGGCAACGTCATCCTGGTCACCCACGACCGCTACTTCCTCGACAATGTCGTCAATTGGGTGCTCGAGCTGGATCGCGGCCGCTATTACGTCTACGAATCCAATTATTCCGGCTACTTGGAGAAGAAATCTAAGAGATTGGAGCAGGAGGAGCGCGAGGAGCAGGGCAAGCAGAAGGCGATCACCGACGAGCTCGAATGGATCCGCCGCTCGCCCAAGGCGCGTCAGGCCAAGTCCAAGGCCCGAATCCGCGCCTTCGACGAGCTCGTCCAGGCCCAGGAGAATCGCACACCCGGCAAGGCGCAGATATTGATCCAGGTGCCCGAGCGGCTCGGCGGCAATGTGATCGATCTCAGCAACGTCTCGAAAGCCTATGGCGACAAACTGCTTTTCGAGGACCTGAGCTTCTCGCTGCCGCCCGGCGGCATTGTCGGCGTGATCGGCGCCAACGGCGCCGGCAAGACCACCTTGTTCAAGCTGATCACCGGCGTCGAGCAGCCCGACAGCGGCGAGATCAAGATCGGCCCGACCGTTCATCTCGGCTATGTCGACCAGTCGCGCGATCATCTCAGCCCGAACAAGAATGTCTGGGAGGAGATTTCCGGCGGCTCGGACGTCTTCCACTTCGGCAAGCACGAGATCGGCACCCGCGCTTATGTCGGCGCCTTCAACTTCAAGGGCCAGGACCAGCAGAAGAAGGTCGGCCAGCTCTCCGGCGGCGAACGCAACCGCGTCCACATCGCCAAGATGCTGAAGGAGGGCGGCAACGTTCTCCTCCTCGACGAGCCGACCAACGATCTCGACGTCGAGACCCTGCGCGCACTCGAGGAAGCCTTGGAGAATTTCGCCGGCTGCGCGGTGATCATCAGCCACGACCGCTTCTTCCTCGACCGCCTCGCCACCCACATCCTCGCTTTCGAAGGCGACAGCCACGTCGAGTGGTTCGAGGGCAATTTCGAATCCTACGAGGAGGACAAGCGTCGGCGCCTGGGCCCGGAGGCGGACCGGCCGCACCGGATGAGCTATAAGAAGCTGACGCGTTAATGCTCAGACGGCGTGCGACCTCCCCGCGTCCAAGCGCGGGTCAGCGGCTACTCCGCATCCGGCCGTGCGGGCTATCGCGGATCGCGAGTTAGGCGCCGGCGCATCTCAGCGCGCGATCCGAATCCCCACCGTGCTTCGGGCCCGATGTTGGCCGGCACGATAGAGGGGTGAGACACGAGTAATTGATACAGATAGGCGCGATCTTCCTCAGAGATGGGCAGTCGTTCACCAAGGAGATCAGCAAGGCGCGCCTCAATACGAGTCGCAAAGTTGTCGAGCGTGAATGTTGTCCGTGTCCGTGAAAGCTCTTCGAAGACGACCTTGCTCAACAGATCGGCAATTGCTTGTTGCATAGCGGTAGGCTCGTTCACCAAGGCTTCCTAGTTTTGAACTTTTATGAGCCCGAATTCGATCCCCACACCAAGGGCAGAAAGTAATCTGAATGCCCTCGCGCCGAGCCAGAGCGCCATCTAAGTTAAGAGGCATTATATAAAGTAATAAGTTACCGCCATCCGACATATTGGAAGCAAAGATGAACTTCGCTTCAAACGCCATTTTGGCCTGCCCACACGTGCATTTGGGTTCGATGGTCTGGTTTGATATGAAGCCCTATCGATTCTGCCATGCCAATCTCCAACATCGGGCATTTTGCGCCCAGGGTTCACGTAAGCGTGCGATATCAGGTGTGGGCCGCATAATTCAACGCAAGCGAACCGCGCATGCTGGGGGCACGACATCCGGCTCGCGCTATCCCGCCCCGACCACGGTGATCGGATAGCGCGACGCCGCCTTGTCGCCGGTCACGAACGTTGCGTCCTCGGCGATCGCCTGGGCGATGAGCAGGTGGTCGAACGGGTCGCGATGGTGGAAGGGGAGGGCGAGCAGGGTCTGCAAATGGCGATCCTCGAGGCCGAGCCGGATGAAGCCCTGTGCGGCGACGCCCGCCATGACCAGGCCCAGGTCGACCTCCATCTTGCCAGCGCGCTTCTTGACCGCGATCTCCCACAGGGAGACTACGCTGGCGATCACCTCGTTGCCGGCGTCGGAGAGCAATTCCAGCGCCTGCCGGCTCAACCGCTCGGGCCGGTGAAGCGACCAGAGCAGGACGTGGGTGTCGAGCAACAGTCTCAAGACTTGGGCTCGACGGGATCGTTCTCCATCGCGTCGACGAAGCCGTCGGGCCATTCGTCCCAATCATCGGCCATCCAGATCTTGCCGCGCAAAACACCGAGCGTGCGGGGCGGCTTGGCCTCGGCGGCAACATCGGCGGGCGCACCGAGCTCGGCGACCGGCTGCCCGCGCGATACAATCAGGAAGCGCGCGCCGCTCTTGGCTTGGCGCAGATAGTCGCCCAGGTTGCCGCGAAGCTCGCGAACGCCGATCCGGATCGGCTCGCCCTTTTCCGCCATTTGTCGGCTCCTTGTGTACACCGCCGCGCGTACACGAAACACGGCCTTTCCGCAAGCACCTTTGTTCCGGAAATGTTCGGGACAATGCTAGTCCGCAATACTGCCCGAGTCGGCCCGATCAACCGGCGGAGGCGGGATGCGGCTTCGGGCATGCCCGAAAGCCGGCGGTCGGCGCGGAGCATCATCCGGAGGACGATGAGCTCACGTTAACCGAAGAGCCGATTTCATTAGTAGGTTTTGCCGGGAAGCGCCTCAAAAGAGCGCTCGGGCCTGGCGATTGTCTTCCTTGGTCAGCCAATAATATTTGAGCGCGCCCCGCCGTCGACCTCTTCAGCGACGGCGTCGATCAGCGCGCTGGCCACGCCTTGCCCCCGCGCGTCCTCGGCGGTGTAGAGATCCTGCAGATAGCAGCAATCGGGCGACCAGGTCTGGGCGTGGAAGAAGTAATGGGCGATGCCGACGAGCCGGCCGTCCATGCGCGCGGCGAGGCCGTGGATGCGCTCGCTTGCGATCAGCAGCCGCCAGGTCTCGTCATAGTGCTCCTGCGGAATCTCGGTCTCGTAAAAGGCCTTGTAGCCGCGGGCCAGCGTCTCCCATTCGGCGCGGTCGGCCGGGCGAGCGGGGGCGATCGCGATCGGCGAGGTCACCGCGGTCACCGCGTCAGCGCACGCGCTTGACGAAGACCGCGCCGCCCTCGCGCCGTTCGACCTGGAAATTGGGGATTTCCTCGATCAATTCGCTCAGCCGCGAATAGCCGTAATTGCGGGCGTCGAAGGAGGAGCGATTGCCGGCCAATTTGCCGACCTCCTGCAGGCTCGCATAGCCGCGCTCGTCGCGCTTGGCGGCCTTGATCGCGTCGCCGAGCAGCTTGATCACCTTTTCGTCGACCCCCGAATCCGCCGCCGCCTCCGCCACCGCGGCCGGTGCCTGCGTCTTCACCTCGGCCGCGTCAGACTTGGCGAGCGCGCCGACGTCGATGAAGCGGGTGCAGGCCTCGCGGAACGCTTCGGGCGTCTTGGCCGTGCCGAAGCCGTAGACGGGCAGGCCGTCCTGCTTGATCCGGACCGCGAGCGGCATGAAGTCGCTATCGGACGACATGATGCCAAAGCCATGAACGTGGCCGCGATAGAGCAGGTCCATCGCGTCGATCGTCATCTTCATGTCGGTCGCGCTCTTGCCCTTGGCGACGTCGAACTGCTGCTGCGGCTCGATCGCGTGGCGATGGATGATCTTGGCCCAGCCGGAGAGGCTCGATTTCTGCCAATTGCCGTAGGCGCGGCGGATGTTGACCGTACCGAGCTCGGCGAGCACGGTCAGCACCGGATCGAGCGATCCGGCCGAGGCATTGTCGGCGTCGATCAGCAGGCAGACGTTGCGGCTGTGGCGGGTGGGATCGTCGGTCATGCTTTGCCTTAGCGCGCGCAGCGATGCCGCGACAGGCCCCAATCAGGACGGGCGCAGGCTCCGCGCCTTGTCGTCATATTCCGACGCCATCAGCAGCAGGGTGTGGACAGCGCGCTGGTCGGTCACCGAATGGGCGAGGCGGCGGCAGCGCATCGCCTGCGCGCGCAGCTCGCCGGCCTGGCGGACGTCCGTGACGTCGATGAGGATGTTGACCGCGCCGGCAAAGGCGCCGTCGGAATCGTGGAGCGGGGTCGGGTAGGGGGTGAACAGTACCCTTGTGCCGTCGGGCCGTTCGGCGACCGCGACGGCGCCGCGCACCGCGCGCTTCTCGCGGATCGCCACCGCCATCGGGCAGTCCTCATGGGCGAGGAAGACGCCGTCCTGGCCGTAAAGCTTCCAGGTCACGCACCAGCGGTCCTTGCCGATTGTCGGCGTGCGGCCGGTAAAGCCGATGCAGGCATCGTTGAAGAAGGTGACGACGCCCTCGGCGTCGGTGATGTAGATCGGTGCCGGCAGCGTCGCCAGCACGGCGTGCAGCTCGCCTTCGCCGTTGCGCGCCGCGGCCAGGGCCAGGTCCAGCATCTGCTCCGGATTGGCGGCGACAGGCGTCATGCGGACCGGTTCACCGGCTGCCTCATAATAAGTGGGGTCCCCCATAACGGGATATTAACCCAAATCAAAAGCGAAAGTTCCGGCGCGAGGCGGGCCGCTGACTCACTTTTTCGGCTTGTCGCGCGCCTTGAAAGCGGGCCAGGATCGGCGGCGGTAAAAAGGGGAAGCGGGATGGCATCCTGGAACGCCAAGAAGATTGTCATTCCGCGGGAGGAGATGCCCGAGGAGCACCGGCTCAAGCCGAGCCTGAGCTGGCCGCATTTGATCGCCTTGGGCGTCGGCGCGATCGTCGGCACCGGCATATTGACCCTGACCGGCGTTGGCGCCGCCAAGGCGGGGCCGGCGGTCATCCTCTCCTTCGCCATTGCCGGCCTGATCTGCGCCGCCGCCGCGCTCGCTTATGCCGAGATGGCGACGATGATCCCGGCCTCGGGCAGCGCCTACACCTACACCTATGTCGTGCTGGGCGAGGGTCTTGCCTGGGTAGTCGGCTGGAGCCTGATCCTCGAATATTCGCTGGTGGTGAGCGCCGTGGCGGTGGGCTGGTCGGGCTATACGACGGGGTTTCTCGCCGACACGGCCTTCGCCATCCCGCACGTCCTGGCCGCGGGACCGGAATTGGGCGGCGTGCTGAACCTTCCAGCCATCTTCATCATCCTGGTGGTCGCGGGGCTGCTCATGCTCGGCACGCGCGAGAGCGCGACGGTGAACGCCTTGCTCGTCGCGGTGAAGGTGGTGGCGCTGATCGTGTTCGTCGTCGTCACCCTGCCTTATTTCAACCCGGCGAATTTCGAGCCCTTCATGCCCTTCGGCTTCCCAAAATCGGGCCCGCCGGGGGCCGAGGTCGGGGTGATGGCGGCCGCGGCGATCATCTTCTTCGCCTTTTATGGCTTCGACGCGATCGCGACCGCGGCCGAGGAGACCAAGAATCCCGGCCGCGACCTCAAAATCGGAATCATCGGATCGATGCTGATCTGCGTGATCATCTACATGACGGTTGCGGCCGCGGCGATCGGCGCGCTCCATTTCACGCGTTTCGCCGACAGCCCGGAGCCGCTGGCCCTTATCCTGCGGTCGCTCGGCCAGGAGGGTGCCGCCAAATATCTCGCCGCCTCGGCAGTGATCGCGCTGCCCACGGTGATCCTCGCTTTCTTCTACGGCCAGAGCCGGATCTTCTTCGTGATGGCGCGCGACGGCCTGCTGCCGTCGGGGCTGGCGCGGGTCTCGCGCCGCGGCTCGCCGGTCAGGATCACCCTGTTCACCGCAATCATCGTCGCGATCCTCGCCGGGCTGATCCCGCTCGCCGAGCTCGCCGCGCTCGCCAATGCGGGCACGCTCACCGCCTTCATCGCGGTGGCGGTGTGCATGCTGGTGCTGCGGGTGCGGGCGCCGGATGCCGAGCGCAAGTTCAGGACGCCCTGGGCCTGGCCGGTCGGCATGGTGGCGATCCTGGGCTGCTTGTACCTGCTCTACAGCCTGCCCTTCCTGACCCAGAAATATTTCCTGATCTGGAACGCGGCCGGCCTCGTCGCCTATCTCTGCTACGGGTTCAGAAAGAGCGTGATCTCCGATACCCGGCCGGAGCCGATGCAATATTCCGGGCTGATCGTCGGCGCGCTCGGCCTGCTCGTCGCCATCGCCGCCTTCGTCTACGATCCGACGCTGGCGGACGGCGTCGACGCGCTGCGCGCCAACCGCCAGCTCATGGCCTTCCTCGCCGGCCTCGCCGCGCTCCTCATCGGCGCGATTCTGTTCGCGGCGGGCGGCATCGTCGGCAGGGGGTCGAGGAGTCGCCCGTGAAACATGGACGCCTCATCGCCTTCCTCCTGCTCTGGCTGGGCGCACCGGCCTTCGCTCAGACTGTGGCGGCGCCCGCGCCCGCAACGGTCCGGGTCGTCCTCCATACCGGCGCCGGCGACATCGTCGTCGCGCTGGAGACGGAGCGGGCGCCGATCAGCGCCCGCAACTTCCTGCGCTATGTCGATCAGCGGCGGCTCGACGGCGCCAGCTTCTACCGCGCGATGAGGGTCGGGCCGCAGGACGGCCTCATCCAGGGCGGCTGGCGCACCAACCCGCGCCGCATGCTGCCGCCGGTCGCCCACGAGCCCACCAGCCAGACCGGCCTTTCGCACACGGACGGCGCCATCGCCTTCGCCCGCAACGCGCCCGGCTCGGCGACGTCCGAATTCTACATCGTGGCCGGCACATTGACCGGGCTCGACGCGAGCGCGGCCGATCCGGGCTTCGCCGTGTTCGGACGCGTCGTCGAGGGCATGGACATCGTTCGCCGTATCCTGACGGCGCCGACCTCGCCGACCGAGGGGGAGGGGGTTATGCGCGGCCAGCTTCTCACGCCCGCCATCCGCATCATCACCGCGCGGCGGGTTCGCTAGGCCGGCGCGAACTCCCCGTTGGCCTCGTCGCAGACGTGGAGGATGCCGTCGCTGATCGCGAAATAGGCGCCGTGCAGCTTCAGGCGGCCGGCCTCCTCGCGCTCGCGCACCCAGGGAAAGGTGCGCAAATTGGCGAGCGAGATGCGCACGCCTTCCAGCTCCATCTCGAGGAAGGCCCGGCGGTCGAGCACCTCATATTTCTTCCGGATCCGGGCGCGGGCGGCGGCGAGCATGTCGATCCAATGGGCGATGAAATGGCCCTCGCCATGCTCGGCATTGTCGAACTGGCCGGTGAGCGCGGCCGCGCAACCGCCGCACCCGCCATGACCCATCACCACCAGTTCGTCGACCTCGAGCTGGGTCACCGCGAATTCGAGCGCCGCCGAGACGCCGTGATAATGATTGTCGCGCTCGAAGGGCGGCACGAGATTGGCGACGTTGCGGACCACGAACATCTCGCCGGGCCGCGCGTCGAAGATCTGGCTTGGGTCGACTCGGCTGTCCGAGCAGGCGATCACCATCACCTTGGGGCTCTGCCCTTCGGCAAGACCGGCCCAGCGCTCGCGCTGCGCGTCCCAGCCATGGTCCCGGAACCGGCGATAGCCTTCGATGAGCGCGCTGAAATCGGCCATGGCCCGCTCGCTTAAGCGGGGCGGGAAGGGGTGGCAAGAGTGGCCAAGGATCGCTATCTGCGCGCCATGAGCGAAGCCGACCCCGCCCTGGTGCCCGTAACGCCGCCCCGCCAGCGCAAGCCCGACTGGATCCGGGTCAAGGCGCCGGTCAGCGCCGGCTTCATGGAGACCAAGGCGCTGATGCGCCGGCTCGGCCTCGCCACGGTCTGCGAGGAAGCGGCCTGTCCCAATATCGGCGAGTGCTGGACCAAGAAGCACGCGACGGTCATGATCCTGGGCGACACCTGCACCCGCGCCTGTGCTTTCTGCAACGTCAAGACCGGCATGCCGCGCGCGGTCGACCCGCTCGAGCCCGAGCATGTGGCGGTCGCCGCGGCGGAGCTGGGCCTGACCCATATCGTCGTCACCTCGGTCGACCGCGACGATCTTCCCGATGGCGGCGCCTCGCAATTCGTCAAGGTGATCGAGGCGCTGCGGCGGGCGGCGCCGGCGACCACCATCGAGATTCTGACCCCCGATTTCCGCAACAAGGCGCAGGCCGCGGTCGAGAAGATCATCGAGGCGCGCCCCGACGTCTACAACCACAATCTCGAGACGGTGCCGCGCCTCTATCCGACGATCCGGCCGGGCGCGCGCTATTATGCCTCGCTGCGCCTGCTCGAGAGCGTCAAGCGGCACGATCCCTCGATCTTCACCAAATCTGGCGTGATGGTCGGCCTCGGCGAGCAGCGCCTCGAGGTCCACCAGGTGATGGACGACATGCGCTCGGCCGACGTCGATTTCCTGACCATGGGCCAATATCTTCAGCCGACGCCGCGCCATGCCCGGGTCGAGGAGTTCGTCACGCCGGCCGCCTTCTCGGCTTATGCCGCGATCGCGCGGGCCAAGGGCTTTCTCCTCGTCGCCGCCTCGCCCTTGACCCGGTCGAGCTACCATGCCGGCGACGATTTCGAGAAGATGAGGGCGGCGCGCGAGGCGAAGCTCGCGGCGGCGCGCACGGCCTGATGCCCCGCCACAGCGAAAAGCGGATCCTCCCTTACACCCCCGAGCAATTGTTCGACCTCGTCGCCGACGTCGGCAGCTACCAGCATTTCCTGCCCTGGGTCGCGGCGACGCGAATCCGCTCTGACGGCGAAACCGAGATGGTCGCCGACCTCATCGTCGGCTTCGGCGCGCTCAAGGAGACCTTCACCTCCAGGGTACGCAAGCGCCGGCCCGAGGAGATCGAGATCGACTATGTCGAGGGGCCGCTCAAATATCTGCGCAACCAATGGAAGTTCCGACCCCTCGGCGCGGGCGCGACCGAGGTCGATTTCTGCGTCGATTTCGCGTTCCGGAACCGGCTGTTCGAGGCGATCGCCGGGCAGATGTTCGATCGCGCGCTGAGAAGGATGATCGGCGCCTTCGAGGAACGCGCGCGCGCGCTTTACGGCAATGCGGATTCGGGCAGCAGCAAATCGAGCGCGCACAGCGCCGCCTGAAGCCGCACGCCGCCGCGGCCGAGATCGCCGAAGGCCTTGGCGTCGGCGGTGATCGACTTGGGGTCGGCGTCGCGCTCGGCCCGGGCGAACACGACCGTGCCGACCGGCTTGCGGTCCGATCCTCCCCCCGGCCCGGCGATCCCGGTGAGCGCGACCGCGACGTCGGCGCCGGAATTCCTGAGCGCGCCCTGAGCCATCGCCCAGGCCACCGCCACCGAAACCGAACCGAACGTCTCGATCAATTCCTCGCTGACGTGGAGCAGCTTGGTCTTGGCGTCGTTCGAATAAGTGATGAAGCCTGCCTCGAACACGTCGGAGCTTCCGGCGATCTCGGTCAAAGCGGCGGCGACCAGCCCGCCGGTGCAGCTCTCGGCCACCGCGACCCGCCGCCCGGCGGCGCGATTCTCCTCGACCACCCGGCGAGCGAGGCGGATCAGCTCGTCGGGGAGGACATAGTCGCGGGCCTCGGTCATCAATCCTCCGGGAGCCGCAACGTCGCCACGGCCTGGGCGGCGATCCCTTCGCCGCGGCCGGCAAAGCCCAGCCGCTCGGTCGTCGTCGCCTTGATGCTAACCCTTGCGAGCGGCAGCCGCAACATGCCCGCGATCCGCGCCCGCATCGCGTCCCGATACGGGCCGATCCTGGGCGCCTCGCAGATGATGGTGACGTCGACATGGGCGATACGCCCGCCTGCCGCCTCGACCAGCGCTCGGGCATGATCGATGAATTGCGAGGAAGCGGCGCCGCGCCAGCGCGGGTCGGAGGGCGGGAAATGATCGCCGATGTCGCCGGCCGCGAGCGCGCCCAATATCGCGTCGGTCAAGGCGTGGAGGACGACGTCGGCGTCGCTGTGGCCGACGAGGCCGCGATCGTGGGGGATCTGTACGCCGCCGAGCCACAATGATTCGCCGGCCGCCAGCGCGTGCACGTCGAAGCCGAAGCCGACCTGCGTCGTCAGCAGAGTCGCTTCGACACGGCGGAAGTCCGCCTCGTAGGTCAGTTTCTCGAGAGCCGGATCGCCTTCGACCAGCGCGACGTCGAATCCGGCCGCGCGCGCGACCTGGGCGTCGTCGGTCGCCTCGCCGCCGGTCCAGGCGGCATGGGCGCTGCGGATCGCATCGAGGCGGAAGGCTTGCGGGGTCTGCACGCGGACCAGATCCTCGCGCGGCACCGGCGCGCCGTCGCGCCGCGCCAGGCTGTCGACCAGAGGCAGAACGGGGACCGCGCCGTCGCTTTCATTGAGCGCGTCGAGCAGGCGATCGATCACGGCGGCGGGGAGGAAGGGGCGGGCGGCGTCGTGGATCAGCACGCGCTCGGCGCCCGCCAGAGCCGCCAGCCCGTTGCGGACCGATTGCTGGCGGGTGGCGCCGCCGATGACCGGGGCGGGGAGGGGCCGCGCGCCCACCGCGGCGCGATAGGCCTCCTCCTGATCCGCGGCGATCACCACTTGGACTGCATCGATGCGCGGGTGGCCGAGATGGTCGAGCGCATGGGTGAGCAGCGGCCGGCCGGCGATCGTCCGGTATTGCTTGGGCGTCTCGCCGCCCGCGCGGCTGCCGCTCCCCGCCGCTACCAGCAATGCCACCGTCCGTGCCATGCGCGGTGCCTAGCGGACCCCAAACTTGCCCGCCAGCGCATTCCACCCTATCTCGCGCCTCCCATGAGCCGCCTCGCGCCCATCCAGATCGGCCCCGTCCGCATCGAAACGCCAATCATCCTGGCGCCGATGACGGGCGTCACCGACATGCCGTTCCGGCGGATCGTCAAGCGCTATGGCGCCGGACTGACGGTGACCGAGATGATCGCCAGCCAGGCCGCGATCCGCGAGACCCGCCAGTCGTTGCAGAAGATGGTCTGGGATCCGAGCGAGGAGCCGGTTTCGATGCAGCTCGCCGGCTGTTCGCCCAAAGAGATGGCGGAGGCGGCGAAGCTCAACGAGGATCGCGGCGCGGCGATCATCGACATCAACATGGGCTGCCCGGTCAAGAAGGTGGTGAACGGCGAGGCCGGCTCGGCGCTGATGCGCGATCTCAAGCTCGCCGCTTCGATCATCGACGCGACCGTGAAGGCGGTGAGCCTGCCGGTCACGCTCAAGATGCGCATGGGCTGGGATCATTCGAGCCTCAACGCGCCCGAGCTCGCCCGCATCGCCGAGGATCTCGGCGTCAGGATGATCAGCGTCCACGGCCGCACCCGCTGCCAGATGTACAAGGGCGAGGCGGACTGGCGCTTCATCCGCGAGGTCAAGGAAGCGGTCTCGATCCCGGTCATCGCCAATGGCGACATCAATACGATCGAGGATGTCGATACGGCGCTCGACCAGTCCGGCGCCGACGGCGTCATGATCGGCCGCGGCGCCTATGGCCGGCCCTGGCTGTTGAAGCAGGCCGCGTACTGGCTGAAAACCGGAGAGCGGCTGCCCGATCCCAGTCTCGACGAGCAATATCAGGTGATCGTTGAGCAATATGAGGCGATGCTCGCGCTCTATGGGACCGAGATCGGCGTCAATTGCGCGCGCAAGCATATCGGCTGGTACACGAAGGGGCTGCACGGCTCGGCCGAATTCCGCAACGCCTTCAACAAGGAAGCGGATGCGGCGCGCGCGCTGGCGATGCTGCGCGATTTCTACGCGCCCTGGCTGTCGAGGGCGGCCGCCTGAGACGAATTGCCTGCGGGCTGCGATGGGCGCCCGCATTCACTGTGTTCTTTATGTCACATTGTTGTGCTAGAGCCGCAGTGTGAACGTCCAAGCCGCGATCCCCGTCGAAGCCGTCGCCCGACCCCGCTGGCGCCGGCGCCTGCGCGTCATGGCCCGCCGCAAGGGCGTCATGCCGCTGGTCGAGGTCGGCGTGGTGCTGGCGCTGGTTGCCGCAGTCACCATTTCATTCTTCCTGGTCGCCGGGCGGACGACGCCGGCATCCTTGCTGACCCCGCCGGTGGCCGCGGCCATGCTGGTTGCCAATCTGATCCCGGCCACGGCGCTGATGGTGCTGATCGCGCGGCGGCTGGCCATGCGCCGCGCGGCGCGGTCGCCGATCGGGGGTAGGGGACGGCTGCACGTCCGCTTCGTCGCGCTTTTCTCGATCATCGCGACGGTGCCGACGCTGCTGGTCGTGTTCTTCGCCTCGATGCTGTTCCAGGGCGCCATCCAGTTCTGGTATTCGGACCGCGCCCGCACCGTGCTCGATTCCGCCCAGGTGGTTTCCCAATCCTACGTCCGCGAGCATCAGGCGCGCATCGACCGCGAGCTCCCGGTCATGCGGGGCGACGTCGTCGCCAATATCAATGAATTCGGCCTCGACACGCCCATATTCGCCGAGAGCATGCTCGGGCAGGTGGCGAACCGCGACCTTACCGAAGCGGCGATCTTCCGGGTCAGCCCGCGCGGAGACGTCCAGACCTTCGCAATGGTCAATTTCGACCAGCGCCCCGTCGACCAGCGCCTGCCGCGCAGCGCCTTGCCGGCGCTGCGTACCGGCCAGGCCCGCATCGTCACCGACGCCGGCGACCGCATCGAGGCTTTGATCAAGCTCGATCCCACTCAGGATCTCTATCTCTATATTTCGCGGCGCATGGATAGCCGGGCGCTGGGCCAATGGCGTGAGGCGCAAAGCGCGATCAGCGATTATCGGATGACATTAAACCGCTCGCGCGACCTGCAATTGCGGTTCAACGCGATCCTGCTGGCGGTTTCGCTCCTGATCGTGGCGATCGTGATCTTCATCGCGCTGAAGCTTGCCGACCGGCTGGTCCGGCCGGTGGCCGAGCTGGTCGGCGCGGCCCGGCTCGCTACGACCGGCGATCTGTCGGCCCGAGTTCCCGAATCAAAGGCCCGGGACGAGGTCGCCACGCTCGGCAACGCCTTCAACCGGATGACGAGCCGGCTGGAGGCGCAGACCGGCGCCCTGGTCACCGCCAATTCCCAGCTCGACAGCCGGCGCGCCTTCACCGAGGCGGTGCTGGCCGGCGTGACCGCGGGCGTGGTCTCGGTCGATGACGACCATGTCATCCGGCTGATCAACAGCTCGGCCGAGGATTTGCTCAAGACCGGCGGCCAGAGCCCGGTCGGCCAGAAGCTCGACGATCTCGCCCCCGAGCTCGACCGCCAGCTGACCAGCGAGGAGCGCGAGGACGTCGTCCAGCTCGCCTCGCGCGGCGAGCCGAGGACGCTCGCGGTCAAGACGGTGCGGGTGAAGGGCGGCTATGTGCTGACCTTCGACGACATCACCGAGCAATTGCTCGACCAGCGCCGCGCCGCCTGGTCGGACGTCGCCCGCCGGATCGCGCACGAGATCAAGAACCCGCTGACCCCGATCCAGCTCGCCGCCGAACGGCTGCAGCGCCGCTACGGCAAGGAGATCGAGAACGATCCGGCGACCTTCGAGCGGCTCACCGGGACGATCGTCCGCCAGGTCGGCGACTTGCGGCGCATGGTCGACGAATTCTCCGATTTCGCGCGCATGCCCAAGCCCGCCTTCGCCGAGGAGCCGCTGGCCGAGATCGCCCGCCAGGCCCTGTTCCTCCACGAGGTCGCCCATCCCGAGATCGGCTTCACCCTCGACGTCGCCAATCCGCCGCCGCGCCTGGTCTGCGACCGGCGGCTGCTCGGCCAGGCGCTGACCAACATCGTCAAGAACGGCGTCGAGGCGATCGAGCAGAAGCGCGCCGAACGCGCGCCGATCAAGAATGCGCTGCCCGACTCGGTGGCGATGACCATCCGCCGCGAGGGCTCCAAGATCCTGATCGAAGTCGCCGACACGGGCATCGGGCTGCCCGCCGAGCGCGGCCGCCTCACCGAGCCCTATATGACCACCCGCGCCAAGGGCACCGGGCTCGGCCTCGCCATCGTCAAGAAGATCGTCGAGGAGCATTTCGGCCAGATCGAGTTCGCCGACGTCGCCACGGGGGGCGCGACCGTCCGCCTGGTCTTCGACGTCGAGACGCTCGCGCAGCTCGACCGCTCGGCCCCGACAGTATCTGAAGAAAATCCTCCAGGTAATTGAGAAATATAATGGCTTTGGACATCCTCATTGTCGACGACGAGCGCGATATTCGCGAGCTGGTGGCGGGCGTGCTCGAGGACGAGGGCTATGAAACGCGCACCGCCGGCGACAGCGACGAGGCGTTGCGCGCGCTCGCCGACCGGCGCCCGTCCCTGCTGCTGCTCGATGTCTGGCTGCAGGGATCGAAGCTCGACGGCCTCCAGCTGCTCGAGGAGGTGAAGAAGCGCGATCCGACGCTGCCGGTGCTGATGATCTCCGGCCACGGCAATCTCGACACGGCGGTCGCCGCGATCCGGCAGGGCGCGATCGACTTCATCGAGAAGCCGTTCGAGGCGGGCCGGCTCGTCCACCTGGTCTCGCGCGCCACCGAGACCGAGCGGCTCAGGCGCGAGAATGAGGCGCTGAGGCAGCAGATCGGCAACGAGATGGAGCTGACCGGCTCCAGCGCCGCGATCAACAATGTCCGCGCGACGCTGAAGCGGGTGGCGGCGACCGGCAGCCGCGTGCTCATCTCCGGGCCCGCCGGCGTCGGCAAGGAGGTCGCCGCGCGGCTGCTGCACAATTGGAGCGCGCGGGCCGACGGCCCGTTCATCGTCGTCACCGCGGCGCGGATGACGCCCGAGCGGGTCGAGGAGGAATTGTTCGGCAGCGAGGAGGGCGGCGAGCTGGCCCGGCCGGGACTGCTCGAACAGGCCCATGGCGGCACGCTCTTTCTCGACGAGATCGCCGACATGCCGCTCTCCACCCAGGGCAAGATCTTGCGCGTGCTGACCGACCAGAGCTTCGTGCGCGTCGGCGGCCAGCGCACGGTCAAGGTCGATATGCGCGTGGTCTCCTCGACCGCGCGCATCCTGCCCGACGAGATCGCCGCCGGCCGCTTCCGCGAGGACCTTTATTACCGGCTCAACGTCGTGCCGGTGCATTTGCCGGCGCTCGCCGACCGGCGCGAGGACATTCCCGCCATCGTCGACCATTTCGCCGCCCGCTACGCCTCCGACCAGCGCGTGCAGACCCCGCGCGTCTCCGATGACGCCATGGCGGCGCTTCAGGCTTATGACTGGCCCGGCAACGTCCGCCAGCTCCGCAACGTGATCGAGCGCACCGTGATCATGGCGCCGGGCGAGCGGATCGGCTGCATCGAGATCGACATGCTGCCGCCGGAGATCCTCAACGACCAGGCGCAGCTCACCCCGAACGAAGCGGTGAAGGCGATCATGGGCACGCCGCTGCGGGAAGCGCGGGAGACCTTCGAGCGCGAATATCTGCGCGTCCAGATCCGCCGCTTCTCGGGCAACATCTCGCGGACCGCCAATTTCATCGGCATGGAACGCTCGGCGCTGCACCGGAAATTGAAGGCGCTCGGCCTCGCCGACACGCGCGGGGAGGGGAGCGGGAGCGAATAGCCGGCCCGACTGTAACCCGGCGTCACCCCGGACTTGATCCGGGGTCCACCTTCTTGTCGGACTGAAAGAAGAGAAGATGGATGCCGGACCAAGTCCGGCATGACGAGACACGGAGCGGGACGGACCCGGGGATTGGCGCGCGCCCCTCCTGCGTGATACTGGAGCCGGGCGGTTCGCCGCCAACTGACCAGAAGAGAGAGCGAAAATGCCCGACAAGGTCAACAACCTCCAGGACATGTTCCTGAACAGCCTCAGGCGCACCAAGACGCCGGTCACCATGTTCCTGGTGAAGGGCGTCAAGCTCCAGGGCATCATCACCTGGTTCGACAATTTCTCGGTACTGCTCCGCCGCGACGGCCAGGCGCAGCTCATCTACAAGCACGCCATCTCGACGATCATGCCGGCCCAGCCGATCGATCTCGGCGGCCTCCAGCAGGCCTTTGCCGAGCAGCTCGAGAAGAAGAAGCCGACCTTGCTGCAGGAGGTGTTCCTCTCCGCGGTCAAGAAATCGGGCGAGCATGTCACCATGTTCCTGGTCAACGGAGTCATGCTCCAGGGCGAGATCGGCGCGTTCGACCTGTTCTGCATGCTCTTGGAGCGCGACGGCTTGTGCCAGCTCGTCTACAAGCACGCCATCTCGACGGTGCAGCCGGAGAATCCGGTCAATTTCCAGGAAGCGCAGGCCGAGGAGGAGTGAGCGGCTGAGCGTTTTCAACCGGGATGCGGACAATGAAGTGACCCGCGGCGCCCGCGCCGTCATCGCGCTTCCCGATCTGGGGCGCGCGGCGCGGCGCGACCCCGAGGCGCGCCTCGACGAGGCGGCGGGCCTTGCCGAGGCGATCGGAGTCGCGGTCGAGGACCGGCTCCATTTCAAGATCCGCAGCCCACGCCCCGCCACCCTGTTCGGGCCCGGCCAGGTCGAGAAGATCGCCGATGCGGTGCGGCTGGCCGAGGCCGAATTGGTCATCGTCGACGCCGCGATCACGCCGGTGCAGCAGAAGAACCTCGAGGAGGGCACCAAGGCCAAAGTGATCGACCGCACCGGGCTGATCCTCGAAATCTTCGGCGAGCGGGCCGCGACCGCGGAGGGGCGGCTGCAGGTCGAGCTCGCCCATCTCGATTATCAGGCCGGGCGGCTGGTCCGCTCCTGGACCCACCTCGAACGGCAGCGCGGCGGCTTCGGCTTCCTGGGCGGCCCCGGCGAGACCCAGATCGAGGCCGACCGCCGGCTGATCCGCGACCGCATGGCCAAGTTGAAGAAGGAGCTCGACCAGGTCGCGCGCACCCGCACCCTTCACCGCTCCCGGCGGCAGAAGGCGCCCTGGCCGGTGATCGCTTTGGTCGGCTACACCAATGCCGGCAAGTCGACCTTGTTCAACCGGCTGACCAACGCCACCGTGCGCGCCGAGGATCTGCTCTTCGCGACGCTCGACCCAACCATGCGCGAGATATCGCTGCCGGGGTTCGACAAGGCGATATTGTCGGACACGGTCGGCTTCATCTCGGACCTGCCGACCCAGCTCGTCGCCGCCTTCCGGGCGACGCTCGAGGAGGTGGTCTCGGCCGACCTCATCCTCCACGTCCGCGACATCTCGCACCCCGACAGCGACGCCCAGCGCGCCGACGTCGAGCAGGTGCTCGCCGACATCGGCGCTGGCGAGGCGGTCCGCATCGAGGCGTGGAACAAGGTCGACCTGCTCGGGGATGAAGAAGCGGCGCGGGTGCGCGCGGAGGCGGCCCGGCGCGAGGACGTCGCGGTTCTCTCCGCATTGAGTGGGGAAGGGGTGGAGCCCCTGCTCGCATTGGCCGCCGAGCGGCTGCGCAAGGGCGCCGAGGTGCGGAGCATTACCGTGTCGGCCTCCGACGGTGAGGCGCTCGCCTGGCTCCATGCCCATGGCGAGGTGGTCGCTCAAACGACGACCGACATGGAAACCACATTCGATGTGCGCTTATCGGATCGCGATTGGGCACGGTTTCAGCGCAAGCGAGGCTAGATTTCTCTCTTCGCCCGCTGCCAGAGCGCTTCCAGCTCGTCCAAAGCCATGTCCTTCAAAGGTTTATCAGCCAATTCTTCCACCTTGCGGAAGCGCGCTTCGAACCGTGACGTGGCTTCGCGCAGCGCCGTTTCCGGGTTCGCGCCGAGGTGGCGCGCATAATTGACGATGGTGAACAGCAGGTCGCCAATCTCGGCGGCGCGCTCCGCGTCGGACTCGGCCCGTTCGATCTCGCCCAGCTCCTCGTCGATCTTGAGCCGCGGGCCTTCGGAATCGGGCCAGTCGAAGCCGACCCGGGCGGCGCGGCGCTGGATCTTCTCGGCGCGCTTGAGGGCGGGAAGGGCGAGGGCGACGCCGGCGACCGCGCTCGGATCGGGCTCGGCGCCGCGTTCGGCTGCCTTGAGCGCTTCCCAGCCTGGGCTGGCGGCGGCGTCGCCGAAAATGTGCGGATGGCGGCGTTCCATCTTGGCGCAGATCGACGCCATGACGTCATCGAGCGCGAAGGCGCCGATCTCCTGCGCCATGCGGGCGTGATAGACGACCTGGAGCTGGAGGTCGCCGAGCTCGTCCCTGAGCGCCGCCATGTCGCCGCGGCGGATGGCGTCGTCGACCTCATAGGCCTCTTCGATCGTATAGGGCGCGATCGTCTCGAACGTCTGGACCTTGTCCCATTCGCAGCCCCGGTCCGGATCGCGCAGCCGCGCCATGATCTCGACCAGGCGGGGGAGGCCGGAACTATACAAACCATCCACGAGGAAGACCTCTTTCCAAAAGTCCGATAATATACATTATGTAAAATGCAACGAGAGGAGGGAGGAGCGGCCATCCCCCCTCACGGACGCAGCACCAGCGTGCGGTTCTCGACCGACCAGCGCGACAATGTCGACAGCAGGTTCATGCCTATGACGTTGATCGTGTCGCCGCGCGCGATCGCGACGCCGATGTCGCTGCGCTCGATCGGGCCGAGCTTGATCGTGTCGGCGCGGGCGCGATCGACGAGTACGTTGCCGTTGGCGGTGTCGACCCGGATGGCGCGGCCGCTCGATTCGACGCCTGCGCGCTCGGCGGTCTCGCGGCTGATCGTGGTCACGGTGGCGCCGCTGTCGACGAGGAAGCGCACGGGCTGGCCGTTGAGCTCGCCATTGACCCAGAAATGGCCGTCCTCCGCCATGGCGATGCGCAATTCGCCGCCCTGCGTCTGCTGGGAGTCGTCGCTGCCCCAGGCCGCCGCGGCTATGCGCCGGCCGAGCGCGCTGAAATCCTCCCTCAGCGCGAAGATAGCGAAGCCGGCGGCGAAGATCAGCATCCAGGCGAGCGCCATCTTGAGCACCTTGCCGATCGGGGCGCGGTGCACGGCAAGGGCGCTGAGCACCAGCACAATGCAGCCGAGCAGGTAAACGAAAGCAAGGGCTTGGTCGCCGCCGCTCACAGATTCATTCACAGCTCGATCTCCATCCCGTCATAACCGGGCTCGACCCCGGCGGGGAGCTCGGCGGCCAAGGTGGCATAATCCATGCTGTTGTCCATATGAGTCAGGACAGCGCGCCTGGGCGCGAGCGCCTTTATCCAGGCGAGCGTGCCGGCGAGATGCGGATGGGTCGGATGCGGCTTGCGCCGCAGCGCATCGACCACCCACAGGTCGATGCCTTCGAACATCGCCGCCATGTCGTCCGTCATATCGTTGAAATCAGTTGAATATCCAATCGAAATTCCGCCCGCGTCGAAGCGCAGCCCTGCGCTGGTGATCGGTCCATGGGGCTGATCGACCGCGCGCACCGAGACGCCGCCGAGATTGACGTGGGCGCCAAGCAGCCGCGCCTCGACCAGGGCGGGATAGCCCCCCACCCCCTCGAACGCATAGCCGAAGCGGCGGTGCAGCAGATCGAGCGTCTCCTGCCGCGCATAGCCGGCGACCGGACGCCCGCGCGCGAAATAGAGTTGCCGCAGATCGTCGATCCCATGGCAATGATCGGCATGGTCGTGGGTCCAGATCACCGCTTCGACGTCGGAGACGTCGGCGTCGAGCAATTGCTCGCGCAGGTCCGGGCTGGTGTCGACGAGGATCCGCGTCTCGCCATAGCTGACCAGGATCGAGGCGCGGCGGCGGCGGTTCCTGGGCTCGGTGCGGTCGCACTGCCCCCAGTCATTGCCGACCCGCGGCACGCCCGAGGAGGTGCCGCAGCCCAATATGCGGAGCTTCATGACGCGGCCTTGGCGAACAGTCGCCTGAAATTGGCGCTGGTGGCCTCGGCGAGCGTCTCGAGCGGCTCGCCCCTCAAGGCGGCGAGGAAGCGGGCGGTATCGGCGACGAAGGCGGGCTCGCAGGGCCGCCCGCGATGCGGCACCGGCGCGAGGAAGGGGGAATCGGTTTCGATCAGCAGCCGGTCGAGCGGGATCGCCTTGGCGACGTCCTGGAGGTCGCGGGCATTCTTGAAGGTGACGATGCCCGAAATGGAGACGTAGAGGCCGAGCGCCAGCACCTTGTCGGCGAAATCCCGGCTCGCGGTGAAGCAGTGGATCAACGCCGGATAGCGCCCCTTCCCCATCTCCTCGGCGAGGATCTCGTAGGTATCGTCCTCGGCGTCGCGGGTGTGGACGATGAGCGGCAACTGGGTCTCGCGCGCGGCGGCGATGTGAGCGCGGAAGCTCTGCCGCTGCCGGTCGCGCGCGCTATGGTCGTAATAATAATCGAGCCCGCTCTCGCCGATGCCGACGACCTTGGGGTGGGCCGCCTTGGCGACCAGGGTCGCGGTCTCGACGTCCGGGTGGACGTCGGCCTCGTGGGGATGGACGCCGACCGACGCCATGACGTCACTTTCGCGTTCCGCGGTGGCGATCACCGCGTCCCATTCGGAGGCGCGCGTCGAGATGTTGAGCATCTGGGTAACGCCCGCCGCCCTGGCCCGCGCGAGCACGCCGGCCTGATCCTCGACCAGGCCTTTATAGTTCAAATGGCAGTGGCTATCGATGAACATGGCTCAGCGGCCTTCGACCCGGATCTCGCTGACGTCAACAACCAGCGGCGCGCGATGGTGGCCGGTCTGGGCGGCGAAGCCCGACCCTCGGACCCGCACGCGCCGGCCGAGGCCCGCGCGAAGACGGGGCCGGATGGCGTCGGTGCCGGTGTAGAGGTGGACGCGGTCGAATCGCTGGCGCGGATCGGCGAACTCGCCGCCGTCGTCGATGCAGATCGAACGATCGAGCGTGAGGATATAGGCGCGTTCGCGGGCGTCGCCCCGCCGGATATCCTCATAATATGGCGGGCCGGCAAAGATGCGCGCCTCGAGCCGGCCGCTGAGCGTGATTTCGGTCTCGCCGTCTTTGAGGTCGAGGCAGCCCTGCGCGGTCGCCGGCTGCGCCGCCGCGAGGATCAGCAGGGGCAGGAATGGCATCGTCATCGGCTCAGCCCTTGCCAGATTCGTGGACGACGATCTCGAAGCCTTCCGCGTCGCCGGGCGCGACGAAATAGGCCGTGAACAGCTCGAACTCGGCGTCGCTCGCCGTATATTGGTGGGTGCCGGCGGCGTTGCGGGCGCGCAGGCGTGCCTTGCAGGTCTCATCGTCCATGCGCAGGTAATGGAGCGCGTGCTCCGCTCCGGCGCTCTCGAACAGGCTGCGCGCCCAGGCGCGCGTCGCCAGCGTGTTCATCTGGAAATCGAGCACCACCGACAGGCCTGCGCGCAGCAATGCCTGGATATGCGGGGCGATGGCCTCGCGGAGGCGCCCGGCGCAGCGGACATAATCGGCAAGCGTCGCGATCTCGCCGGGATAGAGGCGCGCGAGCAGCCGGTCCTCGCTGATCAGGATCGCGTCCGGCGCCTCGGCGAGCCTGGCGGCGAGCGTGGACTTGCCGGCGGCGATCTTGCCGCAGGTCAGGTGCAGGACGCCCGTCACTCGGCTCAGCCTTCCGCCGGCGCTTCCAGCCGCGGGAAGATCGGCGACGGCGCGGCGAGGAGGAAGCCCGAAGCGGCGAGGCGCGCGTAGCGCCCCTCGTCCCCGAGCGCGGCATAATCGCGCTCGCCCGCCGGCACGCCCATGGCGTCGAGCAATTTCGCCGCCGAGCCCGGGATGACCGGCTGGATGGCGATTGCGAGATCGATAATGGCTTCATAGAGCGTGGCGAGGACCGCGGTCATCCGCTCGGGATCGGTCTTGCGCAGCGTCCAGGGCGCCTGCGCGTCGATATATTGGTTGCAGGCGAAGACGGCGCGCAGCCAGGCCTCGATGCCGTGCGAGAGCGCCAGCGCCTCGAAATGAGCGGGGACGTCGCGGCGCACCGTCTCCCGCACCAAAGCGAGCAGGATTTCGTCGGGGGTGCCGCCCTTCCCTCCCCGCGGCACCACGCCCTCGCAATTCTTGGCGATGAAGGAGAGCGTGCGCTGGGCGAGATTGCCGAAGCTGTTGGCCAGATCGGCGTTGACGCGGGCGACGATCGCCTCCGGGCTGTAGCTGCCGTCCTGGCCGAAGGTGACGTCGCGCATCAGGAAATAGCGGACCGAATCCGCCCCGAACGCGTCGATCAGGCCGGCGGGGTCGACGACGTTGCCGGCCGACTTCGACATCTTCTCGCCGCGCAGCAAAACATGGCCGTGGCCGAACACCTGCTTCGGCAGCGAGATTCCGGCGGACATTAGGAAAGCGGGCCAGTAGACGGCGTGGAAGCGGACCACGTCCTTGCCGATGATGTGGAGATCGGCCGGCCAAAAGCGCTTGTAAGTTTCTGAATCCACATCCGGATAGCCGACGCCCGTCAGATAATTGGTGAGCGCGTCGAGCCAGACGTACATGACGTGCCGTTCGTCGCCGGGCACCTTCACGCCCCAATCGAAGCTGGTGCGCGAGACGGACAGGTCTGTGAGGCCGCCTTCGACGAAGCGCAGCACCTCGTTGCAGCGGCTTTCCGGGCGGATGAAATCGGGATGGGCTTCGTAATAAGCGAGCAATTGATCCTGATAGGCGGAGAGGCGGAAGAACCAGCTCTCCTCGACCGTCCATTCGACGAGCGTGCCCTGGGGCGACAGCTTTTCGCCGCCGTCGGCCTCGACCAGCTCCTCCTCGCCATAATAGGCCTCGTCGCGAACCGAGTACCAGCCTTCGTAGCGGCCGAGATAGAGGTCGCCTTTGTCCGCCATCGCCTGCCAGATCGCTTGGCTGGCGCGGTGATGGGCGGGCTCCGTGGTGCGGATGAAGCGATCGAAGGATATCTCAAGTTGCTCGTCCATCTTGATGAAAATGGACGACATCTCATGCGCCAACTCCGCCGGCGTGATGCCCTGCTCGCGCGCGGCCTGGGCCATTTTCAGGCCGTGCTCGTCGGTTCCGGTCTGGAAGAAGACGTCGCGGCCCATCAACCGCTGGAAGCGGGCGATGACGTCCGTCGCCACCGCCTCGTAGGCATGGCCGATATGCGGCGGCCCGTTCGGATAGTTGATCGCGGTGGTGATGTAGAAGGGCTCGGCCATGGCTTTCGCGCCTAGCGGCGTTGCGGAAGGGGCGCAACACACCTGCCCTTCCGTCGAAGGCGCGGATGGGGACAATTACTTTTCCGCGCCGTCTTGTCGACCGACAGCAAATCGTGCGGAAAAGTAACTGTCCCCTTTTCTCAAGCCGCGTCCCGCTCCCCCGCCGCCAGCGCCGCCAGCATGCCGGCCAGCTCGAAGACGACGCTCGCCGGATCGAGCGAATGGCGCCGGGCGCTGCCGGCGAGCGAGGTGGCGCGCTCCCACAGCCTGAGCGCGTCGGCGCGGGCGGCGCCCGCTTGCTCGCGGGCCGCGGCCGCGATCCGCGAAGGCGCGCGGGCGAGGAAGGCCTCGTAGCGGGGCTGCGCGGATTTGAGCGCGAGCGCCGAAGCGAGCGCCGAGCGGCGGCCGTTGGTTGGATCGCCGTGGCGGACGAGCGCGTCCAGCTCGCGGTCGAGCGCGCCGATGTCGAGCCCGCGCCAGGCGATGGCGCGGCCCGGCGCGCCCTCCCCGATGGCGACGAGGGCGGCGATCTCCTCTTCCTCGGCGTCTGGCAAGGCGGCTCGCAAGGCTGACGCCATGGCGTCGTCGTCCAGCGGCGCGAGCCTCAGCAGCCGGCAGCGCGAGCGGATCGTCGGCAGCAACCGCTCGGGCGAATGGCTGACCAGGAGGAAGAGCGTGTCGGGCGGCGGCTCTTCGAGATTCTTGAGGAGGGCATTGGCGGCGTTGCGCTCGAGATCGTCGATCGCGTCGATCACTACCGCGCGCCTGGGCGACATCGAGGCGGTGGTCGCGAACAGCCGCTGCAGGCCGCGGACCTGATCGACGCTGATCGAGCGGGCGAGCTCGGTGCCGCTTTCTTTGGTGAGACGCTCGAGCCGCATCACGTCCGGGTGGCTGCCGGCCGCAACCAGCCGCGCCGTGGGATGGTCGTCGGGCAGGTCCAGGCCTTGCTCATCCACGGGCCCGGCGCCCTGGGCCAGCATAAGCAGGGCCGCCTTGTCGGCGAACAGGGCCTTGCCGACGCCCTCCGGCCCGGCGAGCAGCCAGGCATGGTGGAGCCGGCCCTGGTCGAGCGCGGCGCGAAAGGCGGCGATTGCGTTATCGTGGCCGTGAAGGGGAGTCATCCGCTCCGCCCTGGAAGAAGGACAGTGACTCCGTTCGGGCTGAGCCTGTCGAAGCCCTCTCCTTTCTCGTCCCGGTGGAGGAAGGAAGGAAAGCCCTTGGACAGGCTCAGGGCGAACGGAGCGGGGGTGGCGCTCACAGCAGATCCTCGAGCGCTGCGAGCAGCCGCGCCGTGACCGTCTCGGGCTCGCCGCTCGCATCGACGATCCGGTAGCGGCCCGGCTCGGCCTCGGCGAGCGCGCGAAAGGCCCTGGCGACGCCTTTATGATAATCGGCGCCCCGCCCGCCGATCAGGTCCGCGCCATGGCCGTCGCGGCCTTTGGCGCGGCGGTCGGCCTCGCTTTCCGGCAGATCGAGCAGGAGCGTGCGGTCGGGGAGAAAGCCATGGCTGCCGAAGCGGTGGAGCGCGCGCACCGCGTCGAAGCCGAGGCCGCCGGCGCCGCCCTGATAGGCGATCGAGCTGTCGACGAAGCGGTCGCACAAGACCCATTTGCCGGCGTCCAAAGCGGGCCGGATGGTGCGCGCGACATGGTCGGCGCGGGCGGCGGCGAAGAGCAGGGCCTCGGCCTCCGGCGTCCACTGCTGCTCGTGCAGCAGCAAGCCCCTTATCGCTTCGGCGCCCGGGCTGCCGCCGGGCTCGCGGGTCTCGACCACGCCCAGGCCGCGATCCCTGAGCGCCGCCGCCAATGCTTTTGCCTGGGTAGACTTGCCGACCCCTTCCCCGCCCTCCAGCGTGACGAAGCGGCCGTTCACGCCCAAAGCCTCATGCCATTCCGAACAGGCTCTTGAGGCCGTACCACATACGGCCGAAGAAGCCGGATTGCGTGACCTCGGTCTCGGCGACCAGCGGCATGACCTGCGGCGGCGTGTCACCGGTTTCGACAACGAGGTCGGCGATGTGCTGGCCCTGCGCGATCGGCGCTCGGACCGGGCCCTGATAGACAATCTTGGCGCGGATGTTCTGGCCGAGCCCGGCCGGATAGGTGACGGCGATGGCGCGCGGCGCGACCAGACCGACGCTGGAGACGCCGGCGCCCTGGACTCGCGCCTCGCCGATGCGCTGGCCCAAAGCGAGCAATGGGCGCGACTGCCAGGCGTTGAAGCCCCATTCCATGAAGCGCACCGATTCCTCGATGCGCTGGTTGAAGCTGGTCAGGCCGGCGACGACCATGACGATGCGGCGCCCGCCCCGGTCGGCCGAGCCGGTGAAGCCGTAGCCCGCTTCCTCGGTATGGCCGGTCTTGAGCCCGTCGGCGCCGGCGACGCGGCCGAGCAGCGGGTTGCGATTGTCCTGCCGGATCGGCTGGTTGCCGCCCATGGTGCGGCCCCAGGTGAATTCGCGCATGCCGTAATATTCGCGGTAGAGCTGGGGATAGTCGCGGATCGTGGCGGCGGCGAGCGCGGCGAGGTCGCGCGCCGTCGTATAGGTGCGGCCGCCGTCGGGCCAGCCGACCGGATTGCCCCAATAGGAGTTGCGCAGCCCCATTTCGCGCGACTGGCGGTTCATCAGCTGGACGAAGGCGGGCTCGTTCCCCGAAATGCACTCGGCGAGGACGACGGTGGCGTCATTGCCCGAAAGCGTGACGATGCCGTGGAGAAGGTTGCGCACGCTGACCTGCTCGTCGGGCGACAGGAACATGGTCGAGCCCGCCGCCGGGCCGTGCCAGCGCCGCCAGGTCTCCGGCCGGACCGTGCACATCCGGTTCGGATTGAGCTGGCCGCGCTTGATCAGGTCGAAGGCGACATGGGTCGCCATCATCTTGGCCATCGAGGCTGGCGGCATGCGCCGGTCGGGGTCCTTGGCGTAGAGGATTGCGCCCGAACTCAGATCGACCATGATCGCGGTCGTCGCCGCGGTCTCGAAGGGCGGCGCCGCGGCGCTCGCCGGCATGGCGAGGATGGCGGCCGTGGCGAGGAGATAGGCGGTCTTGCGGGTCATAAGCGAACGAGGTCCCTGGGCTCAGCGCGCGATCGAATCGGACAGCAGCGCCACGGTGAGCGCGTAGAAGTTCGAGCAATTATAGTCGAGGATCACGCGATAATTGTTGGTCAGCAGATAGGCGGTGTTGCCCGGCCCGTCGGCCTCGAACAAGGTCGCCATGGCCTCGTCGGGCAGCGAATTGGCGATGCCCATCCGGCGCCATTCGCTTGCCGTCAGCCAGCGGCTGTGGCGGGCGAAGACCGACGCGCAGCGCGGCGCGCGCATCCGGTTGGCGATCGCGGCGCGGTCGAAGCCGGCGGGCACGCGCACCGCGGTTCCCCAGGTCAGGCCGGGCCGCCAGCCGGCGCTGCGGAAATAATTGGCGATCGAGGCCAGAGCGTCGAGATGGCTGCGCCAGATGTCGGCGCGGCCGTCGCCGTCGCCGTCGACCGCGAGGCGGATGTAGACGGAGGGCAGGAATTGCGGATGGCCGGCGGCGCCCGCCCAGCTCCCCTTCAATTCCTCGCGCGGAAAGCCGCGCTCGAGGAGGCGCAAGGTGGCGATGAACTCGCCGGTGAAGAGCGGGCGGCGGCGGCCCTCATAAGCGAGGCTGGCAAGGCTGTTGAGCAGGTCGAAATTGCCCATGATCGCGCCATAGCCCGTCTCCTTGCCCCAGATCGCGACGAGGATCGAGGCGGGGACGCCGTAGCGGCGGCTGATCGCGTTGAGCTGGCCGAGATTAGCGGCATAGCGGACGCGGCCGCGGTCGATCAGCGCCTGGCTGAGGTGGCGGGCGCGGAACGGCGCGAAGGGCGTGAACGATGCGGCGCCGCTCGTCCCGGGCGTGCCGCCGGGCTGGGAGCGGTCGAGCTGGATGGTGCGCGCCGAAAATTCGAGCGTCGGGAAGATGCGCTCGATCGTCTCGCGGCGGATGCCGGCGCGCTCGGCCTCGGCGCGCAGCTGCGGCAGATAGGCCTCGAACCCCTGCTGGCTGAGGCCGGACTGGGCGGCGGCCGGCGCCTCGCCGATTGGGACGGCGGGCATCCCCGCCAGCAGCAGCACCGCCGCAAAACCATGTACCAGACGCATGTTCACCCTCTTGTCCCGACCCGAATCCCACATGGCGCCCGCGCCCGCAAGGGGGCAAAAACCCCATGTGCGTGTGGATTTCCGGTATTCCGGACGGCGCTTGGGTCTGGCGCGCCTCCGGCGTTGGCGATAAGCCGCGCCGAAGCGGAGAGGTGGCCGAGTGGTTTAAGGCAGCGGTCTTGAAAACCGCCGTGGGTTCACGCCCACCGTGGGTTCGAATCCCACCCTCTCCGCCACCTCACGCTCGCGCCCTCCATCTTCCCACAAAGCGGCGGCTCGGCTAGGCGGCGGCGGACAGGAGACGTTTTCCATGGCCCAACCCAGACCCCTGCCCTTCGACTGGGCGGATCCGTTCGCGCTCGACGCGCAACTGAGCGACGAGGAGCGCATGGTCCGCGACACGGCGGAGGGCTATGCGCAGGAGAAACTGCAGCCGCGCGTGACCAGCGCCTATCTCGACGAGCGCTTCGACCGCGAGATCATGACCGAGCTGGGCGCGCTCGGCATGCTCGGCGCGACCATCGATCCGGAATATGGCGGGGCCGGCCTCAATTATGTGAGCTACGGGCTGATCGCGCGCGCGGTGGAGCGCGTCGACAGCGGCTACCGCTCGGCCATGTCGGTCCAGTCCAGCCTCGTCATGCATCCGATCAACGCCTACGGCACCGAGGCGCAGAAGCGCAGATATCTGCCGAAGCTCGCGACCGGCGAATGGGTCGGCTGCTTCGGCCTCACCGAGCCCGACGCCGGCTCCGATCCGGGCGGGATGCGGACCCGGGCGAAGAAGGTCGACGGCGGCTACGTCCTCGCCGGCACGAAGATGTGGATCACCAATTCGCCGATCGCCGACGTCTTCGTGGTCTGGGCCAAGTCCGACGAGCATGAGGGACGGATCAAGGGCTTCGTGCTCGAAAAAGGCATGAAGGGCCTCAGCGCACCCAAGATCCGTGAGAAGCTGTCCCTGCGCGCTTCGATCACCGGCGAGATCGTGATGGACGAGGTCGCGGTGCCCGAGGAGAATCTGCTGCCCGATGTCAGCGGCCTCGCCGGGCCGTTCGGCTGCCTCAACCGCGCCCGCTACGGCATCGCCTGGGGCTCGATGGGCGCGGCCGAGGCCTGCTTCCACGCCGCGCGCACCTATACGCTGGAGCGCAAGCAATTCGGCCGGCCATTGGCCGCAACCCAGCTCGTCCAGCTCAAGCTCGCCAACATGGTCACCGAGATCAGCCTCGGGCTGCAGGCGGCGCTCAGGGTCGGGCGGCGGCTCGACGAGGGCGTGCTGATCCCCGAGACGATCTCGCTCATCAAGCGCAACAATTGCGGCAAGGCGCTCGACATCGCCCGCATCGCCCGCGACATGCACGGCGGCAACGGCATCAGCGCCGAATTCCAGGTCATGCGCCACGCCGCCAATCTCGAGACGGTCAACACCTATGAAGGCACGCACGATGTCCACGCGCTGATCCTCGGCCGGGCGATTACGGGGATCGCGGCGTTTTGACCAAGCGCCGTCATTCCAGCGAAAGCTGGAATCTCTTTGCCTTCAAGGAAGTGAGATCCCAGCTTTCGCTGGGATGACGGTGGAGGGATAATGGACAAGCCGCTTTCAGGCCTCAAGGTCGTCGAGCTGGCCCGCATCCTCGCCGGGCCCTGGGCGGGGCAATTGCTTGCCGATCTCGGCGCCGAGGTGATCAAGGTCGAGCGGCCCGGCGGCGGCGACGACACCCGGGCCTGGGGTCCGCCCTTCGCCGCCGATGGCAGCGCCGCTTATTTCCACGGCTGCAACCGCGGCAAGTCCTCGGTCGCGATCGACCTGGCGAGCGAAGCGGGCCAGGAGCGGGTCCGCGCCCTCGCCGCCGACGCCGACGTGCTGATCGAGAATTTCAAGGTCGGCGGCCTCGCCCGATACGGGCTGGACCATGCCTCGCTTGCCGCCCTGAACCCGCGCCTTATCTATTGCTCGATCACCGGCTTCGGTCAGGATGGGCCCTATGCGGCGCGGCCCGGCTACGATTTCATGATCCAGGGCATGGGCGGGATCATGGACCTGACCGGCGCGCCCGACGGCGAGCCGATGCGCGCCGGCGTGGCCGTCGCCGACCTCTTCACCGGCCTTTATGCCTCGAGCGCGATCCTCGCCGCCTTGCGCGGGCGCGACTCCACCGGCCTCGGCTGCCATATCGACATGGCCCTGCTCGACGTCCAGGTCGCCATGCTCGCCAACCAGGCGATGAACTATCTGATCGGCGGCGAGCCGCCGCGCCGGCTCGGCAACGCCCACCCCAATATCGCGCCTTATCAGACCTTCCCCGTGGCCGACGGGCGTGTCATCGTCGCGGTCGGCAATGACGGCCAGTTCGAGCGGCTCTGCGCGCTGCTCGGCATCGCGGCCGAGCCGAGGTTTGCAACCAATGCCGGCCGCGTCGGCCATCGCGACGCTTTGACCGCCTTGCTGTCGCCGGCGCTCGCGCTGCGCCGCCGCGACGAACTCCTGGCCGCCCTGGCCGCGGCGGGCGTTCCCGCCGGCCCGATCAACGATGTCGCCCAGGTCTTCGCCGATCCCCAGGTGATCGCGCGCGGCATGCGCGTCTGTCCCGGGGGCGTGCCCGGCATCGCCTCGCCGATCGTCATCGACGGCAAAAGGCAGGTCGCGGACAGCCCCAGCCCGGCGATGCCGGATTGATTGCAAACACAGCCACTTGCAACGCGTTAACGGTCACGGTAATGAGCCCGACGCCATTCCCGCCATGGAGCCGATGTTCATGAAAGCGCTTGCTGCCGCCCTCTCCCTGTTCGCCCTTTCGTCGCCCGCTCTCGCGCAGGATGGACCAAGCCGTACCGCCCCGGGCGGAGTCGATGCGACACCGGCCACCACGAGCCAGAACGGCGACAATGGCGTGCAAAGCGAGCGGCGGATTTGCCGCAGCGTGGCCGACGATTCGACTTCGCGCATGGCGGCGCGCCGGGTTTGCCGCACCGAAAGCGAATGGCGCGAAAGCTCCCGGCGGACTCGCGACTGACCCTGCTCAGCGCGCTTTCGGCCTATAGCGAGACCATGATTCACGTTTCAGGGTGAATCAGCCTGAAACGATCATGGTCCTGGGCGCCTGAACAGGAGGATGGGCTCGCCGCGATAGGTGGCGGGCTCATGGTCGCCGAACCCGCATTTCCGGGCGACCCGGATCGAGGCGAGATTGTTCGCGTCGATGATCGCGACGATTTCCGGCGCCTTCAGCACCGCGTCCGCCCAGGCGAGACCGGCCAGCGCCGCCTCGGTCGCATAGCCCCGGCCGCCGGCGTCGGCGGCGAACAGCCAGCCCATTTCGGGGATGGCCTCGATCGAAGGCACCATGTCGCGCTTGAAGTCGGCGAAGCCCACCTGGCCGATCATGCGCCCGTCCTCATTGCGCTCGACCGCCCAATAGCCATAGCCGAACAGGCTCCACATGCCGGTTCCGCAGAGCAATTTGCGCCAGCTCTCCTCGCGGGCCAGCGGCCGGCCGCCGAGATAGTGCATCACCCGCGCGTCACCCATCATCGCCGCCTGGGCGTCGACGTCGCCGGCGCGGAAGGACCGGAGGGTGAGACGCGCGGTCGCGAGGACCGGTGCGTCCATCGCGAACGCTATTTCTTGCCGCCGAGGCTGAGGCCGCCGAAGCGCTTGTTGAAGCGCGCGACCTGGCCGCCCGTGTCGAGCATCTTGCCATGGCCGCCGGTCCAGGCCGGATGCGCGGTCGGGTCGATGTCGAGCTGCAGCGTGTCGCCTTCCTTGCCCCAGGTGGAGCGCGTCTCGAAGACGGTGCCGTTGGTCATCTGGACCTTGATCATGTGGTAATCGGGGTGGGTATCGGCCTTCATGTCTTTGATCTTCCGTAATTTTGGCTGGTTCCGACCAGCCTGAAGGAAAAAGCAGACGGGCGCTCTAGCGGCTGGGGTCCGGATTGGCAAGGCTCGGCGCCGGGCGCCAGCAGCTTGCCGGCCGCTGCCGGGAGAACAGGGCCGCGAGCGAATCCAGGTAGATGCCCCGCGCCACCACCGCGCGGCCGTCCCGCCTGATGACCCAGCCCTGATTGAAATCCCCGGCGTCGGCGATGCCGGCGAGAAAGGCGGCGTCATGGCCGGCGCGATACATCGCGCTGTCCCAGTAGCGCACGCTCCGCGCGAACCGCCCATAACCCGGCGGCAGCCAGCTGGCCCAGCCGAACCTGCGCAGCGGCGCCCAGACCAAGGGGATGAACCGGCGGTTGCCGCGGTCCGGGACGGCGACATCGGCATGGACGTATCCGAGCGCTCCGCCTGCCTCGCGCCGGACCAGCAGCACGACATTGTCGCCCAGCGCTATGCGCGCGTCGCCCAGGACGGCGAAGCGGACGCTCTGCGGGGCGTCGAGCCCGAACAGGACGCGCTCCGGGCGGAAGTCGTACCAGTAGCGCGTGCCGCCATGAAAGGAGCCATCGCGATCGTCGACCATTTCGCCCGGCCCGCGGCTCAGCGTGCCGAGCATGGCGCCGTCCACGCACGGCGGCTTGTCCAGCGGCATCACCGACGTCCGTGGCGGCGGACGGCCCCAATTGGCCTGGCTCAGATCCTCCTGCGCCGTCGCCCCGCCGGCGCCGAGCAAAGCGGCGGCGGCGACCCCAAGCCTCGCGATTGACACCTTCATGGCCGCCACCCTACACCATTTCGCGCGAAGGTGCCGCCCCTCGCAAGGCGGTGAAAATGGGAAGCCGGTGACATTCCGGCGCTGTGCCCGCAACTGTGAGCGGCGAGCCTCTCCCCGGCAAGTGGGGAACCAGGCATTGACCCGCGAGCCAGGAGACCTGCCTTCGCCGTCGTCCGCGCCCGGCCGGGACCAGCCTGCGGTGCGTGGCGCCGCGTCGGCATCAGGCCGGCGCGGTTCCTCCGAGACGACATTCGTGATGTCGTTCAGGAGGTTCCAATGCCAATTTCACTTTTGTTATTAGCTGCCGCGGCCCAGCCCGGCGCTGAAATCCTGGTCACTGGCGCGCGCGAGCCCGTCGCCGGAGACGTGGCGCCGGTCTCGGCCACGGTGATCGACGAGACAGAGATCCAGGCGCTCGATCTGCCGGCCGCGGCGGATCTGCTGCGGCTCGCGCCCGGCGTCTCGGTCGCCACCACCGGTCCGCGCGGCACCCAGACCCAGTTGCGGATTCGCGGCGCCGAGGCCAATCACACTTTGCTCTTCGTCGACGGCATCCGTTTCAACGACCCGGCCGCGGGCAATGAGGCGCGGTTCGAGCTGCTGACCAGCGACCTGCTGTCGCGCATCGAGCTGGTGCGCGGGCCGCAATCGGCGCTCTGGGGCTCCGAAGCCCTGGGCGGGGTGGTCGCGGTCGACAGCGCCGATCCCTTCGTCCGCACCGGTTTCGTCGCCGACGCCGAATATGGCAGCCTCGACAGCGCCCGCCTCGCCGGCCGTTATGCAGTGCGGACCGGCGATGTCGGGATCAGCGGGGGCCTCGGCTGGCAGAGGAGCGACGGCATCGACTCGTTCGGCGCCGGCGGCGAGCGGGACGGTTTCCGCAACCTGGCGGCCACGCTCCGGATCGAGGCGCGGCCATCCGGGCAGGTCCGGATCGGCGTGATCGGCCATTGGGTCGAGGGCAAATCCGAATATGACGGCTTCGATCCCCTCACCTTCCTGCGCGCCGACACGGGTGACGAAACCAGGAACCGGATCGGCGCCGTGCGCGCCTTCGCCCGCGGCGATTGGGGCGATTGGTCGGCGCGCGCCGAGGCGAGCTATCTCGACAGCGCCAACCGCAACCGGCTCGACGGCGCGCCGCTGAACAGCACGTTCGGCGATCGGCTGACATTCGGCGGCCAGGTCGCGCGCGGCTTCGGCGGCCACCGGCTCATCGCCGCCGTCGAGCACAGCCAAGAGAATTTCCAGGCCCGCGACACGGTCTATTTCGGCGGCACCGACCAGGACCGGTCACGCAGCCTTACCGCTTATGTCGGCGAGTGGCGGGCGCAATGGAGCCCGGCGGTCGTCACCGACGTCGCGCTGCGCCACGACGATTTCAGCGCGTTCGCGGATGCCACCACCTTGCGCGCCTCGGTGCTGGTGCGCCCGGGCGGCGGGCTGACATTGCACGCCGCTTATGGCGAGGGCATCGCCCAGCCGAGCTTCTACGACCTTTACGGTTTCTTCCCGGGCTCGTTCGTCGGCAATCCGGACCTCAGGCCCGAGACGTCGCACGGTTGGGAGGCGGGCCTGCGCTGGGAGAAAAAGCGGTTCGGCGTCGGGATCACCGGCTTCACCGGCCGGCTCAGCAACGAGATCGTCGACACGTTCGATCCCGCCACCTTCCTCTCGAGCACCGCCAATGCCGACGGCCGCAGCAGGCGCGACGGGATCGAGCTGGCGGCGTCGTGGCGTCATGCGGCCTGGCTCAGCGTCGAGGCCAATTACACCTGGCTCGACAGCGGCGAGCAAAGGGTCGCGGGCGCGGCGCGGGTGCGCGAGATACGCCGGGCGCGGAGCAGCGCCAACCTTGCCGCCTGGGGCGAGGCCGGCCGCTTCCGCTGGGGCGCGAGCCTCGCTTATGTCGGCAAGCGCCGCGACACCGACTTCGATCTCTTCCCGGCGGCGACCGTGATATTGGACGATTATGTCCTCGCCTCCGCCAATATCGGTTACCGGATCCTGCCCCAGCTCGAATTGTTCGTCCGGGCGGAGAATTGCTTCGGCGCCGATTATCAGGACGTGGTCGGCTACAACACGGCGGAACGGACGGTCTATGCGGGTCTTCGCGTCGCTTTTGGCCGCTAGCGTGGCGCTCGCCGCGACGGGGGCCGCGGCCGCGCCGCGCCGGGTGGCGTCGCTCAACCTGTGCACCGACGAGCTGGTGCTGCTGCTCGCCGCGCCCGGCCAGATCGTCTCGGTCACCCATCTCGCGCAGCAGGAGGCGGAGACGATCCTGTGGCGGCGAGCGCGCAACCACCCGCGCAACGACGGCAGCCTGCTCTCGGTGGTCGCAGCCCGGCCCGATCTCGTCGTCACCATGGGCGGCGGCGCCCGCGACCGCTCGCGCATCGCCGCCCGGCTCGGCATCGTGACGCTCGATTTGCCCTTCGCGCAAAGCCTGGACGACGTCGCCGGCAATGTCGCCCGGGTGGCGGAGGCGCTCGGCCGGCCGGAGGCGGGCGCCGTTTTGATCCGGCGGATGACGGCTCTGGTCCGCAGCCGGCCGCGGACGCGGCGCGACGCGATCTGGCTCGGCGGCGGCGGTCGCACGGTTCCGGCCGCCGGGCTGGAGGCGCAATGGATGGCGCTGGCGGGCCTGCGCCAGCGCGCGCTGCAGGGGGACAGGGTGTCGCTCGAAACCTTGCTGACCAGCCCGCCCGCCATCCTGCTGCGCAGCGATTACCGCGCGGGCCAATATTCGAACGACCAGCGCTGGCTCTCCCATCCCGCGGCGCGGCGCGCGACCCGGGCGCGCACGATAGCGACCGACGGCCGCGCCTGGACCTGCATGGGCCCCCTGCTGATCGAGGAGATCGAGCGGCTGCGGCGAGAAATCGGGCGATGAGCGCGCGGGCCGCGATCCTGCTGACGCTGGCTTTGGCGGCGCTCTTCGCCGCCGCGCTGCTGCTGCCCCTTGCGCCGCTCCGGGCGCTGTTCGAGCAGGATGCGGACCTCGCGACGCTGGTGCTGACCGAGCTGCGACTGCCCCGCGCCTTGCTCGCTTTGGTCTATGGCGCGACCCTGGGCGCGTCGGGCGCCGCGATCCAGGCCTTGTTCGCCAACCCGCTCGCCTCGCCCGATCTGACCGGCACCACCAGCGGCGCCGCTTTGGGGGCGGTCGTCACCGCCTATCTGTTCGGCTTCTCGGCGCCTTTGGCCCTGTCGATCGGAGCGGTGACGGGCGCGTTGCTCGCGCTCGGCCTGCTCCTCGCGCTCGCCGGGCCACGGGCGGAGACCGCGACGCTCCTGCTCGCCGGCCTCGCGATCAGCGCGCTCGCCGGGGCGCTGACCACGCTGGCGCTGGCGCTCGCCCCCTCCCCCTTCGCCTTCTACGACGCTTATGAATGGCTGATGGGCTCGCTGGTCGACCGAAGCCTCGATCAGGCCGCCTTCGCCGCTGTGCCGTCGCTGCTCGTCTTCGCGCTGCTGCTCCGGCTCGGCCCGGCGCTCGACCGGCTCGCGCTCGGCGAGGAGGTCGCCCAGTCGCTGGGCCATGACGTCGCCCGATTGCGGCTTCGGATCGTCTGCCTCACCGCTCTTGGCGTCGGCGCCTGCGTCGCGATTTGCGGCGCGATCGGCTTCATCGGCCTGATCGCGCCGATCTTCGCGCGCCGGCTGGCGCGGGGCCATCCGGGCCGTGCGATCCTGCCGGCGGCCCTGATCGGCGCGCTGTTGCTGCTGGCGGCCGACCTTGCCGTCAGGCTCGCCCCGCTCGGCCGGACGCTGCCGATCGGCGTCGTCACCGCCTTGATCGGCGCGCCCTTCTTCCTGTGGCTGGTCGCCCATATGCGCTGGCGGCTCAGGCCATGATCCTGCGGGCCTCAAACCTGTCGCTGCCCGGGCGGCTGTTCGGCGTCTCGATCGAGATCAAGCAAGGCGAGCTGGTCTGCCTGGTCGGGCCGAACGGCAGCGGCAAGACCAGCCTGCTCCACGCTTTGGCGGGGATCGGCAGCCCCTCCGGTGCGGTGACGGTGGCGGGGGTCGATCCGCGCGGCCTCGGTCCGGCGCGGCGGCCGCGATATCTGACCTATTTGCCGGCGGCGCGCGATTTGCCCTGGCCGCTCGTCGCGCGCGACCTGATCGCGCTCGGCGGCGGCGGCGCGGATCTCGGCGCGCTCGCGCTCGAGCCGCTGCTCGACCGGCGCGTCGACACGCTTTCGACCGGCGAGCGCAGCCGGGTGCTGATCGCGCGCGCGCTGGCGCCCAGGCCGCGGCTGCTGCTGCTCGACGAGCCGACCGCCAATCTCGACCCGCTCTGGCAGATCAGGCTGATGGAGCTGGTCCGCGAGGAGCTGAAGGATGGCGGCCGCGCGGCGCTAGTCGCGATCCACGACCTCGACGCCGCCGCCCGCTATGCGGACCGCATCCTCGTCATGGACAAAGGCAGGATCGCCGCCGAGGGTCTCGACGGCCCGCATGTCGCGGAGATTTTCGGGATCGAGCGGGTGGACGGCCGCTGGCAGGCCGTCAACCGGCCGGCGGATCCAGGATCATCGCGGTGAAATCGGCCTGGGTGGCGACCTTGTCCCCGACAAAGGCCTTGCCGGTGAACTTCCACACCGGCCCGCGTTTCTGCAGCAGCACGCATTCGAGGCGGAGCAGGACGCCCGGCTCGACCGGCACGCGGAACTTGGCGTTCTCGATCGACATGACATAGACGCGCTTGCCCGATTGGGCATGGCCCAGCGATTCGACGGCGAGCACGCCGGCGGCTTGCGCGAGCGCCTCGATGATCATCACGCCGGGCATGATCGGCCGCCCGGGGAAATGACCCTGGAAGAACAATTCGTTCATCGTCACCGCCTTGGTGGCGACGATTCTCTTGTCGAGCTCCATCTCGTCGACGCGGTCGACGAGGAGCATGGGATAACGGTGCGGCAGGCTTTGCATCACCCGCCTGACGTCGAACGGGACCCCGGCCAAAGCCGGGGTCGCGTCGTTGGTGTCGTCAGCCACTAGCGGCCCTGCGGGCGCGGACGATTCGGCTGCGGCTGGGCGGCCGGCGGCCGGCCGGCGGCCGGCTGGGCGGTCGGGGCCGGCGCGTTGAGGTTGAACGCCGCATTGTTCTGGTTGACGATGGCGAGCACCGCCGGCGTGATGTTGAGCGCCGGCGACGCGCTGACCACGGTGCCCGCATCCATGACGACGGTGGCGCCGCGCTGCTGGGCGACGGTCGCGACCGCCGGCCGCACCCGCTCGCCGATCTGCGCGCGGACGAAATTGCCGTTGCGCTGGATGCGCTCGCGGGAGGCGCCGATCTCGCGCTCGGCATTTTGCTGCATCGCCTGGAACGCGTTGATGCGGGTGGCGAGCGCGGCGTCCGGCTGGGCGCCGTTCAGCGCGCGGACCAGCGGCTCGAGCTGGCCGCCCTCCGTCTGGATCTGGGTCTGAAGCGTCTGGGCGCGCGCCTGGAGCGCGGTGACCTGCTGCTGGAGCCCGGTATTGGCGACCGCGCACTGGGTGCAGGTCCGGAAAATCTCCTCGAGGTCGACGACGGCGATGACCGGCGCGGGCAGCTGCTGCGCGCGCAGGGCGATCGGAGCGGCGACGGCGAGCGCGGCGACGGCCGAGCCCAATATGATCTTCTTTTTCATTAGAATGCGGTCCCTACGTTGAAGCTGAAAAGTTTGGTGTCGTCGCCCGGCTCGCTGAGCAGGGCACGGGCGATGTCGATGCGGAACGGCCCGAAGGGCGAATTCCAATTGACCCCGAAGCCGATCGAGAGGCGGGGGCTTGGCGTGTCGCCGAGGAAGATTTCGCGGAACGGCGCCGTGCGGGCGCCGGCGCTCAGCGTCGAGCCGGTGGGGCAGACCCCGACGCGCGGCTCGAGCGGAGTCACCACCCCGCTCGTGTCGTTGGTGCACGCGGCGAGCGCGAGCGGGCTGCCCGGGGGGATGTCGAACAGGCCCGGCGTGCGGACCCCGAACACCGCGCCGGCGTCGATATAGATGGAAGGCCTGAGGCCGAGCTCGCGGACGCTCGCGCCGAGCGGGATTTCGAGCTCCGCGCGAAGGACATAATAAGCCCGGCCACCGATCGAATCGTCGGTGATCGTCTTGGGGTCGTCGTTCAGGCGGACGTTCGAATAGGTGTTCGTCGCGGCGTCATAATCGTAGAGATATTGCTGGCGCTGGACGCGCGGACCGACGCCGCGAATGTCGAAGCCGCGAATCTGGGGGTTGCCGAGGAAGAAGCGGTCGGTCAGCCGGACCGGGTCGATGCCGGGCGCGCCATTCTCGAAGCTGTGGATATAGCCGGCCTCGCCGGTCAGCGAGAAGATGAAGCCGCCGAAGACGTTCCAATATTTGGCGGCGCTGATTCGCCCGCGCAGATAGCGGACGTCGCCGCCGAGGCCGGCAAAGTCGGTGCTCAGCACGAAGCGCTCGCCCGAGCTCGGCCGGAGCCGGTTGTTCAGCGTGTCCCAGACCAACGAGGCGCCGATCGACGAGGTCAGCCGGTTGCCGAGAACGTCGCACAGATAGCGGCCGGCGATCAGAGGATCGCAGGCGATCGGCAGCGGCCCGGCGCCGTCGGGATCGGAGAAATAGACGTCCGGGTTGAGGCTGATCTCGTCATAATTGAGGCCGTAGCGCAAAGCGAGCGACAGCTTCTCGGTGATCGGTATGCCCATGCGGATCTGGCCGCCGGTAGTGGTCTGCCCGTAGGTGGTGGTGCGGCTGTTGCCGAAGAAGTTGAAGCTGTTGAGGTCGCGCCGGAAGATGTCGAAGCCGACCGCGATGTTGCGGTCGAACAGATAAGGCTCGGTGAAGCCGAAATCGATCGACTTGGAATAACTCGAATAATTGACCGAGGCCCGCACTTCTTGGCCGCGGCCGAGGAAGTTGCGCTGCTGCACCGACAGGTTGACCAGGAAGCGCTCGAGGCTCGAGAAGCCGGCGGAAAGCTGGATCTGCCCGGTCGCGCGCTCCTCGACCTCGACGCCGAGGATGACGCGATCGGGCGCCGACCCTTGCGTCTGCTGGATTTCCAGATTCTCCTGGAAGAAGCCGAGCGACTGGATCCGGTCGCGCGAGCGGCGAACGCGGACATTGTTGAACGGATCGCCCTCGGCGAGCCGGAATTCGCGGCGGATGACCTTGTCGCGGGTGGTGGTGTTGCCGCTGATGTCGATCCGCTCGACATAGACTCGCGGCGCCTCGGCGACCCGGAAGGTGACCCCCATGGTGAGGTTTTCGCGGCTGCGCGAGAAGGTCGGGCGGACGTCGGCGAAGGCGTAGCCGAACAGGCCGGCCAGCTCGTTCAGCCGGGTGAGCGTGTCCTCGACCTGCTGGGCGTTGTAATATTGGCCCGCCCGCATCGGCAGATTGGCGGTGAGCTGGGCTGGGCTGAAGTCGCGAATGTCGCTCTCGACCTTGACCTCGCCGAACCGGTAGCGCTGCCCCTCCTCGACGACATAGGTGATGATGAAGTCGCGCCGGTCCGGCGTCAGCTCGGCGACCGCCGAGACGACGCGGAAATCGGCATAGCCCTGGGTCAGATAGAATTGCCTGAGCTTCTGCTGGTCGTAGGCGAGGCGGTCGGGATCGTACGTGTCGCGCGAGCTGAAGATATTGTACCAGACATGCTCGCGGGTCGCCATTTCGGAGATCAGCCGGCCGTCGTTAAAATTCTCGTTGCCGATGATGTTGATCCGGCGGACGCGCGATTTCGGGCCCTCGTTGATCTCGAACACGACGTCGACGCGGTTCTGCTCGAGCTGGACGATCTGCGGCTCGACGCTCGCGGCGTAGCGGCCCTGACGGCGGTAGAGCTCGATGATCCGGGCGACGTCGGCGCGGGCGCGCGAGCGAGTGAAGATCTGACGCGGCGCGAGGCGGATTTCCGGCGTAATCTTGTCGTTCTTGATGCGGCGATTGCCCTCGAGGATGATGCGGTTGATGACCGGATTCTCGCGGATCTGGATGACCAGATTGCCGGTATCGGCGCCGGCGATGGTGACGTCGGCGAACAGATCGGTGGCGAGCAGGTCCCTCAACGCAGTGTCGAGCCGCTCATTGTCATAGGGATCGCCGGTGCGCAGTGTGGTGTAGGAGAGCACGGTTTCCGGCTCGATCCGCTGGTTGCCGCTCACGCTCAGCGACAGGATGGTGCGCTGGGGCTGGGCCTGGACCGGGGGCGGCGGCGGCAATTGCTGGGCCGCGGGCGCGGCGCCGGTGGTGGGTCCTGGCGCCGGCTGGCCCTGGGCGAAGGCCGGCGAGGTCAAGCCGCCAAGCATCGTCCCCACGAGGAGGGCTGCGCAATATCGACGACCTTTGGGAAAAACTCTGTTGCGCGTCACGCGTCCGCCTTCACTCTACGGTCGGAGCAAAGCCCGGACCTCTTAATCCCTGTTGAGCGCCCTGCCCTGCCCCATCGCGGCTAGCCGATCAAGCCGCCAAGCTTCTCAAAGAGGCCAAAAGAGGCCAAGTCGTTCAATGTCACGAAAATCATCAATGCCAGCAGCACCGCGAGCCCGGTCCGGAACGCCCATTCCTGGGCCTGGGGCTTCAGCGGCTTTCGCCTCACTCCTTCGATCATGTAGAACAGCAGGTGCCCGCCATCCAGGAGAGGGATTGGCAACAGGTTGATGAATCCCAGATTAATTGAAACGACGATCATCAGCCAGAAGAGGTTGAGCCAGCCCAGGCTCGCCTGCTGGCCGGACACCTCGGCGATCTTGATCGGGCCGCCCAGCTCCGAGAGCGAGCGGCGGCCGGTGATCACCTGGCCGAGCGCCGTGATCATCGTGTTCACGGAATCGATCGTGGTGCCGATCGCCGCGCCCGGCAGCTGGGCCAGCGGCAGCGTCGTGAACTGACGGCCGCTGCCGGTGGTGATGCCCATCCGTCCGACCCGCGACCGATTGCCGAACTGGTCCTCGTCGATCGTCGCCCGCGGCGTCGCCTGGAGCTCCATGCTCCGGCCGCCGCGGCTGACGACGAAGCGCATCGGCTCGTCGGGCCTGAGCGCGACATAGGTCGCCAGGTCCGCGAAGGTGTCGATGCCGCTGCCGTTGATGCTGACGATGCGGTCGCCCGGCCGGAAGCCGGTGGCCTGGGCGACGCTGCCCTTCTCGATCGCGCCAATGGTCGGCGGGGTCGTCGGATAGCCCATGGTGGCGAACAGGATCATGAGCGCGACGATCGCGAACAGGAAATTGGTCGCCGGCCCGGCCAGGACGATCAGGAAGCGCTGCCACACCTTCTTGGACTGGAAGGTCCTGGCCCTTTCCTCGGGCGGCAGCGACAGCCATTCGTCGGTCGGCGTCGAGGCCGGGTTCATGTCGCCGGCGAACTTGACATAGCCGCCGAGCGGCATCCAGCCGACCTTCCAGCGCGTGCCGCGTTTGTCGGTCCAGCCGAAGATCTCGCGGCCGAAGCCGATCGAGAAGGCGTCGGCCTTCACTCCGAACCAGCGGCCGACGAAATAATGGCCGAGCTCATGGATGAAGATGAGCGGGCCGATCACCAGCAGGAAGGCGAGGATCGTGAACAGGAAGCCGGGATTGCTCAAGCGGGGATCTTTCCTGTCAGCGCGGCGGCCACCCTGCGGGCCTCGCGGTCGATCTCGAGCACCGCGTCGATCGACGTCGGCACCGGCGGGTCATAACGGTTCAGCACCTCGCCGACCAGATGCGCGATATCGAGGAATCCGATGCCGTTTTCAAGGAAAGATGCGACGCCTATCTCATTGGCCGCATTGAGGATGGCGGGCTTGGCGCCGCCCGCCGCCAGCGCCGCCCGGGCAAGGCCGAGAGCGGGGAAGCGGCCGAGGTCGGGCGCCTCGAAATTGAGGGCGCCGATCGCGACCAGGTCGAGCCGCTGGCAGGGCGTCGCCATCCGGTCCGGCCAGGTCAAGGTGTAAGCGATCGGCACCCGCATGTCCGGCGCGCCCAATTGGGCGAGCACCGAGCCGTCGACATATTCGACCAGGGAGTGGATCACCGATTGCGGGTGGACGACGACGTCGAGCGCCTCGGCGCCGACCGGGAAGAGGTGATAGGCCTCGATCAGCTCGAGCCCCTTGTTCATCAGGGTCGCGCAATCGACCGAGATCTTGGCGCCCATCGACCAATTGGGGTGGGCGACCGCCTGCTCCGGCGTGGCGATGCGCATCCGCTCGATCGGCCAGTCGCGGAACGGGCCGCCGCTGGCGGTGAGGATGATCCGCCGCACGCTTTCGGGCCGCGCGCGGTCGAAGCATTGGAAGATCGCATTATGCTCGGAATCGACCGGCAGCAAAGTCGCGCCGCTCGCCGCCGCCGCCTCGGCCATCAGCGGCCCGGCCGAAACCAGGGCCTCCTTGTTGGCGAGCGCCACCGTGCGGCCGCCCTTCAGCGCCCGCATCACCGGCTCCAGCCCCGCGGTGCCGACGATCGCGGCCATCGTCCAGTCGGCGCCCGAGGCGGCGGCGTCGGCGACTGCCGCCTCCCCCGACGCGGTCTCGATGCCGGTACCGGCGAGCGCCGCGGCGAGGTCGGCATGGAGCGCGGCGTCGGCGACCACCGCGAGGCGCGGGCGGAAGCGCCGCGCCAGCGCGGCCAGGCCGGCGACGTCGCGGTGCGCGGTCAGGGCGAGGATCTCGAACCGGTCCGGCTCGCGCGCGACCAAATCCAGCGTCGACTGGCCGACCGACCCGGTCGCGCCCAATATGGTGATGCTCCGGGCCATCTCAGCCGGCGCGACCGGCGGGCAGATGCATGACCATGACCGTGTCGGGAACCTCAACCGGCTCCGGCGGGCTCCAATATTCGGCCATCAGCAGCATCATCGTCGCGAGCGACACCGCGAGCAGCCCGTCGAGCCGGTCGAGCACGCCGCCATGGCCCGGCAGCAGAGCGCCGCTGTCCTTGACCCCGGCCCGGCGCTTCTCCCAGCTTTCGTAGAGGTCGCCGAGCTGGGCGATCAGCCCCATCGCCGCGCCCACCCAGGGGAACGGCGTGTCGAGATGGAAGAAGCGCGCGGTCAGCCAGCCGAACAAGGCGGCGCCCGCCATGCCGCCGATCAGGCCGGCCCAGGTCTTGTTGGGGCTGATCCGGGGGGCGAGCTTCGGTCCGCCGATCGCGCGCCCGGCGAAATAGGCGAAGATGTCGGTCGCCCAGGTCACGATCAGCACCCAGAAAACCAGCCCGACCGCGACCTCCGACACCCAGCTCATCACCACCAAGGCGAAGGACGGGATCACGACATAAGCGAAGCCCCAGCCCATGGCGAGGCTGCGGCTGGCGAGGCCGAGCAGCAAAGCCGCGCCGAGCGCGGGCGCGAAGCTCATCCAGGTCAGGTCGCCTTCATCGGCGGCGTTGGGATAATAATATTCCGCCGCGCCGAGCAGGATCGCGGCGGCGAGCAGGCCGCCGACCCAGGCCCAGAGCCTCGGCACCTTGTGCATGTCGGCCCATTCGACGAGCATGATCGCGGCGGCGATCGCGGTGAGGGCGCGGAACGGCCAGCCGCCGAACCAGGTGACGAGGCTGGCGACCGCGATCATCGCCACGCCCATCGCGAAGCGCGTCGTGACGTCGGAGCCGGGCGCCGGCGGGGTCTGGGGCGAGCCGGTCACAGGCCGCCGTAGCGCCGTTCGCGCCGCGCATAATCGGCCAGGGCTTCGTTGAGCGCGTCGCCGTCGAAATCCGGCCAGAGCGTGTCGGTGAACAGCAATTCCGCATAAGCGGCCTGCCAGAGCAGGAAGTTGGACAGCCTCTGCTCGCCGGAGGTGCGGATCAAAAGATCGAGCGGCGGCAGATCGTGGGTGTCGAGCGCGCGCTCGATCGCCGCTTCGTCGATCTCGCCGGCTTGCGCAGCGGTCCGCGCGGCGCGGACCAGCTCGGCGCGGGCGCCGTAATTGAGCGCGATGGCCAGCGTCATCCGGCTGTTGCTCGCGGTCTTGGCGACGGCTTTGTCGACCATCGCCGCGACGTCGGCCTCGAAGGCCTTGTGGTCGCCCAGCACCTTGAGCCGGATCCCCTCTTTGTGGAGGCTGTTGAGCTCGCGCTGGATGTAGAAGCGCAGCAGGCCGGTGAGGTCGCTGATCTCCTGCGCCGGCCGCCGCCAGTTCTCGGAGGAGAAAGCGTAAAGCGTCAGGCACTCGACCCCGGCTTCGCCAGCGGCGCGCAGCACCTTGCGGGCGGCCTCGGCGCCGGCGCGGTGGCCGGCTGCCCGCGGCAAGCCCCGCGCCTTCGCCCAGCGGCCATTGCCGTCCATGATGATGGCGACGTGCCGAGGCACCGCGCCGGAGCCGGCGTCAGGCAGGCCGCTGGCCGCTTCGGCGGTCACTTCTGCAGGATTTCCCTGTCCTTGTGGGCGAGGACGTCGTCAATGTCCTTGATCGCCTCGTCGGTCAGTTTCTGCACCTCGACGCCGAGCCTTTTATGCTCGTCCTCGCTGATCTCGTGCTTCTTCTCGTCGGTCTTGAGCCCGTCCATGGCGTCGCGCCGCACGTTGCGGACCGCGATCCGCGCTTTCTCGGCATATTGGTGGGCGAGCTTGGCCAGCTCCTTGCGCCTTTCCTCGGTCAGGTCGGGGATCGGCAGGCGGATATTCTGGCCGTCGGTGACCGGATTGATGCCGAGCCCGGCCAGGCGGATCGCCTTCTCCACCGGCCCGACATTGGAGCGGTCCCAGACCTGCACCGAAAGCAGCCTCGGCTCGGGCGCCGACACGGTGGCGACCTGGTTGAGCGGCATGTTGGCGCCGTAGACCTCGACGTGGATCGGATCGAGCAGGGCCGTCGACGCGCGGCCCGTGCGCAGCCCGCTCAGATCGTGCCTCAGCGCCTCGACCGCGCCGTGCATCCGGCGCTGGATATCGCCTTTCTCATAGGCCGGCATCGTCCCCTCCTTTTCAGTTCTGCACGATCGTGGCGGTGCCGTCGCCGCCGAGCACGCGGGCGAGATTGCCCTGCTCGCGGACGTTGAACACGACGATCGGGATGTTGTTGTCGCGGCAAAGCGCCACGGCGGTGGCGTCCATCACCTTCAGATTATCCGACAGGACCTTGTTGAAAGTAACTGTTTCATAACGCTTCGCATCCGGCACCTGCTTGGGATCGGCATCGTAGACGCCGTCGACGCTGGTGCCCTTGAACAAGGCGTCGCAGCCCATTTCCGCGGCGCGGAGCGCGGCTGCGGTGTCGGTGGTGAAGAAGGGATTGCCGGTGCCGGCGGCGAAGATCACCACCCTGCCCTTCTCCATGTGCCTGACCGCGCGGCGGCGGATATAGGGCTCGGACACGGTCGCCATCGGGATCGCCGACTGGACGCGCGTGTCGACGCCGATTTTCTCGAGCGCATTCTGAACGGCGAGCGCGTTCATCACCGTCGCCAGCATGCCCATATAATCGGCGCTGGCCCGGTCGAAGCCCTTGGCGGCGCCGGCGAGGCCGCGGAAGATGTTGCCGCCGCCGACGACCAGGCAGATGGTGTGGCCGCTCGCGACCGCCGCCTTGATCTCTTCGGCGAGGCCCTCGACCGCGTCGGGGTCGATGCCGAACTGCCCCTCGCCCATCAGCGCCTCGCCGGAAAGCTTGAGCAGAATGCGGTTGAAACGGGGGCGCGTCATGAGGCGGGTTGATCCGTTCTGTTCGAGCGCGGGCACATTAGTGGCCACAGGGGGCGGTGCCAATGGGGTTGGGGGTTAGGGACTGGGGACCTGGGACCGGGAAATTGCTCCCAGTCCCCAGTCCCCAAAACCCAGTCCCCAATCAGGCGACCGGCTCGGCCTTCTGCGTGCCCGCGGCGGCGGCGACTTCGGCGGCGAAGTCGCTTTCCTTCTTTTCGATGCCCTCGCCGAGCTGGAAGCGGGCATAGGCCTGGAGCGTCACCGGCGCGCCGGCGTCCTTGCCCGCCTGGGCGACGACGTCCTCGACCTTGGTCTTGTTGTCGATGACGAAGAGCTGCGAGAGCAAAGCATTCTCCTTGCGGAACTTGGCCATCGCGCCCTCGACCATCTTGGCGACGATCTCAGGCGGCTTGCCGGTTTCGGCGGCTTTCTCCTGGGCGATGGCGCGCTCGCGCTCGACCAAAGCCGGATCGAGCGCCTCGCCGCGCAGCGCCAGCGGGTTGGCCGCGGCGATGTGCATGGCGAGCTGCTTGCCCAGGCTCTCGAGCGCGGCCGTGTCGCCAGCGCTCTCGAGCGCGACCAGCACGCCGATCTTGCCGAGGCCCGGCGCGGCGGCATTGTGGACGTAGGACGTGACGACGCCTTGCTCGACCTCGAGCAGGGCGCCGCGGCGGATCGACTGATTCTCGCCGATCGTCGCGATGTTCGAGGTCAGCTTCTCTTCGACGGTGCCGCCGCCCGGCCAGCAGGCGTCCTTGAGCGCGTCGATGTCGCTGCCCGTGCCGAGCGTGATCGCCGCGGCGGTGCGCACGAAATCCTGGAACTGCTCGTTCTTGGCGACGAAATCCGTCTCCGAGTTGATCTCGATCATCGCCCCCTTCTTGCCGTCGACGGCGACGCCGACCAGGCCCTCGGCGGCGGTGCGGCCGGCTTTCTTGGCGGCGGCGGCGAGGCCCTTGGTGCGCAGCCAGTCGATGGCGGCTTCCATGTCGCCATCGGTCTCGCCGAGCGCCTTCTTGCAGTCCATCATGCCGGCGCCGGTGCGCTCGCGCAGCTCTTTCACATTGGCGGCCGTGATCTCAGCCATGTCGTCTATCCTTCTGGTTTCATGCAAAACACCGTTCGCCCTGAGCTTGTCGAAGGGCCTTCCTTCTTCTCGAAGAAAGGGAGGGCTTCGACAGGCTCAGCCCGAACGGAGATGGGGTCTCGACCCCGTTATATTAAGCCTCGGCCAGCGCCGCTTCGGCGGGGGGCTCGTCCTGGGCGCCGATATCCTCGCCGCGTTGCGCCGCGCCGCCCTGCTTGCCGCCCAGCACCGCGTCGGCGATGGCGTCGCAATAGAGGCGGATGGCGCGGCTGGCATCGTCATTGCCGGGGACCGGGAAGGCGATCCCCTGCGGGCTGACGTTCGAATCGAGCACGGCGACGACCGGGATGCCGAGCACATTGGCCTCCTTGATCGCGAGCTCCTCCTTGTTGGCGTCGATCACGAACATGACGTCGGGAATGCCGCCCATGTCGCGGATGCCGCCGAGGCTGAGCTCGAGCTTGTCGCGCTCGCGGGTGAGCTGGAGCACCTCCTTCTTGGTGAGGCCGGCAGTGTCGCCCGCCAGCTGCTCCTCGAGGCTCTTGAAGCGCTTTATCGAGTTGGAGATGGTCTTCCAGTTGGTGAGCATGCCGCCCAGCCAGCGATGGTTGACGAAATGCTGGCCCGAGCGCCGCGCGGCTTCCGCGATCGGCTCCTGCGCCTGGCGCTTGGTGCCGACATAGAGGACCTTGCCGCCGGCAGCGACCGTCTGCCGCACGAAATCGAGCGCGCGCGCGAACAGCGGCACGGTCTGGCTGAGGTCGATGATGTGGACGCCGTTCCGCTCGCCGAAGATGTACGGCTTCATCTTGGGGTTCCAGCGGTGGGTCTGGTGGCCGAAATGCGCTCCGGCCTCGAGCAATTGCTGCATGGAGACGTCGTTGGACGCCATGGTCTTTCTCCTTCCGGTTATGCCTCTGCGCGGCCGAGAACTGGATGGTCCCTAAAGGGATCTGCCAGCACCGGTATGATGGCCACGCATGTGGAATGAGCGCGCAGATAGAGGCGAAGGCGGTGGAAATCAAGCAGGTCGATGCGGAGGGCGTCAGGGCGGATCAGGACCGAAATCCCCCATTTCGCCATTCCGGGAGGGCGGCCCGCGGCTCCGGTTCCCGCCAAACGCGACCGGACGAGTCAGAAAAGCGGCGAAGCGATTTTCGCTTTAAGCCCTTCTCTCTGCGCGACTTTTCGTTCGTTCCTCAACTGTTCCGCGTAAAAAGCCGCTTTCTGCTGCTTTCCAGTGCTTGACGCGTGAACAAAAAGAGAACACTGTCCCTGTCCATGGAGCCAAATGCCTCTCTGGGGATTTGGCTGTGGATAAAACAGGGGAAAAGCTGTGGCTCACATGTTCTCGATCATCTTCTTCTTCGGCCTCATCGTCGCGCTGGCGACGATCCTGGAGTTCACGCTGAAGGCGCATTGGGCGGCGGTCGTCGCCGCCCTGCGCGGCGTGCCGCCGGCGCCGCGGCCGGCTCGGCCGGAGACAGCGCGGGCGGAGACGGCGCGGCGGAGGCGTGGCGTCGCTGCCGCTTGATCCTGGCGTAGCTCAGCATGCTCAGCGGGATCAAAGCGAGGTAGACCAGCACGATCACGCTCAACGTTTCCCAGGGCGCGGTGAACAAGGCCCCGCCGACCAGGGCGACCAGCGCGATCGCCTCCAGCCGCACGCTGCGCCGCAGCCGCAGCGATCCCAGCGACCAGGTGGCGACGCTCGAAATCAGCATGAAGGCTGAGAAAGCGGCCCAGGGCGCGACCAGGCGATAGTCGCGCAGCCAGGTCCATTGCTGATCGCTGGCCAGCCAAAGCAGGATCGGCAGCAGCATCAGCCCGGCCCCGGCGGGCGCCGGCACGCCGGTCAGGAAGCCGGCCGATTTGTGCGGCTGCTCCTCGGCGTCGATGCGGGCGTTGAAGCGGGCGAGCCTCAGCGCCATGCAGACCGCGAAGGCCAAAGCGAACAGCCAGCCGAGACGGGGCCATTCCTTGAGCACCCACAAATGGAGGATGACCGCCGGCGAGACTCCGAAGGCGATCACGTCGGACAGCGAATCGAGCTCGGCGCCGAACCGCGTCTGGGCGCGCAGGAGGCGCGCGATGCGGCCGTCGAGGCCGTCGAGCACGGCGGCGACGCCGATACAGGCCAGAGCGGCGCCCCATTCGCCGGAAATGGCGAAGCGGATGCCGGAAAGGCCCGAGCAGAGCGCCAGCGCGGTGACCGCATTGGGGGCGACCGCGCGCAGCGGGATGCCGCGCCGCGGCTCGCGCCGCCGCTCCTCCCTCATTGGGCGACGCCCTCGATCAGCTCGGAGACGCCGATCCGCCCGACCACGGTTTCGCCGGCGATGGTGCGCTGGCCGAGCAGCACCTGGCTGGAGGTGCCGGCGGGGAGATAGACGTCGACCCGGCTGCCGAAGCGGATCAGGCCGACGCGCTGGCCGGCGATGACTCGGTCGCCCGCCTTGATCCACGGCACGATCCGCCGCGCCACCAGCCCCGCGATCTGGGTGAAGGCGACCAGGGTGCCGTCCTCGCCCTCGACCAATATGTGCTGGCGCTCATTGTCCTCGCTGGCCTTGTCGAGATCGGCGTTGAGGAACTTGCCGGCGATGTAGACGACCTTGAGGATCGTGCCGGTGATCGGGCTGCGGTTGATGTGGACGTCGAACACGCTCATGAAGATCGAGATGCGGACCACCGGCTCCTCGGAAAGGCCGCCTTCCCCCCACAATTCGCGTGGGCACGGCACGTTGGTGATCATGGTGACGAGGCCGTCGGCGGGGGCGACGATCAGGTTCGCCCCGACGGGCGTGGTCCGCACCGGATCGCGGAAGAAGGCGGCGATTCCGAAGCTGAGCGCGAAAGCGGCATAGCCGAGCCAGTCCCAGTCCAGCACCCACCAGAACAAGGCGGCCACGGCGAGCGCGACGACGACGAACTTGCGCCCCTCGGGGTGGACCGACGGCCAGCGCCACTGGACGTTGGTGGTGACGAGGTCCGGCTTTTCTAGGGAAGGCATCGGCGCCCTTTAGGCGGAGCGGCGGGCCGAAACAACCGTGCGGCGGGCGGTTGACAGCGTGCCGTCACCGCGTAGGACGGCGCGCAACCGCACGAGCAGACAGGAAGCGCAGCTTTTCATGGCGAAGATCAAGGTGAAGAACCCCGTCGTCGAGCTCGACGGCGACGAGATGACCCGGATCATCTGGCAGTGGATCCGCGAGCGGCTGATCCTGCCCTATCTCGACGTGGAATTGCTCTATTACGATCTCGGCGTCGAGAAGCGCGACGAGACCGGCGATTTGATCACGGTCGAGGCGGCCAATGCGATCAAGCAGCATGGCGTCGGCGTCAAATGCGCGACGATCACCCCCGACGAGGCCAGGGTGAAGGAGTTCGGCCTCAAGAAGATGTGGAAATCGCCCAACGGCACGATCCGCAACATTTTGGGCGGCGTCGTCTTCCGCGAGCCGATCGTGATCGAGAATGTGCCGCGGCTGATCCCGGGTTGGACCGACCCGATCGTCGTCGGCCGCCACGCCTTCGGCGACCAGTATAAGGCGACCGACTTCCTTATCCCCGGCCCCGGCAAGCTGACCATGAAATGGCAGGGCGCGGACGGCCAGGTGATCGAGCATGAGGTGTTCGACTATCCGGGCTCGGGCGTCGCCATGGGCATGTACAATCTCGACGAATCGATCCGCGATTTCGCCCATGCCTGCCTGAATTACGGGCTCAACCGGCAATGGCCGGTCTATCTTTCGACCAAGAACACCATCCTCAAGGCCTATGACGGCCGCTTCAAGGATCTGTTCGAGGAGATTTACGAGGCCGAGTTCAAGGACCGGTTCAAAGCCGCGGGGATCGTCTACGAGCACCGGCTGATCGACGACATGGTCGCCTCGGCGCTCAAGTGGAGCGGCAAATTCGTCTGGGCCTGCAAGAATTATGACGGCGACGTCCAGTCCGACCAGGTCGCCCAAGGCTTCGGCTCATTGGGCCTGATGACCTCGATCCTGATGACGCCCGACGGCAAGACGGTCGAGGCCGAGGCGGCGCACGGCACCGTCACTCGCCACTATCGCATGCACCAGCAGGGCAAGGCGACCTCGACCAACCCGATCGCCTCGATCTTCGCCTGGACCGGCGGCCTCAAGTTCCGCGGCAAGTTCGACGGGACGCCCGAGGTCAGCCGCTTCGCCGAGACGCTCGAACGGGTCTGCGTCGAAACGGTCGAGAGCGGCAAGATGACCAAGGACCTCGCCATCCTGATCGGCCCCGAGCAGAGCTGGATGACCACCGAGCAATTCTTCGAGGCGATCGTGGTCAATCTCGAATCGGCGATGGCGGCCGCCTGAGCCTCGGCTCCGGTGCCCTGACCCGGGCCGCCTTACCCCGCAAACGCCTGCCGGAGGCCGTTCCAGCCGGTGCCGACCCGGCGTCCGTTGTCCGAGACCCATCGAAAGGTGCCGTCGTCGCGGCCTTCGTGGCGGTTCCAGGCGAGCTCGCCATTGCGCCTGACCGCGTAGACGATCCCGTCGCCGCCCGAGAAGACGTGCTCCAGCCCGCCCCAGCCGGTGCCGACCTGTCGTCCATTGTCCGAGGCCCACCGGAAGGTGCCGTCGTCGCGGCCTTCGTGTCGGTTCCAGGCAAGCTCGCCATTGGCCCTGACCGCGTAGATGATCCCGTCGCCGCCCGAGAAGACGTGCTCCAGCCCGCCCCAGCCGGTGCCGACCCGTCGTCCGTTGTCCGAGGCCCATCGGAAGGTGCCGTCGTCGCGGCCTTCGTGGCGGTTCCAGGCGAGCTCGCCGTTGCGCCTGACCGCGTAGATGATCCCGCCGCCCCCCGAGAAGACGTGCTCCGGCTCGCCCCAGCCGGTGCCGACCCGACGTCCGTTGTCCGAGGCCCACCGGGAGGTGCCGTCGTCGCGGCCTTCGTGGCGGTTCCAGGCAAGCTCGCCATTGGCCCTGACCGCGTAGATGACGCCTCCCCGACCGATGGTCTGTGCCGGCGCCAAAGCTGGATTTACCAAGGCCGCGCCAGCTGCAGCGAAGCAAAAATCGCGTCGCGACAAGTCGTAGGTTGCCATTTTCCCCTCCGTTAAACAGGACGCAATGTGAGGCGGATCGCATTCAACCAGTGGATGGAAGGCTCCCGCGATTCGTCGGGCCTAGACGAAGGGCGAATCGATGGATGTGGCCGAAATCACATTTGCGGCGAGCGAGCGTGCTCGCGCCGGACGCCGAGGCCGATGAAGCGGCCGGGAATCCGCCGCAGCGTCGGAAAGCGATCGAGCATGCGAACGAGGAACGGCGCCTTCGCGATCGGCTCGGCCGAGGCCAGCAGGCGGCCGATGATCCGGTTCTGCGCGAATTTCTGGGCGCCCTGGATGATCCGGGTCGGCAGCAGGCGCCGCCGCTGGACGCGGTCGAGGAGATCGTCGACCTCCCTCCCCTCGGCCATCGGCCCGGCCAGGAAATTCGCCGCCGCGACCGCGTCCTGGATGGCGAGGTTGATGCCGATGCCGCCGATCGGCGACATGGCATGGGCGGCGTCGCCGATCGCGAGCAGGCCCGGACGGTGCCAGCGGGTCAGCCGGTCGAGCGCCACGGACAGCAGGTGGAGCTCGTCGAAGGATTTGAGCGTGCCGGAGCCAAGGTCGATCTCGGGAAAGGCCTGCTCGACCTCGCGGCGCACGGCCTCGATGCCCTTGGCCCGGATCGCCTCGGCCCCGCCCTTGGGAATGACCATCGCGACCTGCCAATAATCGCCGCGGTCGATCAGCACGACGATCCGCCCCGCATCGACCGAGCCGCGCAGCGCGTCGCCGCCGTCGCCGGTCTTCGGCAGCCGGAACCAGAAGACGTCCATCGGCGCGCCAAGCACCTCGACGGGGAGCAGGTCGAGCCGGCGGACCAGCGACGCGCGCCCATCGGCGGCGACGACCAGCCGCGCCCGCCGCTCGCTGCCGTCGGCAAGGCGAACCCCGGCGATCCGGCCGCCTTCGTCGATGAAGCCGGCGACCGGCGTTTCCATCGCGAGCGTGAAGCCGGGAAAAGCTTCAGCCTCGTCGCGCAGAAAATCGAGGAAGTCCCATTGCGGCATCATCGCGATGAACGGCGCCGGCGTGGAGAGATGGGAAAGGTCGCCGATCGTCCATTCGCGGCCGGCGACGCGCAGGCGGGCATGCGACAGGCGATTGTGGGGGCGCTCCAGGAAGCGGCCGAGCAGGCCGAGCTCGTGGAGGATCTCCATGGTCGAGGGATGGACGGTGTCGCCGCGGAAATCGCGCAGGAAATCGGCATGCTTTTCGAGCACCAGCGTCTTCACGCCGGCGCGCGCGAACAGCAGGCCCGCCATCATTCCCGCAGGGCCGCCGCCGGCGATCAGAAGATCGGTGGTTTCCTCGGTCATGGCGGCTGACAATCGCGCCGGAACTTGCATAAAGGCAAGATGGCTTCAGAATTCGGCACTTCCGGCCTCAGCGACGTGCTCGTCATCCTCGGCGCGGCGGGGATCGTCATCCCCGCTTTCGCCCGCATCCGGATCAGCCCGGTCATCGGCTTCATCCTGATCGGCATTTTGATCGGCCCCTTTGGCCTGGGCCAGCTCTCGGGCAGCGCGCCCTGGCTCAATTATGTAACGATCACCAACGTCCATGCGATCGAGCCGTTCGCCGAATTCGGCATCATCATGCTGCTCTTCTCGATCGGGCTGGAGCTGAGCTTCCGGCGCCTGTGGGGCATGCGGCAGCTGGTGTTCGGCGTCGGCGCCGGCCAGCTCATCACGTCGGCGCTGCTGATCGGGCTCGCCATCCATATCGGCGGCTATGGCTGGACCTCCGCGCTGGCGCTCGGCACCGCTCTGGCCCTGTCCTCGACCGCGGTCGTGCTGCCCTTGGTCGGGACGACGAGCCCGGTCGGCAAATCGGCCTTCGCCATGCTGCTGTTCGAGGATCTGGCATTGGTGCCGATCGTCTTCGCATTGGGCGCGCTCAACCCGCGCGCCGACAGCGACGTCAGCGCCCTGATGACCACGCTCGGGCTCGGCGCGCTGGTCATCGTCCTCATGCTGCTGCTCGGCCGCTTCGTGCTGCCGCGGCTGTTCGCGCAGGCGGCGCGGACCAAGAGCCCGGAGCTGTTCCTCTCGGTCAGCCTGCTCGTCGTCATCACCGCCAGCCTCGCCACCACCGCCGTCGGCCTGTCGCCGATCGTCGGCGCCCTGGTCGCGGGCATCCTCATCGCCGAGACCGAATATCGCGGCGAGGTCGAGGTGATGACGGCGCCGTTTCGCGGGCTCGGGCTCGGCATCTTCCTGATCGCCGTCGGCATGAGCATGGACCTCGGCTTCATCGTCGGTCACTGGCCGCAGCTGTTGATGGCGCTGGTCGGGGTGATGGTCGCCAAGACCGTGGTCACCGCTTTGTTCCTGCGCTGGGGCGGGCGGCGGCAGGCGGTGGCGGCCGAGGCGAGCCTGCTCATGGCCTCGCCGTCCGAGACGACCCTGATCGTGCTGACCGCGGCGGGGGCCGCCGGACTGATCGACGCCGAGACGACCGCCTTCTGGCAGATCGTGACCGCCATGGGGCTGACGCTGACGCCGCTGCTGGCGCGGATCGGGCGCGACGCGGGCGCGCGGATCGAGAAACGCGGCCAGGCGAGCGAGCCCGACATCAGCCCGAGCCGCGACGCGCCGCGCGCCGTGATCCTCGGCTTCGGCCGGGTCGGGCGGATGGTCGCCGAGATGCTGGCCGAGCACAAACGGCCCTATGTCGCGGTCGATTCGAACATCGACTCGGTCAAGGCGGCGCGGGCCGAGGGCTTCCCGCTCATCTACGGGGACGCCGCCCGGCCCGAATTCCTCGACAAGCTCAACCTCGGCCACGCCAGCGCCTTGATCCTGACCATGGACGATCCGCGCCAGGCGGTGCGGCTGGTCAAGAGGGTGCGCGGCTGGTGCCCCGATCTCACCATCGTCGCCCGCGCCCGCGACCCCGAGCATGCCGCCGAGCTCTACCGGGCGGGCGCCACCGACGCGGTGCCCGAGACGCTCGAATCCTCGCTCCAGCTGTCGGAGGCGGTGCTCGTCGACCTCGGCATGGCGATGGGCCCGGTGATCGCCTCGATCCACGAAAAGCGCGCCGAATTGCGCCAGCAGATCATGGAGATGGGCGAGCTCGACGCGGAGCCCGTGCAGCGGGGGAAGCGGCTGAGGGACGCGCTCAAAGGTTAGGCTAAGGTCAGGCCAGGACGCATTCGGCCGATCGACGATTCAAAGAGCCGCGACAGGCGGGACAGGCCGCGAGTCCCGCCCAGCGTGACAGGCCGAATCCTATTTGTATCCAACAATCCACGCCGGCTCCCCATCCCCTTGATGGACTCCCGCTGGCGAGGGGACACGTACTTTTTCGCGAAAAAGTACGTGTCCCCTTCCCAGCCGCCAGGGATTCTAAGCCGGCACCCCTGCGATCATGGCGGTCTTCAGGGCGGCGGCCACCCCTTCAAGGTCGGCCGGCCCAGGCCCGCCACCCTGCGCAAGATCGGCGCGTCCGCCGCCGCCAGTTCCACCAACCGCAGCGACCGCTGGCTTCACCAAGTCCGATGCCGAATAGCGGTCTGTCAGATCGTCGGTCACACCCACAACTACGCTGATCTTGCCCTCGAATTCGCCAAGAACCATTACAACGCCGCTCTGGACGAAGCTCTTAAGTCGATCCGCCAAAGGTTTAAGTTCCTTAGGATTATAGTTTGTCTTGCATTCGACCACGACGCGCACGCCATCCTGGGTGAACTCAAGGTCCGGAACGTAAGCCTGGCCGGAGTGGACGGACACAGTTTGCCGTGCGGCCGCCAGCTCTCGCTCAAGCCTTCGCTTCTCATCCACCAGGGCTTTTACGCGCGCCGGCACGTCCTCGGGCGACGCCTTGAGCGCGGCGGCGGCCTGCTTGAGCCGGTCCTCGCGGTCGGTCAGCCACAGCCGCGCCGCCTCGCCGGTCAGCGCCTCGATGCGGCGCACGCCCGCGGCGACCGCGCTTTCGCTGGTGATCTTGAGCAGCTGGATGTCGCCCAATGCGCCGACATGGGTGCCGCCGCACAGCTCCACCGAATAGCTCGCCTCGTCCTCGTCGCCCATCGAGAGGACGCGGACCTCCTCGCCATATTTCTCGCCGAACAAAGCCATGGCGCCCGACGCGATCGCGTCGTCCATGCTCATCAGGCGGATGCCGACCTGGCGGTTGGAGCGGATGTGGCGGTTGACGTCGGCCTCGACGGTCTCGATCTCCGCGCGGGTCATCGGCTTGGGATGTGAGAAATCGAAGCGGAAATAGTCGGGCGCGACCAGGCTGCCCTTCTGCGTCACATGGGTGCCGAGCCGCCGGCGCAGGGCGGCGTGCAGCAAATGGGTGGCGCTGTGATTGGCGCGGACCTTGTCGCGGCGCTCCCCGTCGACGGCGAGGTGGACCGCGTCGCCGACCGTAACCTCCCCGGCCTTGACCAGGGCCCGATGCGTGTGGAGCTTGCCGAGCGGCTTCGACGTATCCTGAACATCCGCTTCCAGGCCTTTGTCGGAGCTTATCTTTCCCGTATCGCCGATCTGGCCGCCGCTTTCGCCATAAAAGGGCGTCTGGTTGGTCAGGATGGTCACCGCCTCGCCGGCTCCGGCGCGCTCGACCCGGGCGCCGTCCTTCACCAGAGCGACCACCACGCCTTCGCCCTCGTCGCCGAGATAGCCGGTGAACTCGGTCGCGCCATGCTCCTCGGCGATGTCGAACCAGATGTCGTCCGACGCTTTCGAGCCCGAGCCCTTCCAAGCGGCGCGGGCGGCGGCCTTCTGCTCGCCCATGGCGGCGTCGAAGCCGGCCCGGTCGACGTTGAGGCCCAAAGCGCGCAGCGCGTCCTCGGTGAGGTCGTAGGGGAAGCCGAACGTATCGTAGAGCTTGAAGGCGGTGGCGCCGGGAAGCGTGTCGCCGGGCGCCATGGCCGCGGTCGCCTCGTCGAGCAGCCTCAGGCCATTGTCGAGCGTCTGGCGGAAGCGGGTTTCCTCCAGCTTCAGCGTTTCCTCGATCAAAGGCTGGGCGCGGACGAGATCGGGGTAAGCGGCGCCCATTTCGGCGACCAGGCCCGGCACGAGCCGGTGCATGAGCGGCTCGGCGGCGCCGAGCAGGTGGGCGTGGCGCATCGCGCGGCGCATGATCCGGCGCAGGACATAGCCGCGCCCCTCGTTCGACGGCAGGACGCCGTCGCTGATCAGGAAGCCCGACGAGCGCAGATGATCGGCGATCACCCTGTGGCTGACGTTGGCGGCATCGGTCCCGGTCAGCTCGGCCGACGCGTCGGTCAGCGCCCTGAAGGTGTCGATGTCGAACACGTTGTGGACGCCCTGCAGGACCGTCGAGATGCGCTCGAGGCCCATGCCGGTGTCGATCGATTGCTTGGGCAGGTCGCGGACGATCTCATTGTCCTCCTGCTCATATTGCATGAAGACGAGGTTCCAGATCTCGACGAAGCGGTCGCCGTCCTCGTCCGGCGAGCCGGGCGGGCCGCCGGGGATCTTCTCGCCATGGTCGAAGAAGATCTCCGAGCAGGGCCCACATGGGCCGCTGTCGCCCATCGCCCAGAAATTGTCCTTGGTGGCGATGCGGATGATGCGCTCGTCGGGAAGTCCGGCGATCTTCTTCCACAGGTCCCAGGCCTCGTCGTCGGTGTGATAGACGGTGACGGTGAGCCGGTCGGGCGAAAGCCCCCATTCCTTCGTGATGAGCCGCCAGGCGAGATCGATCGCCCGCTCCTTGAAATAATCGCCGAACGAGAAATTGCCGAGCATCTCGAAGAAGGTGAGGTGCCGCGCGGTATAGCCGACATTGTCGAGGTCGTTATGCTTGCCGCCGGCGCGCACGCATTTCTGCGAGGAGGCGGCGGTGACGTAGGGCCGCGTTTCCAGGCCGGTGAAGACGTTCTTGAACGGCACCATGCCGGCATTGACGAACATCAGGGTCGGGTCGTTTTGCGGCACCAAGGGCGCCGAGCGCACGATTTCATGCCTCTCGCGGCCGAAATAATCGAGGAAGGCCCGGCGGACGTCGTTGGTCGAGGTCATGGCGCGGATGTAAGCGACATGCTGCGCTGCGGCAAGCGAGGCGCCCCGCCTAGACGAAGTTGACAAAGATGACACTTGCCATTGGTGCCCTCACCCTCGCCGGCAAACGTGACAACGATGACGCCCGATCGCTTCCTTACGCCGGGATTGTCACGTTCCACGGGCGGGCGGCGGAGGCGGCTCAGGGCCAGGCGCGAGTCGGTTGCGGTTCTCATCCACAAGCTTGGGCCACAACAATTCCAACATTGAAAGCGCGGCGCGCAAGGGCGGATGGCGCACCGTCACTCTCTTTCGTCACCCTGAACTTGTTTCAGGTCCAGTCCTCCACCCGCCCCGCGGCTCGTCGCTGGATGCCGAAACGGGTTCACCATGACGACAAGGGGCCGGCCGCGACGATAGCGCGCGAAAGCAGGACCAGCCGCTATTTTGCCCCCTTGCACTTCCCCCCCGACAGGTCGAAGCTGCGCCTTTCCCCATGAGGCGCGCGCCGCGTCTTCCTCGCGGACCCGCGCCGGCGGACGAGGAGACGAACATGCCCACCAGAGCTGCCGGCACCAGAAGTATCGCGCTCGTGGGCCCCGGCGGGGCGGGTAAGACCAGCCTAGCCGAGGCCCTTCTTTTTGCGGCCGGCGCGAGCGGGCGGCAGGGCTCGGTGGCCGACGGCTCCAGCACCGGCGACGCCAGCCCGGAAGCCAGGGCGCGCGGCGGCTCGACCGAACTCAACCTCCTCAACTTCGATTATATGGGCGATCATTATGCGCTGATCGACGGCCCCGGATCGGTCGGCTTCGCGGCCGACGGCATGCTCGGGACCGCGGTCGCCGACCTTGCCATCGTCGTCGTCGATCCCGATCCCGACCGCGCCTTGCTCGCCGAGCCGACCTTGCGGCAGCTGGAGGCGCTCGGCATCCCGCACATGATCTTCGTCAACAAGATCGATCAGGCGCGCGGCTCGATCCAGGGCCTTCTGGAAGCGCTGCAGCCGATGAGCGCCTCGCCCCTGATCGCGCGCTGGATCCCGATACGCGAGGCTGAGAAGGTCACCGGCTTCGTCGATATCGCGCTCGAGCGCGCTTATTATTATCAGCCCGGCAAGCCCTCCGAGCAGAAGGAGATTCCCGCCGACCTCGCCGACCGCGAGGCGCTGGAGCGCGGCCAGATGCTCGAGAAGCTCGCCGATCATGACGACGCCTTGCTCGAGCAATTGCTGATGGACGAGGTGCCCGATCGCGAAACCGTCTTCGCCGATCTCGCCAAGGAAACCGGCCAGGGCCAGATCGTGCCGATTCTGTTCGGCTCGGCGACCGGCGCGCAGGGCGTGAGGCGGCTGATGAAGGCGCTCCGCCACGAAGCGCCCGCCCCCGCCGCCGCGGCCGCACGGCTCGGCGCCGGCGGCGGCGCCTCGGCCGTCCTCTTCAAGGTCAGCCATGGCGGCGCGATGGGGCGCCTTTCCTTCGCGCGCGTCTTCGGCGGCACCCTCAAGGAGGGGCAGGAGCTCAAGAGCAGCAGCGGCGAGGACGTCCGCATCGGCACCTTGTTCGGAGTCCAGGGCGAGAAGACGGTCAAGCTGGCCGAGGCCAGGGACGGCGACGTCGTCGCGATCGCCAAGCTCGAGGGCGTCCATGCCGGCGACTGGCTGGCCTCCGGCAAGGCGCCGCTGGCGCTGGAGGTGGCGCCTCCGGTCCGCAATTACGCGCTCGCCATCGCCACCAAGGATCGGAAGGACGACGTCCGCCTGTCGACCGCCTTGCACAAGCTGACCGAGGAGGATCGCGCGCTCACATGGGAGCAGGACGAGGCAATGCACGAGACTCGGCTCAAGGGCGTCAACGACGAGCATCTCAAGGTCACGCTCGAGCGCCTCAGGCGGCGCTACGGGGTCGCCGTCGATTCGCGCCAGCCGGCGATCGGCTACAAGGAATCGATCCGCAAGTCCGTCACCCAGCGCGGGCGCCACAAGAAGCAGTCGGGCGGCCACGGCCAGTTCGGCGATTGCGTCATCGAGGTCAGGCCGCAGGCGCGCGGCGAGGGCTTCACCTTCACCGACAAGATTTCGGGCGGCGTCGTCCCCAAGCAGTGGATCCCGGCGGTCGAGGACGGCGTCCGCGACGCCCTGGTCAAGGGGCCTTTGGGTTTTCCGGTCGTCGACGTCGCGGTGACCTTGATCGACGGCTCCTATCACAGCGTCGACAGCTCGGAGCTCGCCTTCCGCACGGCGGGGCGGATCGGCATGGCCGAGGCGCTGGCGGCGGCGGCGCCGCATCTGCTCGAGCCGGTGATGAAGGTGACCATCCTGGTGCCGAGCGGGGCGACGTCCAAGGCGACCTCGGCGGTCGCCAGCCGGCGCGGCCAGATGCTCGGCATGGAGCCGCGCGAGGGCTGGTCGCGCTGGGACCGGGTCGAGGCGCTCGTCCCCGAGGCGGAGATGCAGGGGTTCGACGCCGAGCTGCGCTCGCTGAGCCAGGGCCTGGCGACCTACACCGCGGCCTTCGACCATCTCGCCGAGCTGAACGGAACGCTCGCCGACAAGGTCGTGCAGAAGGAGCTGGAGCCGGCGTGAACGGCGGGGATGGGGACAGTCACTTTCACGCTCTCGGCGTCGAGAGCGCACGCCGCCGCGCGTTAAAGTGACTGTCCCCCTCCGGCGTGAGGGGAATTGGGACAGTCACTTTCACGCTCTCGGCGCCGAGAGCGCACGCCGCCGCGCGTTAACGTGACTGTCCCCCCTCCGGCGTGAGGGGAATGGGGACAGTCACTTTCACGCTCTCGGCGTCGAGAGCGCACGCCGCCGCGCGTGAAAGTAACTGTCCCCGCTCGCAGTCATTTGATAGGCTGCCACCATGGCCGAGGTGTTCGTCTCCTATTCGCGAGTCAACCGCGACCGGATCACCGGGGTCAGCGACGCGCTCGAGGCGAGCGGCCACAGCGTCTGGTGGGACCGGTCGCTGGCGCCGGGCGACGATTATGCGATGCTGATCGAGAAGGAGATCGATGCGGCGCGCTGCTGCGTCGTCGCCTGGTCGAAGACGGCGCGCGAATCGCTCTGGGTCCGGGCCGAGGCCAATGAGGCGCTCGATTCGGGCAAGCTCGTCCAGATCAGCCTCGACGAGTCGCGGCTGCCCTTGCCGTTCAGCGCGCTCCATTTCCTCGATTTCAGCCGCTGGGCCGGCAACCGGGAGGAGCCGCCCTGGGGCGACCTCGACACGCGCGTGCGGCGCCGCCTCAATGGCGAGTGGATCGACGACAAGGCGCCGCCGGCCGGGCCCGCTCTTCAGGGTCTCGGGCGGGTGACGATGCTCGGCTGGGTGTCGATCCTGGTCGCGACCCTGGCCGCGCTCGCGGTCGGGCTGGCGGCGACGGGAACGCTCGGCGCGGCGGCGTTCGGCGGGCTGACTCTGTTCGCGCTCGCCGTGGCCGCGGTGCTTCTCGCCGCCACCGCGTTCAGCCTGGTTCGCATCGGCAGGGCGTCGCGGCGATGAGCCAGCACGATTCCCCAACGATCCGGCGCTTCGTGCGCACCGCCTGGATCATGCTCGGCCTCCAGCTCCTCTTCGCCGCCGGCGCGGTCGCAGTCGCGATCTGGGCGGCGAGCGCGGTCCGCCAGGCCGTCGAGCAGCGCGATCTCCTGCAGGCGCGCGTCACCGAGCTCGAGGCCCGCCCCGCCGCGCCGGCGCCCGCGCCGGTGGAGGACCTCACCCCCGCGCCCGCACCTGCGCCCGAGCCCGTCAACGAGGTGGCGCCGCCGTCGCAACCCGAGGCCACGCCGGTCCCGCCCGTGGTGCGGACGCCGCCGGTTCGTCAGCCGCCGATCCGCAATCCGCGCGTGACGCCGCCGCCTTACCAGCCGCCGGTCTATACGCCGCCGCCCCCGGTCTATGTGCCGCCGACCTATACGCCGCCGCCCCGGGTCGACGACAAGCCGCCCGTCGTCCGCGACGATCCGCCGCCGCGGCGGCCGCGGCGTCCGCGTCCCCAGATCAACATCGATATTCCCGGGCTCTTCGGCGGACCGTCGCGCGACCGGCCGAATCGCAACCCGAACAATCAGAATCCGCGCACGCCGGGGGCGACCCAGCCCAACCCGAACAACCGCAACCCGGTCCGGCCGCCGGCGACCAATGTGCCGACGACCCGGCCGCCGGCGGCCACCAACACGAACCCGACGACGGTCATCAGGCGCCGGCCGCGGCCGACCGCCAACGATCCGCAGCCGCCCCCGATCCGCTGAGCCGCGCCGCCGCTTGACCGGACGCCGACAATCGGCTTCCTCTCAATCAGGCAAATCGGGGGACCCGGCATGGCCAAGCGCCTCACTTATTATATTCTCGCCGCCCTCGTGCTCGGCGTCTTCGTCGGCTGGGCGCTCAACGCCAATATCGATGGCCTCCATGGCCTGTTCCGGCAATGGGGCTGGATCGGCGAGGACAAGACCGCGCCTGCCTTGCTCACCCAGATCGCCGGCTATATCGCGATCGTCACGGCCGTCTTCCTGAACCTGATCAAGATGATCATCGCGCCGCTGGTCTTCGCGACCCTGGTCGCCGGGATCGCGCATATGGGCGACGCCGGCGCGCTCGGGCGGATCGGCTTTCGCGCGGTCGGCTGGTTCATCTGCGCCAGCCTGATCTCGCTGAGCCTCGGCCTGGTGCTCGTCAACCTGCTCCAGCCCGGAGTCGGCCTCAACCTCGCTTTGCCGCCGGCGAGCGCCTCGGCGGGCGTCGAGCAGAGCGCGTTCAGCCTGTCCAACTTCATCACCCACATCTTCCCCAAGTCCGGCATCGACGCGATGGCGAACAACGAGATCCTGCAGATCGTCATCTTCTCCCTCTTCATCGGCGTGGCGATCACCGCGGTGGGCGAGAAGGCCAAGCCCCTGGTCCGCGCCGTCGACGCGCTCGTCGACGTGATGCTGCAGGTCACCAATTATGTGATGCGCTTCGCCCCCTTCGCGGTGTTCGCGGCGGTGGCCTCGGTGATCTCGAAGGAGGGGCTCGGCATCGTCGTCACCTTCGGCCGGTTCATCGGCAGCTTCTATTTCGGCCTCATCATCCTGTGGGCGATCCTGATCGGGCTCGGCTTCCTGTTCATCGGCAGGCGCACGAAGCTGCTGGTCCGCTACATTCGCGATCCGCTTTTGCTCGCTTTCTCGACGGCCTCGTCGGAGGCCGCCTATCCGCGCACCCTCGAGGCGCTCGACCGGTTCGGCGTGCCGCGCAAGATCGCCAGCTTCGTGCTGCCGCTCGGCTATTCGTTCAACCTGGACGGGTCGATGCTCTACATGACCTTCGCGTCGATCTTCATCGCCCAGGCCTATGGCATCGAGCTGACGCTCGGCCAGGAGATCGCGATGCTGCTGATGCTGATGATCACCTCGAAGGGCATTGCCGGCGTGCCGCGCGCCAGCCTCGTCGTCATCGTTGCGATCCTGCCGACCTTCGGCATCCCGGAGGCCGGCCTGCTGCTGATCCTGGGCGTCGACCATTTCCTCGACATGGGCCGATCGGCGACCAACGTGGTCGGCAACGCCGTGGCGAGCGCGGTGGTGGCGCGCTGGGAGGGCCAGCTCGAGCCGCTCGACCCCGCGGAGGAGGAGCCGCCGCACGCGCCCTCCTCGCACCACCATCCGCCCGACGCGGGAGACGCCTTCAAGAATGCTTGAGGTCGCCGGCATCGCATTGCTGCCGGACTGGCCGGTCTTCCTGAGCTTCGTCGCCGCGGGCCTCGCGCTCAACATCGTGCCGGGCGCGGACATGACCTTCATCATCGCCAGCGCCGCGCGCGGCGGCCGGCGGGCCGGCGTGATCGCTTCGCTCGGCGTCGGCGCCGGCGCCCTCGTCCATATCCTGGCGGCGGTGCTCGGCCTGTCGGCGATCCTGGCCTCGTCGCAGGCGGCGTTCGACGCGATCAAATATGCGGGCGCGGCCTATCTGTTGTGGCTCGCCGTCTCGCTGCTGCGGGTCCGGCACGCGCCCTCGGAAACGGATATGACCCCGCCGGCCGCGGGCTGGCGCCTGTTCCGGGCGGCGATGCTGGTCAACATCTTGAACCCCAAGGTCGCCTTGTTCTTCCTGGCCTTCCTGCCCCAGTTCGTCGATTCCGACGCCGCGGTCCCGGCTTTGCAGATCCTCTGCCTCGGTTTGTGGTTCGATTTCGCCGGCACCCTGGTCAATATCGCGGTGGCGCTGGCCGCGGCGGGCGCGGCGGCGCGGCTGCGCCACGTCGCCTGGCTGGGCAAGGCCGCGCGCTGGATCGCGGCGACGGCGATGGGCGCGCTGGCGGTGCAGCTCGCGCTCGCCTCGCGGCATCGATAATCGTCATTCCAGCGAAAGCTGGAATCCCACTTTTCTCTTCAGGGGCGCGGCAAAGGCAAAGAAATTCCAGCTTTCGCTGGAATGACCGGGTTCAGCCGGGTGGAACCGGCTCTCAGGCGTAGGCGTAAGGACCGCCGGCCTTCAGCGCCGCCGCATAAGCCGGGCGGGCGTGGATCCGCTCGAGCCAGTCGGTCAGATTGGGGAAGTCGGCGCCGAGGCCGGCGCGCTCGCGGGCGGCCTCGAGCGGGAAGCTCATCATGATGTCGGCGGCGCTGAACTCGTCGCCGGCGAACCAGGCGCGGGTGCCGAGCTCCGCCTCGAGCCAGTCCAAATGCTGGCGGAACATGGCCAGCAGCGGCTTGCGCGCGGGCTTGCCGAGCAGGCCGAGCCGCCCAACGACCAGCAGAGCGAGCAGAGGCGGCATCATCGAGCCTTCGGCATAATGGAGGAAATGGCGGTAGCGAAGCACGACGTCGCGATTGGCCGATGGCCCGAGCCGCCCGCCAGCCTGCTCGACCAGATATTCGACGATCGCGCCGGTTTCCGCGATCGCGCGCCCCTGATCCTCGATCACCGGCGACTTGCCGAGCGGATGGACGCGCTTCAATTCGGGCGGGGCGAGCATGGTCTGCCTGTCGCGCTCGTAGCGGATCACCTCATAAGGCAGGCCGAGCTCCTCGAGCAGCCACAGGATTCGCTGCGAGCGCGAATTTTCGAGATGGTGGACCTTGATCATGGCGGCTTCCTGGGGTCGGTCCGACCCGGACTGAATCGTCATTCCAGCGCAAGCTGGAATCTCACTTCTTCAATGCGCTGGAAGGAAGAGAGATTCCAGCTTTCGCTGGAATGACGGGCGTTTCGAATCGAATGGACAGAATCCAGCCTGTGGGTGCCGCCGAAGGAATGGCTGCTTGCCGCGGGCCGCCGACTTGGGCAGAGCGACGGCCCCGTTCCTCCAAGCGTGACAGCGATGCAGCCGACCGCCACCCGCATTCCGGGCAAGAAAGAATTCGTCGTGCTGGTCGCGGCCCTGATGGCGGCGAACGCGCTCGCGATCGACGCCATGCTGCCCGCTCTGCCCGCGATCGGCGAGGCGCTGGACGTGACCACGGACAATCGGCGCCAGCTGGTGATCACCGTCTATCTGCTCGGCTTCGGCGGATCGCAGATCTTCTACGGGCCGCTCGCCGACCGCTTCGGCCGCAAGGCGATGCTGGTCGGCTGCATGCTGTTCTACGCTGCGTTCGGCGCTCTGGCCGGACTGGCGGGGAGCATGAACCTGCTGCTCGCCGCGCGCTTCATGCAGGGGGTGGCGGCCGGCGGCACGCGCGTCCTCGTCGTCGCGATCGTCCGCGATCGCTTCCATGGTTCCGCAATGGCGCAGGTCATGTCGCTGGTGATGATCGTGTTCATGCTGGTGCCGGTGCTCGCGCCGACCATCGGCCAGGGCATATTGGCGGTTGCGGGCTGGCGGCACATCTTCATCGCGCTGGCCGCCTATGCGCTCGCGCTCGCTTTATGGGGCGGCGTCAGGATGCCCGAGACGCTGGCGCCCGAAGACCGGCGGGCGCTGTCCTTGGCCAATATCGTCGCCGCGGTGCGGCAGACGCTCGGCAACCGGACGTCGATCGGCAACACGGTCGCCGCGACCCTGGCCTTTGGCGGCCTGTTCGGCTTCATCGGCTCGATCCAGCAGATCGTCTTCGACGTCTTCGCGCGGCCCGAGCTGATCGGCCTGGTCTTCGCCTGCATCGCCGGGCCGATGGGCCTCTCCTCCTACGCCAATTCGCGGCTGGTGATGCGGCTCGGCGCGCGCCGGCTGCTGCTGACGGCGCTCGGCCTATTCACGGCCATGGCCCTGCTCCATCTGGCGATCGTGCTGGCTTATGGCGAGACGCTCTGGGTCTTCGTCGCCCTGCAGGCGCTGACCACGGCCTGCTTCGGCCTGGTCGGCGCCAATTCGGGCGCGCTTGCAATGGAGCCGGTCGGCCATATCGCCGGCACCGCCTCGGCGCTGCAGGGGCTGATCACGACCGTCGGCGGCGCGCTGATCGGGCTCGTCATCGGCCAGCTGTTCGACGGCACGACGGTGCCGCTCATCGCGGGCTTCGTGGTCTGCGGTGTGCTCGCGCTGACGGTCGCGCTCTGGGCGAACCCGAAGCCGAAGGCCGCGCCCGACGAGGCGGACGCGGCCCTGTTTTAGAGCAAAGCGGACGAAGTGGACGCCTGAACGCGTTTTCCCGGGCCCAAAGTGGACGACGTGGACGCCTGATCAGGCCGGAGCGGCACCACATCTGCCCCCCCGATTCGTCATGCCGGGCCTGATCCGGCATCCACCTTCTTTTCCGATGGCGGCGCAAGAAGGTGGCCCCCGGGTCGAGCCCGGGGTGACGGCTCCGGCCCTAAACGTCGTCCTCCGCGTCGGGGCCGGTCATCAGCGCTTCGGCGACCTCGTCGGTCTTGCCGCGGATCGCGCGTTCGATCCTGTCGGCCATTTCGGGATTGTCCTTGAGATAGGTCTTGGCGTTCTCGCGGCCCTGGCCGATGCGGATCGAATCGTAGCTGAACCAGCTGCCCGATTTCTCGACCAGGCCGGCCTTGACGCCGAGATCGAGGATTTCGCCAAGCTTGGACACGCCCTGGCCGTACATGATGTCGAACTCGACCTGCTTGAACGGCGGCGCCAGCTTGTTCTTGACGACCTTGACCCGGGTCGCGTTGCCGACGATTTCGTCGCGGTCCTTGATCTGGCCGATGCGGCGGATGTCGAGCCGGACGCTGGCGTAGAATTTGAGCGCGTTGCCGCCGGTCGTCGTCTCCGGATTGCCGTACATGACGCCGATCTTCATGCGCAGCTGGTTGATGAAGATGACCAGGCATTTGGACTTGGAGATCGAGCCGGTGAGCTTGCGCAAGCTCTGCGACATCAACCGCGCCTGCAGGCCGACATGGCTGTCGCCCATCTCGCCCTCGATTTCGGCGCGCGGCACCAGAGCGGCGACCGAATCGACGACGAGGATGTCGACCGCGTTGGAGCGCACCAAAGTATCGGTGATCTCGAGCGCCTGCTCGCCCGTATCGGGCTGCGAGACGATGAGATTGTCGACGTCGACGCCGAGCTTGCGGGCGTAGATCGGGTCCAAGGCATGCTCGGCGTCGATGAAGGCGGCGACTCCGCCCGCCTTCTGCGCCTCGGCGACCGCGTGCAGAGCGAGCGTGGTCTTGCCCGAGCTTTCCGGCCCGTAGACCTCGACGACGCGGCCGCGCGGCAGCCCGCCAATCCCCAAAGCGATGTCGAGGCCGAGCGAGCCCGTCGAGATGGTCTCGATCTCGATCGCCTCGCGCGAGCCGAGCCGCATCGCCGAGCCCTTGCCGAAGGCGCGGTCGATCTGCGCCAGAGCGGCGTCGAGCGCCTTCTGCTTGTCGGTGTCCATCGGGCTCCTGTCGGAAACGATCTGAAGTGAGGCCGTCATTGGCTTGTCTCCCCGTATTGCGTCGGCGCTCGCCGATCAATGCGGGAGTGCGTACCTTATTTGTTCTCACGGAACAAGTAGGAAACTTCGATACCGTTTGCGGCTCGATCGCCTAGGCTTCAGAGGCGGGCCGCAAGCATGACTGCCGCCTTCCGGTGCTGACAAGCTCCACACCCGCAGAGGAAATCACGAGAACGGAAGTCGCCACCTGCGTAGCCAACGAGCTGGCTCGGTCGCCTGAATAAACCAGATTGAGGAGATCACCGGTTCGAGCATCGAACAGACCGACGAAGAAACGCGCGGGCAGCCCATAGAGCCGGTTCCCGATCGAGAACGATATGAGGATCGTGCACCCGTCATCCGACACAGGGTCGCCCCGCACCGTACCGGTGCCCCCCGTGTTGACATCCAGCCCTGCATCCGCCGGGATGGCGAGGCGGACGAGGCGAAAGTTCGATTCCGGCTCCGCAATGGCCACTGCCGGCATGCCGCCGCTTCGGCCATGCCAGACGCTCCGGTCGAACCGGTTGTACATGCCGTGCGCCGTCTCGCGATCAAAGAAACGTATCCCGGGCTCTCGGGCGACATTCTCGCGTCGTCGGCCGGTCGCTAGATCAACTTCGAACCGATAGGGACGCTCCCGATAGTCTGAGCCGAACACCTTGCCGCGCTGGACACTATCCCAGGCTATCCCCGACAGGCCTGCTAGGCGGGCTGGGCATTCGGCGGGCGGGCCCGAGCAGAGCGGCACGACCGCGGGGCCATCGTTGCGGGGGGTGATCATTACCGACCTCTCGCGGGTCGTGATTCTCACCGCCTGAGCCGATCCTTCGAGGTCGACAAAATAGGGATTCGCAAATCCGCTGACCAGCCTGCGCCAGCCGCCGCCCGCCCGTAAATTGGTCGCGAATACATCGCCGCTATTGTGACACACCATGACCAAGTCGCCGCTGTCGAGTACGATGCCCGGAGTAACTCTGGTCCTGATTTGACAATCGTCGTTCGGAAATCCCACCGCGACGACCTCGAACCCGGCGCCGTTCCGTTTCGCGCAGCGTGTTTCGATGAGCTCATGAACAAAGCCATAGAGCGGGGTGACGCGGAACGTGCACACTGCGCTCGCGTCCGATGTCCAGGCCGCATGTTCGATTTCCGGGGGGCCGCTTAATATGGGGATTCTCGTGGCTGAAGCTTTCTCGGTGAATTGACGGTCGAGCATGTAGTCCTGGACCGCCTTGCTTTGCAGGACTGAAACCGAGCCCGCTATGACCAAAACCAGGAGTCCCGCAGCCACGGCCGAAACGAGGACTTGCTTGAGACGCCGGGGCCAAATCCAGATTGCGCCCGACACGAGAAATCCAATCCCGCAGAAGATGAGAATAGGAATCCCGATCGAGCGATCGAGCGAGGGGATGAGCATTGTAACAACGGTCGAGCCGACGGCCGAACTGCAAGCCAGACATATGGAAGCTGTCTTCTTCGCATTCATCTGCGTCACCCCGTTCGAAGCCGGCATGCAGACACGTGGCGTCCTTGCGCCGGTCTAACCCGAATTGCGACACGTATAAAATCAGTTCTGGTCGGCGGGCGAGGAGGCTAGCGCGGAAATAGCGAGGAGTTCTTCGATGGCGGCAAAGTTCCAAGCCTTGCCGTCGCGGGACGATTCAGGGCCCGCAGGCGCGGTCCAGCGCCGGCTCGATGGCGTCGATCGTGTAGGGCTTGGCGAGGATGGGGGCGGCGGCGTGGGCGGTGGGCGGCGGCTCGATATGGCCGCCGGTGGCGAGAATGAAGGGCGTGCCCGCCTCGGCGAGGCGGTCGGCCACCGGCCAGACCCGCTCGCCGTCCTTGAGCTGGACGTCGATGATGGCGACGTCGAAGCCGCCCGCCGCGACATGGCCGAGCGCCACGGCGACGCTGTCGCAGATGGCGACGACATTGTGGCCGAGCGATTCGAGAAAGTCCTCGAGCATCATCGCGATGAGCGGCTCGTCCTCGACGATCAGGATGGATCTCATGGTCCCCGGCATCGGTCCGCCCTTAACGACGCTTGCGCAAAGGAAAAGGCCTTATTGCGGCGAGAGCACGTCCCTGACGGTCTCGGCCAGCTGCTGGACCGAGAAGGGCTTGGCGAGGAAGGAGACGTTGGGAATGTC
>DATKIV010000039.1:0-135500 GCA_035543935.1 Allosphingosinicella sp.
CGAGGTCGTTGCCCTGGTTCTCGAGGTCGATGACCAGGTCGCCGAGATCGTCGATCGCATAAGTGTCGTCGCCGTCGAGGCCGATCATCACGTCGGCGCCGCCGACGCCGTTCAAGATGTTGTCGCCGGCATTGCCGATCAACGTGTTGTTCAGCTGGTTGCCGGTGAGAAAGAGGTCGTCCGTCCCCGCATGGGTCTGGGTGGTGAGCGTCTCGATCTCCTGATTGGAGGAGAGCACGTAGCTGGTGCTGGTGAAGATCGCGTCATTGCCCTGGCCGACGCCCTCGAGCACCTGATCCTCGACCCGGTCGACCACATAGGTGTCGTCGCCGGCAAGGCCCGCCATCACATCCGCGCCGCCGCCGCCGTTGATCACATTGGCGCCCGCATTGCCGACCACGGTCTGGCCGAACTCGTTGCCGAGCAGGTTGATCGCCTCCATGCCGGCATTGTCCCGGGTCGAGAGCGCCTCGATCTCCTGGCCCGCCGCCAGCGCGTAACTCACCGAGGTGTAGACGAGATCGCTGCCGCCATTGACGCCCTCGATCACCTGATCGCCGCTATCATCGACGACATAGATGTCGTTGCCGCCCTTGCCGGTCATCACGTCCGCGCCGCCGCCGCCGTCCAGCTGGTCGTTGCCCGAACCGCCGGTCAGTATGTCGTTGCCCGATGTCCCGGCGAGCGACTGGCCGACCTCGGTGAAGTCCTGCAGGACGATATGGCCGTCGACGCGGATCTTCATCGTCGCTGCGCCGACCGTCACGGTGACGAGGCTGTAGAGGGTCGAATCGGCCGGGTCGGTCAGCTCCGTCCAGCTGATCGTGCGCTGCCCCAAAGCGTTGAGGTCGATGAGATCGACGCCCGACTGGAAGGCGCGGATGCGATCCGTCGCCGAACCCGTCGAATCGGCTGAGGACAGATAGACGAACGTGTCGGCGCCGAGCCCGCCCTCGAGGATATCCGCGCCGAGGTTTCCGATCAGCCGGTCCGCGCCATTGCCCCCGATGAGGGTGTTGGCGAGCGAATTTCCGGTCAGCGTCAGCCCCGTGTCTACCCAGGCGACGAGGATCTCGATGTTGGTTGGAAGCGTGTAATTGACGGTCGTGCGGACCTGGTCGGCGGTGCCGTGGTGGGCTTCTTCCTCGATATAGTCGAGGACGTTGTCGACGTAATAGATGTCGCTGCCGTGCCAGCCGTACATGCGATCGGCACCGGCCCCGCCGTCAATGATATCGCTCTGGTTGTTGAGAAGGGTGCCGATGATGCGATTATCGGCGGCATTCCCGATCAGGGTCTGGGAGGTCGTGAAACTCGTTCCCTGCAGCTCCTCGAGATGCTCGGGGAGGGTGTAGCTCGCCATCGTCGTGCGGACGAGGTCAATGCCCTCATTGGCGTTTTCGACGATGATGTCGCCAGCCTGGATTTCGTAGAGGTCGTTGCCCAGACCGCCAATCAGGGTGTCGCCACCACCTTTAGACAACAGCCAGTTGTCGCCGGAATTCCCGACCAGGGTCTGCTGCGCCGCAGTGCCCTGCAGGAGCTCGACCCCAGCCTGCAGCTGGTAATAGGAGAAAGCCGTCACGATCGTGTCGCCGGTCCCGCCATTGCTGTCGAGGCTCTCGACGATGACGTCGCCGGCATTGTCGACATAATAAAAGTCGCTGCCGGCCCCGCCGATCATCGTGTCCGCCCCGGTGCCGCCGTCGAGCGTGTCGTTGAAGCTGCTGCCGCGCAGGACATTGGCCAGGCTGTTGCCGGTCAGCGAAATATTGGCCCCGGTCGCCGTCGCATTCTCGACATTGGCCGCAAGCGTATAGCTGCCAAGGCCGACGAGCACTTCGTCGATGCCGTTATTGGCCGTCTCAACGATCGTGTCGCTGCGGTCGCTGTCATAGTCCTTGAGGATGTAAGTGTCGTTGCCGGCGCCGCCGATGAGCTGATCGATGCCGGCGCCGCCCCAAAGGCGGTCGTCGCCCGCATTCCCGGTGATGATGTTGTCGCTGTAATTACCGGTCAGGACCTGGCCGGTGGTGAGCAAGCCCGTGAGTCTGTAGATCAGCGTGGGGAGGCTGTAGCTGGCGAGGGTCGTGCGGATCTCGTTGCCCGCTCCATCCTCGACCACGTCGCCGATGTTGTCGACGTAGTAAATGTCATTGCCCCAATAGCCGCGCATGATGTCCGCGCCGGGGCCGCCGTCGAGCACATCGTCGCCGTCGGCGCCATTGAGGACGTCATCGCCATCGAGGCCGGACAGCGTCCATTTTTCGGTCGATCCGGCCGTGGCCGAGAGCACGTCCGGACCGGCCGTGCCCATGAGACTTGGCATTATGTAACCCCGCTCGCGAGCCAGGACTCGCCATTTCCACATCCGGGCAAGTGCGGTGCGCGTCAGGCCGGGCCCAGATACGGGGCCCTGAATAGCTTCAGAATCGCTTCGCGCAAGAAAATTCTCTTTTTATTTCATACATGTATCGAAAACGGGATACAGCTGTCTCGCGTCGCGATGGGGGGTGAAGCAGAATCAGGACCGCCCCACAGCTCGGTGCTGATCGTGAGGAGACTGCAACCGGGACTAGCGGGCGCAAAGCTGCCATTAGCAAAACTGTCGGCGCCGGTCCGAATTTCCCACCTAGGCGGAAAGACGCTCAGGGCGCCGCCGCATCCTCCAGCCGGGCCACGCCCCGTACGAGCGCCGCAATCGCTTCGTCGACATGCTCGATATGGGTGCGGAAGCTGAGGATCGCGCAGCGCAGGGTGAAGCGGCCGTCGATGCGCGTGCCGCTCAGCATCACCCGTCCCTCGTCCTGGACGTGGCGGAGCAGCCGTTCGTTGAAGGCGTCGGCATCGCTTTGCTTCGGCGCGTAGCGGAAGGCGACGACGGACAGATCGGGAGGCGGGCCGGGATCGAAGCCGGCCATGCCGGCGAGCCGGGCGTGGAAATAGCGGGCGAGCGCCAGCTTCTCGGCCTGGGCGGCGCGAAAGGCGGCGACGCCCGCAATCTGCAGCGGCAGCCACAGGCGCAGCGCGCGAAAGTGGCGCGTCAGCTCGGGCGACAGATCGGCGGGGGAGGGCCCGACGTCATAATCGCCGAGCGGGCGGATATAATCGGCGCTCGCGCTGAACGCGTCGAGCAGGTGGCGCCCCTCGCGCACCAGCACCGCGCCGGTGCCGTAGGGCAGGAACAGGGTCTTGTGCGGATCGAGCGCGACGCTGTCCGCGAGCGCGATCCCGCGCAGCGCTTCGCGCCCCTCCTCGCACAAGGCGAAGAGGCCGCCATAGGCGCCGTCGACATGGAGCCAGGCGCCGTGGCGGCGGCACAGAGCGGCGATCTCGGCCAGCGGATCGACGGCGCCCGTATCGACGCTGCCGGCCGAGGCGATGACGAGCCAGGGCCGGACGCCCTCGGCGCGGTCGCGTCGGAGCGCCTCGCCGAGCGCTTCGGCCGACATGCGGTATGCCGAGTCGGTGGCAACGAGCCGCCTGGGCGATTTCTCCCGGCCCGCAATATGGAGGCCCTTGTCGACGCAATGATGGGCGAAGCGCGTCGAATAGACGGCGCCGCCGCCTTCGGGGTCGCGGGCGTCGCGCGCCGCCACGATCGCGGTCAAATTGGCGATGCTGCCGCCCGAGGTCAGCGTGCCGGCCGCCCCTTCCGGGTAGCCGATGACCCGCGCCAGCCATTTCGATGTCGCGTTCTCCAGCCGGACCGCGCCGGGGCTGGCCGAGGCGAAGCCCGCATATTTGTTCGATACCGCGGCGAGCAGGTCGCCGAGCGCCGAGTGGAAGAGGCCGCCGCCGGGAATATAGGCCATGAACCGCGGCGAGGTGGTGGCGAAGCCGGGCCGGTCGACGCACGCCGCGACATAATCGAGCACCGCGGCAGGGTCCCGCCCCTCCTCGGCGAATTCGGGCTCGAGCCGGCGCGAGAAGACCTCATCCGCCGGTCGATTGCTCGGCGCGTCGGGAACCTCGCTGAGATAGGCAAGCGCATGGGCAAGCGCCTGGCCGCCAAGCGCCTCTCTTTCCCCGCCGTCCGGTTCGAGCGGGCGCATTCCCGCCCGGAGCTCGGATATGCGCAGTCTCAATTCGTCGATCATTGCATCCCGACCATTCGCCAGCGTCACCGGATGATCAGATAGATCAGCCGTCCCGCCGGCGCCACGGGCGCGACGCGACGATATCAGAGTCGGTTCGATCCGGATCGAATCGTCATTCCAGCGAAAGCTGGAATCCCCCTTCTTCAATCCGCTCCAAGGAAAAAGAGATTCCAGCTTTCGCTGGAATGACGGGTGTTTCAATTCAAGCAGGACAGAGTCTAGGCGCTCCAGCCGCCGTCGATATTGTAGACGGCGCCGGTCACGAAGGCCGCCTCCTCCGAGGCAAGATAGGAAACCAGCCCGGCCACCTCGTCCGCGGTGCCGTGACGCACGATCGCGAGCGGCGCTCTGTTGCCGGCGGCATTGGGGCCGTCCGCCGGATTGCGCTCGGTGTCGATCGGGCCAGGCTGAACCAGGTTCGCGGTGATCCCCCGGGGGCCGAGGTCGCGCGCCAGCCCGCGCGTGAGGCCGCCAAGCGCCGACTTGCTGGCAGCGTAGAGCGTTCCGCCGCTGCCCGGCATGCGGTCCGCGACGATGCTTCCGATCGTGATGATCCGCCCGCCTCGCGTCATGATCGCCGCCGCCTGCCGGGCGGCGAGAAAGGGCGCGCGCACATTGACCGCGAACGTCCGGTCGAAGGCGTCGGCGGGATAGTCTTCGAGCGGGCCGGTCAGAGAAAGGCCGGCATTGTTCACCAGGATGTCGAGCCGGCCGAAGCGCCCGACCGCCGCCTCGATCGCATCGGAAAGCGCGGCCGGATCGGCCACGTCGGCCTGGATCGCCAGGACCTGGCTCCCCGCCGCCTCGAGCGCCGCGGCAAGCGCTGCGGCCTCATCGGCGCGGCTGAGGTAGATCATCGCCACCGCTGCGCCGTCGGCGGCCATCCTCCGGCTGATGGCCGCGCCGATGCCTCGGGTGCCGCCGACGATCAATGCGACCTTTCCGTTGAGATCAGCGGACAATGGCTTGCTCCCGTTGCGGAGACGGGTTTCGGCCCGGCGTCGCGATCGCGCAAGCCCTGGCGCGGCTCACCGGGATGGATCAGCCGCCATATTCAGCCGCCGCGGCGTCCTTCAGCGCCTGCATCGCCAGCTTCCAGGGGAAGGGGCCGTGGCTGATGCGTGCGATTCCGGTGGCGGCGATCTCGGCGGCGGGCGGCGTGCCGGGCCAGGCCATGAAATTGACCGGCAGGGGCGAGGCGTCGCAAAGACGCTTCAGCAAGGCCGGATCGGCGAGCCCCGGCGCGAAGAAGCCGCTCGCGCCCGCCTGCGCATAGGCCCCGGCCCGTTCCAGAGCGGCGTCGACCTTGGCCGCGTCATGGTCGCGGCTCTTGAGGAAGATGTCGGTGCGCGCGTTGATGAAGAAGCCGGCGCCGACGGCCGCCCGCGCGGCGGCGATCCGCTTGGCCTGGGCAGCGACCGGGTGAAGCCCCTCGCCGCCGACGATCTGGTCCTCGAAATTGCAGCCGATCGCGCCCGTCGCGGCGAGCCTCGCCATGTTCGCCGCCACATCTGCTGGAGCCACGGCATAGGCGCCCTCGAAGTCGATCGTCACCGGCAGGTCGACCGAAGCGACGATACGCTCGGCATTGGCCAGCGCCAAGGCGAGGGGCAGGGATTCGGCATCCTCATAGCCATGCGCCTGCGCCACCGACGCGCTGCCCGTCGCGATCGCCTTGGCGCCCGCCTCGGCGATCATCTTCGCGCTGCCCGCGTCCCAGGCATTGTAGAGGATGAGGGGGTCGCCCGGTACGTGCAGCGCGGCGAAGGTCTCGAACTTGCTGGGCATGACTCCCTCCTCCAGGCTTGCGATTCAGCGCTTCGGCTGCCAGCGGAAGAAGCGGGCGGCGATGACCGCGCCGAGCGCGCCCCAGCCAAGCACGATCGCAAGGTCCGCGATCGACAGGCCGGCTCCGAAGAAGGCGCCGACGCTGGCGTCCGCAAGCGGCCGGACCGGCAGAGCGTGCATGATCGCATTGAGCCAGCCCGGCAGCCGGTCGATCGGATAGAAGACGTTCGAGAGGAAGAGGATCGGGAAGCTCGCGGCATTGAGGATCGCGGGCGCGGCCTGGGCGTTCGGAATCGCCGCGACGACGGCAAGGGCGAGGCCGCCAAGGCTTACGGACCCGACCAGGACAGTGAGCAGGAAGGCGAGGAGATTAAGCAGCGAAACGCGGACTCCGAAGAACAGCACCCCGTCGGCGACGCACAGCAAGGCGGTGAGCAGCCCCATCGCCATCGCGAACAAAAGGCGCGCCGACACATAGGCCGAGACCGGGGTCGGCGTGCCCCTTATCCGCTTCAGCCGGCCCATGTCGCGGTCATAGGAGATCGCGGTCGCGAGATTGGTGAAGCAGGACATCACCACGGCGAAGACCGTCATGCTCGCGACGTAGAAGGCGGCGACGGTCGAATCCTCGCCGTTCATCCTGATCCTGCCGGCGCCGAAGATCGCGCTGTTGATCGTCAGGATCATCAACGGAAAAAAGATCCCGAAGAAAGCCGCGCTCGGATTGCGCCAGAACGACAGGTTGATGAAGCGGACATGGTGCAGGGTAGTGCCAAGCCAGCGCGTCATGCCGCCTCCCCCTTGCCCGCATCGTTCCCGGCGATCAGCGCCAGATAGGTCTCCTCGAGGCTGGGCCGGGTGACCTCCAATCCGTCCAGCTTCACTCCGTGCTCGAGCGCCCAGCCGGTCAGGCTGTTGAGCAGCGGCACCGGATCGTCGGCGTGGAGCAGGATCGTGTCCCGCGCGGTGTCGGCGATTTGGGCGGTCAGCGAAGCGGGCAGCGGCGGGCCCGCCGCGGGCCGCCGGAAGCGGATCCGGCTCGCCGCCTGGCCGCGGCTGCCGAGCGTGTCCGGCGTCCCTTGCGCGATGATCCTGCCGGCGGCGATGACCGCGACGCGGTCGGCGAGCTGTTGCGCCTCGTCCATATAATGGGTGGTCAGCAGGACGGTCTTGCCCAATGCGCGCAGCTCGCGAATCATCGCCCAGGCCTCGAGGCGCGCATCGGGATCGAAGCCCGTCGTCGGCTCGTCGAGGAAGAGCAGATCGGGGTCGCCGACCAAAGCGAGGGCGACATCCAGCCGCCTTTGCTGGCCGCCCGACAGACGGCCGGCGCGGACGTTGCGCTTGTCCTTCAGGCCGACCAGGTCGATCACCTCGTCGACCGGCCGCGGCGCCGGATAGGTGCCCGCGATCATCCGCATCATCTCGGAGACGGTCAGGAACGGATCGGCCGCGGTTTCCTGGGCGACGATGCCGATCCTGGCCTTGAGCGCGGGCTCGTTGAGCGCGGGATCGTGGCCGAGGACGCTGACATTGCCGGAATCGCGCGTCGTGAAGCCTTCGAGGATTTCGACCGTGGTGGTCTTGCCCGCCCCGTTCGGCCCGAGCAAAGCGAAGACTTCTCCCGCCGCGATCGTGAGGTCGACGCCGGCGACCGCCTGCACGGACCCGTAGGCCTTGGCGAGGCCTCGCACTTCGATTGCCGCAGTCCCCATGCCCCCGTTTCCCCCCGCGCTCAGGCGATATCAGTGGACGAAGCGAGCCACCACGTCGCGATAGGAGCGCGAGACCTTCACCTGCGCGCCGGAATCCAGCACCAGGAAGCATTCGCCGTTGGTGTGCGGCTTGACCTGGCGGACCTGGTCGAGATTGACGATTGTGCTGCGGTGGACGCGCTGGAAGCGGCGCGGGTCGAGGCGCTTCTCCAGATCCTTCATCGTCTCGCGCAGGATCAAGGTGTTGTCGCCGGTATAGATGCACATATAATCGCCGGCGGCGTCGATCTTCTCGATCGAATCGACGTCGACGCGGAAGATCTGGCCGCGGTCCTTGATGTTGATGAGCTTCTCGTAGCGGTTGGACGCGTGCGCGTCCTCGACGCCCTCGACATTCTCGGCGGCCTCGGGCGCGACCTCGGCGAGCACCTCCTTCAGCGCCGCCACCTCCTCGACTCCGCGTTTCTCGGCGAGGCGCACGCGGACGCGCTCGAGCGTGTCGGCGAGCCGCGCCTCGTCGACCGGCTTCATCAGATAGTCGACCGCGTCGGCCTCGAAGGCGCGCAGGGCATGGTCGCCATAAGCGGTGACGAAGACGAAGAGCGGCGGCTCGACCTCCATCAGCCCCTGGATCACCGAGAAGCCGTCGAAGCCCGGCATCTGGATGTCGAGGAAGACGAGATCGGGCTTGTGGGTCTTGATCGACCTTATCGCCTCGCGGCCGTTCGAGCAGGTGTCGATGATCTCGACATCATCATGCGGCTCGAGCCTCAGTTGCAGCCCCTGGATGGCGAGCGGCTCGTCGTCGACCAGGATGGTGCGAATGGTCATTTCGGGTCCTCGGTTTCGGTTTCGAATTGATAGGGAATGTCGATGAAAACGCGGAAGCCCCCAGTGATATCCGATTGTGTCTCGAAGCGGTGGTTGTCGCCATAGGCCTGCGCCAGACGGTCCCGAATGTTCGCCAGACCGACGCCGGTCGATTGCTCGGCGCGGACATTGTAGAGCGCGTCGGTGCCCGGCCCGGTGTCGGAGACGGTGATCAGCACCCGCTCGGTCTGGAGCCTGGCCTCGACCGAGATGTCGGCGCCCTCCTCCTGGGGGGTCACCGCATATTTGATCGCATTCTCGATCAGGGGCTGCAGCAGGAGCGAGGGGAGATGAGCCTCCATCACCCTCTTGTCGATGTGGAAATGGGCGCGCAGGCGATCCTCGAAGCGCATCTTCTCGATATCGAGGTAGAGCTTCAGCGTCTCGATCTCCTGCGCCAGCGTCACCGTGCCGGTGGATTCGTTGACCAGTGTGTAGCGCAGGAACGAGGAGAGGCGCGACAGCATCGCATTGGCGCGGTCGGTCTGCTTGAGCAGGACCAGGGTCGAGATCGAGTTCAGCGTGTTGAACAGGAAATGGGGGTTGAGCTGGTAGCGCAGCATGGCGAGCTGCGCGTTCGAGGCCTGGCTTTCGAGCCTGAGCAGCCGGTCCGATTGCTCTTCCAGGAGGATGTAGAAGTTGATCGAATAATAAAGCGCCGACCAGGCGATCAGCAGCGACACGGTGAACAGGATCGCGCCGAAGAAGCGCATGCCTTCCGGCGTGAAGCCCGGATTGACGAAGGTGGCGTAGCTCCAGGTCTCGATCGCCGAGAAGCCGGCCGCGGCAATCGCCACGATGAGGATCGTGCCGACCCAGGTGTAGGCCGGCCGCATCTTGATCAGGCGGCGATAGGCGGCCGCCATCAAGAGGGTGATCGAATAGCCCGCCGCGGTCAGCAGGGCGTTGTGGATGATGTAGCGCCCGACATTCTCATTGGCGATGTTGGAGAGCGTGCGCAGCACGAAATAGCCGGCCCAGCCCACCGACTGCAGGATCCAGAAGGCGCGGTTCTTGTCGTCGAAGAAGGGCTGGTCGCTGAGCCGGAGCGGGTTCCAGCCGCGCTTGCGGCGCCGCGAAGGCGCGGGCCCGGCGATCGAAACGGCGTTATTGGTTGTTGCCATTCGCTTCCCTTGCGGATGCTCCTCTACTCGGAAGCACCAGCATCGACCAGTCTCCAGCGTCGGTCACGTAGGTCGCGACCGCGCGGCGGACATCCTCCGCCGTCAACGCCCGATAATCGGCAAGATAGGTGCGGACATTCTCGATTGCACGTGGGTCGTGGTGCCAATCCTCGAGCGCGTCGATCCAATAGCCGTTGGTGGCGAGCCGCCGCTCGATCCCGCTCAGCACCGGATTGACCGCCCGCTCATACTCGTCGGGCAGAACGGGGCGGGCGGCGAGGTCGGCGATGATCTCGCGCGCGATGCGGAAGAAGGTGGCGGCGCTGGCCGGCCTGATCTCGGCGGCGGCGTAGAGCACGCCCCAATCGGTGAAGCGGTCGGCGGCGAGGTGGGTCGCGTCGGGCGCGTAGGTGGCGCCTTCCTGCTCGCGCAGCCGGTCGAACAGCCGCGTCTCGAACAGATTGGCGGCGAGCGCCAGCGCGCGCCGGTCGCGGATCCGCGCGTTGCCGCCGATGGTCGACCAGCCGATCAGGGCATAGGCCTGGTTGGGATCGCCCCGGTGGGTAAAGGTGCGCGGCGTCGCGTCGGGCGCCGGCGGGCGCAAGTTGCCGGCGCCGGGCGGGATCGGGGCCGGGGACCGTCTCGGCAGCGCGCCGACCGTGCGCCGCATCGCCTCGATCGCGGCTTCGAGCCCGACGTCGCCGACGATGATCGCATGGACCGGCCGCTGGGCGAGGAAGGGCGTGTAGAAGTCGCGGAACCGCTCGACAGTGGCGGCCCCCATCTCGGCTCTCTCGATCGGCCGCCACCTCTCGTCATTAGGTCGAAGCACGCCGCCCAGCTCGCGCGCCGCCCGCGCCGCGGCCGAGGAGAAATGGAGGTCGAAGCTCTCCACCGCCGCGCCGCGGAAGCGGGCGAGCAGGGTCCGGTCCCAGCGCGGATGGGTGAGCTTGAGGGTGAGCAGGCGCAGCTGGTCGGGCAGATCGGCGGCGCTGGTCTGGCCGCCGAGGGCGAAGGCGTTCTCGTCGATGGCGAAGGAAAGCCCCATCCGCCGTCCGGTCAGCAGCCGCTCCATCCCGCTGAGATCGAGATTGGCGAGGCCCGAGGGCGCCACCAGCCCGGCCAGCCAGCCAAGCGATGGCCGGTCGGGCGCGATCTCCGAGACGCCCGCGCCGAAGCGCAGCTGGACCTGCACCGATCCGCGATCATAATCGGTATGCTTGAAGGTCAGGGTCGAGCCGTTGGCGAAGGTGACGATGGTGACGTCCATGTCCTCGATCCGCCGGCGCGAGACGACCCGGCCCGGCCGCCCCGGCGGCGGCAGATCCGCGAAGCTGACCCGCCGCTCCGCCGTCCGCACCGCCGGCGCCGCCGCCCGCGCCGCCGCCAGCCCCTCGGCCAGGGCGGCGTCGCCGCCCGCGACCGGCGCCGGCGTCACCACCAGCATGCGCGGGCCGGAGCCGGTGAACATCGCCTGCATCGCGGCGCCGATCCGCGCCGGGGTCATCAGCGGCGCATTGGCCTCGAAATTGTCGCGCACGACCTGCGCGCTCGACAGCACCGAACCATTGTCGACCGCGCCGACCAGCTGCTCGGCGCGGACCTGCGACTGGACGGTGGCGTCGCCCTGGACCGCGGCGACGACCGCGGCGCGGACATTCTCCAGCTCGCGCGAAATCTCCTCCCGGCTCGGCGGCGCCCGCAGCGCATCGCCGATGATCGCATAGGCCTCGGTCAGCGATCCGCGCCAGTCGCCGCCCCGCGCATAGAGCGTCAGCGAGGTCGCATTGGCGATGCTGCGCGCGCGCGAGATGCCGATGCCGCCGCCGACGAAGGCCGAGCGGCCGCGCGCATGCGCCTCGAGCCGGCGGTTGATGATCTGCGCCGCGAGCCCCTCCTCGAGGAACAGGCGCTCGCGCGCCACGGTGTGCGCAAGCGTCTCATAGGGCCTGAGCCAGACCAGGTTCACGCCCGTCGGCGTGCCCGGATAAGCGAGGCCGGCGACCGGCTGGGGGACCTCGGCGATGCTGCCGTAATCGGGCTCGGGCGGCGCCGGCCCCACGCCCCGCCAGTCGCCGAAGCGGTTGCGGATCAATTCCTCCATCATTCCCACGTCGGCATCGCCGACCATGACGATCGTGGTCCGCTCGGGCCGGTACCAGCGCCGGTAGAAGGCGGTGAGGCCCGCGGGCGTCGCGGCGTTCAGCGTCTCCTCGGTGCCGATCGTGTCGCGCCGCGCGTAGAGCAGGCCGGCATAAAAGAGGCGCTGGCTGGCTTCGGTGATGCGCACGCCGAGCTCGGGCTGGCGGCCCTTCTCGGCGAGCACGACCGGCCGCTCGGCGGCGACCGCTGCCGGCTCGATATTGGCCTGCGCCATCATCTCGGCGAGCACGGCAAGGCTGGTGTCGAGCGGCGCGCGCGCGGCATGGGGCAGGTTCAGCACGTAGACGGTGTTGGTGGCGTCGGTCCGCGCATTGCTGTCCGAGCCGAAGCTCGCGCCCAATTGCTGCCAGATCTCGCGGGCGCGGCGGTCGGGATAGTTGCGGGTGCCGCGGAACAGCATATGCTCGAGGAAATGGGCCCAGCCGCGCTCATTGTCGGCCTCGTGCAGCGCCCCGGCGTCGATCCGCACCCGGATCGAAACCTGCCCCGCCGGCAAGGCGTTGCGGCGGAGCGCGTAACGGAGCCCGTTCGGCAACGTTCCGAACGTCCAGGCCGGATCGCGGGCGATGTCTGAGCCGCGATAGAGCCAGTCGGCGTCCCCCCGCTGGGCGAAAGCCGGAACGGAGACGAGCAGCAGAAAGGTGAGGAACGCGGCACGCAGGAGAATCATGGGCGCTTTTTGGGGGAGGGGTGTGGGATTGTCGAGCCAAGTCGCGCATTGCCGCCGGGCTCGAAGTCGGAGCGGCTTGCCTGCGCCAATTCTGCTATAGCGCGGGCGCGATGATGTCTTCGCAACGGCGGGGCGGGGTGCCGCATCGACAGGGGCATTTAGACATGGGCCGATTTTTCTTTCTTTTGAGCCTTCTCTTGGCTCCATCGCCTGCTTTCTCGCAGGTTATTTGGGAGAATGTGCGCGCCGGAATGACGGTCGCGCAGATCCGGGCCGCGCAGCCGGCCGCCCGCGTGCCGCGCGTGCGCGGTACGTTGCACAATATGGTGAACGAGCGGGTCGCCATATGCGAGCTGGAGATCCGCGGCTCCGAGCTCGCGGGACAGGTGTTCGACACCTGCTTCTACCTCTATGCGGGAAGGCTCGTGCAGGTGATGATGACGGCGCGCCGTGCTTCCCGCGCCCTGGCCGGCACGCTGGCGGCGCATTTGCGATCGAGGCACGGTGCCGAGCTCGCAGAGGGCCGGGATCCCTGCCCGCCCGCGGAGCTCCTCACCGTGTGCGAATGGGACTGGCGGGTCGCGGGCGGCGCCGAAGTCAACATCACCTATGCCGACGTCGAGGGAGAGGGCGCCGTTCTCAACATCAATTATCGACCGTCCTTCCCATAGGCCCGCGAGATGCCCGGCTTGACTCTGGAGGAAACAGAGCGGAACATAAAGCGAACAGATGAGTCCGAGTCGCATGCCCGCTTCGTCCCTTGCCAGCCCGCGCCTCGAGGCGCTGAAGGCCGAGATCCGCGCCATCGAGCGCGGTCTTTCGGTGCGGGAGGAGAGGCGCGAGTCGCTGCCGTTCGGGATCGAGGAGGTCGACAGCCGGCTCGCCGGCGGCGGCCTGGCGCCGGCGCTGCACGAGGCCGCCGCCGCCAGCCCCGCGCCCGGCGACGAGGCCGCCGCCACCCTCTTCCTCGCCGCCGCCGCCGCTCGCTTCGCCATCGCCCGGGGGAACGGGCAGGTCTTGTGGGCGCTCACCCGCCGCGATCTGTTCGCGCCCGGGCTCGCGCAGGCGGGGCTGGCGCCGGACCGGCTGCTCTACGCCGAATGCCGCAATGACGCCGAAGCGCTCGCGGTGATGGAGGAGGGGGTGCGCCATGGCGCTTTGGCGGCGGTGATCGGCGACGTGGGCCGCGCCGACATGGCCGCGACCCGCCGGCTCCAGCTCGCCGCCGAGGAGAGCGGCACGCCGGCCCTGATGCTCCGGCGCTGGCGCAAGGCCGACATGGATCCGCTGATGGTGCCGTCCGCCGCCTTCACCCGCTGGCGGATCGGCTGCGCGCCCTCGGCCGCTTTGCCTTATCCGGGCCTCGGCCGCGCCCGCTGGCGGGTCGAGCTCGCCCGCCAGCGCGGCGGACCCCCTTATCTCTGGCTATTGGAGACTCCCGATGCCGAGGCTCGCCTCGCTCTTCCTGCCCCAGCTGGCGATCGAACGGATCGTCAGGAGGAAGCGGAGAGAAGGGCCGCGTGACCTCTCTTCCCCCTCTCCCGCTTCGGGGAGAGGGAGGGGCCCGACCGGCGCAGCCGGGTGGGAGGGTGAGGGTACAGCGTCGCCTGCCCAGTCCCTCACCCTCCCATTGCTGGCGCAATGGGGCCCTCCCTCTCCCCAAGTGGGAGAGGGGGGGCTCAAGCCAGGCCATTGGCGGCCCGGCGCGCGCTGGGCGCGGGAGGCGCCGGTGCAGGCGGAGGCGTTGGGCGCAGCCGAAGGCGCTCTCGTCACCGCACACCGGGTCGGCAATCGCGACCTCATCGCCGCCGCCTGCCCGCGCGCCCTGGCCCTGGGGCTCGCACCGGGCATGCCGCTCGCCAAGGCGCGATTGCTGGTGCGGGGGCTCGAAATGCGCCCCGCCGACCCGCAAGGCGATGCCGCCTGGCTGGCACGGCTCGGCCTGTTCGCCGCCCGCCGCTGGACGCCGCGCGCCGCTTTGTCCGGCCCGGACGGGCTCTGGCTCGATCTGACCGGGGTCGCCCATCTGTTCGGCGGCGAGGAGCGCATGTGCGCGCGCATCCTCGGCTTTTGCCGTCGGCTGGGCTTTTCCGCCCGCATCGCCGTCGCCGGCACCACGGGCGCCGCTTATGCGCTCGCCCGCTTCGGGGCCGGAAAGCTCATCCTCTGCCCGCCCGGCGGCGAGGCCGATGCGATCGCGGCCATGCCGCTCGCCGCCTTGCGGCTCGACGCGGACCTGCTCGGCGCCGCCGACCGGCTGGGCGTGGAGCGGATCGGCGAATTGATCGCCATGCCCCGCGGCCCGCTCCAGCGCCGCTTCGGCGGCGCTCTGCTGACCCGGCTCGATCAGGCTTTGGGCCGCGCGGCCGAGCCGTTCGATCCGATCGTGCCCGAGGCGCCGCTTTTTATCCTGCTCCGCTTCCTCGAGCCGATCGCCACCGCCGAAGCGATTGCGGAGGCCGGCGGCGAGGCGGTGCGCCGGCTCATTCCCCTGCTCGCAGAGGCGGGCCTCGGCGTCCGCCGCCTCATCCTCCTGTGCGAGCGGGTCGACAACGAGGCCCAGCACATCCTTGTCAGCACGGCCCGCGCGACCCGCGACGGGCCGCATCTCCACGCCTTGCTATGCACGAAGATCGAGACGATCGAGCCCGGCTTCGGCATCGAGCGGCTCCGCCTCGTCGCCGCCCGGGTCGAGCCGCTCGGGCCCGAGCCCATCGAGGGCGAGATGGCCGGCGCCCGGCCCGCGCCCGATCTCGCCATGCTGGTCGACCGGCTCGCCGCCCGGCTCGGCGCGCGCCGCGTCCACCGGCTGGGGGCGGTTGAAAGCGATCTTCCCGAACGCAGCGTCCGCGCCGTCGGCCCGCTGGCGGCGCCCGTCGCCTGGCCGCAATGGCCCCGTCCCGTCAGGCTCCTTTCCCCGCCGGAGCAGGTGGAGAATGTCATGGCGCCGCTCCCCGACGGCGCCCCGGTCCGCTTCAAATGGCGCGGTCGCTCCTATCAGGTCGCCGCCGCCGACGGGCCCGAACGCATCTATGGCGAATGGTGGCGGCACGAGAGCGAGCAGGCCGCCATCCGCGATTATTTCCAGGTCGAGGACCGGCAAGGCGCCCGCTTCTGGCTGTTCCGCAAGGGCGACGGCGAGGATCCGGAGACGGGCGATCTCAGCTGGCACCTGCACGGCATCTTCGCATGACCTACATCGAGCTTCAGGTCGCCAGCCATTTCAGCTTCCTGCGCGGGGTTTCGAGCGCCAAAGAGCTGTTCGCGGCGGCGGCGATGCTCGGCTATAAGGCGCTTGGGGTGACCGACCGCAACAGCGTCGGCGGCCTCGTCAAGGCGTTGCGCGCCGCCGACGCCACCGGGGTGCGGCTCGTCGCCGGCTGCCGGCTCGATCTGATGGACGGTAGCGCATTGCTGGTCTGGCCCGAGGACCGCGCCGCCTGGTCGCGGCTGACGCGGCTGCTCACCCAGGGCAAGAGCCGCGTCGATCGCAAGAAGGGCGAAAAGGGGCAATGCTTCCTCCACTGGGAGGATTTGGCCGCCTGGTCCGACGGCCTGGTCGCGGCTCTGATTCCCGACGAAGCGGACCGGGTGGCCGACGTCGCGCTCGCCCAGATGCGGGATATTTTCGCCGAGCGCGGCCATCTCGCGCTCACCCATCGGCGTCGGCCGGGCGAGGCGAAAAGGCTGCATGCGCTGGACGCGCTGGCGCGGCGCCACGGGCTCAGGAGCCTCGCGACCGGGGACGTGCTCTATGACGGCCCCGACAAGCGCATGCTCCACGACGTCGTCACCGCGATCCGCGAGCATGTCACCATCGACGCGCTCGGCTTCCGCCGCGAGCGCTTCGCCGACCGCTACCTCAAATCGCCGGCGGAGATGGAGCGCCGCTTCGCCGCTTTTCCCGACGCGATCCGCGCGAGCGCCGATATCGCCGAGCGCTGCACCTTCTCGATGCGCGAATTGAGCTACCAATATCCCGACGAGATCGTGATGACTCGCCGCTCGCCGCAAAAGGCGCTGGAGCGGATGGCCTGGACGGCGCTCAACCGGCAGCATGACGGGCGCCCGCCGCAGCGCTACCGCAAGCTGCTCACCCATGAGCTGCGGCTCGTGGCCTCCTGGCGCTACGCCCCTTATTTCCTCACCGTCAATTCGGTCGTCCAATTCGCGCGCAGCCAGGACATCCTCTGCCAGGGGCGCGGCTCGGCGGCCAATTCGATGATCTGCTATGTGCTCGGCATCACCTCGATCGATCCCGTCGCCCACAAATTGCTGTTCGAGCGCTTCCTCTCCGACGACCGCGACGAGCCGCCCGACATCGACGTCGATTTCGAGCATGAGCGGCGCGAGGAGGTGATCCAGTGGCTCTACGAGACCTACGGCCATAGCCACGCGGCGCTGACCGCCGTGGTCAGCCGCTACCGGACCCGCGGCGCGGTCCGCGAGGTCGGCAAGGCTTTGGGCCTCAGCGAGGACGTGACCGCGACGCTCTCCGGCCAGGTCTGGGGCTGGTCGAACGAGGGCGTCGCCGAACGCCATGTCGCCGAATTGGGCCTCGACGCGGCCGATCCCCGGCTGGCGCTGACGCTCGAATTGACCCGCCAGCTGATCGGCACGCCCCGCCATTTGAGCCAGCATCCGGGGGGCTTCGTCCTCACCCGCGACCGGCTCGACGATCTCGTGCCGATCGAGCCCGCGACGATGGAGGATCGGCGCGTCATCGAATGGGAGAAGGACGATCTCGAGGAATTGAAGATCATGAAATTGGACGTGCTCGGGCTCGGTATGCTGGGCTGCATGCGCCGCGCCTTCGACCTGCTGGCCGAGCATAAAGGGCGGCGGCTCACCCTCGCCTCGCCCGAAATGCAGGAGGACGATCCCGCCGTCTACGACATGATCTGCGCGGCGGACACGATCGGCACCTTCCAGATCGAGAGCCGCGCGCAGATGTCGATGCTGCCGCGGCTCAAGCCCCGCATCTTCTACGACATCGTCATCCAGGTCGCGATCGTCCGGCCGGGGCCGATCCAGGGCAATATGGTCCATCCTTATTTGCGGCGGCGCGAAGGCAAGGAGCCGGAGGAATATCCCTCCCCCGAGCTCAGGGACGTGCTTGAGAAGACGAAGGGCGTGCCGCTCTTCCAGGAGCAGGCGATGAAGGTGGCGATCGTCGGCGCCGGCTTCTCGCCCGCAAAGGCCGACGCGTTGCGGCGCTCGATGGCGACCTTCAAGACCACCGGCGGGGTCAGCCATTTCCGCGACGACATGATCGGCGGCATGCTGGAGCGCGGCTATACCCGGGATTTCGCCGAACGGACGTTCAGGCAGATCGAGGGCTTCGGCAGCTACGGCTTCCCCGAAAGCCACGCCGCCAGCTTCGCCAAGATCGCCTACGCCTCGTCCTGGATGAAGCATTATCATCCCGACATCTTCTGCGCCGCCTTACTCAACGCCCAGCCGATGGGCTTCTACGCCCCCGCCCAGCTCGTCCGCGACGCGCGCGACCACGGCGTCGAGATGCGCCCGGTCTGCGTCAATGCCAGCCGCTGGGATTGTACGCTGGAAGTCCTTCGATACGCCGGTTCGACTGGCTCACCGGCTACTCGGGATGAGCGGGAGGAGAATTCGCTCATCCTGAGTAGGGACCGAGCTTGTCGAGGGCCCGTATCGAAGGACCTCCTTCCTCTCCGCCTCGGCCTGCGCATGGTGAAGGGGCTCTCCAACGCGCATGGCGCGCTGATCGCCGCCGCCGCCATGGACGCGCCCTTCACCTCGATCGACGATGTCTGGCGCCGGTCGGGCGTGCCGGCGGCGGCGCTGGAGAAACTGGCCGACGCCGATGCTTTCCAGGCGCTGGGGCTGGACCGGCGGCAGGCCTTGTGGAAGGTGCGCGGGCTGGGCGGCAAGCCGCTGCCGCTCTTCGCCTTCGCCGAGGCGCGCGCGCTGGAGCCCGAAGTGGCGCTGACGCCGCTGACCGAGGGCCGCGAGGTGGTCGAGGATTATCGCGCCGTCCAGCTCTCGCTGCGCGCCCACCCGCTCGCCTTCCTCCGCTCCGCGCTGGACCGGCGCGGCATCGTCCCCTGCGCGGCACTGCGCGACATGAAGGACGGAGCGAAGGTCAATGTCGCCGGCATCGTCCTGGTCCGCCAGCGGCCGGGCGCCGGCAACGTCACCTTCATCACGCTCGAGGACGAGACCGGCATCGCCAATGCGATCGCCTGGCAGCGCATTTTCGAGGCGCACCGCCGAATCATCCTCGCCAGCGCGATGATCGGCGTGCGCGGCAGGCTGCAGAAGGAAGGGCAGGTGATCCACATCGTCACCGAGACGCTGGAGGATCTGACGCCTTTATTGGCCCGGGTCGGCGCGCTCGATTTCCCGCACCGGACCGGGCCCGGCGATGGCGCCCGCAACGGCGGCCACGACCCGCGCGACCCGCCCGAACGCTGCGCCAACCTCGCCGGCCGCGACGGCGGCATGCGGATCAAGTCGCGCAATTTTCACTGAGATGAAATGTGCAAAAACCTGAATCGTCACCCCGGGCTTGACCCGGGGTCCACTTCTTCCGGATCGCCATGAAAAGAAGGTAGATGCCGGGTCGAGCCCGGCATGACGAGGTGGTTCGGATTAACGCTCGGCCCGCTACCGCCCCCGCCACGACTCCACCACCCCGTCGGGATGCCGGTCGACGACAAAGCCCGGCTCGAGGCCGTGCTCGAGCCAGATCTTGGCGCCCGCCAGCACGAGCGCGAAGCCGCCGGCCGAATCCAGCGCCCCGGCCACTTGCGCCTGCGAATCGCCGTGAAAGCCGCGATTCTCGACCGCGACCCAGGTCCGCTCCGGCCCGCGCGCCTCGAACGTCCATTCGACCTGCGTCGCCGGCTCGCCCCAGTCGATGAGGATGCGCCGCCCGGGCTCGACCGCCTTGACCACGACGTCGGAACCGACGCCGTACATCTCCCACTCCCAGCGCACCCGCGCGCCGGGAACGAGCCGGCCGCTCCCCTTCGAGAACCAGAAACGCGCCGTCGCGGCCGGGTCTGCGAACGCCTCGAAGACCTCGTCCGCCGGGCGGCGGATCAGCATTCCGGCTTTGGCCACCGGTCCCGTCGCATCCGTCATGCGCCTGCCTTTCCCATCCGCCGCTCCTGCCCTACATAGCCCTGCCTTGCCGGAGAGTATCATGCGTTTTCTTGCTCCAATCGCCGTCTGCCTTCTCCTTGCCGCGCCGGCTTTGGCGCAGGCGCAGGCGCAGGCCCAGCCGCGGCTCGGCGCGCGGACCGCCACGCCCGAATCGATGGTCGCGCAGATGAGCCCGGCCTCGCCCGAAGAGGAGATGCGGGCGCTCGTCGTCGCCGCCGATGCCCATCCGCTCGGCACATTGGCCAATCCGGTGCGCGTCGGCGGGCCGGAGGGCGAGCGCGCCTATCTGGCCCGGCTGCGCTGCGCCGACGGCAGCGCGCCCAGGATCGGCGCGCGCCGCGAGGCCGGCGCCGGCGGCTTCGGCTCGGTGGTCGGCGCCTATGAGGTCTTTTGCGGCGACGTCGCCGGCCGCGTCGTCTTCGACATGTATCACGAGGAGCATATCGAGACCCGCGCGCCCGCCGGCTTCACGCTCCAGCCTTAGCCGGTTCCGATTCGGCTTGTTCCCGGCCGCCATCCGATTAAGCTCGGCGCGACAGAATGGAGAGCCGCCATGCGCCTGCCCCTCGCCGCCTTAGCCTTGCTCCTCGCCGCTCCGATCGCCGCGCAGGCCGCCACGCCGCGCGAATTGATGGTGCAGCTTGGCGCCGCGCCTTCCGAGGAGGAGGTCGCGCAGGCGGTCGAGCGCGCACGCAATGAGCCGCTCGGATCGGAGGCCAATCCGGTGCGGGTCAGCGGCGTGGAGGGCGAGCATGCCTATATGCGTCGGCTGCGCTGCGCCGACGGCGACCAGCCCAGGATCGGCCAGCGCGCCAATGTCGGCATTGGCGTGTTCGGCTCGATCGTCGATGTCTGGTCGCTCGATTGCGGGGACGCCGCGCCGGGCCGCTTCAGCCTCGCCCTCGACATGTACCACGACAATCACGACGAGACGCGGGCGCCCGCCGGCCTCACGCTCGAGCCGCGCTAGCGTCCGGGCAATCGATGCGGACGGTCCTGAAATGGCTTGGGACCGTCCTCCTCTTCGCTCTGGTCGCGCTGAGCTTCGCGCCGACGCTCGTCCCGCCTTTCCTCGACCGAATCTATTATCGCGGCCCCACCAGCGATCATTATGACGGCCGCCGCTTCTTCAATCCGGGCGCGCGCGATCCGGCCCGGCTCGATCCCAGCCGGTTCCTCAACCGCTGGGCGCGGGGCGAGCGCGCCGTCTGGCCCGACAGGGTCGCGGTCCGCCCCACCGTGCCGCCGCGCCGGATCATGGGCGATGAGATGCAGGTCACCTGGATCGGTCACGCCACCGTGCTGGTGCAGACCGAGGGGCTCAACATCCTCACCGACCCGATCTGGTCGGACCGCGCCTCGCCTTTCTCCTTCGTCGGCCCGACCCGGGTCCGCGCGCCCGGCGTGCGCTTCGAGGATCTGCCGCGGATCGACCTCGTCCTCGTCAGCCACAATCATTACGATCATCTCGACCTGCCGACGCTCCGCCGCCTCTGGGAGCGCGACCGGCCACTGATCGTCACCAGCCTCGGCAACGACGCGATCCTGCGCGGGGCGGGGGTGGAGTCGGTGACGCGCGACTGGGGCGGACGGGTTTCCGTGCGCCGCGCCCGGGGGCTTGTCGACGGCAGTCGTGAAGGTGCCGTCGAGGTCATCGTCGAGCGCAACCATCATTGGGGGTCGCGCTGGGGCGCCGACCGCAACCGCGCCTTGTGGTCGGCCTTCACGATCGTGACGCCCGGCGGCAACATCTTCTTCGCCGGCGACACCGGCTGGGGCGACGGCGCCTGGGTCCGCGCGGCCGCCGCGCATGGGCCGTTCCGGCTCGCGATCATCCCGATCGGCGCCTATCTCCCGCGCGACGTCATGCAGAACAGCCATGTCGGCCCGGCCGAGGCGCTGCGCATCTTCGAGGCGCTCAGCCCCACCCGCGCGCTCGCCATTCACTGGGGCACGTTCCAGCTGAGCTTCGAGGCGATCGACGATCCCCCGCGCAGCCTCGCCGCGCTGGCCCGCGCCCGCGGCCTCGCGCCGGACCGCTTCACCGCGACCGAGGCCGGGCGGACGTTCGGCGTGCCCGCGCGGTAAGGCGCGGGGACAGTTGCTTGCCAACTGTCCCCATTCAAGAACGGCGCGGGAATGGGGACAGTTACGAGTAACTGTCCCCGGCTATTGGGCCGGCACGATCAGCCGCAGCGCCTTGGGCCGGATCCGGTAGCGCAGCGGCGTCTCCATCCGTTCGGTCTCGCCATCGACCGAGACCGCCAGCATCGGCCGGTTCGAGCCGATCTCCGCCTCGCTCACATAAGCGGTGATGAAGTCGCGCTGCTGATCGAGCTTGCCGAACACGCCCCTGATCCCCGCCCAGAGGAGATGGAGCCGGCTGCCCGCCCGGATCGCGTAGAGGCACAGTTCGCCCGCATCGATCGCCTCGCGCCTGCCCAGCCCGAACAGATTCACCTGGTAGCGATTGTTGCCCACGAACAGCAAAGGCGTGCGGATCGGCGTCTCCAGCCCCGAGGCGCTGATCCACAGTCGGTGGCGGCGAAAGGCGCGCAGCGAGGCGAAGCCCGCCGACAGCATTGCGAGCCGCTTGCCGCGGCCGATTCGCTCCTGCTGGGCCTCACGCAGCCGCACCATATCCGGATAGAGGCCGACCGAGCTGTTGTTGACGAAGACGCGACCGTTGACCTCGGCGACGTCGACGTCGCGGACATGGCCGGCCGCGATCACCGCCGCCGCCTCCTCGATCCCGAACGGGATGCCGGCGTCGCGGGCGAGATGGTTCAACGTGCCCAAAGGCAGGATGCCGAACGGGCGGCCGCTATCGGCGAGATGGCCGGCCGCGCAGCTCAAAGTGCCGTCGCCGCCGCCGGCGACGACAGCGTCAAGGCCGGGCGCGGCGGCGGCCTCCTTCAACGCCTCGAAAATATCGGCCGGCTCGGTCATCCGCACGTCGGCCTCGACGCCCGCCGCCTCGAACGCGGCAACGATCCGCGCCTCCTCGTCCCCGGAGCCCTTCAGGGTGCCGCCGCTGCGATTGACGATCACCCTGGCTTTCATGAGTGGTTCCTAGCCGCTTCTCGGTTCGACAGGAAACGCCCGTCATTCCAGCGAAAGCTGGAATCCCGCTTCTTCAACGCGCAGAAAGGAAAAGGGATTCCAGCTTTCGCTGGAATAAGGATTGAATCCGGATTGAAGCGATCTAGGCCGGTCCCATCCGGAAGACGCATAATTTATTGCCTTCGGGATCGCGGAAATAGGCGCCGTAAAAGGCTCCGGGTCCCTCCGGCGTGCGCAGCCCGGGCGCGCCTTCGTCGCTGCCGCCGAGCGCGATCGCCTTGGCGTGCATGCGGTCGACCATGTCGCGGCTCTCCATCGCCAGCGCGGTCATATTGCCGTTGCCGGCCGAGGCGGGCTTGCCGTCATAGGGCTTGGTGATGGCGATGCCGGGCCGCCGGCCGCCGGTGCCGTAGAGGGTGAAGCCGGTCTCCGGAAACTCCATCTTGCGGGTGGCGCCAAGCTCGCCGAGCAGCGCATCGTAATAAGCGCGCGCCTTGTCCAGATCGTTGGTGCCCAGGGTGACATAACCTATCATGATCTTCCGCCTCCCGGCATGAATTCAATTCGCATGACTGGGCCGGGGATGAAGCTCGTCACGGCCGCGGCGGCGACGCCGGCGGCGGCGGCGCGGGCACGGTCCGAACCACGGGCGGGGCTCCGCCTGCCGGGCATTCGCCGATGCGGCGGCCCCGGACCGTGCTGCTGGCGCGGATCGTCTGCGTGCCCCGCCCGCCGGACGAGTTCGGGCCCACGGCGCTGACCGTCAGCCTGGCCTCGAGCGTGGTTTCGGTGAAGCCGCCTTCTATCGCCAGCTCCGCCCGGCTCACGCCGCCGCCCGGCGGCCGGCAGCTCGCGCGGACCCGGATCACGCCGCCCGCGAAGGTCCGGTCGGAGAATTGGCAATTCCGGCTTTGCGGGCCGCTGCCGACCAGTTCGCGCGTCGGATTGGCGGCCTGGGCGGGCGTGATGCAGCGGCGATCGGTCTGCGCCCGTCCCTGCTGCGCGCGCAGCTGTGCCTGCGCCTCGGGCGGCGCGCCGGGCATTTCGACCGCCGTCACCTGCGTGACCATTTCCCACTGGCCCGGCTGCATCGCCCGGGCTCCCGACGCGGCCTGGCCCACGGCGGGAGCGCCGGCTTCGGCGCCGGTCATATTGCCGGCGGCGGGGTCGGGGGCGGCCGCATTGCTCCCGGCCGCGTTGCCGCGATTTCCGTCCTGCCCGCCGCAGGCGGCGAGCAGAAGCGCCGCTGCGGCCGGGGCCAATGCCCTCACTGCCCGTTGCCCGGCTGGATGACGGGCGGCGGTGCGCTCGGCGGGCCAGTGCGCGGCCCGGCGTTGGCGGGGCAGTCGCCGATGCGGCGGCCGCGCAAATTGGTCGACACCCGCATCGCCGTGGTTCCCGGCCCGCCCACATTCGGGCCCTGGGCGTTGATCGAGACCGCGGCCGTGAGCGTGGTCGCGGTGAAGCTGCCCTGCACCGACAGCTCAGCGGTTCCCTGGCGACCGCTCGGCGCCTGGCAGCTCATGCGGATGCGGATGACGCCGCCGGCGAACGTATCCTCCAGCTTCCGGCAGTTCGCCCCGCGCGGGCCGGACATGGTGTCGCGAAGCTCGCGTAGCGGGTTGCGGGCCTGCTCGGGCGTGATGCAGGTCCGGTCGGTCTGGGTACGGCCCTGCTGCGCGCGCATCTGCTGCACCACCTCCGGCGGCGCGCCGGGGATGTCGACCGACATCATCTGCGTCGCCATCTCCCACTGGCCGGGCTGTATCGACTGAGCGCCGGACGCCGGCGAACCCGCGCCGGCGGCCGCTTCATTGGCACTCTTGTCCTGCGATCCGCAGCCGACAAGGATTAGCGCCGCAACCGCGGCCACCGACACTTTCATCGCATTCTCCCTCGCCGGGTTTCTAGCTGCGGCAATCGCCCGTACGGCGGCCGGTCATCGTGCCGCCGACGCGAATCTGCATCGGGGCTCCTCCGGCCGGATTCGGCATTTCCATGTTCATGTTGATCCGGCTGTTGATCTGCTCGGCGCCATAGGTGCCCTCGAGGCTCATCTGCATCTGCGGGCCGCCCGCCGGGCGGCAGGTCGCGCGGACCCGGATGTTGCCGCCCGACCAGGTGGTGTCGCTGAATTCGCAGCCCGCCGGATTCTGCCCGGTCATGCTGCGCGAGGGGTTGCGGGCCTCTTCGGCGGTGACGCACTGCGACTGGGTCCGCCGCTGGCTCGCCAGCTGGGAGCGCATCTGCTGGACCATCGCATCGGGCGCGCCCGGCGCCTCGATCGACGTCATTTCCATCGTCATGTCCCATTGGCCCGGTCGGATCGAATCACCGCCGCCGCCGCCGCAGGCGGTGACGAGCACGATTGCCGGAGCGAGAATGATGAGGCGTTTCATTGAGGTCCCCTTTGATCGTTGGTCGTTGAGCAATGGATTTTCGCCTTTTGCTTGCCTGCTTGTGTCCGATTATACGAAGCGAGGCAACCGGTGGCGCTGCGAATAGGTGCGCATCATGGCGGGACGGCATCCGGGACGGCGACGCGGCGCGACCCGGCCGCGTCATTCCCGCTCCGCCCCGGCGCCGCCTCCGACTCACGGGCGCGCGCAGCTGCCGATGCGGCGGCCCTTGATCGTGCCGCGAGTCCGCACGGCCTGCGTTCCCGATCCGTTCGGGTTCGGGACTTCCGCGTCCACCGCGACGTCGGCAAGCAGCGTGATCGGCGCGAACCGGCCGTCCAGGGTCAATTGCACCTGACCGGGCCCGCCGGCGCTGTTCCGGCAGGTCGCGCGAAACCGGATGACGCCGTCGGAGAAGCTATCGTCGGAGGTCTGGCAGGTGACGCCCTGGCTCCGGGTCAATTGGTCGCGCACCTCGCGCAACGGATTGGCGGCATTGTCCGGCGTGACGCATTCGCGGCTGCGCTGCGGCTGGTTGAGCGCTGCCTGGGCCTGCTGCTGGGCGTCGGCGGGAAGGCCGGGCGCGTCGACACTGGTCGCGACGACCTCATATTCCCACATGCCGGGCTGGATGCGGTCCGGAGCGCGCGCGCAGGCGGCGGCCAGCGCCATCGCCGGCAACAGCATGCACAGTCGCTTCATCGCGCGTCCCTTCGCCCCGCCAAAGGGACATAGTGTTGCAATCGGAGGCCGCGGGCAAGCCGGCGCCGCGCGCCCCGGATCGCGGCAGCCATGTCCACGCCGGGGGACGGTCAATTTACCGGGGCGGCGCTATTTCCCTCCGGCCCCGGCACCACCTGCGGGCTCGTGCAGTCGCCCGTGCGGCGGCCGGTCATCCTGCCCCCGAGCTTGAGATGCATGGGCGTTTCGGCCCCGTTGGGATCGGGCATGTCCATGGCCACGTGGATCCGATTGTTGATCTGCCGGGCGGTGTAGGTGCCCTCGACCGATATCTGCACCGGCGGGCTCCCCGGCGGGCGGCAGGTCGCGCGGAGCCGGATAGTCCCGCCGGCCCAAATCGTGTCGCTGAATTCGCAGCCCGCGGGGTTCCCCGAGCCCATCATGTTGGCCGAGGGATTGCGGGCCTGTTCGGGCGTGATGCACTGCGACTCGGTCTGCCGCTGCTCCGCCATCGAGGCCCGCATCTGCTGGAGTATCTCCTCGGGCGCGCCCGCCACTTCGACGGACGTCATTTCTGTCACCAATTCCCATTGGCCGGGCTCGATGCCCGAAGGCGCGACCTCGCTCGAACCTTGCGTCGCGAGCGACGCATAGCCCGACAGCAGGACGGCGCAGGGTATCGCTATGCTCAGCATCCGCATTGTCTTGTCCTTCCCCTGGTTGCGCCGCCGTGAAATCCCCTGACGGAAAGCGTCGCTCATTCCGCCATTCTGTGCGTCGCCGGAGCGGGCCTGTAAAGAAGCGCGAATAGGGCTGCCGCCGCGGCCCGCGCCGTTGCGTCGCTCGCGCCGCGCGACCATATCTGCGCCATGGCGATCACCATCCGCACCAGCCTCGAAGAGCCCGAAACCGGCCAGGCCTTCGTCCCCCACCGTCCCGCCCGCCCCGAAAAGGCCGAGGGCGGCAAGCCGTTTCGGCTGGTCTCCGACTATCAGCCCGCCGGCGACCAGCCGGCGGCGATCGCCGAATTGGTCGATCAGTTCCGCCAGGAGGAGAAGACCCAGGTCCTGCTCGGCGTCACCGGCTCGGGCAAGACCTACACCATGGCTCAGGTGATCGAGACGCTGCAGCGCCCCGCGCTCGTGCTCGCCCCCAACAAGATCCTCGCCGCCCAGCTCTACGGCGAATTTTCGAGCTTCTTCCCCGACAATGCGGTCGAATTCTTCGTCTCCTATTACGATTATTACCAGCCCGAGGCCTATGTCCCGCGCTCGGACACGTACATCGAGAAGGAAAGCTCGGTGAACGAAGCGATCGACCGGATGCGCCATTCGGCCACCCGGTCTTTGCTCGAGCGCGACGACGTCATCATCGTCGCCTCGGTTTCGTGCATTTACGGCATCGGTTCGGTCGAGACCTACAGCGCGATGACGTTCGCGCTCAAGAAGGGCCAGAGCGTCGACCAGCGCGAGATCATCCGCAAGCTCGTCGCGCTCCAGTACAAGCGCAACGACCAGGCCTTCGCGCGCGGCAATTTCCGGGTGCGCGGCGACAATCTGGAGATCTTCCCGAGCCACTATGAGGACATGGCCTGGCGGGTGAATTTCTTCGGCGACGAGATCGAATCGATCGTCGAGTTCGATCCGCTCACCGGCAAGAAGATCGCCGCGCTCGAATTCGTCAAGGTCTACGCCAATTCGCATTACGTCACCCCCGGCCCGACCATGAAGCAGGCGATGGAGGCGATCCGCTTCGAGCTGACCGAGCGGCTCAAGGAACTCGAGGCGGAAGGGAAATTGCTGGAGCTGCAGCGGCTCGAGCAGCGCACCAATTTCGACCTCGAGATGATCGCCGCCACCGGCTCGTGCGCCGGCATCGAGAATTATTCGCGCTTCCTCACCGGCCGGCTGCCCGGCGAGCCGCCGCCGACCCTGTTCGAATATCTGCCGGAAAACGCCATGCTCTTCGTCGACGAAAGCCACCAGACCGTGCCCCAGGTCGGCGCGATGGCGCGGGGCGACCATCGCCGCAAGCTGACGCTCGCCGAATATGGCTTCCGCCTCCCGTCCTGCATCGACAACCGCCCGCTCAGGTTCAACGAATGGGACGCGATGCGGCCGCAGACCGTGGCGGTCTCGGCGACGCCCGGCCCCTGGGAGCTCGAGCAGACCGGCGGCGTCTTCGTCGAGCAGGTGATCCGCCCGACCGGCCTGATCGACCCGCCGGTCGAGATCCGCCCGGTCGAGGACCAGGTCGACGATCTCGTCGCCGAGGCGCGCGCGACCGCCGCCAAGGGCTACCGCACCCTCGTCACCACGCTCACCAAGCGCATGGCCGAGGACCTCACCGAATTCCTCCACGAAGCGGGCCTTCGCGTCCGCTACATGCATTCGGACGTCGAGACGCTGGAGCGGATCGAGCTGATCCGCGATTTGCGCCTGGGCGTCTACGACATCCTCGTCGGCATCAACCTGCTGCGCGAGGGGCTCGACATCCCCGAATGCGGGCTGGTCGCGATCCTCGACGCCGACAAGGAGGGGTTCCTGCGCTCGGAGACCTCGCTGATCCAGACCATCGGCCGCGCCGCCCGCAACGTCGAGGGCAAGGTCATCCTCTATGCCGACCGAATGACCGGCTCGATGGAGCGCGCGCTCAACGAAACCAACCGCCGCCGCGAGAAGCAGGAGGCCTATAACGCAGAGCACGGCATCACCCCGACCACGATCAAGCGCGACATCGCCGACATCCTCGCCGACGTCTCCAACCGCGACAGCGTCATCATCGACACCGGCGACGAAGGCACGCCCCACCTCGTCGGCCACAATCTGCGCGCCCATATCGAAGACCTCGAAAAACGCATGCGCAAGGCGGCGGCCGACCTGGAGTTCGAGGAGGCCGGGAGGCTGCGCGACGAGATCCGCCGGCTGGAGGCGGACGAGCTGGGGCTGCCGGACGGACAGAAAAGGGCGCCGGTCCTCGGCCATTCCACCGAGGGCAAGCCGGGCACGCGCAAGACGCGTTATGGGAAGCAGAAAGCGATCAGGATGGGGCGAGGGCGGCGCTGAGCCCTTGGGAGTCATCGGAAATCGCGGAATTACCTATGGACTCCATTGTAAAAACGGTGATTAAAAAGAGGCTTCCCATGGCGAGAGGACGGTCATGGCCAAGCTGGCCAAGCTCTACGCAAAGCTGGTCCAGTCGCCGAAGCAAATCATCACCTTTCGCGACTTCGAGCGGATGATTGCTGCTTTTGGTTTCGTGCTGAAGCGCGAGCGAGGAAGCCACAAATCGTACCGGCATCCGCGCGTTCGGGAGGTGCTGACCGTCCAGCCGGTCGGGAAGGACGCTGAACCCTACCAAGTCCGCAGATTTATGGATATTGTGGCCGAATTCGGTTTGGAGATCGACACCTGATGGAGATGCATTACCCTATCAACGTGTTCTGGTCCGACGAAAGCGGCCGCTGGATCGCCGACGTGCCGGACCTTCGCTATTGCTCTGCCCACGGCGAGACACCGGCCGAGGCCGTCGCTGAAGCGCAGGAGGCGATCGCCCTTTGGCTGGAGACGGCGCGTGCGGAGGGCATACCCATTCCCCAACCCAGCGATCCTGCCTCACGCGCGGCCTGATCCGTCATGGCGACGATCAAGAAAGGGCAGTTGACGCCGGCCCCCGATTACGCCGCCTTCTGGAAGCACCTGCGCGAATGGAAGCGGGTGTTCTGGAAGCGGGAACGCAAGACCGCCAGGCTGGCGGCAATGCGGGACAGGGACGCCTGACCCTTATCCCATCGCTCCCAGGATCACGCCGTACAGCGTGAACTGGAGCGTGAAATAACCGCCGTTGATCAGCCACAGGCCGAGTGGGCGGCGCTCGAACAGATAGTTGAGGCCGAGGCTCGCCGTGACCAGGCACAGGCCGGTCAGGCAGCCCATGATGGCGGCGGGCTTGATCGCCGGATGCGGGCCGATGAACGAGGCGAAGGCGTAAGCGGCGATGAGGTTCATCAGGAACGCGCCGCCGAAGATCATCGCCATCGAGCCCGATTTGAGCTTTTCCTCTCCCTGGCCGGTCAGCGCGACCCATTTGTTCGCGAACAGAGCGGGCGAATACCAAAGCCCGCCGAGCAGGAACGCCGACAGCGCCGCCAATAGGACCGCTAGATAATTGACCTCAGGCATCATTCCCTCCCCTTTCGTCATTCCAGCGAAAGCTGGAATCTCCCTTCTTGAAGAATAGCGGGATTCCGGCTTTCACCGGAATGACGGTTCCCCTCTTGTCCGCTTCTAGGCGTCGACGGCCTCGCGCTCCGCCTCCCTGATGAGCAGGTCGATCTGGTCGCGCAGAATCGCGATGTTGCGGTCGAAATAGCCGATGTCGCGATAGGTGCGCGCCTGCATCACCGCGCCCTCCATCACGGTCAGCACGAATTCGGCGAGCCGGCGCCGGTCGAGCGCCGCCGGCAGCCGCGCGCCGGCCGCGTCCAGGCAGCGGTGAATCGCCCGCGTCCAATTCTCGAAATTGGCGGCGAGCAGGTCGCGGATCGCGGGGTCGGGCTCGTGCAGCTCCAGCGCCAGGCTGCCGATCGGGCAGCCATAAGTGCACTCGCTGGTGACGAGCATGGTGCGATAGGCGTTGAGCAAAGCGAAAATCCGCTCGACCGGATCCTCGACGCCGCTCCAGGCCGGCGCCAGCAGCCATTCCTCGATGCCGTCGCGATAGGCTTCGAGCACCGCGGCGAGCACGTCCTGCTTGCCCGGGAAGACGTGATAGAGGCTGCCCGAATGGACCTGGGTGCGGCTCAATATGTCGGCGACCGAGGTCGACTGGAAGCCCTTCTCGGCAAACAGGTCCATCGCCGCCATGACGATCTTGCGGCGGGTGTCGGCATTCATCGGGCGCGTCTCCCTTTGGGTTGATTGAACGATCAATCAAATCGTTTGTCAAGCCTTCCAAAGTAGGAAATCTTCTGCTTGAATCGGGGAATGGACGTACGTCGCTCATGCTTCCCGCTTCCTCATGCTCCTGCCGCGTGCTTTTCGGCGGCGTCACCCGAAACCAATGGCACGTGTCATCTTCGTCATCTTCGCCGGCCGAACGCCATTGCGGGCGCGCACGAATCACCGAAATTGCCATGGGGCGCGGCGATGTCGACCCGGAGGGCGAATTCATCGCGCTATGGGATGCGCGTGGCGGCATCCCGGGCTAAAGGGGTCGGCAAAGCCCATCCGGAAGGACCCAGAATGACCCGCTTCGCGCTCTCCCTCGCTTTCGTCCTGCTCGCGGGCTGTGCGCGCTCCGAGCCGGCGCAATATACGCAGTTCGACAACAATGCCGCGCTGACGGTGAATTCGCCGCTGGTCGACGACAGCGACGACGAGCTGGCGATCGGCGCCTGGCGGACGAGCTTGCAGGACGGGCAAAGCGTGCTCGAATTCGGTCCCGACGGCGCGGCGCCCGCGTTCAGTATCGGCTGCGACGGCCGCCGCAACCTGCTGCTCCAGCGCCAGGGCGTGGCGCCGGCGGGCGATCTGCCGGCGATGCTGGTGACCGTCGGCAGCGAAACCCGCCGGCTCGCCATGGTCGCAACCGGCGGCGCCATGCCGATGCTGCGCGCCACCCTGCCGGGCAACGATCCGTTCCGCGCGGTGCTGATCGCCGCCGCCTCGCCGATCGTCGTGCGGATCGGCGATGCCGCGCCGCTGGCGCTGCCGCAAAGCGCGGCGATCGGCACCTATGCCGGGCAATGCGCGAGCGGCGAGGTGCGGGCGCCGGACGCCGCCAACGGCGTCGCGGCGGCGCCGGAGCCGGGCGGCAATACAGCCGTGATCAATGTAACGGCGGGCAATGCCCAGTGAACCGACGCGCCGGCCGCTTGTTCACGCCCTGATGCGGATCTTTCCGACATCGTGCGCGGCCCTGGCGATCGCCGCCTGCGCGCCTCGCCAGGAGCCGCCGGCGCCGCTGCCGCCGCCACCTGTTCCCGAGGCGCCGGTCGTCCGTCAGCCGCCGCCCGCGCCGCCGCCGCCGGCCGACTGGCAGGCCGCGCCGCTCAGCCCGGGCGACTGGTCCTATCGTCCGAACCCCGCGACGCCTCAGGCCACCTTCCGGTCCGAGGGGGTCATCTCCTTCACAATCAGCTGCGAGCGCACGCGCGCGGTCCGGCTCCGCTGGGTCGGCGCCCAGGCGCAGGCGATCGCCGTTCGCACATCCTATGGCGAACGGCGGCTCCAGGTGACCGAGGTCCACATCAACATGGTGAACATCGATCTGCCGCCAGCCGATCCCTTGCTCGATCAGATCGCGTTCAGCCGCGGCCGCTTCATGGTCGAGGCCGCGGGCGCTCAGGCGCTGATCATGCCCGCCTGGCCGGAGCCGGCGCGGGTGATCGAGGATTGCCGCGGGCAATGAAGCAACAAAAAAGGCGCCTGTCCGGGCGCCGAGAGGAATGGAATCCTAGCGTCAAAATATTTGAGATCAAGACTTGATCCGCGATTCGGCCCGAATCATAGTGGCTGTGCCATTCAACTAGCGAAAGGAGGTGATCCGATGTCTCATGGTTCAGCAGAGGGGTCGGTCAAGTCCGTTCGGGAGCTGGAAGCCTAGTCTTTCCATAAGCTTCCGGGCAGTCGGCTTCCGGCCGCTGACCATGTCGAAGGGCCGTTCGGAACCATCCGGGCGGCCTTTCGCTTGTCTTGGGACAGGCGGTTCGAAGGAGGCTCAGCATGGCGGGCGACAGCGACGAAGGCGGGCAGGGCCACCCGCTGCCCGCAAGTGACGAGGCGCGCAGCGACGTCCTGCCCGAGCATCTCCTCCGCGAAAAAGGCAAAGGCGACGACGAAGAAGGCGCGGCCCGGCCGGCCGGCGATGCGGTTACGCCCGATGGCGAAAGCTATCCGACCGGCCGCGACGACGGCTGACGAACGCCCCGGGCGCGGAACTGTTCGCGCGTTCGTGGGTCTGTTACGCTTCAGATACGACCAATCGGAGACACGATCATGGCAAAGAAATCCTCTGGCGGGGGGAATGAAGACGGCGGGCGCTCCGCGGCCGACATGATCCCCGACGCCCTGCGCGAGGCGGGCCGGCGCGCCGCCGATCTCGCGCGCAATCCGGTGGCCCGCAGCCTGCTCGCCGCCGGTCTGGTCACCGCCGCCGCCGCGCTCGCCGCCAACAAGAATGTCCGCGACAGTGCCAAGCGCGGCGCCAAGAATGCGCGCGAGGCCGCCGAGGCCGCGGCCGACGCCGCCGCCGACAGCGCCAACAAGATCGGCGCGGCGATGATCAACGCGGCGACCGAAGCCGTCCGCCGGATGATGGGCGATCTCGACGCGGCCGAGGCTCCGGCGGCGGCGGCCGCGCCCGCGCCCAAGGCGCCGGCACGAAAGGCTCCAGCACGAAAGGCTCCAGCACGTAAGGCTCCAGCCAAGGCCGCCGCGCCCGCCAAGGCGCGCAAGCCCGCCGCCAAGAGGCCGGCCAAGCCCACCGCGTCGAAAGCCGCTGCCGCCGCCAAGCCGGCGCGCAAGGCCGCGCCGCGCAAGGCCAAGCCGGCGAAGAAGCCCGGGGCCAGCCCGAAAGCCGGCTGAGCCCTCGCTGGCACACGCACAGAGAAGCGGGCCGCCTCCTCACCGGAAGCGGCCCGCTTTTCGTTTCAGCTTTGACCGAACCCGCTTAGCGGCAGCGGCGACCGCTTCTGCTGCTACGCTGGATCTCGCGGCCGACCAGCGCTCCCGCGACCGCGCCGACGACGGTGCCGGTGGTACGGTTGCGGCCGCCGTCGATCGATCGGCCGACCAGGGCGCCGGCGGCGCCGCCGATGAGCAGTCCGGTGGTGCCGTTGGAGCGGCGGCAGCGATAGCGGCCCTGGCGATCGCGCCAGACGCGGCCGTTATAATAGCCGTCGCTCCGCTGCGCCACGGCAGTGCTGGTGGTGGTCGGCACCACGAAGGTGGCCGGCACGGCCACGGCCGTCGCGGCGACGGCAAGGATCAGGTGACGCATTTCTATTCTCCCTTTCAAGGAACCCGACCACTCAACGCGTCTGGCGTGCAGGCGGTTTCATTAACCTGAGACAACGTTTCGGTCATCGCGGGGCAAGGCGTGGCTGGACGGAGACGGCGGCCCTGCGTAGAGGCGGGCGGCATCTTTCGGAAATGGGCAGGCTTTGGCGAACGTCACCGTGATCGGCGGCCAGTGGGGCGACGAGGGCAAGGGCAAGATCGTCGACTGGCTGGCGAGCCGCGCCGATTGCGTCGTCCGCTTCCAGGGCGGGCACAATGCCGGCCACACCCTCGTCGTCGGCGACACCACCTACAAGCTCTCCTTGCTCCCCTCCGGCATCATCCGCGGCACGCTCTCGGTGATCGGCAACGGCGTCGTGCTCGATCCCTGGGCGCTGAAGGACGAGGTCGAGCGGCTGGCCGAGCAGGGCGTGGCGGTCACGCCGGAAACCCTCCAGATCGCCGACACCTGCCCGCTCATCCTGCCTTTCCACCGCGACCTCGACGCGCTGCGCGAGGATGCCAGCGGCGCCGGCAAGATCGGCACGACGCGGCGCGGCATCGGCCCCGCTTATGAGGACAAGGTCGGCCGCCGCGCGATCCGGGTCTGCGACCTCGCCCATCTCGACAGCCTGGGGCCGCAGCTCGACCGCATCTGCGCCCATCACGATGCGCTGCGCGCCGGTTTCGGCAAGAAGGGGATCGACCGCGCCCGGCTGGTGCGCGACCTCGGCGAGATCGCCGATTTCGTGCTCCGCTTCGCCGGCCCGGTCTGGATCACGCTCAACGAGGCGCGGCTGCGCGGGCGGCGGATCCTGTTCGAGGGCGCGCAGGGCGTGTTGCTCGACGTCGATCACGGCACCTATCCGTTCGTGACCTCGTCCAACACCGTCGCCGGCACCGCCGCCGCCGGCACCGGGCTCGGCCCCTCGGCGGCGGGCTTCGTGCTCGGCATCGTCAAGGCCTATACGACCAGGGTCGGCTCGGGGCCCTTTCCGACGGAGCTCGAGGACGAGATCGGCCAGCGGCTCGGCGAACGGGGCCGCGAGTTCGGGACGGTGACGGGGCGCAAGCGCCGCTGCGGCTGGTTCGACGCAGTGCTCGTCCGCCAGTCCTGCGCCGTCTCGGGCGTTACCGGCATCGCGCTCACCAAATTGGACGTGCTCGACGGCCTCGACGAGATCCGCATCTGCACGGGCTACCGGCTGCATGGGCAGGCGCTCGACCATTTCCCGGCCCATGCCGCCGATCAGGCCGCGGTCGAGCCCGTTTACGAGGCGATGCCGGGCTGGGCCGAATCCACCGCCGGCGCGCGCAGCTGGCGCCACCTGCCCGCCCAGGCGATCAAGTACATCCGCCGGATCGAGGAGCTGATCGCCTGCCCGGTCGCCCTGGTTTCGACCAGTCCGGAGCGCGAGGACACGATCCTGGTCCGCGATCCCTTCGCGGATCGATAAGGGGGACCATCCCTCTTTATGAGAGCGTCGGCTTTTGGGCGAAGCCGGCGGGGACCGCTTCCTCCGATTCCTCGACATCGATCCGGTCGACCCGCGCCGCCGCCGGGCCGTGGCGGCAGCGCTCGATGAAGAGCGCGACGGCGTCCTCGGACCCCGCCGCCACGATCTCGACGCTGCCGTCGCGGCGGTTGCGGACCCAGCCGTCGAGGCCGAGCGCGCGGGCCGTGTCGACGGTCCAGCCGCGATACCAGACGCCCTGCACCCGGCCAAATACGAGGAGGCGCCGGACCATCTCAGCCGCCGCATTGCGCCCGGTGCAGCAACTTATGGTCGGCCAGCACCAGGGCGACCATCGCCTCGACCACCGGCGCGGCGCGGAGCGCGACGCAGGGGTCGTGGCGGCCCGCGACGCCGAGCGCGGCGACCGACGACGTCGGCTTGAAGGCGGCGCGCAGCACGACCGGGGCGCCGGTCGCGATCCCGCCGGTGATCCCTCCGGCAAAGTCCGGCTCCGCATTGTCCTCCCCGCGCGCCCGGGCCGCCGCGAAGCCGGCGCCGATCTCGACGCCCTTGACCGCGTTGATCGACATGAGCGCCGCCGCCAGCTCGGCGTCGAGCCTGGCATAAACGGGCGCCCCCCAGCCGGCCGGGACGCCGGTCGCGACGCATTCGACGATCCCTCCGAGCGAGCTGCCGGCGGCGCGCGCCTGCTCGATCAGTCCGGCCCAATTCTTCTCCACGGGATCGCCGCCAATCTCGATCAAGCGTGCCGCGATCGTCACTTCGGGGACGACCAGCCGCGCCACCGCGCCGGCCGCGACCCGCGCCGCTGTCTCGCGCGCCGAGGCGCGGCCGCCGCCGCGCGGATCGCGCAGGCCGTATTTGGACTCATAGGCCTGATCGGCATGGCCGGCCCGATAGGGCGCGTCGGCGGGATAATCGGTCGGGCGGGCGTCGACATTGTCGATGATCAGGCTGATCGGAGTCCCCGTCGTCCGCCCCTGATAAACGCCGGACAGGATCCGCACCCGGTCCGGCTCGGCGCGCGCGGAGGTGAGCGCGCTCGCGCCGGGGCGCCTCAAGTCCAGCTCATCCTGGATATCCGCCTCGGCGAGCGTCAGGCCGGGCGGGCAGCCATCGACCAAAGCGCCGATCGCGGGCCCGTGGCTTTCGCCCCACGTCGCGAAACGGAACAGGCGGCCGAAGCTGTTGACGCTCATCCCCTTGGCGCGCCTGTCTTAGACGGATAACACGGGGGCATGGGAATGCGCATGCGGCCGTTGAAGCAAATCCTGTCCGCTTTAGCCAGCGTCTCGCTGCTGCCGGCGGCGCCGTCGGCCGCCGCGCCCGGACCGGAGGACGTCGCCGCCGTCCGCAATTTTATCGCCCGCAACCGCGCCTACACGCCGGCGGGCCGCGCCGAGGCCCTGCGCCAGCTCGCGCTGCTGCCCGGCCTCACCGGCGATCCCGCCCGCTTCGAGCTCGAGGTCGCCCATATCGCCGCGCTCGCCGACAATGGTCACAGCGCGCTGCTGCCGCCGCAATGGGCGTCGCGCTACAAGCGCAGCCCGGTTCGGCTCGGCCTGTTCGCCGACGGCCTCTACGTCGTCGCGGCGCCGCCGGACCGCGGGGCGCTGCTCGGCCGCCGGGTGCTCCGGATCAACGGCCATGACTGGCGGCAGATCCGCGCCGCTTATGCGCGCTACCAAGGCGGCGAGCCCGCCTTCCGCGACCACTTCGTCACCTTGTTCATGGAGCTTCCGGCTTTGCTCGCGGCGGCCGGCTTCGGCATGGATCCGGAGCTCGTCGAATATAGCCTGGCGCCGCGCCGGCGCGGGCCCGCAGAGCAGGTGCTGGTCGCGGCCGAGCTCTCCCCCTATCGCGGCGACAGCGCGTTCACCGGCGCGCCGATGCTGATCGAGGCCGGGGCGATGCTGCCGCCCGCTTCTCGCCCGCTCTATCTGCGCGATCCCGAGCAGAGCTTCCGCCTCGCTTTCGTGCCGGAGATCGATGCCGCCTTCGTCCAGCTCAAGACCACGGGCGGGCTCCATATCGACGCCTTCCTCGACACCGTGCTCGCCCAGTTGCGGGCGCGGCGCCCGCGCAACATCATCGTCGATCTGCGGTTCAACATGGGCGGCAACCTCAACATCACCCGCGCTTTCATGCAGGCGTTGCCCGGCCTGTCGCGCGGCGGACGACTCTATGCGATCACCTCCGGGCGGACCTTCTCCGCCGCGATCTCGAGCCTTGGCTATCTGCGCCAGGCGGCGGGCGACCGCCTCGTCATCGTCGGCGAGCCGATCGGCGACCGGCTCGAATTCTGGGCGGAAGGGGACATCATGCGGCTGCCCGGCGTCGGCGGCCTTCTGCTCTATGCCACCGAGCGGCACAATTACAGGACCGGCTGCCCCGAAGCGGATTGCCACGCCTCGATCCGCGACCACCCGATACGTGTGACCAGCCTCCAGCCGGACATCGCCGCGCCGCTCCGCTACGCCGACTTCCGCGCCGGCCGCGATCCCGCGATGGACGCCATTGCCCGCGACGCCCGCCGCCTGCCTTACGCGCCGATGCTTGGACGCTGAGCGTCAGCCTTCGGGCAGATCGGAGAAAGCGCGGGCATAAGCGGCTTCTCCCGCTGCCGGGGGCACGAAACCGGGCTGCAGCGCCACCGCCATGAAAAAGGGCCCGGCATAAGGCGAGGCGAAGGGCGCGGCGGCTTCGGCCGAAAAGCCGAAGCGCCGGTAATAATCCAATTCGCCGAGCACGAAGACCAGCTCCTCGCCGGTCGCCCGCGCAATGGCGAGCGCGGCCTCGATCAGCCCCGCGCCGATGCCGCCGCCCTGGAAGCCGGGGACCAGGCCGACCGGCCCCAGCCCGACCGCGCGCCAAGCGCGGCCATCGCCGGAAACCCGCATCCGGCTCAGCAGGACATGGCCGACGACCTCGCCTTCGCGCTCGGCGACCAGCGACACGATCGCGTCGCCCTCGCGGGTCAGTGTCTCGACCAGATCCGCTTCGGCCGCTGTGGGAAAAGCCGCGCGATGGACGTCGCCTATCGCCGCCGCGTCGCCGGGCTCGGCCGGACGGATCGCCGCCATCAGGTCGTCGCGATGTCGGGCGCGTCCTCGGCCTTCATGCCGATCACATTATAGCCGGCGTCGACATGGTGGATCTCGCCGGTGACGCCCGAGGCGAGGTCGGAGAGGAGGTAGAGGGCGCCGCCGCCGACATCCTCGATGGTGACGTTACGGCGCAGCGGGCTGTTATATTCGTTCCACTTCATGATGTAGCGGAAGTCGCCGATGCCGCTCGCCGCCAGCGTCTTGATCGGGCCTGCGGAGATGGCGTTGACCCTGATCTTCTCCGGGCCCAAATCCATTGCGAGATATTTGACGCTGGTCTCGAGCGCCGCCTTGGCGACGCCCATCACATTGTAATGCGGGATTACTTTCTCGGCGCCGTAATAAGAAAGGGTCAGCAGCGCGCCGCCGTTCGCCATCATTGGCCGCGCCCGCTGCGCGACGGCGACGAAGCTGTAGGCCGAGATGTTCATGGTCATCAGGAAATTGTCGAGGCTGGTGTCGACGAACTGGCCGCGCAGCTCGTTCTTGTCGGAAAAGCCGATGGCGTGGACGAGGAAGTCGATCGTCTCCCAGCGCTCCTTGAGCACCGCGAAGGCGCGGTCGAGATTGGCCATGTCGGAGACGTCGCAGTCGATCAGGAAGACGTCGCCCAGGCGCTCGGCGAGCGGCCGCACGCGCTTCTCCATCGCCTCGCCCTGATAGGAGAAAGCGAGCTCGGCGCCCTGCGCGGACAGGGCCTGGGCGATGCCCCAGGCAAGCGAGCGGTCGTTGGCGAGGCCCATGATCAGGCCCCTCTTTCCCTCCATCAAGCCGGTCATTCCCCCTCCTTCTCGATCGCCAGCACCGCCTGCTCCTCGGCCTTGTGCTCCGCCTCGGCCGCCGCTTCCTCGTGCACGACGGCTTCGACGTCCTCCTTCGTCGGCCGCGGCGTGTCCGCGAGCGCCGCGTTCAGCTCCGCGCCGATAACCAAGCCGAGCCCGATAACGAAGAAGAAAATCAACGCGATCATCACGCCGGCAAGGCTGCCATAAGTGGTGTCGTAGCCGCCGAGGCTGGACAAAAGGACCGGCAGCAAAGCCGTCGTCGCCACCCACCACAGAGCGACGAAGGCCGCGCCCGGCCATTTGCGGCAGCTCCGCCCGCGATAACGTTTCGGCGTGAGGATGTAGAAGAGCAGATAGAGCGATCCGAACAGGACCAAGGCCGGGGCGACCTGCAACAGGGTCAGCAGCCCGACCAGGTCGGCGGCGCCCGGGACCTGGTCGATCAGGAATTTCTGCGCGCCCGACAGGAGGATCGAGGCGCTGAACGCGATCATCGCGGCGATCACGGCCAGGATGATGATGCCGATCGAGAACAGACGATATTCCCAGAACGGCCGGCTGTAGCTGACGCCGTAGGCGCGGCGGATGATGTCGCGGATCGTCTCGATGAAGCTCGCCGCCGTCCACAGGCCGACCAGGGCGCCGAGCCAGAGCAGGTTGCCGTGCCGCGCCTGCAGCACGTCGCTGATCGGCGTCCTCAGCACGTCGGCGACGTCGGGCGGCATGGTGACGAGGAGCGCATTGGCCGCCGCCATCCCCTCCGCGCCCTGGCCGAACAGCCGGGCCAGCGCGGCGGCGACGATGACGAAGGGGAAAAGCGACAGCAAAGCCAGATAAGCGAGGTTGCCGGCGTGGATGAAGCCGTCCGAATAGACGCCGATCGCGATCCTTTTGGTCACCTTCCAGGTGGCCGAGCCACCGCGGCGCCGGTCCCGGACAATCTCCGGATGCGCCTTGGCCCTGGCGGCTTCCTTGCGCCTGGCTTCCGGCGATTCGGGCGAAAATTCGCGCACGAGGTCCTAAACGCCGAGACCTGCTCGCGGGTTCGTCTTCCCCCTGCCTTTCCAAGTCTCGAGAAATTGCGCGAGATCGGGATCGTCGGGCACGTCGATCATCAAAGTGACGAGCTGGTCGCCGCGCTGGCCGTTCCTGGCGGTGAAGCCCTTGCCCTTGAGGCGCAGCACCTTGCCCGAGCTCGCCCCCTTGGGAATGCTCAGCATCACCGGCCCGTCCACGGTCGGCACGCGCACCTTGCCGCCGAGCACCGCCTCGTCGACCGAGACGGGCAGTTCGAGCCGGATATTGTCGCCCTCGCGGCGGAAGAAGCGGTGAGGCTTGACCTGGATGGTCACGATCGCGTCGCCATTGCCGGCGGGTCCCGCCTCGCCCTGCCCGCCGAGACGGATCCTGGTGCCGTCCTCGACGCCGGGCGGCAGCTTGATGTCGAGCGTCTTGCCGCTGGCGAGCGTCACGCGCTGGCCGGCGAGCCCGGCCGCGTCCTCGAACGGCACTTCGAGGCGATAGGATACGTCGGAGCCCTTTTGCGGACGTTGCGCGCGCCGGCCGAAGCCGCCGAACGGTCCGCCGCCGCCGCCGCCGCTCCTGCCGCGCCGGCCGGCGCCGCCGAACAAGCCCTCGAACAGGTCCGAAATCCCCTCGGCGTCGCCGCCGAATTCGAATGGCTCGCCATTGGGGCCGCGAAAGCCGCCCCGTCCGCCGCCCGGATGCGCGCCGCCGCCGCCGAAGCCGAAGGGCATCTTCGGATTGCCCTCCTCGTCGATCTCGCCCCGGTCATATTGGGCCCGCTTGTCCTTGTCGGTCAGGATGTCATAGGCCTGGGTCACCCTGGAGAAGCGCTCGGTCGCCTTGGGATTGTCCTTGTTCTTGTCGGGGTGAAGCTCCTTGGCGAGCTTGCGATAGGCCTTCTTGATCTCGGCCTCGCTCGCGCCGCGGGCGACGTTCAGCTGCGAATAGAGATCGGCCATCGTCCGGCTAGTCCTCGTTGCCGCGCGGGAGCAATTGGAAATGGGCCATGTTCCCGGGGGGTGCAAGGGGATTGGCCCGCGGCGCGGCGGCTTGTAGGAACCGGCCATGGCCGCCGATCCGCATCTCTTGTTCGAAGACTGGTTCGCCGAGGCGCGCGCGGCCGAGCCGAACGACCCCGAAGCAATGGCGCTCGCCACCGCCGGCGCCGACGGCCGGCCCTCGGTGCGGATGGTGCTGCTCAAGGGCCATGACGAACGCGGTTTCGCCTTCTACACCAACAGCGAGAGCCGCAAGGGCGGCGAAATCGCGGCCAATCCGCGCGCCGCCTTGGTCTTTCACTGGAAGTCGCTGCGCCGCCAGGTCCGCATCGAGGGGTGGATCGAGCCCACCGGCGCCGCCGAGGCCGACGCCTATTTCGCCAGTCGCTCGCGCGACGCGCGGCTCGGCGCCTGGGCATCGGACCAGTCGCGCCCGCTCGCCAGCCGCGCCGCCTTCGAGGCGCGCTACGCGCAGGCGGTCGCCGACCACGAAGGCAAGGAGGTTCCCCGCCCGTCTTATTGGTGGGGTTACCGGCTCGTCCCCGATCGCATCGAATTCTGGACCGATCGCCCGCACCGGCTGCACGAGCGCCGCCTGTTCACCCAAAGCGAAAGCGGCTGGAGCGAAGGCCTGCTCTACCCATGAGCGGCGGCCACCATCACCATCATCACCGTTCCTCGCTGACCACGCGGGCGGCGCTGGCGAGCGTCTGCACCGCGCTCTTCCTGCTCGCGCTGAAGGCCTTCGCCGCGCTCGAGACGGGATCGGTGGCGATGTTGGGCTCGCTCGCCGACACCAGCCTCGATCTGCTCGCTTCTCTGGTCACCTTGTTCGGAGTCCGCGTCGCCGCGCGCCCGGCCGACCACAATCACCGCTTCGGCCACGGCAAGGCAGAGGCGCTCGCCGCTTTGGTCCAGGTCGTCATCATCACCATCTCGGCGATCGCCATCGGCTGGCGCGCGATCGCCCGGCTCATGGAGGGCGACCGCACCGCCCATGCCGAATATGGCATCGCCGTCTCATTGGTGGCGATCGCGGTCACCCTGGTCCTGATCGGCTATCAGCGCTCGGTGATCCGCCGCACCGGCTCGGTCGCGATCCGCACCGACCTGCTCCATTATCAAAGCGACCTTTTGCTCAACGTCTCGGTGATCGCGGCCCTGGTGCTCGATCAGTATCTGAACCTCACCGGCGCCGATCCGGTGTTCGGCATCGTCATCGCGCTCTGGCTTTTGTGGGGCGCCTGGTCCGCCTCAAGCCACGCGCTCGATCAATTGATGGACCGCGAATGGCCGATCGAGAAGCGCCGCCGCTTCGTCGAGGTCGCCGCCCGCCATCCCGCCGGCCGCGGCATCCACGATTTGCGCACCCGCTCCAGCGGCACTCACGAATTCGCCCAGTTCCACATCTGGGTCGAGGCCGGCATGACCGTCGCCGATGCCCACGAGGTGATCGAGGAGATCGAGCACGGGCTGAAGGAGGAATTCCCCGGCTGCGAGGTCTTCATCCATCTCGATCCCGAAGGCCGCGTCGATTGCCCGGGGAATGACCTGGTCGAAACCGATATCACCAAGGAATCCAGCGAATGACCGAACTCCGCCTCGTCCAGGTCGATGCCTTCGCCGACCGGCCCTTCACCGGCAATCCGGCCGCGGTGATGCCGCTCGACCGATGGCTGCCCGACAACATTCTCCAGGCGATCGCGGAGGAGAACAATCTCAGCGAAACCGCCTTCACCATCCCCGCGCGGGACGGCGAAGCGGATTATGAGCTGCGCTGGTTCACGCCCACCGTCGAAGTCGTTCTGTGCGGTCACGCCACGCTCGCCAGCGGCCATGTCCTGATCGGCGATCGCGACCGCATCCGCTTCCGCACCCGCCGGGCGGGGATGCTGGAGGTCGCGCGGGACGGCGAGGGCTATGCGATGTCGCTGCCGGCCTGGAAGGCCGAGCCGAAGCCGCTGCCCCAAGTGCTCGCCGCTCTGGGTTGCGAAGCGCGCGAGACGCTCTGGCATTCGGGCCGCTACGCACTCGTCGTCCTCGACAGCGAAGCCGAAATCCTCGCCGTCCGGCCGGATTTTCGGGCTCTCGCCGCGCAGGGCGATATCCTCACCATCGTCACCGCGCTCGGCGACGCCACCGACATGGTCAGCCGCGTCTTCGCCGCCGGTGCCGGCATCGATGAGGATCCGGTCACCGGCTCGGCTCATTGCATCAGCGTGCCCTACTGGACCGAGCGCCTCGGCAAGGACGCCCTCACCTGCTTCCAGGCCAGCAAGCGCGGCGGCCGCCTCACCGGCCGGCTGGAGGGCGAGCGCGTCATCCTGGGCGGCAAGTGCGCGACCGTGGTCGAAGGGATCATGCGAATCTGATCGTTTCGCCGCGTGGGCGGAATCACTCGCCGCAAAATTCGCGCCCCGGCATTCCCATCTCTTCCTTTTCGGTAAAGAATCGAACCGGTTGCGGGGAGGTGGCCGTCATGTTGAGCATATTGATCGTCGAGGACGAGCCCCTGTTCGCCCAGACGCTCAAGCATCTCGTCGAGCTGAACCCCTTGTACAGCGTCATCGCGGTCGCCGAGGATAGCGCGTCGGCTCTGGCCGCGGTCGAGGAACGGCTGCCCGATCTCGCCCTCATCGATCTCCAGCTCGCCAACGACACGACCGGTTTCTCCGTCGCGGTGAAGCTGCACGATCGCGGCGTGCTTTGCCTGTTCACGACCGGCAAGGCGCCGAGCTTCCCGATGCCGGACCTGGCGCTCGGCTGCCTCATCAAGCCGTTCAGCGAGGAAGACCTCGTCCGCGCGCTCAAGACCGCCGAGGATGTGCTGCGCGGCCGCGCGGGGCTGCGCCTGCGCCCCGGCCGGCCGGACAATCTCAGGCTCTATGCCGAGGAGGCGCGCGCCGCCCGCGCGGCCGATCCCAGCCTGCTGCCCACGCCCGACCGCTCGGCCGCGCGGCGCGGCCTGAAGGCGCGGGCGGGCCGCCTCTGGCGCGCCGCCCAGCGCAGCCTCAGCGCGGGCTAGCGCCCTCCGCCGCGATCCAGGCGTCGATCTGGCCTTCGAGCACGTCGAGGGGCACCGAGCCGTTCCTGAGCACCGCGTCGTGGAAGCGGCGCACATCGAAGCGCGCGCCAAGGGCGGCTTCGGCGCGCGCGCGCAATTCGAGAATCTTCAGCCGGCCGATCATGTAGCCCAAAGCCTGGCCCGGCCAGCTGATGTAGCGGTTGACCTCGGCCTCGATATTGGCCGCGGAGAGCGCCGTATTCTCGGTCATGAAGGCGATCGCTCGGGCCTTGTCCCAGCCGAAAGCGTGGATGCCGGTATCGACCACGAGCCGGGTGGCCCGCCACATCTGGTAGGAAAGCTCGCCCATCCGCCGCGCCGGCGTGTTGTAGAGCCCCATCGGCCCGCCGAGGCTTTCGGCATAAAGGCCCCAGCCTTCGGTGAAGGCGGTGAAGAAGGCGAAGTTCCGCCGGAACGGGGCGATGTCCATCTCCTGCTGCAGCGCGATCTGGAGATGATGGCCGGGGACCGCCTCGTGCAGGCTGAGCGCCGGGATTTCCCATAACGGGCGCTGGTCGAGCTTGGAGGTGTTGACGTAATAGGTGCCGGCGATGCCGCTCTCGGGGGCGCCCTGGTTGTAATAAGCGGTGGTGGTGCCTTCGGCGGTCTCCGCCGGAATCTCGCGGATGCCGTAGCTGAGCCTGGGCAGCGTCGCGAAATAAGCGGGCAATTGGCCGTCGATCGTCTTCAGCACGCGCGCGGTCTCGCGCATCAGCTGCTCGGGCTCGGTGACGTAATAGACCGGGTTGGTGCGCAGATCCTGGATATAGGCTTGGCGGCTCGGCGCGCCGGCCTCGCGGGCGACCCGATCCATCTCCGCGCGGATACGGGCGACCTCGCGCAGGCCGATGTCGTGGATCTGCTGCGGCGTCAGGTCCGTGGTGGTCTGGAGCCGCACCTGGAAGGCGTAATAACGGGCGCCGTTGGGCTGAGCCGAAACGCTGTCGCTGCGCGCGCAATGGGGCAGATATTCGGTCCGGTAGAAATCGAGATGGCGTTGATAGGCCGGGTTGAGCACGTCGGTGACGGTCCGGCGCGCGCGCGCCTGAAGCTGGGCCCAGTCCGCTTGCGCGATCGAAGCGGGGCGGGCGCCGGCGAAGGGCTCGTAGAAGCGCGACCGGGCCGGATCCTCGGCGATGACGCCCGAGATGCTGCGCTCGTGGCCGCCGAGCACCGAGCAGGGCAGCACATAGCCGCCGCGCACGGCGTTGCGGGTGATCGCCAGCGCCTGGTCGTTGAGGCGCGGATATTGCGCGATACGGGTCAGATAGCTTTCGAAATCCGCGCGGGTGCGGAAGGGCAGGTTGCGGGCCATGCCGACGAAATTCTGGTGCCAGCCGTCATAAGTGGTGAACAGCATGTCGCGCTGGCCGAAATCGTCGGCCTCGATCGTCTCGGCCAACGAACGGCGCAGGATGCCGCGGGTGACGCGGTCGGCGGACGGAAGCTGGGCGGCGGGGATGCGGTCGACACGGGCGAGGAAAGCCTCGGCCTCGCGGCGCTGGCGCTGGCGCGCTTCGGGCGAGAGATCCTGGATGCGGTCGTCATAGTCGCGCACGCCGAGCGCGGTCGCATAGGTCGGCGCATTGCTCAGCAGCCAGCGATAATGCTCGTCGAGCAGGGTCCGGAAATCGTCCGCCGGCGCGGCGGCGGCGGGTATGGCGAGGGCCATCGCAAAGGCGGCCGCGATCGGAAAAGCAATGCGCATCCTTGTCTCCCCTTCGGCGCCACCCTATCCGCGCGGTTCGTCAGGGCAAATGGCCGTTCGTCGAAAAATCGCTGGCGCCTGTCGATCCGCTCGCTAGGCCATGTCCGCACGTTGCAAGGAAAGCCGCCGCATGACCGTCCCCGAAGTCACGCCCGATCTCGAAAAGTCCGCGAGCCGGGACGACACCGCCTTCCTCGGCCATCCCAAGGGCCTCGCTTATCTCGCCTTCACCGAGGCGTTCGAGCGCTTCTCTTATTATGGCATGCAGGCGCTGCTCGTCCTCTACCTGGTCAAATATCTGCTGCTGCCCGGCAATGTCGAGAATGTCGCTTTCTTCGACAGCTTCCGGCGGATTTACGGCAATATCGACGGGCAGCCGCTCGCCTCGGCCATCGTCGGCACCTATTTCGCCTGCGTCTATCTGACACCCATACTCGGCGGCCTGCTCGCCGATCGGGTGCTCGGCAAGCGCCGGACCGTCCTCATCGGGGCGATCACCATGGCGGTCGGCCATTTCCTGATGGCGTTCGAAGCGAGCTTCCTGTTCGCCTTGCTCTGCCTCATCCTCGGCGCGGGCATGCTCAAGGGCAATATCGCCAGCCAGGTCGGCTCGCTCTATAAGCCCGCCGACCTGAGGCGCGCGGACGCCTTCCAGATCTTCTATCTCGGCATCAACGCCGGCGTGATCGCGGCGCCTTTGATCGTCGGCACGCTCGGCGAGAATGTCGGCTGGCACTGGGGCTTCGGCGCGGCCGGGGTCGGCATGCTCGTCTCGCTCGCAATCTACATCCGCGGCCAGAAATATCTTCCGCCCGAGCATTTCGACAGGCCGGACCGGGCCGCGCGCGCCGACCGGCCGAAGCTGACCCGGACCGACTGGCTGGCCACTTTGGCGCTCATCCTGCTGATCCCGGTCATGGCGGTGGCGATCGTCCCCAACAACCAGATCTTCAACGCCTATCTGGTCTGGGGCGACGAGCGCTTCGATCTCGTCTTCTTCGGCACGAGGCTGCCGACCACCTGGCTGGTCACGCTCGATGCGATCGTCTCAGTCAGCTTCCTGCTTCTCGTCGCCCTTTTCTACCGCTGGTATGGCAAAAGGCGGAAGGAACCGGACGAGCTCGGCAAGATCATCATCGGCTCGGCCTTTTCGGTGGCCGGCATGCTGTGCCTGTTCACCGCCGCCGCGATCACCCCGGCCGGCGAGAAGATCGGCCTGTTCTGGCCGGTCATGTTCCATGTCCTCAATTCGATCGGCTTCGCGCACATGCTGCCGGTCAGCCTCGCTCTGTTCGCCAGGCTCGCCCCCAAGGCGATCAACGCGACCGTTATCGGACTTTATTATCTCGCCTTCTTCGCGGCCAATTCGATGGTGGGCTGGGTGGGCGGCTGGTATTCGGTGATGCCGGCCACCCAATTCTGGCTGATCCACGCCGGCTTCGCCGGCGCTTCGGGGGCGGTCTTCATCCTGTTCAAGCTGCTGCTGGCGAAAAGGCTGATGTCGAGCGAGCCGGCGGTGCTTCCCGCCTAGGATATCGACTTCTCCGGAAATATCTCAGTTTCGGACCGCGTTCGTCGCCATCAGATCGTTGCCGATGGGCACGTCTCCCGCTCGGAATTTAAGGCGGTCGCAAAGGCTGGCCTGGAAGCCCGGCGCATCGTCCATCCGGACCGCGACCTTGCGGAACACGCGTTTCCTGCCGCCAATTCCGATCGTTTCCCGATCCGAAAAAAGCTCGATCAGCACGTTGGGCGCCGACATCAGGGCGAGATTGAAGCTCTTCGGCGGCGCGGGCGCGCCCGCCGTGACCTTTCTCACCGCCTCGATGGCCTCATAGGGGATTTCGAGGGCCTGGAAATGCCCGAGGCGGACCAGGAGCGCGTGGGGCATCAGGACGGTCGGCATATATTTCAGCGATTTCGCGAGCCCGACTATGTACACGAACGTGAACAGCCCGGCCGCCGTCAGGATGGTCGCGGCGAGTGGGCTCCACTGCCCCACGATCAGATGGACGATCAGGATTTCGACGATGCTGAGCACCGCCACCGAGATCAGGACGGGGGCGAGGATCGACCCCGAGGTGAAGTCCGGCTGATCGGCGCGGGCGCGCCGCGGGCCCCAGGCGAACAGGGCCATCGTCAGGATTCTGAGCTCGGCCGCGAGCAGGCGCGCCATTCTTTGGGGGACGAATATCTCCATCAATTCCACCAGGCGATCCTGACGACCGGCATTTCGCGCGAACCGCATCAAGCCCCAGATAGCATAGCCCGGGATCGGCGCCACCAGGACCGCCACGCGCATCGGCGGGCTGCCGGCCTGCGCGCCCAGCCAGAGCGGCGCGAACAGGCCGAGCATGACGAGATGGATGCCGGCGAAGGCCTTGAGGAGCGCGTCCACATCATTTTGCCGGTCGCGGTACCGGAAGAGATGAACGCCCGTCAGGAAAAGCGAAAGGACATAGAGAAAGGGGACGACCCCGATCGCCCCGGCCAAGACCGCGCTGTTCATGCGCAGCGCGATCACCGCGAGGAAAGCGAGAATGAGCGTCAACAGCGCGGGAAGTCTGGATCGGTCAATGCGATCGGCCGCGGCATCCCTAGGCACCGGAATAGCTCCGGGCGTAATTTCCGGTGATGATTGGAAGATCGGCAAGCTCCCGCACGCGCGCCGACGCTTTTTCGCGCGCACGCTCCCCTTCGGCCGGCGACAGGGTGTCGAGCGATTGAATGGCCCGCGCCTTCGTCTTGTCGCAGGTGTAGCCGATGGCCAGATCATGGAGGAGGCCGATCGTCTCCTCGTCCCCGAAATAGCCGGCCGCCTCGATGACGTAGAGCCTGTTGGAAACCAGGTCGCCGGCGCCGCCGATCAGGCGGTCATTCTTGACGTCGAGGATATATTGCTGGTCCCATCCAAGATCGAGGTCGCGTCCCATCAGGTTCACCGACACCGACACCTCTTCGGGCGAATATTGGACGTGGATGTCCTTGCCCTGCCGATAGAGCATGACCCGGCCTGGATGGAGTTGATAGCGCCCCAGGAAGCTGCAATTGGCAACCTCGTCCACGAAGCCGATGCACTGCCCATGGTCGTATTCGTAAATGTCGGTGGTATAGCCCCCGCCGAAATATCCGACGGTAAGGAAGCTGAAATTATGATCGTGCGGGAGATCGTACGAATATAGGCGCTTCTGGAAGGCCTCGGTCCGGACGCCCTTTGCGATCGGCAGCCATATGTTCACCCGCACATAGAATTGCTTGCTCCTGCCGATCTGAATCGATTGCGCCAGATGGGCGTTGACGCGGCTTCCGGCCCAGAACTCCTTCAGTTCCTTGTGGTACGCATCCAGCACGAAGGTGCGGTTGTTCGCCAGCGCGCGAAGCGGCTCGGCGCAGGCGGCGAGGCTGTCGATATCGCCCAGGACGATATTGTCCTCCAGATGCGCGAAGAACTCGTCCACTTCCATGGACTTGTCGGTCTCGATATCCCAGATCAGGGCCACGTTCTCTTACCTTTCAGGCCGCCGCGACGAGTCTGTCCAATGATTTCCTGGCCGCGTTGCGAACCTCCACATGGGGGTCGTCCATAAGGGCCGTCACGCTCTCCACGCCCGCCTCGGCGTCGATCGCGGCAATTGCCTGCGCGGCGCTCCAGCGCATGAAATGCTTGTCGGAGGCGAGAAACGGCTGCAACGGCCCGATCGAGCTCTTGTCGCCGATGGACGCCAGCAGGCTGAAGATCGTGGTCAGGTTGCTCTTGACCGGATCCATCCCCGAAAGGCCGACCGGCCTCCTCGACTCCCGATCGACCGCCCATTCGAAGTCCGCGCGCAATCCGCTGTTGACCCGAAGCGTGGCCCCGGTGCCCGTTTCGCCGGCGCCGGTCTGCCAGTCGAGAATTTCCCGGCGGCCGTGACGGGTGAAAATCTCCCCCACCGCGGCCTGGATCGGCTCGCTGGGAACCAGCTCGAGGTCGGGCTGGAGAATGTCGAAGGCCTCGGGCTCTTCGCATGAATAGCGCGTGACGACGAGCCCGGCGCCGCCGATCCGCGCCTGCACCGCGTCGACAGGGCTCAGGTACAGGAAGCGCGCCGGCACCTTGTGAAAGATGATCGCCCAGCTGCAATAAGCGGATGTATGGAGCGCGATGAACTCCCCGGACGTGTTGAGAGCGGTAATCGGCATATCCCGGTCGCGAATTCCGGCGAGCAATTCGTTCGCGGCCTTCACATGAAGGCGGTTTTCAAGGACGGTCGAGAACAGCTCCGGGGCATATCTCGAGAATATGTCCGGGGAGGGCGAGGCCTTGAGGCGGACCTCCAATTCCTCGATAAGCTCAGAAAATTCCACTTGGGCCTCCGAGAGTCGGGTAAAAGGACCTTGGGCGGTCGGCGCCCAAGGCCCCCCAATTCTATATTTGACTTATGTTATTACGAGTTGATCCAGACTGCCAGAAGGGCAATCCCCCAAATAATGGCGCCAATCGCGACAGATTCGCTCGCGCCCGACTTTTCGACGGGATTGTCGAGGTCACATAGCACGAAGGCAGGTGTCTTGTTTGACCACTCCATCTCAAATCTCCCCTGCTGGGTGTTCCAGCGGGTTAGAAATGACATGGTAACGGCAAAAATAATACAAAAATAAAAAGCTCCAATGCCGACACTAAAATACATATCCCTTTGTAGGGAGAATAGCTAACTTATATTTATATAATATTCTAAGATGCCTCATATTTTTCGTGGATTCATAAATCGCGGTGAGGGGTATAAGGGCCACGTGGCTGTCATTTGGTGGATTTTATTGGAGTGGCGGGGCTTCGTCAGCCCGCCCGCCTTCAGCTAGCGGAAGGCCTTGGGGGGCAGCGGAAAGAGCGTGACGAAGCGCTCGGCGAGCGCGCGGTCGCCCTCGATCCCGAGCGCGCCCTCGGCCTCCAGCGCCGCCAAAGGCACGCCGCCATAGACCGCCGCCGCCACCGAGGACGGCGCGCCGACGAAGGTGAAATCGGCATCGCCGGCCTCGCCGCGCGCCGCGTCGATCGCGCCGTCCTTCATCCGTACGACATAGGTTTCGCGGCCGAGCCGGAAGCCGATCACGGCCTCCATGGACCGGGTGATCGCCGGATCGTTCATCGCCTGGAAGGACAGCATCAGCGAGGCGCCGCTGATATGCTGGGTCGGATCGTGCAGCGGCGAGCGCGTCGCCCAGCGGCCGAGCGCGCCCATGATCGGCTTCGACTGATAGCCCCATTGGGTGAGCTCATAGACCCGGGCCGAAGCGGGCGGGGGCAGCAGCCGGCGGGTCACCAGCCCGGCTTCTTCCAGCCCCTCGAGCCGCTGGGTCAGCGTGTTGGCGCTGATTCCGGGCAGATCGGCGCGAATGTCGCGAAACCTTTTCGGACCGAGCATAAGCTCCCGCATCACCAGCAGGGCCCAGCGTTCGCCGATCAGGTCGAGCCCGTGCGCCATCCCGCAGGCATCGTCATAGCGGCGGCGCGACGGGGTGTTCGGCGAATCAGTTAGTTTATCTAACTTCATGGTTGCAATTTATAACCTAAAGGTTCATCAGCGTCAAACAGCGATTCGCGAAAAGCGGCGAACGGAGGATGATATGGCGAGCGAGGCAGGGCTGAGGCCCGCCACCGAAATGGCCGAGCGGCACGACGCCCATTTTCCGAATGAAAGCGCCGACTATCGGCGCGCGCGCACCGCCCTGCTCGCCGAGGAGATCGAGCTCCGGCGCCAGATCCAGCGCGTCGCCGCGCGGCGCCGGGCGCTGCCGCCGGGCGGCGAGGCGAAGGATTATCTTTTCCTCGACGAGCAGGGGCAGGAGGTCGGCCTCATCGATCTGTTCGGCCGCCACGACACGCTCTTCACCTATTTCTGGATGTTCGGGCCCGAGCGCGCGCGGCCCTGCCCGATGTGCACCTCGTTCGTCGGCTCGCTCGATATCCCCACGCCCGACATCGAGCAGCGCCTGGCGATCGCGATAATCGGCCGCTCGCCCGTCGCTCGCCAGCTCGCCATCGCGCGCGAGCGCGGCTGGACGCATCTGAAATTCTACGAGACGGTCGGCGACGATTTCCCCCGCGATTATGGCGCGCTGACCGACGGCGACGGCGACGACGGCGTGGACGAGGGCGCCGCGGTGCTGGTCTGGCGACGCGACGGCGACAAGGTCCGCCTGTTCTGGGCGGCCGAGGGCGGGCCCGAAACCGCCGATCCCGGCTTCGACCCGCATCTGGCGCCCGATCCGACGCCCTTGTGGACCATCCTCGACTGGACCCCCGAAGGCCGCGGCACCGGCTGGTACCCCAGCCTCGAATATTCCGCGGACAAAAGCTGAAACAAGGAGACGCAAAGATGTCCAAGATGATCTTCGTGAACCTTCCGGTCGCCGACCTCGGCGCCGCCAAGGCGTTTTACGAGGCGATCGGCGCGGTCAACAATCCGCAATTCACCGACGAGACCGCGGCCTGCATGGTCTTTTCCGAGACGATCCACGTCATGCTGCTCACCCATGACAAATTCGCCCAGTTCACGCCCAAGCGGATCGCCGACGCGCACGCGACCAGCGAGGTTTTGATCTGCATCTCCGCCGACAGCCGCGAAGCGGTCGACGACATCACCGACAAGGCGCTCGCCGCCGGCGGACGCGAGCCGCGCGAGCGGCAGGATTACGGCTTCATGTATTCGCGCAGCTTCGAGGATCTCGACGGCCATATCTGGGAGCCGATGTTCATGGACATGGAGGCGGCGACGGCCGCCATGGCCCAGAATCAGCCCGAAACGACGGACGCCTGAACGGCGCCGAAAGAGGAGAGAGAAAATGACCTATGTCGAAGGTTTCGTGGTCGCCGTGCCGACCGCGAACAAGGAAGAATATGAGCGCCACGCCGCCGAGATGGCGCCGTTCCTCAAGGAATTCGGCGTCACGCGGATGGTCGAAAATTGGGGTGACGACGTGCCCGACGGCAAGGTCACCGACTTCAAGGGCGCGGTTCAAGCGACGGAGGACGAGACCGTTGTCTTCGCCTGGTTCGAATATCCGGACAAGGCCACCCGCGACGCCGCCAACCAGAAGATGATGGCCGATCCGCGCATGAAGGAAATGGGCGCCAACATGCCGTTCGACGGGAAGCGCATGATTTTCGCCGGCTTCAACGGCATCGTCGAGGAAGGCGCCGCGAACGAAACGGGCTATGTCGACGGCTTCGTCGTGCCGGTCCCGGAAGGCAATCGCGAGGCCTATCGGGCGATGGCGGCGAAGGCCGCGCCGGTCTTCCAGGAATATGGCGCGACCCGCGTCGTCGAGGCCTGGGGCGATGACGTCCCGGACGGCAAGGTGACCGACTACAAACGCGCGACCAAGGCCGAGCAGGGCGAGAATGTCGTCTATTCCTTCATCGAATGGCCATCGAAGGAGGCGCGCAACGCCGGCTGGGAGAAGGTCATGGCCGACGAGCGCATGAAGCCCGACCATGACAATATGCCGTTCGACGGCAAGCGCATGTTCTGGGGCGGCTTTTCCCCCATCGTCGACGCCTGAGGAGCCCGCGACATGGCCGATTCTTTCATCTGGTACGAGCTGATGACGTCCGACCAGGACGCCGCGGCCGCCTTTTATTCCGCGGTGGTCGGATGGACCGCCGCCGACCAGAATATGGCGGAGCTCGATTTCCGCTACACCATATTGTCGGTCGGGGAGCGCGGCGTCGCCGGCCTGATGGCGCTGACCGACGAGATGAAGGCGGGGGGTGCCGTGCCCGCCTGGGTCGGCGTGATTGGCGTCGCCGACACCGACGCCGAGGCCAAGCGGATCGCGCGGGACGGCGGCGCGGTCATCAAGGAGCCCGACGACATTCCCAATGTCGGCCGCTTCGCCGTCGTCGCCGATCCGGGCGGCGCGGTTTATGAGGTCATGACGCCGCTGCCGCGCGAGGAGGAGCCCGAGCCGGTGGCGCGGATGACGCCGCCATGTCGGCTGGCATGAGCTCTACGCCGCCAATGGCGAGGAGGCGGCCTTCGCCTTCTACGCCGCCCATTATGGCTGGACCGAGACGGACAGCCTCGACATGGGCGCGATGGGCAAATACCGGCTCTTCGCGGCCGACGGCGACCAGGCCGGCGGGATGATGAACAAGCCGGATCAGATGCCGGTCGGCGCCTGGGGCTTCTACTTCACCGTCGACGGCCTCGACGCCGCGGTGGAGCGGATCGACGCCAATGGCGGCACGGTGCTGATGGGTCCGCACGAGGTCCCCGACGGCAGCTGGATCGTCCAGGCCACCGACCCCCAGGGCGCCCATTTCGCGCTCGTTTCGGCGACCCGCTGAAGGGGACAGTTACTTTTCCGCACCGCGTCTGAGGGGACAGTCACTTTTCCAACCGCCCTTGCCGATATTGTCGCAGCCGTGCGGAAAAGTGACTGTCCCCAGTCGCGCAACAAGGAGAGAGACAATGACCGGCAACAAGCTCACCACCTGCCTGTGGTACGACCATGGCGAGGCGCGCAAGGCGGCGGAATTCTACGCCGCGACCTTCCCCGACAGCCATGTCGGGCCGGTGCACCGGGCGCCCTCCGACTATCCCGGCGGCGAGCAGGGGAATGAGCTCACGGTGGAGTTCACAATCCTCGGCCAGAGCTTCGTCGGCCTGAACGGCGGGCCCAATTTCAAGCCCAACGAGGCCGTCAGCCTCATGGTCCATACCAAGGATCAGGAAGAAACCGACCGCTACTGGAACGCGATCGTGAACAATGGCGGCGCGGAGAGCGCGTGCGGCTGGTGCAGGGATCGCTGGGGCTTTTCCTGGCAGATCACGCCGCAGCGCCTGCTCGACCTGATGGCCGATCCCGACAAGGCGCGCGCCAAGCGGGCGATGGAAGAGATGATGACGATGAAGAAGATCGACATCGCCGAGCTCGAACGCGCCGCCGACGCAGGCTGAGGCTTGGGAAGCCGGCGGCGGCCGGACCGTGCCGACCGCCGCCTCGAACAGCGCGGCCGCGCGGGCGACAAGGGGAAGTCTCGCCCGTGCTCCGGTCCTGGAGCCGCTCTGCTCTCTTGCTCATTCGCTCGTCGCGAAGTCCACGGAGCTGGTCCGTCCTGCGGTTCTTACGGTAGCGTCGTTAAAATCCGATTAAGCACGACGCGCATTGCCGCTAGAGCCCGCCGATGAGTCTCGCTTCCGTTCGCGCCTGGCTGGCGACGCATGCGCCCGATCTGCAGTTGATCGAGGTGGTCGAGAGCACCGCCACCGTCGCCGCGGCGGCCGAAGCGCTCGGCGTCGCGGCGGGCCGCATCGCGAAGACGCTGGCGGTCCGCGCCGGCGCGCGAACCTTCCTGCTCGTCGCGCGCGGCGACGCCCGGCTCGACAATCAAAAGACCAAGGCCGCCTTCGGCGCGCGCCCGCGCATGCTGGGGCCCGAGGAGACGCTGGCGCTGACCGGCCATCCCGTCGGCGGCGTCTGCCCGTTCGGCCTTGCCGCGCCTTTGCCCGTCTATCTCGACGTGTCGCTGCGCGATTTCGACCTCGTTTATCCCGCCGCCGGCTCGCTCAACACCTCCGTCGAAGTCGCGCCCGGGCGGCTGTTCGACCTGGTCGGCTCGGATTGGGTCGATCTGTGCCGCCTGCCCGAATGACGGGTCAAAGCGCCACTTCGGCGACCTTGTCCTTATAGCTTTCCTTGGGGTCGCGGCGGAGCAGCCATTCGATCGCCGCGCCGAGCGAGGTCGCGTTGAGCCAGATCTTGGCGCTGTCCGCGTCGAAGCGCAGCAGTGCGAGCCGGGGGTCGTCCTTGCCGCCCTCGAACCAGGCGGCGATCCAGGGGTTCCAAAGCCGGTCGATCACGGCCCGGTCGGTATCGAGCGAGAGCCGGCCCATGACATTGGCGAACAGATCGTGCTTCTTGCCGGTGAAGGTCGCATGCGCGCGCTTGCCGGCGCCGACCGCGCGGGCGAGCTCGGTCTCCTTCGATGTAAAGATCCACAAGGGGCCGCCGTCATCCTCCTCGACCAAAGCGGTCATCGGCTGCATCCCGCCGCCCGGCTCGCCGTCGATGCCGATCATGATCGTCCGCTCGCTCTTCAGCTCCTTCCAGAACCGGGCCTTGATCTCGGCTTCGTTCGACATGGCGAAATCCTCCTTGCATGAGCAGCGAGAACGACGCCGCGCACTCCCGGGTTCCGATGCTAACATCCCTTGCCAGCGGGGTTTTTCGCTGTAGGGCAGGCGCCATGGTCGATGAGGACGAGACTCGATTCCAATCGCATATGATGGATCAGCGCTTCCAGCTGCTGATCAATTCGGTCACCGATTATGCGATCTACATGCTCGAGCCCGACGGCACCATCGCGAGCTGGAATCCGGGCGCGCGCCGCTTCAAGGGCTATGAGGCCGAGGAGATCGTCGGCCGGAACTTCTCGGTCTTCTTCACCGAGGAGGACCGCGCCGCCGGCAAGCCCGCGCTGGCGCTGGCGACTGCCGAGCGCGAGGGCCGGTTCGAGGCCGAAGGCTGGCGCGTCCGCAAGGACGGCACTCAATTCTGGGCCAATGCGGTGGTCGATCCGATCCGCGACGAGGCTGGGACCCTGCTCGGCTTCGCCAAGATCACCCGCGACGTCACCGACAAGCGCGAGCGCGAGCAGGCCCTCCATGCCAGCGAGCAGCGCTTCCGCCTGCTCGTCCAGGGCGTGCGCGATTATGCCATCTACATGCTCGATCCCGACGGTCTCGTCTCCAACTGGAATGCCGGCGCCGAGGCGATCAAGGGCTATCGCGCCAACGAGATTGTCGGCCGCCATTTCTCGGCCTTCTACACGGAGGAAGACCGTGCGCGCGGCGAGCCGGCGCATGCGCTCGCGACCGCGCTCGGCACCGGCAAATATGAGCGCGAGGCGTGGCGGGTGCGCAAGGACGGCACCCGCTTTTGGGCGCATGTCGTTCTCGATCCGATCCACGACGACGAGGGCAATCATATCGGCTTTGCCAAGGTCACCCGCGACATCACCGAGCGGCGCAAGGCGCAGGAGGAGCTGGAGGAGGCGCGCGTCTCCCTGATGCAGGCGCAGAAGCTGCAGGCGATCGGGGAGCTGACCGGCGGCATCGCCCACGATTTCAACAATCTCATGACGGTGATCCGGGGCTCGGCCGAATTGTTGCTCAAGAGGGAGCTCGGCGAGGAGAAGCGCCGCCGCTATCTCGACGCGATCATCGACACCGCCGATCGCGCCACCACCCTGACCAGCCACCTGCTCGCCTTCGGCCGCCGCCAGCCGCTGAAGCCCGAGGTGATCGACCTCAATCTGCGGCTCGACGCCTTCGCCGAGATGCTCGAGCGCACGATGGGTAGCCAGATCGAGATCGCGCTCGATCTTTCGCCCGGGCTGAGGCCGGTCCTGGTCGATTCGACCCAGCTCGAAACGGCTTTGCTCAACGCCGCGATCAACGCGCGCGACGCGATGGCGGCCGGCGGCCGGCTGGCCATCACAGCATCGAACGTCCCGGGCGGCGACGGCGGGCCGGACATGGTCCGCGTCAGCCTTTCCGACACTGGCGAAGGGATGACCGGCGAAGTGCTGGCGCGCGTCTTCGACCCCTTTTTCACGACCAAGCCGGTCGGCAAGGGGACCGGGCTGGGCCTGTCGCAGATCCACGGCTTCGCCGCCCAATCGGGCGGCCACGCCGAAATCCAATCGACGCCCGGCGTCGGGACGACGCTCCACCTCGTCCTGCCGAGCGCGTTTGCCGACGCGGCCAGCGCCAGGCACGGTCAGGCCGGGCCGGTCGCCGGCGGCGGCGGCGCGACCGTGCTGCTCGTCGAGGACAATCTCCAGGTCCGCGAATTCGCCGAGAGCCTGCTCGCCGATCTCGACTATCGGGTGCTGAGCGCGCCCTCCGCCGACGCCGCTTTGGCGATTCTCGATTCCGAGCCGGTCGACCTTTTGTTCACCGACGTGCTGATGCCCGGGATGAGCGGCTTCGAGCTCGCCGAGCGCGCCCGCGAGCTCCGCGCCGATCTGCCGATCCTGCTCGCCAGCGGCTACAGCGCCGAGATCTGCAGCGACGGCGCGCGCGCGTTCGAGACGCTGGCCAAGCCTTATGGCGCCGCCACCCTGAGCGCCGCGTTCGCCGCCGCGCGCGCCAAGGTCGCAAGCGACGCCTGAGCCCGGCGCTCCGCCTCGGGAGCCAAAAAGGCCGTTTCGGGTTCATCCCTCATGGAAAACCCGTTCGGATCGGACGATTTCAACGTCCTGCCCCATGCGATCGCCCTGGCGATCGCTTATGTCCTCGCTTTGCCGCTGGGCTGGAACCGCGAGCAGGAGGAGCGGAGCGCCGGCCTGCGCACCTTCCCGCTCGTCGCGATCGCCAGCTGCGGCTTCATCCAGGCCGCCGAATCGCTGACCGCGCACAGCCCCGAGGCGATGGCGCGCATCGTCGAGGGGCTGATCACCGGCATGGGCTTCATCGGCGGCGGCGCGATCCTGCGCCTCAAGGATTCGGTGAAGGGCACCGCCACCGCCGCCAGCCTGTGGGCGACCGGCGCGATCGGCGTCGCCGCCGGCCTCGGCAGCTACGACGTCGCGGTGATGCTCTCCATCGTCGCCTTCATCACCTTGTGGGTGCTCTCCCCGCTCAAGAAGATCGCCAATCCGGACGGCGATTCGGAGACGGACGGCGCCCCGCGCGGCGACCGGCCGGACACGGAGAGCCCGGCTCAGCGATAATAGCCCCGTCCGGCTCCAGCCGACTATATCGTCATTCCCGGCGAAAGCTGGGATCTCACTTCTCGGATGCGCCGGAAGAAAAGAGATTCCGGCTTTCGCTGGAATGACGGGGATTTCGATCGAACGAAAACCGCCTCCAGCGCCGCCGACGTCCCCACCACCACCTCGAACATGAAGAAGCCCTCCAGCGGCCCAGGGGGTCGGGCTGCTGGAGGGCTCCTGTTTCGCCCCGGCGCGTCTCTTTCAATCGGCATCCGGTCCGGCGCCCGCTTGATCTAGGTCATCGACAGCGCGATTGCAAGAACATAAAGCGAACATATGGCCCAGCTCGACACCAGGCAGAAGCTCGCGATTCTCGCCGACGCGGCGAAATACGATGCGTCCTGCGCCTCGTCCGGATCGAAGAAGCGGGATTCTCTGGGCGGCAGGGGCATCGGCTCGACCGCGCCGGGCATGGGCATCTGCCACGCCTATGCGCCTGACGGCCGCTGCATCTCTTTGCTCAAGATCCTGCTGACCAACGCCTGCATCTTCGATTGCCATTATTGCATCAACCGCAAGAGCTCGAACGTGCGCCGCGCGCGGTTCAGCGCCGAGGAGGTCGTCCAGCTCACCCTGGCTTTCTACCGGCGCAATTATATCGAGGGGCTGTTCCTCTCCTCCGGCATCATCCGCTCGCCCGATTATACGATGGAGCGGATCGTCGAGGTCGCGCGAAGCCTGCGCGAGGATCACGATTTCTGCGGCTATATCCACCTCAAGACCATCCCGGACGCCGATCCGGCGCTGGTCCACCAGGCTGGGCTCCATGCCGACCGGGTGTCGATCAACGTCGAATTGCCGACCGATGCGGGGCTGGCGCGGCTCGCGCCGGAAAAGGATGCAGGCCGGATCGAGAGCGCGATGAAGGCGATGAAATCGGCGATCGTCGATGGCGCGGACGCCAGGGCGCGCTACAAATCGGCGCCCTCCTACGCTCCGGCCGGCCAGTCGACCCAGATGATCGTCGGGGCCGATTCCGCCACGGACGCCGCCATCGTGACCCGGGCGGCGCGGCTCTACGACCGCTTCGGCCTGCGCCGAGTCTATTATTCGGCTTTCTCGCCGATCCCGGACGCCTCGGCGGTGCTGCCGCTCGTCCGTCCGCCCCTGATGCGCGAGCACCGGCTCTACCAGGCCGATTGGATGATGCGCTTCTACGGCTTTTCGAGCGCCGAGGTGGCGGCTTCGGCTGACGCCGCCGGGCAGCTCGCGCTCGACATGGATCCCAAGCTCGCCTGGGCGCTGAAACATCGCGATTTCTTTCCGCTCGACGTCAATCGCGCGCCGCGCGAGGCGCTGCTCAGGATTCCGGGGTTCGGGCTGAAGGCGGTCGACCGCGTCCTGGCGGCGCGGCGGCACCGCCGGCTGCGGCTCGACGATGTCGGCCGGATGACCGTCTCCGTCGCCCGGCTGCGCCCGTTCCTGATCGCCGCCGACTGGCGCCCCGTCGCGCTCGCCGATGCCGTTCTCCCCCGCCCGCGCCACCAGGCGCACCAGCTCGAGCTGTTCGGCTGAGCCGCTCTTTCAATGTAGGACTTTTTGTCGTTCAAGCTGTTCGATGACCCACTCCCCGCCTTGCACGATCCGCCTCGCCCGGCGCCCGGACTCCGTCTTTTTCCGGCGGAGGATGACGCACAGATGGCATGTGTCATCTTTGTCATCTTCGCGCGCGCGAAACCGGAGGACGGCGTCGCCGGTTGAGCGTCGAAAGGAGGCCGAACGTGGCGACTCGCGCGACTGAACGGCGGCCGATTCGGACCGTCCGCCTCGCCGCGCCCGACGATTTCGACGGCTGGCGCGAGGCGGCGCGCGCGCTTGCCCTGGTCGGCGCCGCGCCCGGGGAGATCGTCTGGGAGGTCGCCGGCGAGGCCGCCGACCTGTTCGGCGCCCCGGCGCCCGCCCCGGCGCCGACCGCGCCGGCCGGCCTGTTCTCGGTCCCGCGCGCCTTCGTCGAGCTTGCCCGATCCGTCATCTGTCACAGCGACCCCGAGCGTTTCGCCTTGCTCTACGCAATGCTGGTCAAGCTGCGCGAGCGGCCGGACGCGCAGGACGACAAGGCCGATCCGCTCGTCCACCGGCTCGAGGCGATGGCGCGCGCGGTCCGCCGCGACCTCCACAAGATGCATGCCTTCCTGCGCTTCCGCGAGGTCGAAACCGAGGCCGGGCCGCGCTTCGTTGCCTGGTTCGAGCCCGATCATCATATCGTCCGCGCCGCGGCCGCCTTCTTCGTGGCGCGGTTCGCATCGATGCGCTGGTCGATCCTGACGCCCGAGCTCTCGCTTCACTGGGACGGCGAGACTTTGTCCGAAGGGCCCGGCGCGTCAAAATCGGATGCGCCGCAGGGCGATCCGGTCGAGGCGGCGTGGAAGACCTATTATGCCGCCATCTTCAATCCGGCCCGCGTCAAGATCGGCGCGATGCTGAAGGAGATGCCGAAGAAATATTGGAAAAACATGCCGGAAACGGCGTTGGTGGGTGAGCTGGTCAAGGGCGCCCGGGCGCGGGAGAGCGAGATGGCTGCCGCTTCGGCCGTGAAGGTCGGCGACAATGTCGGGAAGAGCTGGGCCTCGGTGCGCGCCGAAGCGGTGCACTGCACACGCTGCGACCTCTACAAATGCGGCACGCAGACCGTGTTCGGCGAAGGCCCGCTCGACGCCCGCCTGCTTTTCGTCGGCGAGCAGCCCGGCGACCAGGAGGATCTGGCTGGCCGCCCGTTCGTCGGCCCGGCCGGCCAGCTCTTCGATCGCGCCCTCGCCGAGGCCGGCGTCGACCGCGAGCGGACCTACGTCACCAATGCGGTCAAGCATTTCAAGTTCGTCCGCCGCGGCAAGCGCCGAATCCACGACAAGCCCAATGGCGGTGAGATCGCCGCCTGCCGCTGGTGGCTCCAGCAGGAGCTGGCCTTGATCCGCCCGCCGCTCGTCGTCGCTTTGGGCGCGACCGCCGCCCGCTCTTTGTTCGGCAAGGTCGTCACCATCTCGTCCTTGCGCGGGCGCGGCCATGCTTTGCCGGAGGGCGGCGGCGAGGCCTGGGTCACCGTGCACCCCAGCTTCCTCTTGCGAGTCCGCGACGACAGGGAGGCGGAATATGGGAAGTTCGTCGAGGATCTGGCTCGGATCGGGAAGCGGGCGCAGGAGCTCTCCCGCTAGGGTGTCGAGTGCGGACCCTCGCCGCCCCGATCCGCCCAGCGGACGACGTCCGCATGGACTCGGTCGAGCGGCCGCGCGCCGGGCCTCAGCACGACGTCGTGGAACCGTCTGAGGTCGAAGCGGGCCCCGAGCGTCCTTTCGGCGTAGCGGCGCGCCCCGGCGATGCGGTCGTAGCCGAGCATGTAGGAAAGGGACTGGCCCGGCGTTGCGATATAGCGGTCGACCTCGACCGCGATCTCGGCGTCGGTCAGCGCTGTATGCGCGCGCATGAAGCGGACCGCCCGGTCGCGGGTCCAGCCGCGGAGATGGAGGCCCGGCTCGACGACGAGACGGCTGGCGGCCCAGAGATGCTTGGCGATCATTCCGGCGCGATCGAGCGGGCTGCTGTAGAGGCCCATCTCGTCGGCCAGATATTCGGCGTAGAGCGCCCAGCCCTCGGCATAGCCCGAATTGAACGCGCCGTCGGGCAGGCCGAGCGCGGCGGTGACATGATGGCCGGGCAGGGTTTCGTGGAAGGCGATCGCTTCCGCCATCAGCCGCCGTTCGCCGGGGCGCGCGCGATTGATGACATAGGCGACCGGCCGGCCGGACGCGGCCCTGCGATAGAAACCGGCCGCGGCGGATGCCTCCATCGCCGTCGGCAGCGGCTCGACGACCACGTCCGCCCGCGCCGGGCCGGAGAACATGCGCGGCATCGCCGCCCTGGCGCGCGCGATCGCGGCCACCGACATAGCGGTCAGCCGATCGGCGGTGAACCCGGCCTCGCGCGTGTCGCGCAGCCGGGCCAGCAGGCGCGGGAGCGCGCGCCGGTCGATTCCGTAGAGCCGCGCCAGCGCGCCCTCGCTCTCCCGCAGCAGCCGCCAGCCGATCCGCTCGATCTCCTCGGGCGGCCGGTCGATCGTGGTGAAGACGCGCACCGCCTGGCGGAAGCAGCGCGGCCCGTCCGGCGTGCCGCTGAGGCCGGCCGACGCGCTCGCGGCGGGCACATAGAGATCCTTCAGGAAATCCCGATAGCGCTCGACCGCCGGCGCGATCTCCGCGGAGACCAGCTGTTCCCAGGCGCGACGCAGCGCCGGATCGGCGTCCGCGCGCAGGGGCGGCGCACCCCGGCGCAACATGATCGCGAGATCCTCGACCTCTGCCAGCACCCTTTCGGCGATCACGCGCGGCGCCGCGCCGGGGCCGCGCTCGCTTGCCGCGCGCAGCGCCGCCACGTCCCGATCGAGCGCCGCCGGCGCCGTGCGCCAGCGCATGATCGCGGCGCGCAATTCATCGTCCGGCGCGTTCGCCAGCGTCTGCCATTCGCGCTGCCAGCTCATTTGCCAGCCGAACAATTGATTGAGGTAGCGAAGGTCGGTGCGGCAATTTTCAAGGCCGGCGGCGCCGAAGCCGGCGCCCGCCTCGACGCTTTCCTGTTCCTGCGCCGCGACCGGCGCCGCCAGGACCAGCGCCAGCAAAGCGGCGGCAAGGCGCATTCGTCAGAGCCGGACCAGCATCTTGCCGATATTGCCGCCTTCGAACAGGCCGAGAAAGGCGTCGGGCATCGCCTCGATGCCGTCGTGAATCGTCTCGCGCGACTTGAGCCTGCCGGCCGCGATCATCGCGCCCATGTCCTGATAGAAGGTCGCCATCTCGCTCAAATAATCGGTGTAGATGAAGCCCTGCATCCGGATCCGGGCCGAGATCACCCGCATGATGTAGCGGAAGCTCGGCGCCTCGCCGCTATTATAGCCGTCGATCATGCCGCAGATCGCGAAGCGGGCGCTCTGCCGCGCGGTGGCGAAGGCGGCGTCGAGATGGTCGCCGCCGACATTGTCGAAATAGACGTCGATGCCCCCCGAACCGACCTGCGCCGCGGCTTCCATGAGCTGCTTGACGAGTGGCCCGGCCTTATAGTCGATCGCAGCGTCGGCGCCGAGGTCGCGCACCCAGGCGCATTTGTCGGCGCCGCCCGCCGAGCCGATTACAGTCATGCCCTTGGCCTTGGCGATCTGCACCACCGCCGAGCCGACCGCGCCGGCGGCCGCCGAGACGAAGACCACGTCGCCCTCTTTGGCTTCGGCGACCCGGAGCAGCCCGAAATAAGCGGTGCCGCCGGTGAGGCCGAGATTGCCGAGCCATTGATGGTCCTCGACCGGCAGCGGCGGCACCTTGTTGAAGGCCTCGGCTGGCGCCGCCGCCTGCTCGCGCCAGCCCAGCATGTGGAAGACGGTGTCGCCCTCCTTCAGGTTCGGGGACCGGCTCTCGACGACCTTGCCGACCGCGCCGCCCTGCATCGGCTCGCCGAGCGCGAAGGGCGGCACGTAGCTTTTCACGTCGTTCATCCGCCCGCGCATATAGGGATCGACCGACAGCCACTTATTCTCGACCCGCGCCCAGCCGTCCTGGAGGGCGGGGAGCGGCGCGTCCTCGAGCGCGAAATTGTCCATGTTCGGCAGGCCCGTCGGGCGCGACGTCAGATGCCAGGCGCGGTTGGTCATTGCACTTCCCTTCGTCATTCCGCGCGACGAATGAGCGATGGCCCATCAAGAGTCAAAAAAAGACCCGGCCGATGCGTGGCGGCCGGGTCAGAGTTCGTCCCGCCGCAAACAGGGAAGGGCGGGACGGGGAAACCGCCGTCAGTCCTTGTCGGAATAGGTCCCCGAAAAGGCGCTGTTGAGGGCGTGCGGGCCCTCGCTTCCCGCATCCTCGCGCTCGAAGAGAGCGCGGCTGCGGCCCTCGTCCCGCCACTGGCGCATCGCCTCGGCGGCGGCGAGGTTGAGCCGGACCTTGTCGTCGATCGATGCGATCCAGGCGAGCGGAATCGCATGATGGGCGCCGCCCGCCGCCGCGTCGCTCCTGGTCAGGATGATGTGCGCGCCGCGGACCTTGTCGACCGTGCCGACATGGAGGCCGTCCGCGCCGACCACGCCCATATGCTCGCGCACCCGTGCGGCAAAGCTGTCGCCCGCTTGGAGCAGGCTGGCCAGCTCCGCCTCGCTGCGGCGAATCTCGAAATCCTGGGGGTTGCCGTCGAGCGCGCCGTCGGCGGCGAGCGGCGATGGCTCGGCGTGATGCTCGGGCTCGGCGGTCTGGTTGCCCCAGCCGGGACCGAAGCTGTCATCGCCTTGCCACTGGGTTTCGCGTTCCTTCTCCATGATCGGCTCCCTTCGGGCCACAGGGCCTCGCCAGAAGAAACGCGCGCCCGGGGGGCGGGTTGCATAGCGGGGGCGGCGTCGCTATCTGGGCCGTCCCGAAAGGCGCGGGGCTGTAGCTCAGATGGGAGAGCGCTGCAATCGCACTGCAGAGGTCAGGGGTTCGATTCCCCTCAGCTCCACCAGCCTTCAAATTCAGATCGGATAATGGCCCGGCTCGGTGGCGATGGTCACCCATCTGAGCTCGGTGAAGGCATCGATCCCCGCCTTGCCGCCGAAGCGGCCATAGCCCGAATCGCCGACGCCGCCGAAAGGCATTTGCGGCTCGTCCGCCACGGTCGGCCCGTTGACGTGGCAGATCCCTGAGCGGATGCGGCGGGCGACGCTGAGGCCGCGGGCGACATCGCGGGTGAAGACCGAAGCGGCAAGGCCGTACGCGCTGTCGTTGGCGATGCGGACGGCATCCTCCTCGTCATGAGCGCGGATGAGCGCGACGATTGGGCCGAAGCTCTCGTCGCGATAGAGGTCCATCTCGCCGGTCACATTGTCGATGACCGTGGCGCGCATCATCACGTCGTCCGACTTGCCGCCGGCCAGCGCCGTGGCGCCCTTGGCCAAAGCGTCGTCGATCAGCGCGTTGACGCGGGTCACGGTCTTCTCGCCAGCCACCGCGCCGAGCTGGGGCAGCGACGCCACCTTCTCGCGCAGCTTCGCGGCGAAGGCGTCGGCGACCGCGTCGACGGCGATGATCCGCTCGGTCGACATGCAGATCTGGCCCTGGTTCATGAAGGCGCCGAAGGCCGCGGCCTTCACCGCTTCGTCGAGGTCGGCGTCGTCGAGGACGATCAACGGCGCCTTGCCGCCGAGCTCGAGCAGGACCGGCTTGAGGTTCTCGGCGGCGCGTCTGGCGATGATCCGGCCGACCGCGGTCGAGCCGGTGAAGTTGATCCTCTTGACCGCCGGATGGTCGATCAGCACGCCGACCACCGCGCCGGCGTCTTCGGGGGCGTTGGTCACCAGATTGACGACGCCGGCCGGGAAGCCAGCCTCGGCGAAGGCCTCGACGATCAGGCCTTGGGTGCGTGGACAGGTTTCCGACGCCTTGAGGATCACCGCATTGCCGCAGGCGAGCGGCACCGCGATCGCGCGCACGCCGAGGATGATCGGCGCGTTCCAGGGCGCGATCCCCAGCACGACGCCGACCGGCTCGCGCAGGGCCATGGCGATCCTGCCCGGATGGTCGGAGGGGATCACCTCGCCGCCGATCCGGGTGGTGATCGCGGCGGCCTCGCGGACCATGGCCGCCGCCAGCATGAGGTTGAAGCGCGCCCAGCCCTCGGTCGCGCCGGTTTCGGACTGCATCGCGGCGATGAAATCGTCGGCGCGGGCTTCGAGCGCGGCGGCCGCCTTGTTGAGCAAAGCGCGCCGCGCATTGGGCCCCGTCGCGGCCCATCCGGGCGCGGCCGCGCCGGCGGCTTCGGCGGCGGCGTTCGCGGCGTCAAGCATCCGCCGGGACGTTGCCGATCACCGACTTGGTTTCGAGGAACTCCTCGAGCCCGAACTTGCCGAACTCGCGGCCATTGCCCGATTGCTTGTAGCCGCCGAAGGGGGCGTTGAAATCGAGCCCGCCGGCATTGACGAAGACGCTGCCGGCGCGGATCTTGCGCACGATCGTCTTGGCGACTTCGGGATCGCCGGCGATGTAGGCGGCGAGACCGTAGGGCGTGTCGTTGGCGATGGCGACCGCCTCGTCGAGCGTGTCGTAGGGGATGACGACGAGGACCGGCCCGAAAATCTCCTCGCGGGCGATGGTCATGTCGTTGCTGACGTCGGCGAAGACGGTGGGCCTCACATAATAGCCCTTGTCCCTGCCCTCGGGCCGGCCGGTGCCGCCCGTCGCCACGCGGGCGCCTTCGTCAACGCCTTTCTGGATCAGGCCCTGGATCTTGTCATATTGGGCCTTGTTGACGACCGGGCCAATATGGGCGCCTTCCCTGGCCGGATCGTCGACCGCCTGCCCGCCGAAAATCTCGCTGAGCTTGGCGACCGCTTCCGCATATTGCGAACGATGGACCAGGATCCGCGTCGGCGCGATGCAGCTCTGCCCCGAATTCATGAGGACGCCGCCGGCGCCGCCCGCCAGCGCCGCGTCGAGCGGCGTGCCGGGAAGGACGATGTTCGGGGACTTGCCGCCCAGCTCCTGATGGACTCGCTTAACCGTATCGGCGGCGTTCTTGGCGACGAGGATGCCGGCGCGGGTCGAGCCGGTAAAGCTGATCATGTCGATGTCGGGATGCTGCGCAAGCGCGGTGCCGACGCCGGGGCCGTCGCCCTGAACCAGGTTGAACACGCCCGGCGGCGTTCCGGCCGCGTCCATCACCTCGGCGAAGATCGCGGCCGAGCCCGGGGTCTGCTCACTGGGCTTGAGGATGACGGTGTTGCCGGCCGCGATCGCGGGGGCGACCTTGGCGGCGATCTGGTTCATCGGCCAGTTCCAAGGTGTGATCAGAGCGACGACGCCGACGCCCTCGTAGACGACCTTGCTCTGGCCGCTCGGCTCCTCGAATTCGAAGCTCTTCAGCGCCTCCAGCGTCGACATCAAATGGCCCAGGCCCGAGCCCGACTGGAGGCTCAGCGAGAGCGATATCGGCGCGCCCATCTCCTCGGAAATCGCTTTGGCGATGTCGGGGATGCGCTTCTTATATTCCTCGACGATGCGGCCGAGCAGCGCGAGGCGCTCCTCCCGCGAGGTCTGCGAGAAGCTCTCGAACGCGCGCCGCGCCGCGGTCACGGCCTTGTCGACGTCGGCGGCGGTGCCGAGCGTCACCGTCGACACCATTTCCTCGGTCGCGGGATTGACGACCTCGTGGCGGGAGCCGCCGTCGCTGTCCGTCCAGCGGCCGTCGATATAATGCTGGTGATAGCTGCCCATGGCGCGGTCCCCTCTTGCGATGGCTGTGCCGCCTTTACTTGGAAGCGATGGGCGCGCGAGTCCAGAGCCGGTTGGCGCCTGGCGCTGCTTGTTGATGGCCGGCCAAGGGCGTAGCTAGGGCGGATGGACCGCGAACGGGATCTGATCGACAGCTTCGGCCGGCGCATCACTTATGTGCGACTGTCGGTCACCGACCGTTGCGACCTCAGGTGCCGCTATTGCATGGCCGAGAAGATGGTCTTCCTGCCGCGCGCCGACCTTCTCACGCTCGAGGAGATCGTCGTGCTCGCGGACGCCTTCATCGCCCGGGGCGTGAAGCGCATCCGGCTGACGGGCGGCGAGCCCCTGGTCCGGCGCGGCATCGGCGATCTAGTCGGCTGGCTCGGGACCAGGATCGGGCACGGCCTCGACGAGCTGACCCTGACCACGAACGGCACCCGGCTGGCCGACTTCGCCGGCCGGCTCCACGCCGCCGGCGTGCGCCGCGTCAACGTCAGCCTCGACAGCCTCCGGCCCGAACGCTTCCGCCACATCACCCGCCTCGGCGACCTCGCGCAGGTCTTGGACGGCATCGCCGCGGCGGCCGCTACGGGGCTCAAGGTGAAGATCAACATGGTCGCGCTCAAAGGGCTCAACGAGGACGAGATCGAGGCGATGCTGCTCTGGTGCGCGGAGCGGGGTCACGACCTCACGCTGATCGAGACGATGCCGCTCGGCGAGGTCGAGGCGGACCGCAACGATCATTATCTCCCGCTCGACGCGGTCAGGCAGCGGCTCGAGGAGCGCTTCACGCTGACGCCCGCGCTCAGCCGCACCGGCGGGCCGGCGCGCTATTACGAGGTCGGCGGGCTCGGCCTGCGACTCGGGCTGATCACCCCGCTCACCGGCAATTTCTGCACCGGCTGCAACCGCGTCCGCGTCACCGCGACCGGCACTTCTTATGGCTGCCTCGGCCAGGACCAGAAGGTCGAGCTGCGCGACCTGATGCGCGCCGGCGCGCCCCTCGACGACGCGCTCGACGCGCTGATGGCCGGCAAGCCCAAAGGCCACGATTTCCGCATCGGCGCCGCCCGCCCGGCCGTGGCCCGCCACATGAGCGTCACCGGCGGCTGATGGACCCCGGCACCGTCGTCCTGATCGCCGCGTGCATGGCGGTCGTGGCGGCGCTCTATTCCTCGGTCGGCCATGGCGGCGCTTCGGCCTATCTCGCGATCATGGCCCTGTTCGCGGTGGCGCCGGAGACGATGCGGCCGACCGCGCTGACGCTGAACCTGGTCGTCGCCGGCATCGGCGCGGCGCGCTACTGGCTGCGCGGCCAGACCAATTTCAGGCTGCTCTTCGCCTTCGCGGTGACGGCGATGCCGGCCGCCTATCTCGGCGGCTCGATCCAGCTCCCGCCAGAATATTATCGCCCGCTCGTAGGCGCGCTGCTGCTCGCGACGGCGCTGCGCCTGTTCTGGCAGCCGAAGCAACTCGCTTACCGCCCTGTCGCCGCGCCCAGCCTCCTCGTCACCCTGCCGGTGGGTGCCGCGCTCGGGCTGCTCGCGGGGCTGACCGGAACCGGCGGCGGCATCTTCCTGAGCCCGCTCATCATCCTTTTCGCCTGGGAGCAGCCGCGGCACACATCGGGCGTGGCGGCCGGCTTCATCGTCCTCAATTCGATCGCCGGGCTGCTCGGCAATCTCGCCTCGGTGCGCGCCTTGCCGCCGGAAATGCCCTGGTGGATGCTTGGCGTCGCGCTCGGCGCGGCGCTCGGCACCTGGCTCGGCGTCGAGAAATTGCCGCGCGAGCGGCTGCTGCAGGCGCTCGGCCTCGTGCTGACGCTGGCCGGCTTTAAGCTGGTGCTGGGCGGATGAGGGTCGTGATCCTCGCGGGCGGCAAGGGCCGCCGGATCGGCGGCGGAAAGGCCGCGCGGCTGCTCGGAGGGCAGAGCCTCATCGACCGCGCTCTCGCCCGGGCGCGCAGCTGGTCCGACTCGGTGCTGGTCGCCACGCGTGAGGGCGGCGACATTGAGGACGACCCCGCCGTCGAGGGCCCGCTGGGCGGCGTCGCGGCGGCTTTGGCGCTGGGCGGCGACGTGCTGACCATCCCGTGCGACATGCCCTTCCTCCCCGACGACCTGCCCGCGCGGCTGGTCAGCAAAACGGTCGCGACTTTGGCAGCGAGCGGCGGGCACCTCCATCCGGTCTGCGCGCTCTGGAAGGCCGAGGCCGCCGCGGGGCTCCCGGCCTATCTCGCTACGGGGCGCCGTTCGCTGCGCGGCTTCGCGGAGGCGGTGGGCTACGAGGCGGTGGAATGGGCCGTGGAGCCGTACGACCCCTTCTTCAATATCAACGACGAGGCCGATCTCGTCCGGGCCGAGGCTCTGCTCAGAAGTCGATGATCTCCACGGTTTCGCCCGCTGGCGCGGCGGGCGCGCCGGCGCGGCGGCGGATCAACAGGTCGGCATCGGCCAAGGTCTTCTGCGCGCTCGAATCCTGATTGGAGAAGGGCCGCACGGAATCTCCGGCCCAGGCCGCGCGCACGAAGGTTTCGCGGTCGCCGCTCGCGCCGATCCCCCCGGCCAGCGGCGCCCGACGCCACCGCAGGTCCGCGGCGCCTCCGCCGAGCCCCGCGATCAGCGGCGCGAGCAGCAGCCGCGCGGTCACCATCGCCGAGGTCGGATTGCCAGGCAGGCCGATGACCAGCCTGTCGCCCACCCGCCCTAGCCAGACCGGCTTGCCCGGCTTGATCGCGACTTTCGAAAAGATCAGCTCAAGCCCCGAGGGCACGAACATCGCCTTTGCGAAGTCCCGCTCGCCGACCGAGGCGCCGCCGGTGACGACCACCAGATCCGCCGCCGCCAGCGCTTCGGCCGCGGCCTCTTCCATGAAAGGGAGATCGTCGCGCAGGCGCCGGCGCCCGACGATTTCGGCGCCCATATCCTCGGCCAGCGCCGTCACGCCCGGCGACAGGCTCTCCGGGATCGCGCCCGGCCGGTCGCGCGCGGTCCCGGGCTCGACCAGCTCGTCGCCAGTCCCCAGGATAACGAGCCGGGGCCGACGCCAGACGTCGAGCCGCGCGAGATCGGCGCCCGCCGCGGCGACCAGCGCGCGCGCGCCAAGCATCGTACCGGCCGCCAGCAGCGCATCGCCCCGCGCGAAATCGCCGGCGCGCTTGCGGATGTGGCGGGCCGGGCCGGGCTCGCCGAAGATCGCGATATCGCCTTCGCGCGTGACCTCCTCCTGGATCGCGACGCGGTCGGCGCCTTCGGGGACCGGGCCGCCGGTGAAGATGCGCATGCATTGGCCCGGGCCCAGCGCGCCCGCGCCGCCGCCGGGGAACGACTCGCCGGCGACAATCAGCCGTCCCGGCAGATCGGAGTCGCGCACGGCATAGCCGTCCATCGCCGAGACGTCGGCGGGCGGCGAATCGACCATGGCGATGACTGGCGCGGCCAGCACCCGGCGCTTGGCTTCCGCCAGCGTCACGCTTTCGACGCCGAGCGGACGCGCCGCTTGCGCGACCAGCGCCAGCGCCTCGTCGAAATTGATCACCAGGTCCCCGATTTGCCGCCGGTCTTGCCGGTCACCTTCATGCCGCCGATCTCCATCGTCCGATCGACCGCCTTCAGCATGTCGAACAGGGTGAGACCGGCGACCGCGACGGCGGTCAGCGCCTCCATCTCGACCCCGGTCACGCCGTGGCTGCCGACCTCGGCGGCGATGCGGAAGCCGGGTAAAGCGTCGTCCGCCGCGATCGTCACGGTCACTTTGGTGAGCGCCAAGGGATGACAGAGCGGGATCAGATCGGCGGTGCGCTTGGCCGCCATCGTGCCGGCGAGCTCGGCGGTCTGGATCACCGCCCCCTTGGGCGTCGTGCCGGCGCGGACCAAATCGAGCGTCTCGATCCTGCAGCGCAGGTACCCCGCCGCGGTCGCGACGCGATGGGTCGCTGCCTTGCCCGAGACGTCGACCATGCGCGCGCGGCCGTCCTCGCCGACATGGCTGAGCTTGCTCACGGGCACAGATCCCGCAGGCGCGGAATCTGCCCGGCGAGCGAGCAGGGCCGGTAGCGACTGTCGAGCTCGAGCGCGAGGACGAGATCCCAGCCGTCGCGGCAGGCGCCGGTCGAGCCCGGCAGGCAGAAGATGAATGTGTCGCCGATCTGGCCCGCAAAGGCGCGCGACTGCAGCGTCGAGACGCCGATCGTGCCTTCGCTGGCGCGGTGGAAGACGGCGGAAAAGCCGTCCATCTCGCGCCGCAGCAGGGGCTTGACCGCTTCGGGCGTCACGTCGCGCGGCGCGAAGCCGGTGCCGCCGGTGCTGATGATGAGGTCGATCTCCGGGTCATCGGCCCATGCCGAAACCCGGGCGCTTATCGCGTCGACGTCGTCGGCCACGATCGCGCGGGCCGCCAGCGCGTGGCCCGCACCCGTCAGCCGCTCGACGAGCAGGTCGCCGGACTTGTCGGTTTTGGGCGTCCGCGTGTCCGACACCGCCAGCACCGCGATCCTGAGCGGATGAAAGTCCAGGCTCTCGTCTAATCCGGGCAATTGTCGCTCCAGCGCGCGCGGTCGGCGCGGTCGGCTTCGGTTGGCTCGATCCAGCGCGCGGCGTCAACCCCGTCCTCGCGCTTCCAGAAGACGGCGTCGGTCTTGAGCCGGTCCATCAGGCAGTCGACCGCGTCGAAGGCGGCGCGGCGATGGCGCGCCGCGGCCGCCACGAACACGATCGCCTCGCCCGGCGCGATCGCGCCGCGGCGATGGACGATTCGGACCGCGGCCACGCCGAAGCGCTCGGCCGACGCGGCGATATCGTGGAGGGACTTTTCGGTGAGTCGCGGATGGTGATCGAGATGGAGCCGCTCCACCTTGGCGCCGTCCCCGGTCTCGGGCCTGGCCAGCCCGGTGAAGCTCACCACGGCGCCGGCGCCGTCGGCCGAAAAGCTTGCCAGTTCATGCTCGGGCTGGAACGGCTCCCCGGGGAGGCGGACCTCGATCCTCACCTCATCCCCCCGAAAGCGGCGGCAGGAAATCGACCCGGTCGCTCGGCATCACGACATGGTCCTCGCTTGCCGTCGCATCGTTCACGCAGGCGCGGACGGTCGCGCGGTCGAGCCCCTCGAAGCGGGCGCGCAGCGCGGCCATCGTACAGCCCTCGGGAGGAAGCTCGATCTCGATCTCGCGCCCGATCATGTCTGCGAGCTTCCCGTAAAATACGATCTTCGCCATAGTCGGCATTATGCAGCAATCGAGGCCATTTGCCACCAGCGTCCCCACCGTCCGCCTCGCCGCCAACGGCGAAAATGCCGCGCAGCATAGAATGATTGCTGCGGAGACGCCGGTCGCGATCAGCGTGCTCGGGCTCGGCTATGCGGTGATGATGGCGACGCCCGCCGACCTGGAGGATTTCGCTTATGGCTTCGCGCTGTCGGAGCGGCTGATCGATTCGGCGGCGGACGTGACCGGCGTCGACATCCGCGCCGAGGAACGCGGCATCCTGCTCGGCATCGAGCTCGCGCCCGAACGGCACGACCGCGTGCTCACGCGGATTCGGCACCGGGTCGCCGATTCGAGCTGCGGCCTGTGCGGGATCGAGAATCTGGAGCAGGCGCTGCGGCCGTTGCCGGCCGTCCCCGCCCCCGCCGCGATCGCGACCGAAGCGATCTTTCGCGCGCTCGAAGGGATTCGCGCACATCAGCCGCTCAATGCCGAAACCGGTGCCGTCCACGCCGCCGCCTTGTGCAGCGCCGACGGCGAGGTGGGCGCCGCGCGCGAGGATGTAGGCCGCCACAATGCCTTCGACAAATTGATCGGCCATTGCCTGCGCGAAGGGCGCGACATGGGCGCCGGCTTCGCTTTGCTGACCGCGCGCTGCTCCTACGAGCTGGTCGAGAAAGCGGCGCTTGCGGGAGTGCCCTTGCTGGTCACCATCTCCGCGCCGACCGGGCTCGCGGTCGAGCGGGCGAGGGAGGCGGGGCTGACGCTGGTGGCGCTGGCCCGTTCCGATTCGATGCTGGTGATGACCGACCCGCACGGGCTGTACTCCTGAAGGATCAGTGCAGCTTCAGCCGCGGCCGCACGATCGCGTTGACCCGGCCGACCAGGATCAGGGTCAGGCCCTTGAGCCAGCCGTGCACGGCGATCAGGTGCATCCGATAGAGCGACTTGTAGACGAAGCGGGCGAGTCGGCCCTCGATCGCCATGCGGCCGCCGATCAGATTGCCCATCAGGCTGCCCACGGTCGAGAAGCGGCTCAGCGAGACCAGGGAACCGTGATCCTTGTAGACGAACGGGCGCAGCGGTCTGCCTCTCGCCAACCGGTCCAGGTTCGCGAACACGGCCGACGCCATCTGGTGCGCGGCCTGCGCACGCGGCGGAACGGCCTGGTCGCTGCCCTCCGGCACGTAGCAGCAGCAATCGCCGATCGCGAAGATCCGGGCGTCGCGGCTGGTCTGCAGCGTCGGCCCGACCACCAGCTGGTTGTTGCGGCTGAGCTCGAGCCCGTCCATGTCGGCCGGAAGCGCCCCCTTGACGCCGGCCGCCCAGAGTTTGAGATCGGCCGCGATCCGTTCGCCGCCGTCGATGAGAATCGCGTCGGCGGTGACCTCGTTCACCTTCGCCGAGGTAAGGACGCGGATGCCCAGCGCTTCCAGCTCGGCGCACGCGGCCTCGGCCAGCCGCTCGGGCAGGGCAGGCAGGATGCGCGGCCCCGCCTCGATCAGGGTCACTTCGAGCCGACCCTCGTCGAACACTTCGAGCCCGTAGTGGCGCAGCGCCCCGGCGCTGTTGTAAAGCTCGGCCGCCAGCTCGACCCCGGTCGCGCCGCCGCCGACGACCACGATGCGGACATGGGCATCCGCCGCGGGATCGGCCTGCATCGCGCGCGACACGCGCAGGCACTGGTTAAGCAGCTTGTGACGGAAGCGGTCGGCGGCGCTCCGGTCGTCGAGCGAAAGGCAATGTTCCAGGGCCCCGGCCGTGCCGAAATCGTTGCTGACCGCGCCGAGCGCGATGACCAGATAGTCGTAGCGGATGCGATGCGCGCCGATCAGCTCGCGACCCTCCTCGTCGAGGAGCGGTGCGACAATCACCTCTTGTCGGCCGCGGTCGACCCCCTCCACCGTGCCGAGGAAGAAACGATAGCCCCAGCGATGGCCATGGCTGCGATAGCTGATCTCGTCGAGATTGGCGTCGAGCGATCCCGCCGCCACCTCGTGCAGCAGCGGCTTCCAGATATGGGTGGCGTTCTTTTCAACGAGGATGATGTCGTGGCGCTTGCGGCCGTAGCGGGCGCCGAGCTTGCGCGCCAGCTCGAGCCCGGCCGCGCCTCCGCCGACGACGACGATCTGGGTCTTCCTGTCCATCGTTCGTCGTCCCCAAGGGCGTGGAAGCTAGACCGGTGCCTTACAATCACTCGCTCATCCTGAGTAGCGGCTGAGCTTGGCGAAGACGCGTATCGAAGGACAGGCTCAGTCCCTACTCAGGATGAGCGGTTTGGGTTTCAATCGGAACAACCCTCGCTCCAAACACATGCCCTAACCCGCGTCGGACATCGCCTCCGATTCGTCGTCGCCGGGGTGGTTGAACTCGGTGGCATGGGTTTGCGGCTCGGGCTCGACCGGTGCCGCCAACATCGCCACCGCCGTCCCGGCAATGTCACTCAGCCCCTCGCCCCCGGCGGCCAGATGCGCGACGATCATCGCCCGCATCCTAGGATCCCAGAAATGCCAGAGATGGTCCCAGGTCGCTTCGGCCGCGTCGCGCGGGCGCTGGCCGGCGAATTCGCGCGCGATCTGGTTCGCCATATAGATCAGCTTCTCCAGCGTGCGCTCGCTCATTCCGCCGCCTCGGCTGCGATCCTGCGGCTGCGCGCGGCCTGCGCTTCATAGGCCTCCTGCCAGTCGGACGGCCCGTTGGACGGGCTCACCTGGACCGCCGTCACCTTATATTCCGGGCAATTGGTCGCCCAATCCGAATATTCGGTGGTGACGACATTGGCCTGGGTCAAAGGGTGGTGGAAGGTGGTGTAGACGACGCCCGGCGCGACCCGGTCGGTGATCGTTGCGCGCAACGTCGTCTCGCCTGCGCGGCTGGCGAGCTTGACCCAATCGCCCTCCTTGAGGCCGCGATTTTCGGCGTCGTGCGGGTGGATCTCCAGCCGGTCCTCGTCGTGCCAGACCGTGTTGGCGGTGCGCCGCGTCTGCGAGCCGACATTATATTGGCTGAGGATCCTCCCGGTGGTCAGCAGCAAGGGGTAGCGCGGGCCGCTCTTCTCGTCGGTCGGGACATATTCGGTGATCACGAACTTGCCCTTGCCGCGCACGAAATGGTCGACATGCATGATCGGCGTGCCGTCCGGCGCCTTCTCGTTACACGGCCACTGGATCGAGCCGAGCTCGTCGAGCCGGGCGAAGGAGACGCCGGCAAAGGTCGGAGTCACCGCCGCGATCTCGTCCATGATCTGCGAGGCGTGGGTGTAGCTCCAGTCCAGCCCCATCGCATTGGCGAGCAATTGGGTGATCTCCCAGTCGGCATAGCCGTTCTTGGGCCGCATCACCTTGCGCACCGGCTGGATGCGGCGCTCGGCATTGGTGAAGGTGCCGTCCTTCTCGAGGAAGGTCGATCCGGGCAGGAAGACATGGGCGTAATTGGCGGTTTCGTTGAGAAACAGGTCGTGGACGACGACGCATTCCATCGCCGAAAGGCCGGCGGCGACATGGGAGGTGTTGGGATCGGACTGGAGGATGTCCTCGCCCTGGATATAGACGCCCTTGAAGACGCCGTCGCGGGCGGCGTCGAGCATGTTGGGGATGCGAAGCCCCGGCTCCGAATCGATCGGCGCGCCCCACAATTTCTCGAACAGGTCGCGCGCGGCCGCGTCGGAGACGTGGCGGTAGCCCGAAAGCTCGTGCGGGAAGCTGCCCATGTCGCACGCGCCCTGGACGTTGTTCTGGCCGCGCAGGGGATTCACGCCGACGCCGGGGCGGCCGATATTGCCGGTGCACATGGCGAGATTGGCGATCGCCATCACCGTGGTCGTGCCCTGGCTGTGCTCGGTGACTCCGAGCCCGTAATAGATCGCGCCGTTACCGCCGGTCGCATAGAGACGCGCGGCGCCGCGCAGATCGGCGGCGGGGACGCCGGTATAGCGCTCCATCGCCTCGGGTGAAGATTCGGGCCGGGCGACGAACTCCGCCCATTCGGCAAAATCGTTGGGGTCGCAGCGTTCGCGGATGAAGGCCTCGTCCGCCAGGCCCTCGGTGACGACGACATGCGCCATCGCGGTCAGCACCGCGACGTTGGTGCCGGGCCTCAGCGGCAGATGATAATCGGCCTCGATATGGGGCGTGCGGACCATGTCGATCCGCCTCGGATCGATGACGATCAGCCGGGCGCCCTGGCGCAGCCGGCGCTTCATCCGGCTGGCGAAGACCGGGTGGCCGTCGGTCGGGTTGGCGCCGATCACGATCATCACGTCGGCCTGCTCGACGCTGTCGAAATCCTGGGTTCCCGCCGACGTGCCGAAGGTGGTCTTGAGCCCGTAGCCGGTCGGCGAGTGGCAGACCCGCGCGCAGGTATCGACATTGTTGTTGCCGAAGCCCGCGCGGACCAATTTCTGGACGAGGAAGGTTTCCTCGTTGGTGCAGCGCGACGAGGTGACGCCGCCGACCGAGTGATTGCCGTAGGTCGCCTGGAGGCGGCGGAATTCGGCCGCGGTATGCGCGATCGCTTCGTCCCAGCTGACTTGCCTCCAGGGCTCGTCGATCGAGGCGCGGATCATCGGCTCGAGGATGCGCTCCTGGTGCGTCGCATAGCCCCAGGCGAAGCGGCCCTTGACGCAGCTATGGCCGCGATTGGCCTTACCCTCTTTCCAAGGCACCATGCGGACGACCTCTTCGCCCTTCATCTCCGCCCTGAAGGTGCAGCCGACGCCGCAATAGGCGCAGGTGGTGATGGTGCTGCTCTCGGGCAGGCCCACCGCCTTCACCGCCTTCTCCTGCAGCGAGCCGGTCGGGCAGGCCTGCACGCAGGCGCCGCACGAGACGCATTCCGAGCTGAGGAAGGGCTCCTCCTGGCTCGCCGAGACGTGGCTGCCGAAGCCGCGGCCGGAAATGGTGAGGGCGAACGTGCCCTGGACCTCGTCGCAGGCGCGTACGCAGCGCGAGCAGACGATGCACAGACTCGGATCGAAGTCGAAATAGGGGTTGGAGGTATCGCAGGGCGCCCCGAGATGGTTGGCGACGGGCAGATAGCGGCTCTTCGCCACGCCGATCACCTCTGCCATCTCCCGCATCTCGGTCGCCTCCTCCGGCGCCGGATGATCGGACAGATAGAGTTCCATCACCCCGCGCCGCAGCCGCTCCAGACGGTCGCTTTTCGTGACCACCGCCATGCCTTCGGCGACCGGCGTCGTGCACGAGGCGGGGGTGCCGGCGCGGCCGTCAATCTCGACCAGGCAAATCCGGCATGATCCGAACGCCTTCATCGAGTCGGTCGCGCACAGCTTCGGGATGTCGGTCCCGGCGAGGCTCGCGGCGCGCATGATCGATGTGCCGGCGGGCACGGTGACGCTCTTCCCGTCGATCGCCAGCGTGACGCTGTCTAGGGCGGGGGAAGCGGGCGTGCCGCGATCGGCATCGCGGATCAGGGTCATGATGCAAAATCCTCGGGGAAGTGCCTCAGTGCAGACAATACCGGATATGGAGTAAAACCGCCAAGCGCGCAGAGCGATCCGAACTTCATCGTCTCGCAAAGCTCCTCGATGAGAGCGACATTGGCGGCGACGTCCTCGCCGGCGACGATGCGGTCGATCACCTCCATCCCCCTGACCGAGCCGATCCGGCAGGGCGTACACTTGCCGCAGCTTTCCGCCGCGCAGAAGTGCATCGCGAAGCGCGCCATTCCCGCCATGTCTACCGTGTCGTCGAACACGACGATCCCGGCATGGCCGATCAGCCCGTCGGCTGCGGCGAACGCCTCGTAATCGAACGGCAGATGGAACATGGCGGGTGGGAAATAGGCCCCGAGCGGCCCGCCGACCTGGACCGCGCGGACCGGCCGGCCGGAGAGCGTGCCGCCGCCGACATCGTTGACCAGTTCGCCGAGCGTGATGCCGAAGGCGGTTTCGAACAGCCCGCCGTTCCTGATATTGCCGGCGAGCTGGATCGGCATCGTCCCGCGCGACCGCCCCATGCCGTAATCTGCATAGGCCTTCGCCCCTTCAGCCAGGATGAAAGGCGCGGCGGCGAGGGTCAGCACGTTGTTAATGATCGTCGGCTGCCCGAACAGGCCCTGATGGGCCGGCAAAGGCGGCTTGGCGCGGACCTCGCCGCGTTTGCCCTCGATGCTCTCCAGCAGCGAGGTCTCCTCGCCGCAGACGTAGGCGCCGGCGCCCACCCGGACCTCGATGTCGAAGGCCGGGCCGAGCAGGCCATGAGTGCGCGCGGTCTCGATCGCCTGGCCCATCGCCCGAATCGCGTGCGGATATTCGGAGCGGACGTAGATGTAGCCCCGCGTCGCGCCGACCGCGAAGCCGGCGATCGCCATGCCCTCGATCAGCATGAAGGGATCGCCCTCCATCACCATCCGATCGGCGAAGGTGCCGCTGTCGCCCTCGTCGGCATTGCAGACGAGGTACTTCTGGGCAGAGGGCGCGGCGGCGGCGGTGCGCCACTTGATCCCGGCCGGGAAGCCTGCGCCACCGCGTCCGCGAAGCCCTGAGTCGAACACCTCCTCGACGGTGGCCGCGGGCCCGAGCGCGAGGGCCCGCTCCAGCCCCTTGAAGCCGCCATGACCGCGATAGTCGTCGATCGACTGCGGATCGGTAATGCCGCAACGGGCGAAGGTCAGGCGGGTCTGGCGCTTCAGGAAGGGCAGCTCGTCGACCAGGCCGACGCATTTCGGATGGTCGGGGCCCAGGCTGCGCACGTCGTCGGCGGTGACCCGCGCATAGCCGACCCGTCCTTCCGGAGTCTCGACTTCGAGAAGGGGCTCCAGCTCGAACATTCCCCGTGAGCCGTTGCGGATCACTCCCTCGCCGGCCGCCGCCGCCACCTCATCGGCGCCGACCGCGACCGCGGCGGCATCGCCGGGGACGAAGATCCTCACGCCGCCGCCTCGTCGATCAGCCGCCGGGCGGACGCCTCGTCGAGACGGGCGAAAACCCGCTCGCCGATCATCGCCGAGGGGCCGCTCGCGCACAGGCCGAGGCAGTAAACGGTTTCGACCAGGATGCGCGAATCGCCCTCGAAGACGGGCGCGATCCGCGCGACGCCGCGCGCTTGGCAGGCTTCGGCCCGGCACAATTTGATCACCGGCCGCCCCGCCGGGACGCGCTTGAGGTCATGGTAGAAGGTGACGACGCCATGGACTTCGGCGCGCGACAGGTTGAGCGCCTCGGCGACGATCGGCACGGCGGCGTCGGGGACGTGGCCGAGCGCGGCCTGGATGTCGTTCAGGATCGGCAGCAGCGCCCCGCTGCGGCCCGCATGCCGGCGCAGGATCTCCTCGATCTCGGTCACAGCCTCTCTCCCGCGCCCGGATTAGGCCCGCGCGGCGGAGAAATCAAAGCGGGCGGATCAGGCGGTCGCGCCGCTCAGCGGCGCCCAGAAGGCGGTCAGCCGCTCGACTCCGTCCGCGGTCAGCTCGACCAGCCGCGTCTTGCGCGAGCGCGGAGCGCGGCGACGGCTGATCAGCCCTTCCTTTTCGAGCTGGTCGAGCAGCCGGCGACCGGTCGTGTCCGAAACCTTGGCGGCGCGATAGGCCTCGCACAGGATCATCGGCTCGTCCTTCTCGCGCGCGGTGAACAAAGCGAGCAGCAAGTCCCAGGCCGGCTCGCCGAACAGGCCGTCGGGGAACAAAGCGTCGCGCCGCCGCCGTTCGGAATAGACGCGCTCGGTCCAGATCCGCGCCTCGGCGCGCTTGGTCCGGCCCCTTTCGGCGCCAGCCGATGCCGCCGCGTCCGGAACGTAGCTGTGGCCGTTGCTGTGTCCCATCTCAAAGCAATCCCGAAGCGCTGAAGCTGATCCATCCCGAGCGGGCGACGATGACATGGTCGTGCAGCCGGATGTCGAGCGCGGCCGCGGCGCTCGCGACCAGCCGGGTCACGCGGACGTCGTCGCTGCTCGGTTTGGGATCGCCGGAGGGGTGGTTGTGGGCGAGGATCAGCGCGGTGGCGCCGATCTCGAGCGACCGCCGCATGATCTCGCGCGGATAGATGGGCGCGACGTTGATCGACCCCTCGATCACCGTCTCGTCCTGGAGCAGCCGGTTCTTGGTGTTGAGATAAAGCACCCGCAATTGCTCGACCGGCTCATGCGCCATGCTGGCAAAGAGATAGTCGATGACGGCCTCGCTGTTGCCCAGCACGGGCCCTTGGAGCGCCTCGGCGCGGAGGGCGTGCAGCATGGCCGTGCGGACGGTGCCGAGAAAGGCGAGGGCGTTGCGCTCATTGCCGATCACCCGCCTTTGGGCGAGCGGACCGGCGGCGAGCACCCCGGCGAGCGAGCCGAACTCGCCGACTAAACGGTCGGCCCATCCTGCGGCGCCCGATCCGAACGGGCGGAGAAGGTCGACCAGGAGGGATCGACACCGTTGCGAGCCAGGCGCTGTTGATGCCGATAAGTCCCCAGCGCGATCAGCAGGAGCATCGGATAGCTCCAAAACGCCAGCGCAAAGGCGTAGGCCCTGCCGATAATTGCTGGATCGGCCAGCCGCACGGCGTGTGCTGCGGCTCCGATGAACTGCAGCGCCGTTATCCATAATGGCCAATACCTCTCTGCCCGGAGCGCAAGGACAAGGAAGGCCAAAAGGCAGACCATGTCGATGAGGATGACCCCCGGAGCGACCGACCTATATTGGTTGGTCCGGCCCCATAAAGTGACCAAGGTAAGGATCGAGCCGACCGCGAGAATGGCTGTACCGATACGCTCAGGCGCTCCTCCCTTAAGAAGCGCATAGACGCAGCAGAGCGCCAGGAGCGAGTAGTAGAACCAGATCGGCATGGCCGGACGGAAACATGCCGCTGCGGCCCGGTCAAGCCTACGTCCCCTCGCAATGCCGCGCTGTCAGTTTCGCCAGTTGGGAAGAGGCAAACAGCCTTGGGTCTGGCATTTCGAATGTTTTTCAGCACGACCCTACCCTTGTTCAAAATTACAATCTCGACTTTCGCGCACTCAGGCGACGGCCTGGAGGTAACCCGCCGGTCTCTCCTCCTGAATCCCGGTCTTGTCGGGCACTTCGCCAATATCGACAGTTCGCAAGCCCACCTGGATCTTAGCCTCGCTCAGGCGCCTATGGGTCTCGACTATGTCGCAACGCGCGCGGGCCAAGGAAGCGAAGGCTGCGGCCGACACCTCGAAGGCATCTTGTCCGATCAGGGCCGATAGGTTCGCCTCGCTTCGGGCGGTGACCATGTTGCCGTTCAATTCCGCGACGCGCGCTAGTGCGGTGTCGATTGCCGCTTCGGTGGCCCACAGGCTCTCTGCGATCTTCATCGCGGCCCTACGACGCTCTTTGAGCATAAAGCTTCTCCCCTCCGCGCAGCAGTGGCTACGCGGTCGTTTTGCTTGACCAGTTTCGAATTCTTGCTGGGTCTAGCTCCAGATGAGCCTTGTCAGCGCTTCCACTCCAGAGATCAGGGCGCCGAATGCCAGCGCGATCCCGATCGTAATGCCGGCAATCCACGCCAGCCGTTTTAGAATTCCTACGTCATTTGGCCTCGCTCCCCCAATCGGCAGCGGCAGCGCGGGTCCTCTGGCGAGGGTTATTGCCTTGAAGGCAATTTGTTCTTCCCTCATCGCCTCGCCTGAAGACCCGCTTGGCCGCCCGCCCTCAGTCGTTGGGGCAAATGTCTGCGGATTGGGGACAAAGGCAATGTCCCGCGGCGGGTATACCAACGAAGGGTAGGGCTCGGCCCCTTCATATTGGGCGAGAAGAAGGGCGGCATCGCGCCGGCGCTGGACGCCGAGAATCCGCATCGCCACCTTGATGCGCTGGGTGACGCCGTCGGGGCTGATCCCCAGGATCCGGGCGATCTCCTTGGTTTCCATATGGCGGTAGACCATGCGCAGGCATTCGCGCTGGCCCTCGCTCAGTCTGGCGACTTGATGCTCCATCAGGCCGATAAGATAGCCTCAGACCCGCGTCGAAGGAATGGGTTAATGTCGAGTCACGGGACAAGATAGGCTCCATTTTGGACCTTGATCCGGTTGACCCGAGGGTCATCCCATGGTGCGATCGCCCTCGTGCTCGGTGGCATGCCCTATTTCATGGTCCTGGTCCTCTGCTGGACCTACGCGATGCTCAAGGGCGGGCAGCCGGAGCGGATCGGCGCCACGCTTCTGGCGGGCGGTTCGCTCGTCACTGTGGCGGTCATGCCAAGCTGGGCCGGCCATGTGGGGCCGGTGGAGGTCGGCATCCTCCTCGTCGATATGGCCTGCCTGACTGGCTTTGCCGCCCTCGCCCTGCGCGCCGACCGCTTCTGGCCGATCTGGGTCAGTGCGTTCGTCGGCGTCGGCGCGCTCGGGCATCTCGCCCGCTGGTTTGACGGGGCGGAAATAAGCACGCGGGTCTATGCGATGAGCCTCGCGATCTGGAGCTATCCGATGCTGGCGCTCATCGCGATCGGCACGCTCAATCATCAGCGTCGGATGGCGCGGCGGGCCGCGCCGGCGCCTGATCAGGCTATTGCACCCAGGGCGAGAGCCTGAGGGCGGCCAGCAGGTAGGCGCGCATTTCGTCGGCGCCAGCTTCGGTGAGGGCGATCAGGGCGTTCTCCGGATTTTCGCTCGGTCCGTTGCGCACGACCATGCCGCGCCCGGACAGCCATTCGATCCAATGCAGCGCCGAGGCAAGCGGGATATCGGTCACCGCGCTAAGCGCTGCGACGTCGAGACGCTCGCCTTCGAGGCGGTCGGCGAAGAGTTCCAGCAGCAGCGCCCAGGCTGCCTCGCTCATCGCCGGCCAGAAATATTGGTCGCGCAGCCGGCGGGCGTTGACGATCGACCGGATCGCGGCGCCGTTGATTTCGGACGTGTGGCCGAGCGCGAGGTCGCGCAGCTGCTCGGCCTCTGCGAGCCGGCGCAGGATGGGCATCCAATGGATCATTTCCCGGCTGACCTCGGCAAGGGTCCTGGTGGTGTCGGCGAGCCTCGCGCGCTCCGCCCGCGGGTCGGCGGCGGGCGGATCGGCAGCGGCGAGGTCGTCAGCTGGGAGATCGGCGGCGTCCGGTATTCCGGCGGGCGGATGGTCGCGGTCGCGCCGCGTCAGGTCACGTAAGAAACGCATATCCGGCCGGCCACGCCCCCAAAGGATTCCAAACCCAGGAATCGCCGGCCGGTGCAAGCTTGGCCAAGTCTTGCGCCGGCGGTCCCTAGTCGAGGCGCAATTGTGGTCGGTTCTGCGATTGGGGCAATGTCCGGTATTTGGTATACCAACGGCTGGAAGGCGGTTTCGACGAGGACCGGTCGGCGCCGAACCGGGCTAAGCCCACAAGTCCAGGTCCGGCTCCATGATGAGGGCGAGATGCAGCAGCAGCGCGACGGAATAAGTGTCCACTAATGCCGGCCGACTCGGGACAGCGCCTCCAGCCCGGCCAGGAAGACGCCGAAGGAGAGCGCGACCATCAGCATGATCGCGAAGATCCAGGCGAGCCTGCGCAACGGGCCGAGGTCGCTCGGCTTGCCGCCCCAGATCGGCAGCGGCGGCTGGAACTTCGCGGGCAGCGGGCGGGTGCTGGTGGTGTCGAAACCCGCCTGCTCTTCATGCATGGCCAGGACCCTGTCCGAATCGGCGCGCTGCTCGCCCCCCGCTTCATGCTGGGCGAGGATTCGCGCGGCGACGCGGCGCTCGCCGACGCCGAGCGTGCGCATCGCCGCCTTGATGTGCTGATCGACCGAACCCGGCTCGATGCCGAGCCTCGGCGCGATCTCTTTCGAAGTCATGTGCTGGAAGACCATGCGCAAGCAGGCGCGCTGCTGATCGGTCAGCCGGTCGAGGCGGTCGCGGTCCATCTATCGCGTATATCGCCGATCATCGGCTTTACTTTCAACCACCAGAAAATGGGGACAGTATATATTTTTGTCTCCCGGCGAGATGCATGGCCACGTCATGAGCGGCGAAAAACATATACTGTCCCTGTTTTCCGCCAGGAGATCGCCCGGCCCCGGAAGGCCGCTCCGAATCGGGCCGCGACCGCAAGGCGCCGCCTATTGGCAAGGGCGGCATGAAGGAGCAATAACCCCCTTTATGAAGCGAATCGGGACGGATCGGGGCCGAAAAGCGGGGGGCGGCAAGGGCATAGGGCTCAAAGCCTGGGCCGCGATGGCCGTTGCGTTCGTGTCGTCGAGCGCCGCTTCGGCGCAGGACTCGCTCGCCGACCCGGCCGGCTCGAGCGTGATCGTGCGCGCGGTGCAATGGCTCCAGGGCACCTTGCTGGGGACGATCGCCACGGTGGTGGCGGTGATCGCGGTCGCCTCGGTCGGCTTCCTGATGCTGACCGGGCGAATCAACTGGCGTTACGGCGCGACCGTGATCCTGGGCTGCTTCATCCTGTTCGGCGCGGCCAGCATCGTCGCGGGCATCCAGTCGACGGCCGGCTACGGCAATTAAAGGACGAAAGCCATGAACGGGCTCGAGCGGGACACTTTGTTCGTTGCGCTCACGCGGCCGCAGATGTTCGCCGGCGTCACCTACAGCTTCTTCATCGCCAATGCGGTGCTCGCGACCGAATTGTTCCTGATTTTCAAGTCGATCTGGGTGCTGGCCGCCGCGCTCGTCGTGCACGTCGTCGGCGTCCTGCTCTGCCTGCGCGAGCCCCGTTTCTTCGACCTGTGGCTGACCCGGGTCGGCCGCTGCCCGCGCGTCAAGAATTTCGCGATCTGGCGATGCAACTCCTATCGCCCCTGAGCCGCGACCGGAAGACGGTCGAGCGCGAGCGCGCGGCCGGACATCATCTTCCTTATGCGCGCCACGTCGACGATCATACGATCGAGACGCGCGACGGCATGCTCATGCAGTTCGTGCACCTGCGCGGCCTCCTCTTCGAGACGGCGGACACGGACGAGCTCAATTACAGGAAGCGCCTTCGCGACGCGATGTTGCAGGCGATCGGCACGTCGCGCTTCGCCCTCTATCATCACATCATCCGGCGGCGAATCGACGTCGCGCTCGGCGGCGATCATCCCGACCCCTTCTCGAAATCGCTCGACGCTGCCTGGCGGGCGCGGCTCGCGACCAAGAAGCTCTATGTCAACGAGCTGTTCCTGACCCTGATTCGCCGGCCGCTCCAGGGGCGGGTCGGCGGCTTCGACCGGTTGCGCGCGATGCTCGGCCGAGGCGGCGGCGAGGATGGCGCCAATGCGGTCTACGAGGCGCGCCAGCTCGACGTCGCGCGCGAGGCGCTGGTCGCGGCGCTCGGCAATTACGGACCGCGGCTGCTCGGCGTCTACAACACGCCGGCCGGCATCTGCTCGGAGCCGCTCGAATTCCTCTCCGCGCTGTACAATGGCGAGATGCGCCCGGTGCTGCTGCCGGTCCAGGATCTCGGCGCCTATCTTCCCTACCGGCGGGTGAGCTTCGGCGAGGAGACGGTGGAATTGGGCCCGGCCGGCCCGAGCCCGCGCAGCTTCACCGGCCTCGTCTCGATCAAGGATTATCCCGGCCAGACCGCGCCCGGCATGCTCGACGAATTGCTCAGGCTGCCGTTCGAGCTCACCGTCGCGCAGAGCTTCGGCTTCGTCGACCGCCAGGCCGCGCTGTCGCGGATGAACCTGGCGCTGAGAAGGATGCGCTCGGCCGAGGACGAGGCGGTCAGCCTGCGCGCCGACCTCAGCAGCGCCAAGGACGAGGTCGCCGCTGGCCGCGCCGGCTTCGGCGAGCATCACATGACCATCGCGCTGCGCGCCGATACGCCGGCCGCCGTCGACGAGGGGGTCGCCGAAGTGCAGGCGGCGCTCGCCGATCTCGGCATCATCGCGGTCCGCGAAGAGATCGGGCTCGAGCCCGCCTTCTGGGCGCAATTCCCGGGTAATTTCAAATATATCGCGCGGCGCGGCCTGGTCTCGACGAGCAATTTCGCGGGGCTGGCGTCAGGGCACAACTTCCCGCTCGGCCAGGCCGACATGAACCATTGGGGCGAGGCGGTGACCCTGCTGGAGACGACCGCCGCCGGTCCCTATTATTTCAACTTCCACCAGGGCGATCTCGGCAATTTCACCGTCATCGGCCCGTCCGGCTCGGGCAAGACCGTGGTACTGAATTTCCTGCTCGCCCAGGCGCGCAAATATCATCCGCGAATCATTTTCTTCGACAAGGACCGCGGCGCCGAGCTCTTCATACGGGCGATCGGCGGCCGCTACGACGTGCTCAGGCCCGGCGAGCCGTCCGGCCTCAACCCGCTCCAGCTCGACGACAATCCGGTCAACCGCCAGTTCCTGATCGACTGGCTGTCGCTGATCGCCGGCGGCGCCGACATCGACGAAACCGCGCGGATCAAGGATGCCGTGGACGCGAATTTCGACCAGCCCGCCGAGCATCGCCGGCTGGTCCATCTCGCCGAACTGTTCCGCGGCGGGCATCGGCCGCACGGCGCCGATTTGTGGGCGCGGCTGAGGCCCTGGTGGGGCGAGGGCGAGCGCGCCTGGCTGTTCGACAATGCGCTCGACCGGACCGACCTCAAGGCCGACACGGTCGGCTTCGACATGACCCAGATCCTCGACGATCCGGCGATGCGCACGCCGGCGATGATGTACCTGTTCCACCGGGTCGAGGAGCGACTCGACGGCACCGCCGCGATCATCGTCGTCGACGAGGGCTGGAAGGCGCTCGACGACGACGTCTTCGTGCGCCGGATCAAGGATTGGGAAAAGACCATCCGCAAGAGGAACGGCATCGTCGGCTTCGCCACCCAGAGCGCGCAGGACGCGCTCGAAAGCCGAATCGCCAGCGCCATCATCGAGCAGGCCGCGACCCAGATCTTCATGGCCAATCCCAAGGCCCGCGCCGACGATTATATCGAGGGCTTCGGCCTCACCGCCCACGAATATGAGCTGATCCGCACGCTTCCGGACAACGCCCATTGCTTCTTGATCAAGCATGGCGCCGAAAGCGTGGTGGCGCGGCTCGACCTCACCGCCGAGCGCGACATCCTCACCATATTGTCGGGCCGCGAGCGCACCGTCCGGCTGCTCGACGAGATCAGGCTGACCAGCGGCGACGATCCCGCTTTGTGGATGCCGCGCCTGCTGGAGGTCGCATGATCGCGCCCGTCTGCCTGGCGCCGCCGTCCGAGGCCGGCTTTCTCCAGGGCCTGCTGTCCTATGTCGACTGCCAGGCGCAGTCGATCGGGGCCAATGGCTATGAGGTGCTGGCGGCGGCGGGATCGACGCTGTCGCTTGTCCTCACCGGTTTCCTCACCTTGTTCGTCGCCTTCCTCGGCTATCGGATGCTGTTCGGCCAGACGCCGACCGTGCGCGACGGCGTGCTCGCCTTGCTCAAGATCGGCATCGTACTCGCCTTCGCGACCAGCTGGGCGGTCTATCGCACCCTCGTCTACGACGTCGCGCTCAAGGGGCCGGCGGAATTGTCGGCGCAGATCGGCCAATCGAGCGCCTTGCCCGGCGTCGGCGGCGGCCTCATCGACCGGCTGGGCTATACCGACCGCGCCTTCGTCGCGCTCGCGATTCTCGGCGCCGGCGACACGACCGCCGCGCAGGCGTCGCAGGGCAATGCGACCGGCGAGCAGGTCGCGCCGCCGCCCTTCGCCAATTTCGACACCTTCGCGATCGGCGGCTCGCGCATCCTCTATCTCACCGGCGCGATCGGCGCTCTCGCCGCCGTGCGGCTGATCGCTGGCCTGCTGCTCGCGCTCGGGCCCTTCTTCATCGCTTTCCTGCTGTTCGAAGGGACGCGGGGGTTGTTCGTCGGCTGGATCCGGGCGCTCGCCGCCGCCGCATTGGGCGCGCTCGGCGCGTCGATCGTGCTCGGCGTCGAGCTCGCCTTGCTCGAGCCGAGGCTCGCCGAGCTGATCGCGCTGCGCACGGCCGGCCTGCCGATTCCCGGCGCGGCGATCGAATTGTTCGTGATCGCCCTGGTCTTCACCCTGGCCCTGCTCGCCATGCTGATCGCCGCAGCCCGAGTCGCGCTCGGCTTCCGGCTGCCCGACGGCTGGCGCGCCGCGCCGGCCTTGGCGGCCGAGGCGGTGCGCGGCGATTCGGTGCGTTTCGCCGGCGTGCCGCGCGAGCCCGCCGCCGCCGGCGCCGACCGCTCGCGCGCCGCTTTGGTGGTCGATGCGGTCGCCGCCAGCCAGCGTCGTGAATCCGTCGCGGCGGCGCGCGGAGCGAACATGGCCGGTGCCGCGAGCGACGGCCAGCCCTCGCGGCGGATCGGACAGCACATGCCCGCGCGCGACCTGCCCGAGGCCGCGGCAGCGGTGCCGATCGGTCAGAGCTATCGCCGGCGCACGCGAGGGCGTATCTCAGCAAGCGCAGGCCGCCGGGATCGCGACTCATGAACAAGCATGCACGCGAAGCGCTCGACGCTTATTATGTGGAAGCGGGAAGCTGGGCCGAGGACCGGCAGGACGAGCTGCGCAAGTCGCGCAGGACCGCCTGGACGATTGCGCTGATCGCGTCTGTCGTCGCCTTGCTGCTGGCGCTGGCGCTGATCGTGCTGCTGCCGCTGAAGACGGTCGAGCCCTATACGCTGCTGGTCGACCGCCATACCGGCTTCGTCCAGGCGCTGGAGCCGCTCAATCCGGAGCGGATCTCCGGCGACACCGCGCTCACCCAGAGCTTCCTCAGCCAATATGTCATCGCGCGCGAGAGCTTCAACGTCGACGCCATCCAGGCCAATTACCGGCGCGTCGCCTTGTGGTCCGCCGACACCGCGCGCTCCACCTACATATCCGGGCAGCAGGTTTCCAACCCGGAGAGCCCGCTCGCCCGCTATCCGCGCACGACATTGGTCGAGACGATTGTCAAAAGCGTCTCGCCGATGGGGCCCAACGTGGCGATGGTCCGCTTCCAGACCCAGCGCCGCGACGCCGGCGGCCAGGTCCAGCCGCCGCAGGCCTGGGTGGCGGTGATCCGCTACCGTTATTCGGGCGAGCCGATGCGGATGGAGGACCGGCTGGTCAACCCGCTCGGCTTCGAGGTGCTGCGCTACCAGCGCAACGCCGAGGCGCTGCCGGCCGAGCCCGCGGTCGCGCCGCCGCCCGCGGCGGTGCCGGCGGTCAAGCCGGTGGTCGTCGTGCCCACCCCGGCGCAGCCGCAGCCGCAGCAGACCCAGCCGCCCGCCCGGCCGCGGGGGCCGGAGGTCGAGCTGTGAGGATCCTCTTGCTCGCTTTTGCCTTGGCCGGCGCGCCGGCCTCGGCGCAGATCCGTCCCGAGCCGGGGCAGGGCGACCCCCGCATCCAGAGCATCGAATATGATTCGGACCAGGTCGTTCAGATCCAGGCCGCGCCCGGCTATCAGGTGACGCTCGAGCTGGGTTCGGACGAGCAGATCGAGAATGTCGCGGTCGGCGACAGCGGCGCCTGGCAGGTCACCGCCAATCGCGCGGGCAGCCGCCTGTTCGTCAAGCCGATCCAGGCGGGCGTGACCACCAACATGACGGTGGTGACCAACGTGCGCACCTATGCGTTCGAGCTGGTCCCTTTGTTCGGCGCCTCGGCCGAAATGGCCTTCACGATCCGCTTCCGCTATCCGGCGCCCGCCACCGCCTTGGCCAGCGCGGAGGCCGAGCTGATCGTCGAGGGCCGCTACCGGCTGAGCGGCGAGCGGACGCTGCGGCCGAGCCGGATCAGCGACGACGGCCGCCACACCTATATCGAATTCCCCCGCGACCAGGCGATTCCGGCCATCTACGCGGTCGACGACAGGGGCCAGGAATCTCTGGTCAACGGCATGATGCGCGACGATCTGTTCGTCATCGACAGCGTCGTGCCGCGGATCGTCTTCCGCATCGACCAGCATGTGGCGCGGGCGACGCGCCTCGCCCCGCAAGCCGCCCGCTGATGGCGACCCACGCCCCGGCCGGCGATCCCCGGATTGGGGCGAGCGCGTCGGGCGAGACGAGCGTGCGGCCGGTCGTCGCGCTGCCGCGCAAGGGGCTGCCGGCCTGGGCGCTGGCGGTCGGCGCCCTGATCGCGGGCGTGCTGCTGTTCATGATCCTCGACGCCCGCCGCCGCGCCCCGTCCGCGCCCGCGGTCAAGGCGCGCGCCATCGACCTGGCGGGCGGCCCGGCACCGCCGCCGCCGCTCTACGTGCCGCCCGAAATCCCGCAGCCGGTCGAGATCGCCGAGGCGCCGCCGCCGCCCGCGCCCGCGCCGCCGCCGCAGCCGCGGATCGTCTACGTGCCGCAGCCCTATCCGGTCCCGGCGCCGGCTCCGGTCCAGGAGGCGCCCGCGCCGCCGCCGCGCGTCACCAACGATCCCACCCTCGTCTTCGATGTCGCCGCGCCGGCCGCCGCCGCGGCCGCCGTCGCTGCCGAGGTCGAAGGCGCGGCCGCCGCCGCCCAGCCGGGCCTGACCGCCACGCTGGCGGCGCGCACCCGCGCCGGCGTGCTCGCCAACCGGGCGACGACGGTGGCGCAGGGAACCTTGATCCCGGCGGTGCTGGAAACCGCGCTCGATTCGACCCGGCCCGGCTTCGCGCGGGCGATCGTCTCGCGCGATGTGCGCGGCTTCGACGGCGCCCGCGTGCTGATCCCGCGCGGCAGCCGGCTGATCGGCGAATATCGGTCGGAGGCGGCGCCGGGGCAAAGGCGGGCCCTGGTCATCTGGTCCCGGCTGATCCGCCCGGACGGGGTGACGATCGCGATCGCCTCGCCGGCCGGCGACCCGCTCGGCCGCGGTGGCATCCGCGCCCGGGTCAACAGCCATTTCTTCGAGCGGTTCGCCGGCGCGATCCTGCAATCGGGCCTCGACATCGGCGTCAACCTCGCCTCGCGCGCCGGCAGCGGCAACGTCATCATCCTGCCGGGCACAGGTGCGGTCCAGAGCAGCGTCGGCCAGATCGTCCAGCCGAGCCAGATCACCCCGACCCTGACCGTCCGCCAGGGCACCAGCATCTCGATCTTCGTCGCCCGCGATCTCGATTTCACCGGGGTCGAGAACCGGCGATGAGCGTCGCCGCGCTCGACCGGGAGGGCGTCTATCTGCGCTCCTATCTGGCGCCGCTGACCGGCATGCTGGCGCGGCCCGACGTCACGGACATCTACGTCAACAGGCCCGGCGAGCTCTGGGTCGAGACGACCGGCGGCGAGATCGAGCGCCACGACGCGCCGGGGCTCGACGAGGCGACTTTGGCGCGCCTCGCCCGGCAGATCGCGGCTTTGTCGCACCAGGGGATCAGCCGCGAGCATCCCTTGCTCTCGGCGACCCTGCCCGACGGCGCACGCGTGCAGGTGGTGGCGCCGCCGGCGACGCGCGGCCCGCTGGCGCTGGCGATCCGCAAGCATGTCTCGCCCGACCTGCAGCTCGACGATTATGTCGCCGCCGGCGCCTTCGCCGAGACCAAGGGGCGCGAGGGCATGGATCGGTCGCAGGTCGATCGGGCGCTGTCGGCGCAGCTCGCGGCCGGCGACATCGCCGGAATGCTCGCCGCGGCGGTCAAGGCGCGCAAGAACATCCTCGTCTCGGGCGGCACGTCGAGCGGCAAGACCACCTTCCTCAACGCCCTGATCCGCGAGATCCCGGCGCAGGAGCGGCTGATCCTGATCGAGGACACGCCCGAGCTCTTCGTCGCCCACGACAATGTCGTCGGCCTGCTCGCGGCGCGCAGCGCGCTCGGCGAGGCGGAGGTCAGCGCCAACGACCTGCTCGCCGCGTCGCTCAGGATGCGGCCCGACCGGATCATCCTGGGCGAGCTCAGGGGGCCCGAGGCCTTCGCCTTCCTGCGCGCGATCAACACCGGCCATCCCGGGTCGATGACCACGGTCCACGCCGATTCGGCCGAGCGCGCGGTCGAGCAGATCGTCCTGCTCGCGCTCCAGGCCGGCACCCAGCTCAATCGCGAGGACATCCGCCATTATGTCGGCCACACGGTCGACGTCTTCGTCCAGCTCGACCGGATTGCGGGCCGGCGGCGCGTCGCCGAGGTCGTGCTCAGCCACTGATGTCCGAATCCACGTCAGACCTGGCCGACGCCATCCCCGCCGCCACGCTCGTGCTGATGCGCGAGGCCCGGGCCGGCCCGCCCGAATTGCTGGTCACCGAGCGGACCGGCCGGATGGCGTTCGCCGCCGGCGCGCTCGTCTTTCCGGGCGGGAGGGTCGACCCCGACGATCATGAGACGGCCGCCGGCTTCGCCTTGCCCGACGCCGCGGCGCGGGTCGCCGCGATTCGCGAGACGATCGAGGAAACCGGCCTCGCCGTCGGTATCCGTCCCGCGCCGGACGTCACCGCGGCCGACGCGCTGCGCGAGGGGATCATGCGGGACGAGCCATTCGCGCCCCTCCTTGCCCGGCTCGGCCTGGCGCTCGATCTCGGGGCGCTGACCCTGTTCGCGCGCTGGTGCCCCAATTTCCGCGAGACGCGGCGCTTCGACACGCTCTTCTTCCTCGCCGAGGCGTCGGCGGAGGCGCCCGCGCCGGTGGTCGCCGAGGCCGAAGCGGTACGTGCCTTTTGGGCGAGCGCGGCCGCCATCCTTGCCGAGGTCGAGGCGGGCGAGGCGCACGTCATCTTCCCGACCCGGCGCAACCTCGAGCGATTGGCGCGCTTCGCCTCGATCGCCGCCGCGCGCGCCGATGCGGCGCTCCATCCGGTGACGTGCATCACGCCCTGGGTCGAGGAACGCGGCGGGGAGCCCCATGTCTGCATCCCCGCGGGCATCGGCTATCCGGTCACGTCCGAGCCGCTGGAGACGGCGCGGCGACGCTGAGGCCCCGGATGCGCGTCCGCCAGCTCATCCTTCCCGCCGTCCTGCTCGCCGCGCTGGCCGGGGGCGGCCTGATGGTCCGCGATTATGGCCGTCGCCACCCCGAGAATGTGCCCTGGACCGCGCTCGACCTACGTCGGCCGATCGGCACCTTCACCGGCCGCAAGCTCAATGCGCTGGGCGGGGATCCCGCGCTCTGCCGGGCCTTGCTGATAGAGGCCGGCGCGCGCTTCACGGCGCTGCCCGCGCGCAATGACGGGCCGGCATGCTCCTATGACGACGCCGTCCGCCTGCCCGGCGGCGGCGCGCTACCCGGCGACATCGGCGCGGCCTGCCCGGTCGCGGCGGCGCTCCTCGTCTGGGAGCGTGAAATCGTCCAGCCGGCGGCGCGGCGCCATTTTGGCCGGCGGGTCGCCGCCATCGACCATTATGGGAGCTATAGCTGCCGCCGGCTCAACAGCCGCGCAGCGGGCGGCTGGAGCGAGCATGCCCGCGCCAATGCGCTCGACCTCGCCGGCTTCCGCCTCGCCGGCGGCACCCGCGTCACCGTCGCCGCCGACTGGCGAGACCCCGGCGCCAAAGGCCGCTTCCTGCGCGAGGTCCGCGACGGCGCCTGCTCCCTGTTCGCGACCGTGCTCTCGCCCGATTATGACGAGGCTCATCGCGACCATTTCCATCTCGACCAAGCGCGCCGGGCCGGCGGCTGGCGGGCGTGCCGCTGATCGCGACGCCTTGCCGCCGATTCACCTGATGATGATATCGGCGCCTCCCGTATCGATGACGATCGTGCGCCGGCCGCCCCCCTCTTCGGGGCCTCCGGCTTCGCCTCCGAACGGCTGCAGCCAGCGCAGCCACCAGGGAACCGGCCGGACCGGATCGACCCGGCGGCCGGGCACCGCAGTGGTCACCGCCTCCCAGCATTCGCTGGATATATAAGCGTAGGGTATCGTCCCGTTGCCGGCGCCGTAGGGGCATTGGGCGCCCCAGCCCAGGCCCCAGCTGTTGCGCAGGATGAAGAAGCCGCCGCCCGGCGCGGCGGAGTCGTCCTGATAGCCGATCAGGCACATTGCGTGGCCGCCCGCATTGATCTCGCCAGGCAGGCGCATCGTGATCCGCCCGGCCTGCCGCGCCGCCGCATTCTGATACCAGCTGTTATAGACCGGGATCGAGAATTCGCACACGCAGCCGGAGGCGAGCGCCGCCTTCATGGCGTTCACGTCACGCGGGTTCAGGATCACCGGCGGCAGCCGATAATTCGCGGCGTCCGCCATGGCATTGCCTGGCTGAACGCCGTTATCGTTGCAGGGCGGGTTCGGGTTATAGGCCCAGATCGCCTCGCGCGCCTGCCCGACATTGGCCAGGACCTGGGCGGCCTTGACCGCCCAGGTACCGCAGCCGTTGCTGCCATCGATCAGCTTGGTCTGATGATAGAGGAACTGCTCCGAAAAATCCTGCCCGGCGCCGGACTGGCTCCGGTAGAATTCGTGCATCGCCGTCATCGAGAAAGCGACGCAGGTGCCGCGGCCGCCCTGCTGCTTGACCGGTGGCATGCGCTGCGCGTGGTTCACGCTCGGCGGCAGCGCCGCCGCCGTCATCGCGGGCATCTCGGTCGCCGCCATGGCAATCAGGGCCTCGATCTCCTCGTTCGGCGGCAGCACGCCGAGCGCGAACGTTCCCGGCACGATCGCTTCGGCCATCATCGAGGCGTTCTCGCCGATGGCGGAGCGCAGCAATTCGACCAGCCGGTCGACATTCTCCCCGGTCAGCTCCTCGAGCGCGGGCCGCACGTCGGCCAGCACGGCCGCGCCGATCACCTGCTCGGCATCGACATAGCCATGCCCTTCCAGCGCAGCGCGCGCCTGCTCGGGCAGGCCCTCTATCTCGGAAAGAGGATGTCCGCCGAACGCCGAATTGGGCGCCACGTAGCCGTCGTCACCATTTGCCATCGTCACCCTCCCGCTCATAGGGGCGCCAACCTGCCCAAAAAGACGTCGCGCGGTGCTTCAGGTCCTCTTCGCGGGATCCTCGGCGCCGAGACCATATTGGGAAGTGTCGACCGGCGTCTCGAGCATCGTCAGCCGCGAAGCCGGCAGGGACGCGCGGGTTCGCGCAAGCAGCGCTTCGACGCGCTCGGGCTCCAGGCCGGTGGTGCGGGCGATCGCCGCCACCCCCCCTTCAGTTGCGGCAAGTCCAATCAATTGGTCCGTGGACGTGATCCAGGCAGCGCGCAATTTGGCCAAAGCAGCTTCCGGCCAGAAACCCAGTTGTTCCAGCGCGACCTCGGGCGGGTCACCAATCATCTCGAATGCCTTATATCGGGGGAAACCGTAGGCTCTTCTTCGCGAAACGACAAGCGCGAGGCCGCAGAGTCCCAGTTTGATTGAAATGGACTGAATCCGAAAAGGATATCGACCGTGACGTTTGCCGGCCGAACCGCGCGGCCACGGTTCAAAAGCAATCGCATTGCAGATTAACAGTAGATTTGACCAAATTGGGTTTGACAATCTGTTCCAAAAACATAGTCTACCGGCATGCCCAAGTGGGGGTGACGAGTTTCCGCGGGTTTAACTCAAGTCTCTGAAATGGAGGGCATTTTGGCGAACACGATAGCCGTTGGCACGGCAGCCAATCTTCTTTTTGGATATCAACCGGTATGGGATCCGAGCGGCCAGATCGCTTCGCCGTTCTTCCTGCCGCCCGAGCAGCCGCTGAGGCCGCAAAATCCTGTCACCACGCCCTCCGACTTCCAATTCTGGTCCGGCACGCCGGTGATCACGCTGCATGGCTCTGCCCAGTCTCTGGTGTCCGAGATCTACCGTTATGACGTTCTGCCGGTTTCCAACGTGCAGCAGAACATCGATGTCCCTACCGGCCCCCTCTCGCTCAACGACGCGGATAGCGCGAAGGCGCTTGCCGCGGCAGGCGCGTTTCTGGGCCTCGATTTCAGCGGGCCGGGCAATTACATGCTCGTCACCTATGAGCGTTGCGTCTCGACGACCTCCGGGGATTATACGGACGGAAACGCATCGAACGACCTCCAGGACATCCTCACTCCTGCGGCCGCGGCCGTCATCGACGCGCTTCCCAGGGCCAAGGAGCCCGTATCCGGATCGCCTTTGTACGACAGCAAGCTCACGCTCGCCGACGCGAAGAAATATCTGGACGCCATCGAACGGTTCGGCACGCATTTCGTCACTACGGTCTTCAATGGCGACAAGCTTATTCAGGTGTTCGCCTATGACGACGACGAGTTCAAATACCTGCAGGCGCAGTTCCAAATAGCGGCGACGACGCAGCCTGGCGGCGGCTTGGCGGTATCCGGCGTTCTCGCCAACAGCTGGATAATCTACACGTCGCCGGTCAGCACCGGCGGCGGGTTCGTCAAAACCTATGGCGCGCTGACCACGATCGGCCGTGATCCGGCCCTTGTCAGCGCGATCGCAAAGGGGAGCTGGGCCAATGGCTACGTCCCCGATGGGACGTCGAGCATCTTCGCGGCCTCCAAAAACTATGCCCTGCTCGAGGCCTTGGCCCTGCAAGTGACCTATGCCTGCCAGCTGACGCCCCTGGCGGAATTGATGCCGAGTGCCTTGGTCGAAGGGCCCTGGGACCGTCTGGTTGCGGGCGGACTCATGCAAAAATACGGCAATGAGGTGGTGATCCCGCTGCGTCGCCCGCTCGATTATGATTGGGCGAAGATCTTTCCGCAGGCCACCGATTCCTGGGCTTCGGGCATCGTGACCCCGGTGATCGACATCTATCAGGAACGGGTGGATCTCGCCCAGGTCAATCTGATGGGTGCCGACATCATCGGAGAATCCTATCCGATGCAGAGCTTTTCCTGTTTCGCGCAGGTTTTGCAGGCCACGTCGGCCCAGGGGGCTCCGCCAATCGCTTTGCCGTCGGACTCCATCACGCTGGTGGCTCAGATTATCGACACCACGCAAGCGGCCCAGACCCCGGTTCTGGCCATGAGCAGCAAGGCGTTGCAGCAGCTCACCGTGTCCTGCGAGGACATGTATGGCGCCCTTATTTTCCAGGGCGGCGGGTCAACGTGCACCGACCGCATGACGGCGCTGGACGGCTTTCTCATCGAAACGGGCGCCAAACCGGACCCGGTCACGCATCGCTACACGATCGATCTGGCCGGAATCCTGACCGACCAGCCCAGCGAAAGCGTGTTGATAGCGCATTCCCAGAGCGTCGAGTTTTCGGTCGTCGCCGGCGAGGCCCTATTGCAGGCGCAAGGCACGGACGCCGAGACGGTGAAGGGGCTGGAAATCGCCTATCTGAACTGGCTCGCGCGGATCATCCCCGCGAAAACCAAGGACGAGGTGCTCGCCAATGCAAGGGTGCGCGCATTGTACCTCGCAAATTCGGTGGCCAATTTCGGCGCGGACACGGTCTTCGTCCCCTATGTCACCTATGACAGCTATTCCAAATATGTCGGCGACCTGGTGACCCAGGCCTCGGCCCTGAATGGCCAGATCGCGAACTATCAGTCGCAGTTGATGACGACCGTCGCAAAATTCCAGGTGATGAATTCCATCGCCGCGGTCAACAACAACGTCCGCGCCATCGGGGGCGTCCTGACGCAATATTTCCAGGCGCTGGCCGACGGCCGGAACTCGATGGATCAATATTATCAGAGCATCATCGACCAGCTCGATTCGCAGCTGCAGACCACCGTGCAGAATATCGTCAAGCTGCAGACGCAGCTGGGCGAACAGCAGGATCTGATCAGCAACCTCGGTTCGCCTCCCGGCATCGTCCAGCAATTCGAAAAGGACTATGTCGATTATGAGAAGGACGAGGTCTTCAAGGCCGTCATGGGCATCGTCACCGGGCTGTTCAGCCTGGGAATGGCCTTTGCGGGCATTCCCGGCGCCGCGGAAAAGGGCGTTCTCGATGCCTTGAAGGCGCTGAAGGACGTCTATGACAAGCTTCAGGCCGTCATGACCGTCATCAGCCAGCTCAGCGTGATCGAGAAGGTCACCAAGAACATCGCCAAGATCAACGAACTGGCCAGCTCGATCCAGGCGGCGGCGGATGCGGGCGATTTGGAGATGCCGAGCCAGGTCGACATGGCGATGATCCCGAACAACGTCGAGGCCGCGCTCGCCAATGTGCCCACGAGCGGCAAGCTGCAGCAAGACAAGGCCAATCTGATCGCGGCGGTCAAGAACCTCGCGATCGTCGGGGCGGCCTTGTTGAACGCCCAGTCGGAGGCCAGCCAGTTGCTGGTCGAGATCGCCAACAATGTGCGGCTGAAGACGATCAACGGTCAGCAGCAGGCCAAGATGTCCGCTTTGACCAACTCGCTCCATTTGACCGATCCGTCCATCCCGCCGGACCTCGCCAAGATCGACCTGATCGGCATGACCGGCCAGCTGCAATTCCAGCTCAAGCAGGTGCTGAGCACGCTGGCGAAGGTTCTGGAGAACCAGAACGGGGCGCTCCAATTCACCTATTTCGGCAACCCGGTCGCGATCACCTCATTCTCGCTGAACCAGCTTCTGGCGGTGATCTCGAACCAAGATGCCAACATCATCAACGCCATCCAGAATCTCAACCCGCAGCCGCAAAAGGTCGACGATCCGATCACGGTGAAGGTGAGCTCGATTCCCTACAAGGAATTGATCAACGGCCGCTTCAAGAGAATTTCCGTCCATCTTTCCGATCCGGGCTTCCAGAATTACGTCATGGTCCGGGTCGACCGCGTCGTGCCGCGGATCACCGGGGTCAAGTCGACCGCCTCGGGCAATTATGAAATTGCCCTGGATACCGACGCCCAGCCCTTCCTCGACCGTGACCTGGACCGCCAGACCCGCACCTATGCGTCGAGCCGGCGCGTGTTCGGCCCCTATGTCTATAACGTCAAAACCGGTGCCCCGAAATTCGGCACCAACGTCGGCACGTTCGCCAACAAGGTGACGCATTTGACGCCCTTCACGGACTGGAACATCAGCTTCCCCGCGAAAAGCACGAACAAGGACATCGCGTTCGACGACCTGCTGATCGATATCGAGCTCGATTTCCACATCACCGCCATCTACAACGATCCGGTCGAATCCGTGCGCCGGGCCATGATCCAGGCCCTGGCCGAGCAGCGGGTCGAGCCGATGGCTTTCCTGGCTGCCCCCCAGGCAAGCGACTTCGAGGCGGCCGTCCTCGCCGCCGTCCCGGACTCGACGCCGAGCCTGGCCTATCTCGAAGGGCAGATGTACCAGAACCAGGCCGTCCTCAACGGCTGGGACGCGGCGTTCAGCATGCTGTCGGGCCCCGTCAATGCCTTTCTGAATCAGCAGTTCCAGGCCTATTTGAAGACGCTAAACCCGAGCAGCGGCACTGGCCTGATGACGATCGAGGCCTCCTATTTCGGAACGCCCGTGCCGGTCCGGCAATTCTGGACCAGCCAGGTCACCGCAATCGAAATCGAGCTCACGAACCCGCTTCTGCAATTCGTCGCGAGCTCCGATCAGGCGACGGTCCAGCAATATATCGAAGGCGGTTCGGTCAAGGTCGGGTCGGTCGACGTCAACGGCAGCAATAGAGTGCCGAGCACGTTCATTCCCGGGAATGCCTACCTCCCGTCGGGCCCGCTGACATTCACGGCGGACCAAGCGACGAACGAACTGGTGATCGCGACGCCGAATGTGCTCGGCAACGGGCTGGGCAGCATCTATCTGAGCACCTCGGGAACCTTGCCGGCCCCCTTGCTGGTGGGCGATCCCAGCAGCTTCACCAACGAATATTATATCGTCGGCTGGACCAGCACGGCGACCGAAACCCGAATCAAATTGTCCGCCGATCCGGTCGGCACCCAGCCGATCGCGCTCACCTCGGCAGGCAGCGGCACCCAGACCCTGACCCTGGGCGTCACTTGGAACAGCCCGGCCGTCGTCGACACCAGCAAGTCGCCCTACGTCTATGCAAACGTCCAGCTGTCCACCATCAACGGCGTCGTCCAGCCGCCGAGCGGGCAAGGCAGTGCGAGCGATACGCTCACCGTCATGCTGGATTTCCCGTCCGGCTCCTTCGTCCTTCGCAACATCCACGTGCTTCCGCCAAATTGGGATCCGAACCCCGATGCGACCCAGATTTCGGACGCGATCGCCAATTATTACGCGCAGAACGATATCAAATTCCAGGTTCAAACCATCAATACGACGAACCTGGCGAGCGACGCGGCCCTGACGCCGACCAAGTTCGTGCTGCACGCCATGAACACCAATGCGGGCAACAACGTGCTGCAGCTGCTGATGGCGACGACGGGCAAGGTCCAGAACCTGGCGGCGCTGGCGCTGACCGAGCCGGTTGCCTACAATCCCGCCGGCCCGGTGCCGGGATCGAGCGACTTCATGATTTCGCTCATGATCAGCTCGCAGCTGACCTTCCAGCATGTCTTCGTCGACAGCTTCAACAAGGGGTCCACCAACTTCATCGTCACCGCGGTTCCTCCAGCCCAGGACTTCCAGGCCTGGAGCGCCATCATGTCGTCCGGAACCGTTACCGCGCCCGTGCCCTTCAAGGAGAGCTACCAGGTCGACGGAGACAAGACGCAGTTCCGCATTTCGGCCTCGTCGAACAATTTGACCTGGGATATTTCCGGCCTGACCTTCTCGAGGACCCAGACGGACGGCATCGCCTTGGCCTACTCCAACGGCACGGCAAACCCGCCCAAGGGCGGCACCAATGTCAATTTCGAATATCGGCAATATCTTTATGCGCCTGGCGGGAAAGGCTATCCGGGACGCTGGTATTGGACGAATTGGACCGGCGCTTCGGCGACATCTTACGTTAACATGACCGGCACCTATCCGCTTGAAGTCTCGAACGTGGGGACGAACCAGGTCATCAAATTCTCGACCACCAATCCGGTGGTGACGGTCGACAAGTCCAGCGACCTGAAGCCCACCGGAGCCTGCGAGTGCAACGACAACGACGTAAAGATCGCGCTGATGGAGGCGTTGTCGGACGCCGTGCCGGCTCAATTGCAGCAGAACATGAACCAGATCACCTTCAAGCCGCTGTCGATCATGGCGCTTGAAAGCCTGCTGTTCCCGGCCAACCAGCTGATCGCGATGAGCACGGCCAAGGTGCCGTCGGCGACGCTCGTGGTGGGCAGCTTCCTCGCTCAGGTTCGCCAGAAGAACGCCAATTATACGGTGACCATTCCAGCGTCGATCGGGGCGAAGGGATCGTTCGGCGGGACCAGCTTCCAGAGCGGGACAACGGTCAACAGCGTGACCATGACCAACCGGCCGGCCCAGTTCGTCTTTACCTACGGTCCGATCGATCCGTCGCTGGGCGGCCAGGTCAATTACACGATCGATATCGATAAGGGCACGGTCAGCCCGCCGCTGATCGCGGTCGTCTTTCAGCCCGACACGGCCGCCAATCCGCAGAACGTCACGCTGCTTCTGCCTGGATACGGAACATAAAAGGCGGCAGGAAGCGATATCGGGCCGGCACCGCCACGGGTGCCGGTTGAACCAGGCCAATCGAACGGCGCCATCATGGAGGACGCGATGGTCCAGCAGGACTCACCCGGAATGACGGCGCTCGTTGTTGGGATGCAGGACAGGCCAGCGGTCCCCGATGGCTGGGACATGGTGCTCAACCTCTCCCAGTCGGCGGTGCAGTCCCTGGTGCGGAGCAATTGGGATGGAGCGTCGCCGACCGACGAGGGCCGCTCGCTGCTTTGGGTGGCACCGGCTCAGGTGGATGGTCAGCATGACGTCATCGAGGTGAGGACGGAGCTGCCGCTTCCGGCGGTAAGCCTGAGCCTGGCCGATCAGGCGGTGCATTTGGCCTTCCCGATCGAAAACGGCACGCTGCAATTGGGCAAGGCGCCCGCCAAGCTCGCCTCGCGCTTGCGCGATGCAGGCTCGGTCAAGGAGAGCGACGAAGTTTCATGGTCGGACCCGGTTGCGATCACGGACCGGAACCCGCTGCAGCTGGCCGGGACGATACCCGTGGCAGTCGAGGCGGCGGATGACGGCCGGAGTTTTTCGATCGGGCTGAGACTTGCAGGCGCTACTCTGACCCTGTCCGGCCACGATGAGGGCGGCCTTTCCTCCAAGGCCGTGAATCGGGACCCGGCTGGCTGGCTGGCCGCGAGCAAGCTGAGCGATCGGATCGCGACCCTCGCGCTTCAGGACGACGGTGGTGCAAATGTTCTTACACCGGCAGTCGTTGCGGCGCGCGTTGTGGCCTCGCTCGACGGCCAGCCCGTGCTTCAGATCCTGACCGGCGCGTCGCCCGGCGCGACGGCACCGGCCTCGAGCGCCCCCGTGCCGCATCCCGAAATCTATGACTTCAGCCTGATGGTCAGCTCCAAGGCGACGATGACCATGATCGCCAATGGTTACAATCAGGGCACTGGCGACATCAAGCTGGTCTCGGTGCCGCCGGAGGACGGACAGATCCACTGGTTTGCCCAGATCCACGAGCCGATGGTCTTCGAGGGCAGCTTCGGCAGACAGGATGGCGAAACCTATGTCACGGATCATTCCAAGCTGTACATGCGCTTTGGCGGCTCAACCGACCAGGGTCTGAAGCTCTTCACCTATATCGATCCCAGCTCGACGATTCAGCTGCAGCTGGACCTTTCGGCGCATTATCCGGTCGGCTTCAGCGGCGCCGGTACGGATCAGGTCGTCGGCCTCAGGGACGGGGCTCAGGCGGTGACGGCCAACGGCTTCTACGAAGCGATCGTGCAGCCGCAATTGGAGAAGTTCCTGACCGGCGACATCAAATCCGACATGTCCCAGGTCCGGCTGATCGAGATCAGCAATCTCGTGCTGCGCGACCTGACCCTGTCCGGCCACGAACTGGAGTTCGAATTCGCCGAGCTGCCCGGGGAATTGCTTGTCGCCGGCTTTGTGATTTCCGGCATCTGAGCCTGCGTTGCGATAGGGGACCCGAACATGGCCGATAGTCCGACGCTCAGCTATCTCCTGAACCAGATGGCTCAGGACAAGGAGGTGCTCAACGGCTGGGACGCAGTGCTCAACGTCCTGGAGAGCGCGATCAACCAATTCTTCCAGGCGCAATTCCAGAGCTTCACGTCCAACTCCGGGCAAATGACGATTTCACAGGTTTTCTGTGGCCCGCCGCTCAAAAGCTCGCATGGCGATTATTGTGTGGTCACGCAATTTTCCTTCACGCTCGCCGCGCCGAATTTCGTCTTCACCGGCGGTTCGAATACGGTCACGGTCACCCAGGCCATCGTGTCCGGCAGCACCCGCTCGGGGAGCATGTCCGTCGACGGCGGGTTCGTCCCCGCGTCCTGCGGCTGCGTCCAGGATGACCCCCGCGTCGACTGGGGACCGGTCCAGAGTATCAGCGTCGGCAACAATCCGTCGATCTCGGCCCAGGTGCAGCTGACCTCCGTCAACGGATTGATCAACCCCACCACCCACACGGTCGTGCTCGATTTCGCGAGCGGCGCTTTCACCGTCAACAACGTCACTCTTCAGGGCGTGACCTCGCAACAGCTTTCGGACCAGATCAAGAGCTGGTTCGCCACGAATGACGTGAAATATCAGGTGGCATCGCTCGATTCCGGCGGCGGCTCCATGTCCGCGCTGACCCCGACGCAATTCCAGTTCAATGTGTTGCAAACGAATTCGGGCAACATCATTGTTCAAATCCTGATCACCACGAACGGCAGCCCGGCAGCCGGATTCCCGATCGTGCTCGAGCCGATCCCGACGGCAAGCGGTTACACCTGCACCCTGATGATCAATTCCAGGATCGTGTTCACCAACATCCTGTGCGCCGGGTTCAACAACGCCGGCAAGCCTTTCCAGCTCTATCCCCAAAGCCCAAGCCTGGCGGAAGGATATAGCGCCTACATCGCGCCGCAGATGCACTTTGCCGGTTCATTCAGCTATGGCAGCTGCTGCGACCAGACGACGGTAACCTACTCGCTCTATCTGGGCGGGACCTATACGGGGACCGCGACCAACGGCTTTTATTTGTATCAATCGATCACGCCCAGCGGCAATGTCGGCAACACGATCACCGTATCGGCCAACAATCCGGTCAGCCTGAGTGGCAGCGGCGCCTCCCAAGCCATTCAGATCAATCCTCAGGCCCCCTCCATCAACGTCACCGGCGGCGCTTCAGGCACGATCAACAGCCAGCTTCAATCCATTCTGACCGGCGATTTCCAGGCGGCGATGGCCGGGATTTCCTTCTCATCGGTGACGTATTTTGCCCTGAGCAACGTGCTGTTCCCAGGCAATTTGATCAATATGGGCGTAGTTCAGGTTCCGACCGATCTCGTGATCGTCGGCACGTTCCAGCCGACCTGATCAGCAGCATGGGTGGAAACAGGGGTTTGGACGTAAATCTGGGGGATCCGGTCGATCTTTGGGCTGGCCTGGAACCTCGCTTTTTGTCGTCGGGACGCCCGTGGCGCCTCCCTGAAGGCAGGCCGGTGCGTACCGAGCTCGCCGGCATCCCCCCAGGCCCGGTTGAATGGGGCTTGCCGTCCTTGTCCCTTCACGAAAGCGTGGCGGACCTGCTGAACCATATCTTCGACTATTCCGCCAGCCCGATGGTCGGTCTGGATGGGCGGCACTGCGTGACTGCAGGGGCGCTGATGGCCGGAAAATCGCTGGCCGATCTGGAAGCGCGGCTGAAGATCGATCTCACAATCCGGCCGGCACCGGCCTTTTTGCTCGTCCGCCTGAGCGGCAGCCGCGGGACCAGCTACTACACGCCGGAGTGGCAAGGCCTCAATCGCAAGACCAAGATCATGCAATGGCTCACGCCGGAGGGGCGCAATGCCATGGCCCGGCTCAGGCTCCGCGAAATGCGCAAGGAAGGCGCTGAATTTCATGGCGATATCACCGCCCGGCAGGCAAGGCGCTACCTCGGCTATTTTCATGATATGGGAACGCACATCATCCGCTCCATCAGCTACGGTGAGTGTCTCTTTCAGGTCTTCGAAGCGAATGAAGACCTTCTGCCCGGATTGAAGGATTGCTTTGCTGGGGAACCTGGGCAGAATCAGGTTTGCGGCCCGATGGCCTTCGGCATGGCGCACCTCACGCGCCCACCTTGGGCGACAAGCGCCAGTCCGATCTTGTCGGCGAGCGAAAGCGCCTGTGCGCAGCAGGTTGCGCATCACCAGATCTGGACGAGCGGCAGGCCGGGTGAGCCATGCTCGCTGCTGTCGCCGGGAGCGATGCCGATTTGGAGCCGGACAGCAGTCCTGAACATGCTCCCCGCACAAAGCATCGTCGCTGTCAGCTTTGCGAGTCAGGCACTCTATTTGGAAGATCACAGAGCAGATGCCTGGACCCGGCTCATGAGGGCGGGGCTCTGCCAGCAATTCCCGGCACTGCATCTTTCCGGCTGGCGGGTACGCGAGCAATTCCCGCTGGCAGGCTTTCTGGCAAGCGCCACGCTTGCCGGCGAAGAGGCGCTCTGCAAGCCGGCGGCGCCGGTGCTTCCGGATATAGCCTTCGTACTGGACCTGACGGCGCCAGGCCGCATCATGAACCCATCCGCGGATTGCCTCGCTTTCTTCGCCGCCACCAATCCGGGCACGGGACGGGCCGCCGAGTTTGAAGTCGATTGTCCGGCATTCGATCCGGCAGAACTGAACATCCCCTTTGTGGACGGTGCCTTGTGCGTCACGGATCGCAAGGGTGAGCGGTCCTGCCTCGTGGAAGGTGCTTGGCTCGGGCGGACGGACGATGGCAGGCCTGGCATCAAGGGAGCGCCGGCGGAGCCCGACGCGACGGTGCTGATCCGCCACGCCCCGCAACTGACAGCCTATGTACGTCTGATGGGCCTGATGCAGGGGTCGGGCGTCCCACCCGGGGCCGGCGCTGCAATGAGGCGGAGCGCTGCCTGGCTCGCCGAGGCGACGTCACGACACCCAAGCCTCGTCCAGCTTCGATGGCAGGCCCTGCAGGTCGCTCGTGGTACCGGACAGAGTGAACCGGGCAATATTGTGCTAGACCCCGCGCTTGAGAGCGACCTGGCCCAGTTGCTCAGCTCCTGCATGGACCTGCTTGCGCTGCCTGGGGCGGGCATGGAGCTCAGAGGTGCCGCGCAGCACACAGACCGCCGGCTTCGCGCATTTTACGGCAGGCTGCCCTACACTTTGGAGGCCGCGGACCTGGATCGGAGAAGCCTTGCGGCAGGCGAGGCCCTACAGCGAAGGTTCGCCAGCTTCCGAGAGGCGTCGGATCTGCCGGAGCAGGCCGCTGCCCTGTTTGCCGCCGGCGCCACCTTATGCCTGCCACCCGACCTGCACCGGATGCCGCATGGCGTCGTTCCAGGTGACGACCCCTATGCAATATTCTGGAATGCTCTCCTGGGGCTGCGGGCACGCTACGCCGAATGCAGGGCCATTCTCCTGGCCATGCAATGCCGGACGGCGGAAGCGATCGATCTGCTGGAGCGCGAGATCATCAGCGGCAGGGATGGTCCATCGGATCCGGCAAGGGACGTCCTGACCTCCCTTGACGCGTTTCGTGGCGCCCTGCCTCACATCAGCGCGACGGACCGGGACATCCTGCTGACGGAAATGGCGGAGCTTCTGGAGCTGTGCAGATCCGCCCATCTTCTGCAGCTCGCAAGCGGCGGCGACCCGGAGGGATCGGCAGGAACCGGGCCGCAATTGCACAGGCTTCTGATTGTGCTCGAGGTTTTGCAGCTTTGTCGGGCTGCCGACATCCCGCTGGCCCCTTTGGACAGCCTGGCTCCCACCGCCTTCGCAGCCCGAATTGATCAGGCGCTCATGGCAACGGCCCAGCATCGGCAATCCGCCTGAAGGCAAGCGTCGAATAGTGACCGCCGAAGGCAAATGAATTCGACAAAGCCACGTCCGCCTGCATCGGGAAGGTCGGGCCGGCGTGCTCGCTATCCCGATAGGATCCGTTCCCGGCCAGATCTACCGGGCATGGCGCCTCCTGTCGCTGGAGGGCCAATATGGTGGCCGCTGCCTCGATCGCACTCCCGGCTCCCATACAGTGTCCGATCGCGGATTTACACGCACTCACCCTGATTTCGCCGGCATGGGTGCCGAACAGTTCGTTTATCGCCTCACGCTCAAGCGCATCGTTGAGCTCGGTTGCAGTCCCATGCGTATTGATGTGCCGGATCTCGGCGGGGATGAGCCCTGCGTCGTCCATGGCGGCCTGCATTGCGCCGACCATTCCTCTTAGGGCTGGCTTGGTGAGCGTCGGCGTGTCCGAAACCGCGCCGGCTCCGCAAATTTCCGCCAGGATCGGCGCGCCCCGCGCACGGGCCCGATCTTCCCGTTCCAGGACCAATACGACGGCGGCCTCGCCGATGACGAAGCCTCTCCGGTCTTCTGAAAAGGGCTTCATGATGCCGGCGGATGGATCGGTTTCCGGACTCATGACGGCCAGAGCATCCCACGCAGCGAACAAGGCAGATGTCGGAAATGCGTCGGCGCCGCCGGCGAGGCAGATTTCCATCTCCCCCCTCCTTACGGCTTGGACCGCCTGCGCGATGGCGTGGCCCGATGCCGCACAGGCCGTCACATGGGCCGTCGATCCCCGTCGCAGGCCATAGCGGGCGCAAAGCGCGGCCGTGGGGCCGTTCAGCATCATCTTGACGATCGTCGTCGGCCGCAGCCTCTGATCTTGAGCGAACCGCAATATCGAATCCTGAATCGCCTCCGCCGGACCGAAGGCGGACCCCATCATCACACCGGTGACCGGGCCGATCTCGGCCGGATCGAGCCGCGCCTGTTCAAGCGCCTCATCGGCCGCGGCCATGGCCATCAGGCTGACGCGGTCGTAAAATTGAAGCTCCGATTTCCGGACCAGATCATGCCCTGTGAACCCGGCCAGCTCGGCGCCGAAATGGCAATTCAGCGCGGCGGTATTGAAGCTTTCGATCCTGCGAATAGCGGATTTTCCGGAGAACAGACCTTCTTCGAAGGTGTCTCTGCCGGCCCCGAAACCTGACAAAACCCCGATGCCGGTAACGACGACGCGGGCCACGCCCTGTCTGGATTCATTCACTGTTTTCGACCGGTGCCGACGCTCGGTGCTTTACGATCAGCTCTTCAATGAGGCGCAGGACGTCTCCCAGATTGCCAATCTCATCCTTGTGGCCCTGCATTTCGAACGTGATTTCTACGTCGTACTTCTCTTCGATTTCAAACATGATTTCGGCAAAATCAAGAGAATCTACGTTAAGGTCTTCCAAAGTCTTATACTCGGCTAGTTCCTCCTTCGGAATATCCAAGTAGTCAGCGATAATATTTATGATATCACCCTTCATGAACTTCTTCCTCTATTCCGTGAGTTCGTACCTGGCAAGACTCCATATCGTGACATCATGTTTCATCTAATCGATGGACAGGCCTGCGCGAGGGGGCCCAGATCACAGTGCGCCTGGGCTTGCAGGGTGTGGTCGGAAGCAATATTTCGCTGGAGAATATTACCGAAGCCATTTTGACTGCCGCAGGGCGCCATCCGCCCGATATGATGGGCCTGCAATCCCCGCCCGGCCAGCCCGCCGTTCCAGCCAACGGCCTGGGTATCCCAGAATTGCTGTGAATTCCGCGTGAGGCAGCGTCGAATCGTTTCCGGGTCGATGGCGCCTCATACGATGGGAGTGGCGGGTCACTCTTGGGCATCGGCCAATTCCCGGGCAATCATCGCGCCTATGCCGGACAATGTCTGCCCTCCGATCAGCGCCGTGATCGGCAAGGAGATCCCCAGTTCGCGATCGATCAGAAGCTGGAATTCCAGGGCTGCGAGGGAATCCATCCCCGTCCGGCTCAGGGGGGATTCCCTGGAGAGGCGATCGGGCGGACATTTGAGGGTCTGGGCGAGCAGGCCGCGTAAATGATCCGCCAGCAGCCTTACCCGGTTGCCAGCCGGAAGCCGGCGCAGCTCGGCCCGGATGTCGCGTCGCGTGCCGGCCGCCCGGGCTTCGCCGAGGATGACGCTCATCTTGTCCGTTCCTGCGCAGCGGGGGTCGTAGCGCATCCACCGTTCGCCATCGATCGCGCGGGAGAGGCTGACCTGGGGCAGTCCCGACAAAAGCGCGGCGCCAAGACCGGCCAGCGCGCTCGCCGCGCTCATCGGCGGTAGGCCCGCCGCCTTCAGGTGGGCGATCACAACAGGGTGTGCCGCCATGCCGGTGCCCGCAATCGCCCCGAAATTGACGCTCAGCGCCGGCAGGCCGGCGGCATGCCTCGACCAGGCGAGACCGTCAAGATAGGCATTGGCTGCGGCATAATTTGCTTGCCGCGGATTGCCGACGATCGAGCTCAGCGAAGATGCCAGGACGAAATGATCCAGCGGCAAATCGAGGCTCGCTTCATGCAGAGCGTCGGCGCCGTCCGCTTTGGGTGCCAGGACACGTCGGAGCTCGTCGACGGTCATTGCCGTAGCGGGTCGATCGATGGTCATGCCGGCCCAATGAAAGATGCCGCCCAATGGGGCATCCGAGGACATTGTGCGAATCAGCAGCGCCCGAACCGCGGATCTGTCCGTCAGATCCAATGGCGCAACGGTCAACTCGGCCCCCCGATTGGAGAGTTCGCGCGCCAGTGGCGCCAGCCTGGCCTGTGGAGGCCGCGACCGGCTGGTCAAAATGATGCGGCCGGCGCCGCCCTGGGCAAGCCAGAGCGCGAGCTGCTGGCCGAAGCCACCCAATCCGCCCGTGACCAGATAGGTTTTGGACCGGTGAAAACGGAGCGACTGCGACGGAGCGGCCGCCAGGGCAAAACCGCTCAGCCGCGGCAGCAGCCGGCGCCCATTGCGAAAGGCGACTTCGCTGCTTGGGCGGAGGGCGGCGATCTCGCGCGCAACGGCCGCGTGCCAAGCCTCGCCGGCGGCGACGTCGATCATGGTGGTGCCGGTTTCGGGAACCTCATTGAACAAAGTGCGCCCGAGCCCCCAAGCCGCCGCCTGATCGGGAATGCTGAAGTCCTGGGCGGATACTGCCTGGGCATTTCGAGTGATGAGATAGATCCGCCCGTGAGCTGGATTTGTGCAGAGGGCCAGAAGATCCCCCATCCTGTCCGCGAGGGGCCGGGGGCCTTCGGGAACCAGGACCGCAGTGGCGTCGACGCCGCCGCCAGCGGTCACGTCGGCTCCCGCGGCCGTCAGCGCCCGGCGCAACAGGTCTCCCTCCCGGTCATCGGATGCGACGACCGAGATACGGCATCTTTTGGCCTCGCCATCGCCGCATTGCGCTTCCCGCCATCCCATGATCAGCGACATATCGGGTGCTGAAACCTTAGCCCGGCGCGGCGTCAGCGGTTTGACGACAATTTCCTCCAGTTGCGCCAGGCATTGACCTGCGGAGTCACGGAGATCCGCATCGAAACAGCAACGGTCGCTGGTGCCTTGTCTGAGGGTTATCCAGGCCCAGAGATGGCGCGGCAGAGGGGCGTGAAGGGTGTAGGAGCGGATGGAGACCGGGACCAGCGGCTCGCAGACGACGGTCAGCGCCAGAGCGGCCTGGAAGACGCCATCGAGCAGGCACGGAGCTGTTTGAACGCCCCCCTCCTGCCAGGCCGCGCCATTGATCGCCAATTGTGCGAGAACCGCCGTGCCGTCGGCGGCAAGCGAGAGCCTCTGCACGACCTGGAAAGACGGGCCATGACCGATTCCAAGCGCTGCGAGCCGGGCATGATGTTGGCCCGAATCCAATGGATGCGGCGCCAGGGCAGCCAGCTCCGAGATTGGTCGCACCGCGGGTTGGCTTCCGGGCGACGCGATGCGGGCTTTGAGAACGCGAAGTGCCTCGGCAGGAGAGGCCGGATTGTAGGCGAGGATTTCCAGGGCATTGTCGATATGGCGGCTGTCCAGCACCTGCCCCTTCTTCCGGTTCAGCGGGAATGGATTTTCAAAGCAGATGCCCGTCAGACGTGCCGGCAATGCCGCGCCCGGATCTTTCCTGACGGCGAGCGCGGTCTGCAATGCAGCCTCCAGGGCAGCCGTGCCGGGCAGAATGGAAACCCCTTCTATTCGATGGTCGCATAGAAATGCGAAGACCTCCCTGTTGAGATCGGCAGTCCGGATTTGCGGAACGACGGAGGGCTCCGCCCAAGGGCTGCCACCAGCCTGACGCAGGCGATCCTGGGCCTGGACATCAGCCTCGTGCCAGAATTGCTTGCGTTGCCAGCCGGTGACGGGAAGGCTGCTGATCTTTCCAGCCGGCGCCACGCGCTGCCAGTTGAGCGGTCCGCCGCTCACATAGACACGGGTCAGTGCGTTGCGAATTGCCAGTTGCTGGTCGTCATCCCCGTCCAACGTCGGGATCACGGTGATGTCATGCGCCTGATCGCTCGCGGTTTTCGCGATGGCCGCGTGCAATATCGGCCTGGGACCTATTTCGATGCAATGGGTTGCGCCCAGGTCGAAAGCGGTCTCGAGCGCTTCGTGAAAGCGCACTGGTTCACGTACGTTTTTCAGCCAGTACGCCGCCCCCATGCAATCCTCGCCCTGGCGCGAAATAGGCTTTGCCGTGACGCTGGACACAAGCGGGATGGCCGGAGGTACGGGATCAAGTCCCTCGAGCCGTGCCTGAAGCAGGGCCAGGATCGGATCCATGTCGGCACTATGATAGGCGATGTCGACGGGCAGGCGGCGGAACGGCACTTTGCGGCAATCCAGATCTCCTTCCGCTTGCGAAAGCGCGCTCTCCGGCCCGGCAAATGCAACGGACCGACGGGCGTTGAAGGCGGCAATTTCCAGCCCCGGAACGCCGGCGCAGAGCGCCCGCGCCTCCTCCCCGCCGGTCGCGGCAACCAGCATTGCGCCTCCGCCAGCCCGCTGGTCCTGCAATTCGGAACGGGCCCAGCAGACGGAGACGGCCTGATCCAGTGGCAGATGCCCGGCGCAATAGGCTGCTGCGACCTCACCCGCGGAATGGCCGAGACAGATATCGGGATCGAGTCCGTACGCGGAAAGTACCCGTACCAGTCCGACCTGAAGGGCGAAATTCAGTGGCTGCGCGACACGGCACCGCAGGGGGGCGGGATCTTGCCGTCCGGTCATCGCCTCGATGAGCGAGAAATCGACCAAAGAATGAAAAGCTGCGTCAAGTTCTTCCACGGACTCGCGGAAGACAGGTTCCGACGCCCATAAAGACCGCCCCATTCCGGACCATTGCGCCCCCATGCCGGAAAAGACGAATAGCGCACGCGGGACGCCGTCGGTGCTGTTCCTGCCCTGGAGCCCGTCCCCGGTTTCCATCGCGGTGCGAATTTGCGCGGCGATCGAAGCCGGCGCCTGATTCCGGTCTACCCAGATTGCGCTGCGAAATGGCCGGTGACCGCGCCGCCTGACGAGCGTGTACTGCAGGTCCACGAGCGGGACGCCGGCTTCGACCTGCTCCGACAAGGGGACCAGCCAGCCGGACAGCGCTTCGGCCGATTGGGCGGAAAGCGGCAGCATCACCGATCCGCTTTCCGCCGGAGCGCTCTCCGGCGGCCCGGCTGGATCGGGCGGCGGGCCGAGGATCACATGGGCGTTGCTTCCGCCATATCCAAAAGCATTCACTGCTACCCAAGGCGACTTCAAAGGCTCCGGATCACGCAAGAGCCGCAGATTGAGCGCCTCGAACGGGATATCCGAATTGGGATATCCGACCAGCAAATGGGGCGGAATGCGACCCGATTGCAGGATCAGCAACGCCTTGATCACCCCGGCAATGCCCGCGGCAGCCTCCAGATGTCCGATATTGGCCTTTACCGAGCCGATCGGAAGCGCCTCGCCCCGCGCGACCCTGCCATAGACGGATCCGATCGATCGTGCCTCGATACGGTCTCCTTGCATGGTGCCGGTTCCATGAGCCTCGACATAGCCAATGTCGTTTGGCGTCAGACCCGATGTCGCCAGAACCTGGCGCATCAAGTCCGCTTGTGCCTGGCCGTTCGGCAACGATATGCCGGCGGTGCGTCCGTCATGCCCGGTGCCGATCGCTTCGATGACGGCCCAGATACGGTCGTTGTCGGCGCAGGCGTCCGCAAGCGGCTTCAGCACCAGCATGCCGCAGCCCTCGCCCCTGCCATAGCCGTCGGCGAGGTTTGAAAATGGTTTCGAGCGGCCGTCCACGGCGAGCAATCCGGCCGCCGACATCGCTATCTGATATTCGGGACGGAGCATGAAGCTGACCCCCCCGGCAAGAGCCATGCGACAGGCGCCGGCCTGAAGGTCGCGGACAGCGGCGGCGAGAGCGGTGAGGCTAGATGCGCACGCTGTGTCGACCGTGAAGCTCGGGCCACGCAAATCAAGCGCGTAGGACAGCCGGTTCGCGAGCATCGTCAGCGTCGACCCGGCGGCCGAGAACCGCCCCAGCGCACCTCGCGCCGGGGCGGAAAACTGGTTCAAAAGGTGATCCGTCGTGAAGCCGCCGACATAGACGCCGACAGCCTCGCCCGAAAGCTCGTACGGGTCTATCGCTGCCTGTTCCAGCGCTTCCCAGGCCACTTCGAGGACAAGCCGCTGCTGCGGGTCCAGAAAAGCAATTTCGTCGGTGGAAAGGGCGAATACATCCGGGTCGAAGCTACGATAGTCATAGTCAAGAAACGAGCCGCGTCCGGTAGGCGTCTTGCCTGCGGCCATGTCCTTGGTAACATATCCGGCTTTCGACCAGCGATCCGCCGGAACATCGCCGCAAAAACTATCTGCGGCCAGAAGTTGCTCGAAGAACTCGAATGACGATTTCGCATTACCGGGGAACCGCCCCTGAAATCCAATGATCGCGATCCGCGACATCGTGTCAGAAACGACGGATCGAGAAACTCATCGCCCGACCCTAGATAGCGCCTACGTCACGAGCAACACGGAAAGACGTTCTCATCCTCGGGGACGGCCCTGCGCGAGAACGGTATGCGACCGCTTCCGAGCAGCAATAAGTGTCCGGGGACGCCAGGCGGCCCCGGAGAACCGCAGAGAATCGGCGTTCATTCTTGACGCTGGTGACCCCTACGGGAATCGAACCCGTGTTTCAGCCGTGAAAGGGCCGCGTCCTAACCGCTAGACGAAGGGGCCGTGAGGCGAGCCGCGACTTAGGGGCTGGCTCGGCAGGGGTCAAGCATCCGCCCAGGCGGCGTCGTCGAGGTGGAGCTCGGCCGCGTCGCCGCCATTATAATCGTCGCGCTTGATCTTGCCGGCCAGCCAGAGCCTGCGGTGGGGCGGGGCGGCGAGCAAGGCCTCGCCCAAGGGGCTGTCGGCCATTCGGAAGGCGATCGCCTTGACCCGGCGGCCGTCCTCGCCGGCGGCGATGACCCGCAAATGGCCGTTGCCGACCACGTCCGCCTTGACGATGCCGACCGGCCCCGCGGCGACGCGGGGCCCCGGCCAGCCCGCGCCATAGGGCCCGCCCGCCTCGATCGCCGCGCAATAAGCGCCCGAGACGCCGCCCGGCGCGAGCAAGGCGTCGAGAAGCAAGGCGCGGTCGTCGCGGCTGCGGGTGACGTCGGCCGCAAGGCGCTCGTCGAGGAAATCGGAAAGTGCGGCTAAAGTGTCGCCCGCGACGGTGAGCCCGGCGGCCATTGCGTGGCCGCCGCCGGCGACGAGCAGGCCCTCGTCCTTGGCGGCGAGGATGGCGGCGCCGAGGTCGACGCCCGAGATCGAGCGGCCCGAGCCCTTGCCGAGCCCGTCCTCGCCGAGCGCGACGACGATGGCGGGGCGGTGCAGCTTTTCCTTGAGGCGCCCGGCGACGATGCCGATCACGCCCGGATGCCAGCCCGGCGCGGCGACCAGCACCACGGCGCGATTACCCTGCGCGGCGGCGAGCGTCTCGGCGGCCTCGCAGACCTCGGCCTCGATCGCACGGCGCTCCTCGTTGAGCCGGTCGAGCTCGGCGGCGATCGCGCGGGCCTCTTCCGGGTCCTCGGTGGTCAGCAGCCGCACGCCGAGATCGGACTTGCCGACGCGGCCGCCGGCGTTGATCCGGGGCCCGAGCGCGAAGCCGAGGTCGCGGCATTCGGGCGCGCGGGAAAGGCGGGCGGCGTCGGCCAGAGCGGCAAGGCCGGTGTTGCGGCGGCCGGCCATCACCTTGAGCCCCTGCGTCACGAAGGCGCGGTTGAGGCCCCTGAGCTGCGCCACGTCGGCGACCGTGCCGAGCGCGACCAGGTCCAGCAGCTCGATCAGCCGGGGCTCGCTCCGGCCAGCAAAATGGCCCCGTTCGCGCAACATCCGCAGCAGAGCGGCGCCGAGCAGGAACGCCATCCCCACCGCGGCCATGTGGCCGTGCGCGGCACCCTCGACACTTTCGTCGAGCCGGTTCGGATTGACGATCGCAAAGCCGTCCGGAAGGCTGCTCGCGCATTTGTGATGGTCGACGACGATGACGTCGACGCCCGCCGCTTTGGCCATGGCCAGCGCCTCGAACGCCTGCGCGCCGCAATCGACGGTTACGATCAGCCCCGCTCCGCCTTGGGCGATGCGGACCAGCGCCTCGCCCGACGGGCCGTAGCCCTCCATCAGCCGGTCGGGGATATAGGCCTTGGCGGCGAGACCGAGCGCGCGCAGCAGGCGGATCAGCAGGGCCGCCGAGGTGGCGCCGTCGACGTCATAGTCGCCGAAGATGGTGACGGCCTCGCCGGCCTCGACCGCGTCGGCGAGCCGCCCCGCCGCCTTGTCCATGTCGCGGAAGACGCAAGGGTCGGGCATGAAGTCGCGCAAGGTCGGGTGGCGGTTGCGCTCCAGCTCCGCGCGGGTCACGCCGCGCGCGAGAAGGAGCTGGTCGACGAGGTCGTCGGGCTGGAAGCCCGCATCCCTGTCGTCCGCCGCCAGCCCGCGCCAGCGCCAGGGCTGGCCGAGGATCGAGCGGCTCACGCCGCAGACGAAGGACGGGCTGGTCAGCATCGCCGAACCCTAGGCTCCGGCGGGGCAAAAGGGAATCGGGCCGGGATATTCCCTGTGGAAAAGCCCGCCGAAGCTCAGAAGCCGTAGCTCACCGCCAGCGGCAGGCGCAGGGCGCCGGCCGGGATGGTGAGCTTGACGACGTCGAAGGTCGGCTGGCCGCGCAGCCGGTCGCCATTGGCCATGGCCCAGCCGTCGGCCGGCTGGCCGCGCGTGCCCATGTCGAACTGGTTGTTGCCATTGGAATCGTGCCAGATGGTGATGGCATAGTCGCCGGGCGGAACGTCGCCGAGGTCGACGCTGAGGCTGCCCGCTTGCGGCGCGGCGACGACCCTCCCGCCGATGCGGGCGGGGCCCAGGAACTGCTCGCGGGTCTGGACCTGGACGTAGAGCGTGCCGCCGGCGCGCAGGCCGGTGAGATCGACCGTGACCGGCCCGGCGCTGGCGGCGACGGGAAAAGCGAGCGCCAGAGCGGCGGCGGCGAAATGCGGAAGGCGGGTCATGTCATCTCTCCATCGAATCGGAGAGAACTCTATAATACAAAGTACTCCTTGACGCAACAGCTCACGTCATTCCGGCGCAAGCTGGAATCTCTCTTCTCCCTCTCCAAGGCCTCGGGAAAGGCAGTGGGATTCCAGCTTGCGCTGGAATGACGGGCCTGCGTTCGCGTGAGCTCCGTTCAGCCGTCGAAGCCGCCCGGCTCGTGATCGGGCCGGTGCTCGCCCTTGACCCAGCGCACCGTCCCGGTCGACGCGCGCATCACCACGGATTCGGTGGTGATGCAGGTCCGCCGCCGCTTCACGCCGTCGAGCAGCGAACCGTCGGTGACCCCGGTCGCGGCGAAGATGACGTCGCCTTTGGCGAGATCGTGGAGCTGGTAGATGCGGTCGAGATCCTCGACCCCCCAGCGGCGGGCGCGGCCGCGCTCATCGTCGTTGCGGAAGAGGAGCCGGCCCTGGAACTGGCCGCCCACGCAGCGCAAGGCGGCGGCGGCGAGCACGCCCTCCGGCGCGCCGCCCGAACCCATATAAAGGTCGATACTGGTGTCGGGATCGGTGACCGCGATTACGCCCGCGACGTCGCCGTCGGGGATGAGCTGGATACCGCAGCCCAGGGCGCGCAATTCGGCGATCAGTTTCTCGTGGCGCGGCCGGTCGAGCACGCAGGTGATGATCTCGTCCGGTGCGACGCCCTTGGCGGCGGCGACGGCGCGGACATTATCGGTCGCGCTCCTGGCGAGGTCGATCACGCCATCCGGATAGCCCGGCCCGATGGCGAGCTTGTCCATGTAGACGTCGGGCGCGTTGAGCAGGCAGCCCTGCTCGGCGATGGCGAGCACGGCGAGCGCATTGGGGCCGGCCTTGGCGGTGATCGTCGTGCCCTCGAGCGGATCGAGCGCGATGTCGATGCGCGGGCCGGAGCCTTGCGAGGCCCCGACTCGCTCGCCGATGAACAGCATCGGCGCCTCGTCGCGCTCGCCCTCGCCGATCACCACCGTGCCGTCGATGTCGAGCGTGTTCAAGGCCGCGCGCATCGCCTCGACCGCGGCATGATCGGCGGCCTTCTCGTCGCCGCGGCCGATCAGCTTGGACGCCGCCACCGCCGCCGCCTCGGTCACGCGGACCATTTCCAGCACCAGCACGCGATCGAGAACTTGGCTTGCCTTGACCATCTTTTGTGTCATCCTCCTGCCCGAACGGGGGCGTTCACGGGCGGAAGTAAGCGAGGCCCATGACAAAGTCGAGAACGCTCCCGGCGCTCCTCCTGCTCGCCATCGCCTGGCCGGCGGCGGCGCTCGGCCAGGGCACGGCAATCTCCGATGCGCTGGCCGATCCCGCCCGCGAGGCGCCGCCGCTGCCCCAGCCGGGCACCGAAGCGACGCCGACTATCGTCACCGCCGACGAGGCCTTGGCGATGAGCCGCAGCCAGATCCGCGAGATGGTCGCCCAGGCCTGCCCGCCCGGAGCGACGGACAGCGACGTGATCGTCTGCGGCCGCCGCGCCGCCCGCTCGCTTTATCGCCTGCCCTTGCCGGTCCCGCCGACGCCCGGCACGGGCGAGCGCGCGGGCGGGGAGCAGCTCGCCGCCATGGAGGCGGGCAGCACGCGCTGCTCGGCGGTCGGCCGCGACCAGCAATGCGGCGGCGGCTTCGACGTCTTCGCCATCGGCTTCGCAGTTGTGCGCGGCATCGCCCAGGCGCTCGCCAACCGCGACTGAGCGGGCCCCGGCGGGATCCTGGAGCTGGATTGCAGTCCCATTGACCCACTTTCGTCATGCCGGACTCGATCCGGCATCCACCTTCTCGGCCCATGTCGCGGGAAGAAGGCGGACCCCGGGTCAGGCCCGGGGTGACGATTCAAATATACCGGCCTAGCGTACCAGCACCTGCAGCGACGGCGTGGCCCGGCCGAGGCTGGCCGGATCATAAGCGACGGTGACGGAACCGAGCTCGGCCTCGCGGTTGCGCAGGCTGTATTCGGCCGTGCAGCGCCCGGCACGCACCCTCGTGGCGAGCCGCACCGCCCTGCTGTCGCCGCTGCGGAAGCGGACGTCGGCGCTGGCCAACCGTAAGTCGCCGCCGTCGACGCAGAACTTGATCTCGCGCGGGGCGACGGTGGTCCTGACCTCGAACGTCTGGCTGGAGCTGCCGGCGGCGAGCGTGCGCGTGCCGACGCCGAGCCAGGCCCCCTCGCGCTGCGCGCCCGCGGGCGCCGCCACTGCGATTGTCCCCATCGCGGCCAGGCAGGCCGCCTTGACGATCCTCATACCCTTATCTCCCCCATGTCGTCGCACGCGGACGAGGCCCGGCCCGCTGAGGGAGAATAGCATAAGCTGGCGGGGGTGGAAAAGCCGGGCGGGGCATCGCGCCGGAGGTCGGGGCCTGCGCCAGCCCATTCGCGCGTCGTTCAGTTGCTAGCGCGGCAGTTCCTTGCCCAAAATCAGGTCAAATCCTTGACCAACCTCAACCTGCACAATCCGGGTTAGGAGGTACCTTCGGTGCAGGAGGCCGCGAAGCTCGTCCACTTGGTCTGCTGTTACCCTTGGGCCGACTAGGACGGAAGAAAGCTCCATTGGATGGAACCCCACATCCTCGAAAGGGTCATCGGGCAGTCGCCCATCGCCGCTTGCGATCCTCCATTCACGTTCCAAACCCCAGTGAGAGTGCTTAACAAACACCATCTTTTGAAGGATGTCTGCGCCATCGTAAGTCTGTAGCCCGGACATTTGATCGACGAAGAAGTCCTCGTCGTAAAGTAAGGGAGGCTCGTCGAGATAGAGGACCTTTTTCGCAACTGAATATGGGCTGTCGAGCACCGGTATAGAGCAAAACTCGAGTACGACGCTTCGGCCTGAATCGCCGTAATGTCCCCAAAGGCTCGTGCTTAGCGGGTCTTCTGAAAGGCAGAGGATTTTGGTCCGAGCTACAAGCTCTCGAATTTCTTTGAAGAACCGAGGCAGACTTTTTTTACCCCGCCTGATCCCCTCCAGCACGGCATCAGCCATAGCCTCGAAGTAAGCCTCCTTCCCCATCGCGACGAAGGCAGGCGCTCCCCATTTATGTAGGATTCCCAGTGAGTTCTCCGGACGGAAGTGCTCAGGTTTATTTGCAAATTCCCAGAGTCGTTCCAGAATTCGGGGTTGGAGAGCCTCCTCGTTCTCGATTGTTCTTAAGTCAAACTGACTGTCATAAAGGTCATTGAAGAGGGTGGGGCGGGACCACCGGAGCTGACCGGTCTCCAGAACGATCTTGGCCGTCGCCAATGAGCAGTACTTGAACAGGTGCTTGTCAGGACCGGCGAGGTCAAACTCAATCATCGGATCAGCTCCAAGTGCTCGAACGCGGCACATAGGAGGCCCTTTCGCCTCTCGCTCTCGAAGTCTAGATAGCCAACCAAACAAGGAACCCAAATGGCCGACACCACCGACACCACCGACACCAAGGACAGCGAGGCCGCGCCCGCTTTCCCGACGCCCACGCTCGAGGACATGCAGCATTGGACCTGGGTGATGGGCCGGGCGCAGCAGCTGATGATGGAGCATCTTGCGCAAGCGGTGGGCGAGGCCGCGGAGACGGCGCCCGCGCAGGCGGAGAAGGTGGCGGCGAGCTGGCCCGGCATGAGCCTGTTCGGGGATCCGGCCAAATTGATGGAGGCGCAGGCGCGGATGTGGGGCGAGGGGCTCGATATCTGGCGCCGCGCGCTGAGCCCGGCGGGCGCGGACGGCGGTGAGAAGAGCGCGCTTGCCGAGAAGGCCGACAGGGACCGGCGCTTCGCCGCGCCCGAATGGCGGGACAATCCTTTGTTCGACACGATCCGCCAGACCTATTTGCTGGTCTCCGAGCGGCTGCTCGGCTCGGTCGACGCGATCGAGGGCGTCGACGCGGCGACGCGCGAGAAGATGCGGTTCATGACCAGGGCGTTCGTCGACGCGATGAGCCCGAGCAATTTCGCGCTCACCAACCCGCAGGTGCTCGAAAAAGCGGTGGAGACCAAAGGCGAGAGCCTGCTCCACGGCCTCGAGCATATGCTCAAGGACCTGGAGAAGGGCCAGCTCACCCACGTCCAGCCGGGCGCGTTCGAGGTCGGCCGCAACATCGCGACGACGCCGGGCAAGGTGGTCAAGCAGACCGCGATGTACCAGCTCATCCAATATGCGCCGGCGACGAAGCGGGTGCTCGAGACGCCGCTGATCATCTTCCCGCCCTGGATCAACCGCTTCTATATCCTCGATCTCAATCCCGACAAAAGCTTCATCAAATGGGCGGTGGACCAAGGGCTCACCGTCTTCGTCGTGTCCTGGAAGTCGGCCGACGAAAGCATGAAGGACGTCCGGCTCGACGATTATGCCTTGGCCCAGGCCGAAACGATCGACGCGGTGCGCGACACGCTCGGCGTCGAGGCCGTGCATGCCATCGGCTATTGCGTCGCCGGGACGATGCTGGCGGCGACGCTGGCGCTGCTCGAGGCGCGGGGCGACGGGGGCAAGGTCGCCAGCGCCACCTTCTTCACCGCGCAGGTGGATTTTTCGGAGAGCGGCGATCTCAAGCTGTTCATCGGCGACGAGCAGATGGAGCTGATCCGCCAGCTTTCCGCCGACAAGGGCTATCTCGACGGGCGCTACATGGCGGCGACCTTCAACCTGCTGCGCGGCCGCGACCTGATCTGGAGCTACGTCACCAACAATTATCTGCTCGGCCAGGATTATCCGCAATTCGACCTGCTCCACTGGAATTCGGACACGACCAATTTGCCGGCGGACTGGCACCGCGCCTACCTCCAGCAGCTCTACCGCGAGAACAAATTGGTCCAGCCGGGCGGGATCAAGGTCGACGGCGTGCCGATCGACCTCAGGACGGTGAAGACCCCCACCTACGTCCAGGCCGGCCGCGAGGACCATATCGCGCCGCCGCAGAGCGTCTGGAAGATCACCCACCATTTCACCGGGCCGATGCGCTTCGTGCTGGCGGGCTCGGGGCATATCGCCGGGGTGGTCAATCCGCCGGCGGCGCAGAAATACCAATATTGGACCAACGAGGCCAAGGCAGACACGCTCGAGCAGTTCATCGCCGGCGCGACCGAGACCAAGGGCAGCTGGTGGCCCGACTGGATCGGCTGGATCCGCGGCATCTCCGGGGACGAGGTGGCGGCCACGGGCGCGCGGGTGCCCGGCAAGGGGCGGCTGAAGGCGATCGAGGACGCGCCGGGAAGCTATGTGAAGGCGCGATGAGCGTCGTGCTCGCTCTGGCGCTGGCGGCCGCGCCGGCCACCGGCTGCGCCGGTCCGCGGCCGGGCTGGCTGGCGCCGACCATCCAGGCTCGGAGCGTGAGCCTCAACCGCATCAGCTTTCGGGCGCGCGACCAGCTCCTTTGGAACGGGGTGCCGATCACACGGCAAATCCTGCGCCAATATCTCGATGTGGTCGCGACCATCGAGCCGCTGCCGCTGACCATCGTCGTGCCCGGGGACGATGTCGACTGCGCATTGCTCGAGACCGTCCGCGACGAGATCGAGGCCGCTTTGCCTTGCGCCGCCCGGGTTTGCGGCGACGGGGCCGGGGCGTGGAGGGAAGAGGATCTCCTGCCGCCGCCACCGCCACCCGTGATACGGCGGCGGATCCGCACTCCCCACCGCTAAGCCTCTGGAATCGCTCGCGCGTTGCGATTATGTTGCAGCGCACAAAAAAGTCCTTGAAATCCCGATTCCGCGCTCCTATTTGTTGCATCGCAGCATAGGAGCGAGAACATGGCTGATCAGGCCGTCGAGACCAAAGTGAACGAAACCAGGGCGGACACGCCGCGCATTGCGGACGCCGTCAAGGCGCCCGTCGCCGAGGCCGCGAAGGCCGAGCCTGCCAAGGCCGAGCCGGTCAAGCCCGCCGAGCCCAAGCCGGCGGCGCCGGTCAAGGCCGCCGCCAAGCCGACCCCGCGCGCCAAGCCGGCCCGCAAGCCGGCTACCGCGCGCAAAGCCAAAGCGAAGGCCAAGCCGGCCCGCGCCGCCGCCAAGGCCGCCCGGATCGCTAAGCCGGCGATTGTCGCAGCCAAGATCGCCAAGATCACCAAGAAGCCGGCCCGCGCCGGCGTCAAAGCCATCAAGACAGGAGTGAAGACCATGAACAAGCAGACCCAGAAGGCCGCCGACGCCGGCTTCGCCGCCGCCGAGCAGATCAAGACCGTCGTGAGCCAGGCCAATGACCGCGCCAAGACCGCGATGGAGAAGAGCGCCAAGGTGATCGAGGAGCTGGCCGAGCTCGGTCGCGGCAACGTCGAGGCGATCGTCGCCTCCTCGAAGGTCGCCGCCAAGGGCGTCGAGGGCCTCAGCCAGGACGCGGCCAATTACAGCCGCAAGAGCTTCGAGGACGCCTCGGCGGCCTTCAAGAGCTTCGCGGAAGTCAAGTCGGCGACCGACCTCTTCAAGCTTCAGGGCGATTTCGCCCGCAGCGCGTTCGATGCCGCCGTCGCCCAGAGCGCCCGCGTGTCGGAGACCGTGCTGAAGCTGGCCGGCGACGTCGCCGAGCCGCTGACCAGCCGCTACACCGTGGCGGCCGAGCGTGTGAAGACCCTCGCAGCGTAACAGCAGGGTCCTAACCAGTAGAGAGGGCGGCCGCTCCCAGTTGGAGCGGCCGCCCTTTTTATTCCTCCCCGGGACGGGGAGGGGGACCAGCCGGAGGCTGGCGGAGGGGGTTTCGCGACGGCCCGCCCCCTCCACCACGCGCTATGCGCGCGCTCCCCCTCCCCGTCCCGGGGAGGATTACTCACCCCTTGCCCGTTGCGGCCACCATGCCATATTTATGGCGTTGAGAGGCGTATGAGCGAGTCAGTGATCAGAGCGAATTCGGACGACCGGCCGCCGGGCGATGACGAGGGTACGGGCCTCGGCGTCGCCACGCGCACGCGCACCCGCACCAAATCGCCCTCGCCCTACAAGGTGCTGATGCTCAACGACGATTACACGCCGATGGAGTTCGTCGTCCACGTCCTCCAGAGCTTCTTCAAGATGTCGATCGAGGACGCGACCCGGGTGATGCTCCACGTCCATCAGCGCGGCGTCGGCGTCTGCGGCATCTTCCCCTATGAGGTCGCCGAAACCAAGGTCGCCCAGGTGATGGATTTCGCCCGGGCGAACGAGCATCCGCTGCAGTGCACGCTCGAAAAGGCGTGATCCTTCCGGGGTCCCACGCCCCCACCCGTTCGGGCTGAGCTTGTCGAAGCCCTTCACTTTCTTACTGCGAAAAGAAAGACAGCCGTTCGACAGGCTCAGGGCGAACGGAGTGGTTGGCTCATCTTCCCCGCCTACTTGGCGGGAGGCAGCCAGCCGGGCTCCAGGCATGAGCGGTCGACGAAGCTGGATTCGCCGGCCAGGCGCGCTTCGTCGAGGAGGCGCAGCTGGCTGCCGCCTTCGCGCTCGATGATCCCGTCCTCGACCAAGGCGCGCATCATCCGGTTGACGTGGACAGCGGTGAGGCCGGTGGCGTCGCCGATATCCTCCTGGGTGAGCGGCAGCTGGATGGCGTCGCGCTCGGCGAGGCCGAGCCGGCGCATGCGCGCGAAAATCTCGCAGATCAGGGAGCCGACCCGCGCCCGCGCCGAGGTCCGGCCGATCGAGGCGAGCCGGTCGGCGAGCGCGACGCGCTCGGCCACCGAGAGGGCCAGGATCAGCGCGCCGAGCCGCGGATGATCGCCGATCATGGCGGCGAGCCGCTCCCGGCTGAACGGGCGCAGCGCCGCATCCGTGACCGCGGTCACCGTCTCCGGCGAATCGGCGAAGGCGAGCAGGGGCATGCCCAATATGTCGCCCTGGAAATGGAAGCGCATGATCTGGCGGCTGCCATTGCCGAGCACGACGCTCGAATGGAGCCAGCCCGAGCGGACGATGAACATGTCGCGCGAGGCTTCGTTCTCGCGGATGATCACGGCGCCGCGCCGGCAGGCGCGGTCGTCATCCTCAAGCCGCGACAGCGCGAGATGCTCGGCTTCGGACAAACGCACATACTCGCTGAGACGCTCAGCTAGACAACTTCCCCCCAATGCGTGACCTTCCCCCGGATATCCGTCTGATTTGGCAGGAAACTTAGGGTGCGATTCGCGCGTCCGCCCTGATCGAAATCAAGAAGACACTCGCCCGTAACGTTTTTCCGTCGGGCTTGTGGCCCGCGCTTGCGCCGGAGCGGGGATGGCGTAAGACGACCCGCAATGGACAGGATCATCATCCGCGGCGGCAAGCCGCTGCACGGCAGAATCCCCATTTCCGGCGCCAAGAACGCCGCGCTGACCTTGATGCCCTGTGCGCTGCTGACCGACGAGCCGCTGACGCTGAGGAACCTGCCGCGGCTCGCCGACGTCGACAGCTTCGGCCATCTCTTGAACGAGCTTGGCGTCTCGACCGCGGTCGAAGGCTCGCGCAAGGGCGAGTTCGGGCGGGTGATGACCTTCCGCGCCGCCAACATCGCCTCGACCGTCGCGCCCTACGACATCGTCCGCAAGATGCGCGCCTCGATCCTGGTGCTCGGGCCCCTGCTCGCCCGCGCCGGCGAGGCGACGGTCTCGCTGCCCGGCGGCTGCGCGATCGGCAACCGGCCGATCGACCTGCATTTGAAGGCGCTGCAGGCGCTCGGCGCCGAGATCGAGATCGCAGCCGGCTATGTGCGGGCGACCGCGCCGGATGGCGGCCTCGCCGGCGGCACGATCAGCTTCCCGACCGTCTCGGTCGGCGCCACCGAAAATGCGCTGATGGCCGCCGTCCTCGCCAAAGGCACGACGGTGATCGAAAATGCCGCGCGCGAGCCCGAGATCACCGACCTTGCCCACTGCCTGATCGCGATGGGGGCGGAGATCGAGGGCCTGAAAAGCGACACGCTCACCATCCACGGCAAGGACCGGCTGCACGGCGCCACCCATGCGGTGATGCCCGACCGGATCGAGGCCGGCTCCTATGCCTGCGCGGCGATGATCACCGGCGGCTCGATCGAGCTGGCCGGCGCGCGCGAGGACCAGATGCACGCCATCCTCTCCGGGCTGGCCGATGCCGGCGCGCAGATCGAGCGCGGCAAGAATTCGATCAAGGTCGGCGCCAATGGCGGGATCAAGCCCTTGTCGCTGTCGACCGCGCCTTACCCCGCTTTCCCGACCGACATGCAGGCGCAGTTCATGGCGATGCTGGCTCTGGCCGGCGGCACCAGCCTCTTGACCGAGACGATCTTCGAGAATCGCTACATGCACGTGCCCGAGCTCAGCCGGATGGGCGCGGACATCGAGGTCCGGGGCCGCTCCGCCGTGGTCCGCGGCGTCGGCGGCCTCATTGGCGCGCCGGTCATGGCGACCGATTTGCGCGCCTCGATGAGCCTGGTCCTGGCCGGCCTCGCGGCCGAGGGCGAAACCCAGGTCAACCGCGTCTACCATCTCGACCGCGGCTATGAGCGGCTCGAGGAGAAATTGCAGGCGGTCGGCGCGGACATCGAGCGGGTGAGCGACGGCTAGGCTAGAGGTGGATCGTCACCCCGGCATGACGAATGTGGGGCCGGCGTGACCTTCAAGGGCTTCCGTCGCCGCCCCTCTTCGCCCGCATCGCCGCCGCCAGCTTTTCGGCCTGGTCGAGCGCCACGTCGCCGCTGCCGCGGACCTTGTCCCATTCGATCGCGAAACTGCCGGGATCGGCGCGGTCGACGACGACGGGGAGCTGCTGGCCCGGGCTCGGCCACAAGGAGGTCTTGACCAGGCCGCCGAACTGGACCGCCCGCGGCGCGATCCCCTCGGCCGAGAGGATGCCGGTGATCCGGGTCATATGCCAGGCCGAGCCGCGGTCGGGCATGGCGGCGGCGGTGACGAGCAGGGTGCCGGGCACGGGATCGGCCATCGACTTGACCACCGTGGCGGCATTGCCGCCGGCGCGCATCACCCGGATCAGCACCAGGGCGACGACCAGGATGAGGACCCCAACCAGCACGAGCTGGGTGAGTATCGAGCCCATCATCGAGGATGCCATAACGCCTCGCTGCGTTTCGTTGGAGCGGCGTGCCTAGCACGTTCGGCCATCGCCGTCATTCCAGCGAAAGCTGGAATCTCCCTGCCTTTGCGGCGGCCGGAAGGGAGAAGTGGGATTCCAGCTTTCGCTGGAATGACGGGATCAATCCTGGAGCGTCTTGGCGAAGCGGTAGCTGGTGCGTTCGTAGCCGAGCCGCTCGTAGAAAGCGTGGGCGCGCAGGCGTTTGACGTTGCTGGTCACCTCGATAAGGCCGCAGCCCCGCGCCGCGAGGCCTTTCTCCGCTTCGGCGACGAGCGCGGTGCCGATGCCCTGGCCGCGCAAGCCGTCGGCGACGACCATCATCGTGATCCGGCCGACTGGGCGCGGGCGGTGGAGCACCAGCGTGACGTAGGTGGTGAGCACGCCCGCAATCCCGCCCCGCTCCGCCACCAGAGCGAGCGCGCCGGCCTTCTTCAGCGCCGCGAGACGCCGCTTCACCTCGGCCGCGCTGACCTCGTAGCCGAGCGCGACGATCAGCGGGGCGATCGCCTCGGCATCCTTCGGCCTCGCCTCGCGGACCGAGAGCTTCGGTTCGGGCTTCGGCGGCGGCGCGGGCTTCGCTCGCGGCTTCGCTTTGGTCCTGCCGACGGAGCTTTTCCAGGCCGAGGCGGCGTCTCCGCGCAGGAAGCGTTCGATCTCCTCCGGCGTCGCGGTGAGACCCGTCTTGCCGAAGCCGAAGACCTCGCGGCCGGTCTTCGCATCCTTCAGCCCGAACTTGCCATGATCGCCCTTGCCGGGGGTGCGGACGCGCGACGCGACCAGCTTGCAGCTGCGATTCTGGGCCAGCTCGCGCAAGGCGTCCGCCTCGGCGCTCATGTGAGGGCCTCGACGCTGTGGATGAGGAGGCCGACCAGGCCGCCGACCAGGGTGCCGTTGATGCGGATATATTGGAGGTCGCGGCCGACCGCGCCTTCGAGCCGGTCGGAGACGGTGCCGGCGTCCCAGCCGCGCACCGTCTCGGAAACCAGCTTGACGATGCCGTCGCCATAAGAGGCGACGAGGCCGACCGTGGCGCGGCGGGCGAACTGGTTGATCGCGGTCTTGAGCCGAGGCTCGGCCTGCAGCGTCTCGCCGAGCTGGCGCAGCGCCTCGCCGAACTTGCCGGCGAGCGCCGCGTCGGGGTCGCGCGCGCCCTTGAGCAGCCCGGCGCGGCCTTTCTCCCAGAGGCCGTCGAGCCAGGCGGACACCGCCTCATTCTCGATCATCTCGCTTTTCCAGGCCTCGACCCTGGCCCGGGTCTCGGCATCGTTCTGAAGGCGGTGGGCGAGGCTGGCGAGGCCTTCCTCCGCCTTGGCGCGCACCGGATGGTCGGGGTCGACCGCCATGTCGATGCTGAGCTTCCTGAGGCCGTCGACGATGGCGTCGGCGAGCTTCTCGTCGAGCCCGGCCATGCGCAGGATCCAGCCGGCGCGCTGGTGGACCATGGCGCGGATCAAATCCTCGTTGGCGTCGAGGGTGCGGCCGGCCCAGCTCACGACCGCATCGACCATCGGCACGTGCCGCTCTGAGGTGATCGCCGCCTCCAGCGTCTGGCCGAACATGGGGGCGACCTCGACCGCGCGGATGCGCTGGGCGATGGCGGACTTGACCATGCCGCCCAGCCGCTCCTGATCGAGCGATTCCAATATGTCTGCGAGCAGGCGCGAACCGCCCGCGCGCAGCCGGCCCTCGCCGGGCGGCTGCGCGAGGAAGCGGCCGACGGCGCCGGCGACGTCGAGATTGCGCATCCTACGCGCGACGACCGACGGTGTGAGAAAGTTGTCTTTGAGGAAGGAGGCGAGCGCGTCGCCGATCCGGTCCTTGTTCCTGGGCACGATCGCGGTGTGCGGGATGGGCAGGCCGAGCGGGTGGCGGAACAGAGCGGTGACCGCGAACCAGTCGGCGACGCCGCCGACCACGCCGGCCTCGGCGAAGGCGCGCACGAAGCCCCAGGCGGGATGCGCGGCTTCGAGGCCGGCGGCGGCGACGAAGACCGCCGCCATCAAAGCGAGCATCGCGGTCGCCAGCGCCCGCATGCCGCGCGCGCCGTTGCGTGCGCCATATTGGGCCGGGGCCGGGCGGCCGGGACGCATCTGGTCGGGCCGGGTCATGCCGGTTGAATAACCGGCCGCCGGACTGGTTCAAACCGGCGGACGATTATTCCGCCGGCTCGGGGGCCGGCTGGAGGCCGTGATCCTGCTTGCCCTTATAGGTGATGAGCCGCTTGAACTTGGGCGCCAGCCATTTCTCGAAGCTGTCGGCCAGGCTGAACGAGGCGGGCACGATCACCAGGGTAAGGACGGTCGACAGGAGCAGGCCGCCGATCACGACGATGCCCATCGGCGCGCGCCAGCTGGCATCGCCCTCGAGCGCGAGCGCGGTCGGGAACATGCCGCCGACCATCGCCATCGTGGTCATCACGATCGGCTGGGCGCGCTTGTGGCCCGAATCGGCGATCGCCTCCTGCTTCGGCACGCCCTTGGCCATCTCCTCAATCGCGAAATCGAGCAGCAGGATCGAGTTCTTGGCGACGATGCCGAGCAGCATCAATATGCCGATCAGCACCGGCATCGAAAGCGGGTTGCCGGTGATGATGAGCGCGATCGCCCCGCCCAGCGGCGCAAGCAGCAGCGAGCCCATGTTGACGAACGGCGCCATCAATCTTTTGTAGAGCAGGACCAGGACCGCGAAGACCAGGACGATGCCGGCGAGCACGGCCGTGCCGAAATTGACCAGAAGCTCCTGCTGGAACTTGGCCTCGCCGAACTGCGCGCGCTGCACGCCCTGCGGCAGATTCTGCATGCTCGGCAGCTGGTTGAGGATCGGCAGCCACTGGACGACGCCCGGCGCGAGATCCGAGCTGATCATGATCCGCCGCTCCTGGTTGAAGCGCTGGATGACGGAGGGGCCGGCCCCGAAGGTGAGCCGGGCGACGCTGTTGAGCGGCACCGTCGTGCCGTTGCTGGTCTGCACCGGCATGTTCTCGAGCGTCGAGATGTTGCGGCGCGCGGCCTCATCGACGCGTACCCGGATCGGGATCTGGCGATCGGACAGCGAGAAGCGCGCGCTGACCTGGTCGATCTCGCCCTGGGTGGCGACGCGGATCGCCTGGCTCAACGCCTGGGTGGTGACCCCCAATTCGCTTGCCAGCGGCAGCGGCGTGACCGTGATTTCGGGCCGCCTGAGATCGCCCTCGATGCGCGGCGCGCGGAATTCCGAGCGGCGCCCCATATCGGCGACGACCGCTGACGCCGCCCGGTGCAGCGCGTCGGGATCCGAGCCCGCGAGCATGATCGCCACCGCGCGTCCGCCGCCGCCGTCGCCCCCCTGGCTGCGGAAGAAGACGCGCGCGTCGGGGATGGTGGTGAGCTTGGGCGTCATGTAGCGCTCGAACTCGTAGCTCGCCATCGTCCGGTCGTGCTTCAGCGTCGCCCAGATCGTCGCATTGCCGACCCGCACCGCCTCGAACACCTGCTCGACATTGCCTTCGCGCCGAAGCATCGCCGCCGCCCGGGCGGAAACCGCGCGGGTCTGATCGAGCGTCGAGCCCGGCGCCAGCTGGACCGAGGCGCTGACCGTATCCGAATCGACCTGCGGATTGCTGGTGAAGCGCAGCTGCATGAAGCAGAAGATCGTGGCGACGAAGGCGAGGGCGCCGATCCCCACCGTCTTCCAGCGGTTCCTGAGCGACCAGTGGAGAACGCCCATATAGCGGTCCATCAGCCAGCCTTCGCCGTGCCTGGCATGGCCCTTGGCCTTGAGGAAATAGGCCGCGAGCATCGGCGTGATCAGCCGGGCGACCAACAGGCTGATCAAAACGGTGATCACGATCGTGAAGCCGAAGCTCTTGAAATATTGCCCGATCACGCCGGGCATCATGCCGACGGGGAGGAACACGGCGACGATCGAGAAGGTGGTTGCGACCACCGGCAGGCCGATCTCGTCGGCGGCATCGATCGCCGCCTGATAGGCGCTCTTGCCCATGCGCATGTGCCGGACGATATTTTCGATCTCGACGATCGCGTCGTCGACCAGGACGCCCGCCACCAGGCTCAGCGCGAGCAGGGTCACCCCGTTCAGCGAGAAGCCCATCATCTCCATGAACCAGAAGGCCGGGATCGCCGACAGCGGGATGGCGATCGCCGAGATGAGGGTCGCCCGCCAGTCGCGCAGGAAGATGAAGACGCACAGGACGGCAAGCAGCGCGCCCTCAAGCAAGGCGCGCATCGCCGCTTTGTAGCTGTCGCGAGTCTCGTCGACCGAATTGAAACGTTCCTCGAACGTGACCCGGCTATTCTCCCGCGCCATCTTCTCGAGCTCGGCCTTCACCGCCTGGTAGACGGTGACGTCGGAATAGCCCTTGGCCTTCTGGATCTGGAAGCTGACCGCCTGGCGGCCGTTGCTGATCCCGTAGGAGCGTTGCTCGCCATATTGATCGCGCACATTGGCGATCGAGCTCAGCCGGATGGTGCGGCCGTTGCCGACCGGAATCTGGCGCTCGGCGAGTTGCGCGGCGCTCAGCGAATTGCCGACGACGCGGACGGTCTGCTCGGATCCCGCAATCTGGGCGCGGCCGCCGGCGGCATTCTGGTTCAAGGCGCGCAACGCCTGGTTGACCTGGCCCGCGGTGACGCTCTGGGATTGCATGCGCGCGGGATCGAGATCGACGCGGATCTCGCGGTCGACGCCGCCCAGCCGGGTCACCGTGGAAACGCCGGTCACGGCGAGCAGGCGCCGCGCGATGGTGTCGTCGATATACCAGCTCAATTGCTCGACGGTCATCTGCGTGCTGTTCGCCGACATCGTGACGATCGGGCCGCCTTCGACCTCGATGCGCTGGATGAACGGCTCTAATATGCCCTCGGGCAGGTCGCCGCGGATGCGGGCGATCGCGTCGCGCAGATCGTTGACGGCGCGGTCGATCGGCGTGCCGATGTCGAACTGGACCCGGGTCTCGCTGGCGCCTTCGCGCACCGTCGAGTAGATTTCGTCGACGCCGGAGATGCTGCGGATCGCCGCTTCGACGCGGCGGGTGACCTGGGTTTCGAGCTCGGGCGGCGCGGCGCCGGGCTGGCTGATCACGACATAGGCGCCCGGGAAGCTGATGTCGGGCATGTTGTTGACGCTCATCCGGTTGAATGAGACCAACCCGACCAAAGTCAGCATGAAGAAGAGGACGAGGGGGATGACCGGATTGCGGATCGCCCAGCTCGAAATGTTTCTCAGGCCCATAACATCGTCCCGTTCACTACGCCGCCGGCGCGCCGCGGGGCGCCGGCCGAGAGATTAGTTCCTGCGCCGCGCCCGCTCCGGCCGCACGCGCTCGCCCGCATTGAGGAATGCGCCGGCGGATTCGACGATCTGCTCGTTGCCGGCAAGGCCCGACACGATCGGCACGCCGCGATCGGTGACCGTGCCGGTCTGCACGGCGCGCCTGACGACGGCGTTGTTCGGCCCGATCACGAAGACGTAATTGCCCTGATCGTCGGTGAGCACCGCCGATTCGGGCAGCAGCGGCACCCGCATCAGGCTCGAGCGCAGCTGCGCCGAGGCGAAGCCGCCCGGCCGCAAATTCGTATCATAGGGGACCAGCACATAAACGATGCCCTGCCGCGACTGCGGATCGATGATCGGCGAAATCAGCCGGATCGTCCCCTGATAGTTGCGAGTCGAGCCGACCGGAGTCACCGTGACCAGGCCGCCGACCCTGAGCTGGGCGAGATCGGGCTGCGCCAGCCGGGCGAGCAGCTCCATCTCGCCGCGTTCGGCGATGCGGAACAAAGCGGGGCTGCCGGCACCGACGACCTGGCCGGCCTCGACGTTGCGGGCGAGCACCAGGCCCGCGGTCGGCGCGCGGATGCTGAGCCGGCCGATGCGGGCACGGCTGGCACCGAGCGTCGCCTGGGCGACGCGGACGCGGGCCGCCGCGGCGTCGCGGGTGGCGCGCTTGCGGTCGAGATCGGCCTGGCTGATGAAGCCGCGCGAAACCAGGGCCTGGGCGCGGTCGAGCTCGCTCTGCGCGAGCCGCAGGTCGGCGCGCGTCACCTCGATCTGGGCGGCGAGCTGGGCCGCTTCCTGGGTCTGCACCGAGCGGTTGATCACCGCCAGCGTCTGGCCCGCCTGGACATAGTCGCCGGGCTCGACCAGCACGCGCTCGATCTGGCCGCCCTCGCCGGCGACGCCGACCGGCATGTCGCGGCGCGCGGCCAGCGAGCCGGTCGCGGAAATGACCGTGGCGACCTCGGTGCGGCCGGGCACGACCACCGTCACCATCGGCAATTGCTGGCCCTCGGCGCCCTTTGCCGCCGCCGCCGCCTTCTTCTCGGCCGCGCCGCCGCCGCCGCGCCCAAAAGCCATATAGGCGCCGACGGCGACCAGCAGGACGATGACGACCGCGATGATGATCCGCCGCTGCCGCCGCCGCCGCGCCAGAGCCTCCTCGTCGACGACCACGTCGTCGATCGCATCGCGACTCCACTTGCTGGCCTCGTAATTCATCGTCTTCATAGTCCCCACTCGTACCGCGCGGCCAACAGCCGCATGCGCCGCGCTGTGTTAGCCGAATATATCACCTCGAACAAGCCATAATCAGTCATAGCTCGTCCTCCGCTCCCCCCAACGCGGAACCGCGCCTTTACTACCTTAGTTGGGGCATTACCAATGTTGAATGACGGCCGCGGCGCCGTCTGGCGCTGGAGGAGGAAAGCATATGGGTCAGTTTCTCGCCGATCATGGATGGATCTGGTGGATCATCATCGGCCTCGTCGCCGGCGCCATCGCCAAGATGCTGGTGCCCGGGCGCGATCCCGGCGGTTGCCTGATGACCGTCATATTGGGCATAGGCGGCGCCGTCCTTGCCGGCTTCCTGGGCCAGCAGCTCGGCTGGTATCGCCCCGGCGAGGGCGCCGGCTTCATCGCCGCCATCGTCGGCGCGGTCCTGATCCTCTTCGTCTACCGGTTCTTCGCCTCGCGCGGCACCTGACGGGCGGCCGCTCACGCGCAGGGTCGCCCAAGGCGGGGCGGCCCTGCATCCGGCTGCTTGCCGTCCCCGGCCGCCCCGGCCATTGTCCGCCCTTCATCTGGGAGGGGAGGACCGACATGAAACCGACGATGGCTGTAGCCGCGCTGCTTGCGCTGGCCCTAATTCCGGCCGCGCCCGCCGCGGCGCAGGTGCCCGAAATGGCGCGACTGACGGGGACGCGGCTCGACGTCACCGCGAGCGGGCAGGTGAGCCGGATTCCGGATATCGTGCGCATCGAGGCGGGCGTGAACACCGAGGCGCCGAACGCGGCCGAGGCGATGCGGCAGAATCAGGCGCGGATGGAGCGGGTGCGCGCGGCCCTGACCCGGGCCGGAATCGCCGATCGCGACACCCAGACGAGCAGCTTCGAGCTCGAGGCCGTCTATCGCAACAACGCTTTCGGCCGCCAGGATCTCACCGGCTACCGGACCAGCAACCAGCTGTTCATCCGCTTGCGCGACCCCTCCGCCTCCGGCCGCGTCATGGACGCGCTGGTCGCCGAGGGGGTCAACGACATAAGGGGGCCGATTCTCGGCTTCGAGAATGTCGAGACCTCGCTCGACGAGGCGCGCGCTCTGGCGATCGCGGCCGCGCGCGCCCGGGCCGGTCTCTATGCGCGCGGACTCGGCATGCGAGTCAAGCGCGCGGTCTATGTGAGCGAGGAGGGCGGCAATTATGCGCCGCGCAACGAGGCCGCCAACCTGATGAACTCCCTGCCGGCCGCCGGCACCGGCACCAGCACGATCGATCCGGGCGGGCGCAGGATCACGGCGACGGTCAGCGTGGTGTTCGAGCTCGAATAGCAAAAAGGGCCGCTCCTTTTCGGGAGCGGCCCCTTCTGTCCGGCCAGAGGCGGCCAGGCCGCCTCGGCTCAATAATTCTGCTGGCGCTCGTAGAGCGTCTTGTAATGCTGGATTCGGGTGACCCTGAGCCCGGGCATGCCCGAGCGGTCGACCGCGCGTTGCCAGCCGGCGAATTCCTCGAGGCTGAGGCCATAGCGTTCGCAGGCCTCGTCGACGCTCAGCAGGCCGCCATTGACGGCGGACACGACCTCGGCCTTCCGGCGCACCACCCAGCGGGTCGTGGTCGGATCGGGCAACGAGTCGATGGTGAGCGGCTCGCCGAGCGGGCCGATGACCTGGGCAGGGCGAATTTTCTGATTCTCGATCATTCGTACCTCAAAACTTCACGCGCATTGGGCCCCTAGCGCCGTCTGCGTCCCTTCCTTTACCGGCAGACCGTTGAAGGAAGGCTAAAACGCCAAGGTAAATTTCACGGTGATCATGCTTTACGGGTCGTTGCGGCGGCGTCTCATTGCGGCACGGTTGAAACAGCCGCGCTGCGCCGAAGCCGCTTCGGCCCGCTCCGGCCCGCCGAGCACGATCTCGCCCAGAGGGTCGGCCGGCGCCGGTGCGGATGTCGC
>DATKIV010000040.1:0-5573 GCA_035543935.1 Allosphingosinicella sp.
ACGGCGGCGACAAGGGGGACAGTCACTTTTCCGCACGGCGGCGACAAGGGGGACAGTCACTTTTCCGCACGGCGGCGACAAGGGGGACAGTCACTTTTCCGCACGGCGGCGACAAGGGGGACAGTCACTTTTCCGCACCGCGGCAACTATTCCGGCAAGGGCCTTCGGAAAAGTGACTGTCCCCACGAGGGCCTTCGGAAAAGTGACTGTCCCCACGAGGGCCTTCGGAAAAGTGACTGTCCCCGCGAGGGCCCTCGGAAAGGTGACTGTGCCCACGAGGGCCTTCGGAAAGGTGACTGTCCCCGCAAGGGCCTTGGGAAAAGTGACTGTCCCCCTCGACCGCCCCGGGTTTATGGGGTCTCATGACCTCCCTCCAAACCCTCGTCGCCGCCGAGCTGGCCGAGCCCGTCGACCCGCGCGTCGCCGCGATGGCGGCGGCGGTTGCGGCGCAATATCCGGGCGCGGCGCGGGCGGTGTTGTTTTACGGGTCGTGTTTGCGGGAGAGCGCGCTCGACGGGCTGATGCTCGATTTCTATCTCGTCGTCTCCTCCTATCGGGAGGCTTACGGGCGGGGGTGGTTCGCCTTTGCCAATGCTCTGGTGCCGCCCAATGTGTTCCCGTTCGAGCATGACGGGCTCATCGCCAAATATGCGGTGCTGAGCGAGGCGGATTTCGCGCGCGGGAACGGGCCGGAGGCGGGGACGGTGTCGGTGTGGGCGCGGTTCGCGCAGCCGGCGCGGCTGGTCTGGGCCGCGGACGAGGGCGCGCGGGAGCGGGCTTTGGCGGCGGTGGCGCGGGCGGCGCCGACCCTGCTCGGCTTCGCATTGCCGATGACCGAGGGCGCGGGCGACGACCCGCTGGCGGTGTGGCGGCGCGGGTTCGAACTCACCTATGACAGCGAATTGCGGGCCGAGCGCAAGGACAAGTCCGGCTCGATCGTCGATACGGATCCGGAGCGCTACGCCCGCTTCGGCGCGGCGGCGCTGCCGCTCGCAATGCCGGCGGCCAAGGCGGCGCGGCGCTGGCGCAAGTTCCGGCGCAAGGGCAAAATGATGAGCCTCGTTCGGCTCGCCAAGGCGACGACGACCTTCGCCGGCGGCGTCGACTATCTCGCCTGGAAGATCAATCGGCATGCCGGCACCAGGCTGGTGGTCAAGCCCTGGCAGCGGCGCTGGCCGATTTTGGGGGCGCTTACTCTGCTGCCTCGTCTGTGGCGGCGGGGCGCGATTCGCTGAGTCCCCGGCCGTTGACACCCTGGCCGTTGGTGCCGCCGAGCGCGGATTCGACCGCGGCGGCAAGGGCGTTGACGGTGAACGGCTTCCTCAGCACCGCGTGGCCGGAAAGGTCGCCCGAATCGCCGGCCTCGCCGACATAGCCGGTGACGAAGAGGATGCGCATGTCGGGGCGGCGGCGCTTGACCTCGGCGGCGAGCTCGGTGCCGGTCATTTCGGGCATCATCACGTCGGTGACGACGAGCGCGATCTCGGCCTCGCGCTTGAGCATGAGGAGCGCCTCCTTGCCGCTCGCGCACGGATAGGGCTTGTAGCCCAATTCGTCGAGCGCTGCGACGGTCGAGCGGCTGACCCGGGGATCGTCCTCGACGACGAGGATGGCGGCGGCGCGGCCGTGCTGGACCGCGGGCTCGGCGTGGCGGATGGTCGGCGCGACCCGGCCCGAGGCCTGCTCGGCGGCGGCGGCCGAGCGGGGGAGGTAGATGGAGACGGTGGTGCCCTGGCCGAGCGCCGAGGCGATGGCGACGTCGCCGCCCGACTGGCGCGCGAAGCCGAAGATCTGGGAGAGGCCGAGGCCGGTGCCCTTGCCGACCTGCTTGGTGGTGAAGAAAGGCTCGAACACCCGGTCGAGATGCTCGGGGGCGATGCCGCTGCCGGTGTCGTTGACGCGGATCCGGACATAATCGCCGGCGGGAAGCTCGGCGGTTTCGGCCTCATCGAGGGTGACGTTGTCGACCTGGATGCCGAGATCGCCGCGCCCGCCCATCGCGTCGCGGGCGTTGACGGCGAGGTTGAGGATGGCATTTTCGAACTGGGTGGGATCGGCCCAGACATGCCAGATTTCGTCGGAAAAGCGGGTGTGGACGGTGATCCGCTCGCCGATCGCGCGGTCGACCAATTCGAGCATGTTCTCGACCAGCTCGGCCGGCGCCACCGCCTCGGGCAGCAGGGGCTCGGCGCGGGCGAAGGCGAGCAGGCGCCGGGTCAGACCGGCGGCGCGGGTGGCGCCCTCCATCGCATTGTCGAGGTGGAACTCGACCTCGCGGCGCGAGCCGTGCAGCTTCCTGCGGGCGAGATCGAGGCCGCCGACGACGACCGCCAGCATATTGTTGAAATCGTGGGCGATGCCGCCGGTCAATTGGCCGACCGCCTCCATCTTCTGGACCTGGCGCAATTGCGCCTCGGCGGCGGCGCGCTCGGCCGCCTCCTGCTTGAGCCGGCTGTTGGCGTCGCTGAGCTCGCGGGTGCGCGCCTGCACCGCCTGCTCGAGGTCGAGCGCGTGCCAGCCCGCGGCCTCGGCCTCGCGCCGCGCCTGCACCCCCTCGATGAAGGCGCGCCAGGCGAGGATGGCGAGCCCGACCGCGCCGAGCCCGACCAGGAGGCCGAGCCAGCCGAGCCATTCGGTATAGGTGTCGGCGCGGGTGACGAGGCCCTGGGTGGTCGCCATGCGGCGGTCGAGATGGGCGCGCTCGGCATCGGCGATGTCCTCGAGCCGGGAGCGCATGGCGGGCAGGATCGGCGAGGCGACGATCCGCTCGAGCAGGCTGCGCACGCCAGGGCCGTAGCCGGGCTCGCGGCGGGCGACGGCGACCGCCCTGGCGAGCTCGTCGCCGCGCCGCTCGAACAGGGTCCTGAGCTCGTCGATGCGGCGGGCCTGGGCCGGATCGGCGGTGATCATCCGTCTCAGCTGGTCGATCTGGAAGCCGGCATTGCGGCGGTCGCTATAATAAGCGGTGCCGGTGCTGGTCCGGCCGTCGAGCACGTAGCGGCTGAGCGCCGCTTCGGAGCGGGCGATGGCGGCATCGATCGAGCGGATCAGCTGAACGAGGTCGTTGGTGCTTCGCTCCCATCCCAAGGCCTCGTCGCGGGCGCGGTTGGAGATGGTGATCATGACGATGAGCGCGACCAAAGCGAGCGTCGCCGCCAGCGCGCCGGCGCTCACCCACAAGGCACGCCAGGAAGGCGGCCCGCCCTCCTCGGCCGCCGAAACGGTCGCCTCCTCCGCCATTACGTTGAGAATACGGCATCGGCGCGGGCGTTGGAATGGCGGGCAAGGGCCGTTCGCCGCTCCGCAATGCTCGGTTCGCCGCGATTAACCCTGCTCGTTCAGAGGTTCGGGCGCGCCCCGGCCGCGCATGCGCCGGCGCCGAGGCGAACAGTTCCGCCCGAAGTGAGACCAAGTTCGGACCAAATTGCCGTTGCAAAGACGGAAAGCGAATGCTGACCTGCGCCAGTCCGGAGACTCGGCCGCAGGGCAATCGACGAGGAGCGGGGGATGAAACGCGCAGAACAGATCGCGGTCGCACTGGCGGCGCTGGCGGTCACGGCAGCGGCGATGGCGAGCGAAACCGTCACCTACACCTATGACGCGCGCGGCCGGCTGGTGAAGGTCGAGCGCAGCGGCAGCGTCAACAACGACGTCAAGGCCGAGTGAAAGGCAAGGCGTTGAAGTCAAGGGTGAGAAGTTTCAGGAAGAAGACGGCGGACAGCGCCGCATGTTCGTAACGATCGATCGCACCGATAGCATAACCGTGCACGGCATCGATCCAAGATCGGGTCGGCGAGAAGACTACACTAATACACCCGAGGACAATGCCGAACATGCGATCGCCGGACACGCCCGTGATGCGATGCGCAACACAACTAGTGAGGCGAATGCAATCGGTGCCGAAAACACTCGGCATCGACTGAACAATCGCCATTTCCAGCGCCAGGAGCATAGTGGTCGTTCCAACCTTCGTCATAGGCGGCCTTGATAGGTTGACCGCATAGAGGAACCCGAGAATGAACTTTCTTTTGGCCGCATTGGTGACAGCTCAAGTCGCCCCGGTTACACCCCTCCCGCCGACGCCCGGTGTAGAGTTGCGGTTAGACACGACGGGCTCCTGCGAGGGCCAGCGCGGCAGCGTCGACATGCGCCGTGTGATGTTCCTGGAAAACCAGATGCTGGTCATAGATGGCGCGACGGGTCCGCTGCAGATCGAAGTGGAAGGCGAGAATTTCTCGGTTGAGGAGATCGGCGAGGGCTCGGGACACCGAACATATGCCGAGCCGATGGACGGGGTGATCGAGCCGGACGAGGATCTCGATATCGAGCTGAAGCTGGCTCTCGTCGACGGCCGGCTCGCCCTCTACTGGCGTGAAACCTATCGCAATCGCTTCTACCGGCAGGGGCTGCTGACGATTGAAGGACGCGCCTTTTTCAACGCCGAGGATCGAGGTCTGAGGCCGTTGTGCGAGGGCCGCGGTGGAAGTCGTAGCCGCATTTGAGTCCGAGGCGGTCGCGCCCTCGGCGTGGAGCGGGTTCACGGTCTTCCGGACGCTCGACACGGCCTATGATATGATGGGCCGCAAGCTTCGCGAGAGCCTGCGCCACGGCGACGCGGCCACGATCTACACCTTGACCCAATATAGCTACGACGCGGCCGGCCGGCTCGACTGCACGGCGGTGCGGATGAACCCGGCGGCGTTCGGATCGCCACCCGCCTCCGCCTGCGCGCAGGGCCCGCAAGGCGCCCACGGCCCCGACCGGATCACGCGCAATATCTACGATCTGGCCGACCAGCGGCTGCAGGTCCGCGTCGGCGTCGGCACGCCGATCGAGGGCGCGCAGGCGACCTGGGCCTATAATCTCGCCGGCCAGGTCACCACGATGATCGACGGCAACGGCAACCGCGCCGATTTGGTCTATGACGGCCATGGCCGGCAGATCTGCTGGATGTTCCCCTCGACGGCGCGAGCTGCGAACTACAATGACGCGACCCAGGCGAGCGCGCTCGCCACCGCCGGCGCGCTGAGCGGGGCCATCGACAGCGGCCAGTGCGCGAGTGGCGATTACGAAGCCTATGGCTACGACCCCAATGGCAACCGCACATCCTTGCGCAAACGCGACAATACAACGCTCGCCTATAGCTACGACGCGCTCAACCGGGTGACGGTGAAGACGGTGCCCGAGCGGCCGGCGCCGCATCCTTATCCGCTGACCGCCGCCCAGACCCGCGACGTCTATTATTCCTACGACCTGCGCAACCTCCAGCTTTCGGCACGCTTGGACAGCCCGTCGGGCGAGGGCATCGCCAACGCCTATGACGGGTTCGGGCGGCTGGCATCGAGCACGACGGACATAAGCGGCCTCAATCGCACGCTCAGCTACCACTATGACCGCAACGGCGGCCGCACCCGCATCACCCATCCCGACGGCGTCTCCTTCGACACCGTTCATGACGGGCTCGGCCGCACGACCTCGATCGCCGATCCGGCGTCGGTGAGGTTCATCCTTGGCTACGCGCCGCATGGCGGCCCGATCGGCGTGATCCGCAACAACACGACGATGGTGATCTA
>DATKIV010000041.1:0-20759 GCA_035543935.1 Allosphingosinicella sp.
GGCTGAAGCTGTAGAACAGCGCCTCCTGCATCACCGTCCGCTCGCCCATCATCGGCTCGCCTCCCGTCCCGTGCAGGACGATTGAATCAGAGGCGAGTCACCGGCGCAAGGCCGAGTTTTTCAACACTATCGGCGGAAAGCGGACATTCTCCCAGTGCGATTCGGGTGGTTAGCTGCCGTTGCCTCTCATGCGGATGAAGCGCCCGCCTTGAAAGCGCCACAGGCGGCCGCCGCAATTCGTTTGCGATTCGTTACGGTAGCATGATAACTTTCCGATTCCCAAGGAACCAAGGAGAGATCGGATGGGCGGCGCAGCCAGTGGTGACAACACCAAAGCCGACAAGGACATCTTCGATTCCAACCATGAGGCCACGCAGAAATATTTCGAAGAACACGGGACCGTCGAGAGCAAGCCTGAGAAGCCGCATTCTGATCCCGCGCCTGGGAAGAACCCAACTGCGATTTGACGTCATCCGCCTCGCCATCGGCCATTATCGCGGCCGCATGACCGAGGTGGCGCGCCGCCTGGGGATCGGCCGCTCCACCCTCTACCGCAAATTGGGCGAGCTCGGCATCGGCGACATCGCGGCATGATCCTGCCGCTGCTCGTCTCGCTGATCCTGAGCCTCGCCCAATTCGACAAGCCGCCCCCAGCGTCCAGCGTGCCGCGGCCGCCGCCCTGCCTATTGCCCCCTGTCGATCCCGACACGCGCCTGATCCTCGCCGGCTTTTACGAAGGCGCCGGCGTGTCGACCGTCGCGGTCGCCGGCCAGGACGACGAGGCCACGGTCGGGGACGTGCATATCGAGCCCGGACGCGAGCGGCTCACCCTGGTCTTCGTCAACTACGAACCGATCATCTATCGCTTCAGCGGCGCCACCGGCCGGGTCGCCCGGGTGATCCTGCTCCACCGCGACCGGACCGGCGCCGGCGCTACCGGCCTGCCCCGCGCCCGCGTCGCCTTCGGCTCAAGCGAGAGCTGCGGTCTCTCCCATTCGATCTATGAGGATAGCGACGGGCATCAGGCGCGGCGCGCCGGCGCCTTGTTCGGGCGCGCGCCCGATGCCGTCGGCGGCGCCTACGAGCTGCAATGGGCGGTGATCGGCTCGGGCCGGATCGCGCCGGCGCCGATCCGCCGCAACCATTGGCGAATGCAGGGCTTCGAAGCCGAGCTGTACCGCTTCTACCCGTCGGGCGTGATCGCGCTGCGCCCCCGCGACGTGGTCGCTTCCCGCCCGCCCGAGCGTTTCCAGGTGCTGCCGAACACGGCCGGCCTCGTCCAGCTGCTGCGCGAAGGCGCGCTGGTTCCGGCAACGCCGCGCGACGCCGAGACCTGGCTCGCCGCCGCCGCCCGCTCGCAGGCCTATTCGGACCGGGCGCTGGCCGACCTGCGCGGCCATATGCGGCAGACCGGCTTGCGCGTGGTCCGGCCGATTCTGCTCCCCGCCCGATTGTGCGGCGCGCATTCGGTGCTGCTGTTCGCGCCGGACCCGTCCTTCGTCCACGGAGATCCCTGCCACAGCGACCTCTTTTTCGCCGACGGAACGGGCCGCGGCACGATCACACGCCCCGACCGCCGACCCTAGGCGGACGGCGGACGGTGGGCTAAGCCCGCCCCATGCCCGACTTCACCGACGCCATCGTCCTCGTCACCGGCGCCGCCTCCGGCATCGGCGCCGCCGTCGCCACGCACATCGCCAATGAGGGCGCCCGCAAGCTGATCCTGATCGACATGGACGAGGATCGCCTGCGCGATTTCGCTTTCTCCCTGCCTTGCGAGCGCCAGGTGCTGATCGGCGACGTCACCGACGAGCAGCTATGGGCCGATGCCGATTTGACCGGCCTTACCCATGCCGTCGTCAATGCGGGCATCGGCGCCGGCGGGCCGATCGAGGATCTCGCCTTCGCCGAATGGCGCCGAGTCCTGTCGGTCAACCTCGACGGCGCCTTCCTCACCCTCCAGGCGGCGATGCGCGCGATCCGCTCGACAGGCCAGAGCGGCGCCATCGTCCTCACCGCATCGGCGGCTGGGGTGAAGGCCGAGCCCGGCATCGCCGCCTACGGCGCCTCCAAGGCGGCGGTGATCCACCTCGCCCGAATCGCCGCCAGGGAAGGCGCGTCGGCCAATATCCGCGTCAACGCGATCGCCCCGGGCGGGGTCGAGACCGCGATCTGGACCGGCCTTCCCTTCTTCCAGGACCTGGTCGAATCGACCGGCAGCGAGGCGGCGGCCTACAAGGCGATGGCGTCGGCCTCGACTCCGCTCGGCCGCTACGCCACGCCGGACGAGATTGCCGGGCAGATCGCCTTCCTCCTCTCCGACCGGGCCGCCTACATCACCGGCGCCTGTTTGGTCAGCGATGGCGGTTATTCGCTTTAGCCTGCTGATCTCTCTCGCGCTGGCCGCCTGCGGGCCTGCGGCGGAGGCGCCCGAAGTCCCGGCGGATGCGACCGCTTCGGCCTGCGAGCGCCGCGTCTTCGAAGGCTCGGCCTTCACAATTTGCCGCTACGACCGGCGGCGCGACGAGATCGCCTTCTTCCTCGACGGCCGCAATGGCCGGCTGCGCAGCCTCGCCGCGCTCGAGGCCGAGCTCGGCCCGCGCGCGCGCCGCCTGCGCTTCGCGATGAACGCCGGCATGTATGACGAGGCGGGCGCACCCATCGGCCTCTATGTCGCCGAGGGACGCCAGCGCCATGCGATCAACCGCCGCCCGGGCGCCGGCAATTTCCACTTGTTCCCAAACGGCGTCTTTCAGGTCGCCGCGGACGGCCGCGTCGCCATCCTGGCCGCCGCCCGCTACGACCCCGCCGCGCGGCCGCGCTGGGCGACGCAGTCCGGGCCGATGCTGGTGATCGACGGCGCGTTCCATCCCGCCATCCGGGCCAACGGCCCCTCGCTCCACATCCGCAACGGGGTCTGCGTGGTGGACGCGAACGTCGCCTGGTTCGCCATTTCCGAAGAGCCGGTTTCGTTCGGCCGCCTCGCCCGCCTGCTGCGCGACGCGCTCGGCTGCCGCAACGCTCTCTATCTCGACGGTTCGGTCTCCAGCCTGTGGGACCGGCCGGCGCGCCGCCGCGACGGTTATTCGGAACTCGGGCCGCTCGTGGCCGTCTTTGCACGAGAGGAGGACGGCCGATGACGTTCACGGGAAGTTGCCATTGCGGCAGGATCGCCTACACTGTCGCCGAGGAGCCGCCGGCCAAGGCGATGCAGTGCAATTGCTCGATCTGCCGGCGCCGCGGCGCGCTCCACCATTTCACCACGCCCGACAGGTTCACGCTGGAGACCTCGCGCGACGACATCGAAACCTATCGCTGGAACAAGGGCGCCATCGGCTTCCATTTCTGCAAGACCTGCGGCTGCGCGCCCTTCGCCGAAGGGACCGGTCCCAACGGCCCGATGGTCGAGATCAACCTGCGCTGCGCCGAGGATATCGACCTCGACGCACTCGAGATCACCGCGTTCGACGGCGCCCATAAGCTGCCCGGGCCCGCTCGATCCGATGAAGGAACCGGATGAGGCCGGCGAAATAGGCCTCCTGGTCGTCGTACATCGCCATGTGGCTTCCGTTCGGGAGAAACAGATATTGGCCGCGCGGCAGCCGCGCCGCCATCGCCCCCATCCATTCCGGGTCCATCGTGTCGTGGCGTGCGCCGATCACCAGAGTCGGCACGGCGATGCGGTGCAGGTCGCGGCTCCGGTCCCAATGTTCGAGCCGCCCGCTCGCGCCGAGCTCGCTCGGGCCCTGCATCAGGCTGTAGAGATGCTGGTTGAGATGGCCGAAGGAGCGCGTCACCGGCTCGGGCCATGACGCGGCCGGCCGCCGCAATATGTGCCGCTCATAATGCAGGGGCATCAGGATCTGCATGTAGCGCGGATCCCCGGTCCGGCCGCTCGCCTCGAGCCGCTGCACCTCGGCGAGCTGCCGCTGGTCCATGGCCGGCATCAGCACCCGCCGCGCATAATCGTTATAGGCCGGGATCGAATCCATCATGTTGGAGATGATCAGGCATTTGAGATTCTCCGGGTGGGCGAGCGCATATTCGATCGCCAGCATGCCGCCCCAGCTATGGCCGAGCAGGCAAAAATTGCTGCGGTCGAGCCCGAGCGCGCGGCGGACCTGCTCGACCTCGTCGACGAAGCGCGGAATTGTCCACAGGCTGTCGTCGTTCGGCTGGTCGGAATAAGCCGAGCCGAGTTGATCGTAATAATAATATTCGATGCCCTCGCCGGGAAAGAAGCTGTCGAACGCCTCGAAATATTCGGGGGTCGCCGCCGGGCCGCCGTGGAGGAGAAGCACCCTCAGCCGCGGATTGTGCCCCACCCTCTTGGTCCAGACGCGGAAAGTGCCGCGCGGCGTGGAGATATCGATCATCCGGACGCCGCCGCTCCAGGCATCGGCGTGGCCGGCGCGCCGATGGTAGCTGGCGGGCTGCGCGGCGGCGGGCGCGGCAAGGAACAAGGCGACAAGCAGGAACAGGCGCTTCATCCGGGCTCTCCCCCTCTTCGATCCTGTATATCACTGGCACGCCGAAACGGTCCATCTCCCGGGCGCGCGAAGGGAAGAGTTGGCCTGCCGCCTGCGCCAGTTCGGCACAGGCCCCCACGGCCATTGGACCTGAGCGGCGCCCTGCCCTAATTTGCGCCCTGGCATGCGACCCGTCACCGCCTTCCTGCGCGCCATCGCGCTCACCATCGGCCTCGCGGCGGTCGCCTGCTTCGGGGCGCCGCCGCAAGCTGGGCCGCAACGCACTCGGGCCGCGCAGGGCGCCTTCGCCGCCGAGCCGGTCGCGCTCGACGCCGAAATCGTCTCTTTCTATCGCGAGCGCGATCTCCAGCCGCTTTGGATCGAGCGCCGCTCGCTCAGCGCGGATGCCGAAGCCCTCGTCCAGGCGCTGCCGCCGAATCCCGAGCTCGCCGCCGCCATCCGCGCCGCGGGGAGCGGCGATCCGCGTGTCCTCGCCCGTGCCGATTTGCTGCTGACCCGCGCCTTCGTCGAGGCGGTCCGCGAGCGCAACCGCCCGCCGGAGCGCAACCGGATGCGCTATATCGATGCCGGCCTCGCGCCCCGGGCGGCGTCGGAGCGCGACACGCTCTACGCTTTGGCCGCCGCCCCCTCGCTCGCCGCCCATGTCCAATCGGCGCTGCGCCGCAACCCGGCCTATGACGGGCTCCAGCGCGGGCTCGCCGCCTATCGCGCGCGCTGGTCGCGGCTGCCGCAGATCCAAGTGTCGGCGGGGCGCGCCGATCTGCTCCGGCAGCGGCTCGGCGGGGCCGATCTGCGCGAATTCCAGGCGGTGCACGGCCTTCAAGTCACCGGCCGCGCCGATCGCGCCACCATCGCCGCGCTCAACCGGGGCGCCGCTTATTATGAGCGGCTGATCCTCGCCAATATCGAACGCGCCCGCGCCATTCCGGCGGCGCCGGGCCGCCGTTACGTCCTCGTCGATACCGCCTCGGCGCGCCTGTTCATGGTCGAGGACGGCGTCATTCGCGATTCGATGCGGGTGATCGTCGGCAAGAGCGCCATGCCGACGCCCGAAATGGCGGGCCTGATCCGCTATGCCGCGCTCAACCCCTATTGGAACCTGCCGCCCGATCTGATCCGCAAGCGCGCCCGCGCGGCGCTGCGCAATCCCGGCGCGATCGCCGCCGAACGGCTTCAGGTCCTTTCCGACTGGTCGGACGAGGCGCGCGTGCTGCAGCCCCGCCAGGTCAATTGGGCGTCGGTCGCGGCCGGCCGCAGCTTCGTCAATTTGCGCCAGCTCCCGGGTCCGCAGAACATGATGGGGCGGGTCAAGTTCATGCTGCCCAACGATCTTGGCGTCTATCTGCACGATACGCCGCTCCGCGACCTCTTCGCCGGCGCCGACCGCCGCCAGAGCTCGGGCTGCATCCGGCTCGAGGACGCGCAAAGGCTCGGGCGCTGGCTGTTCCAGGGGCCGATGCCGCGCGCCACCGGCGCCGCCGAGCAGCGCGCCGATCTGCCCGAGCCAATCCCCGTCTACATCACCTATCTGACCGCCTTGCCCACCGCGGACGGCAGGGTGGTGTTCCTCGCCGACAGCTACAACCGCGATACTAGGGCGGCGTCAGCGCCGCGTCGCGCAGCCCGCGCCACACGCGCAGCGCCTGCAGCGTCTCGGGCACGTCGTGGACGCGCAGCAGCTGCGCGCCCTGCCCGGCGGCCTTGAGCGCGAAGGCCAGCGAGCCGCCGAGCCTTTCGTAAACCGGCGCCTCGTTCGACAGCGCCCCGATCGTCCGCTTGCGGCTGGCGCCGACCATGATCGGGCAGCCGAGCCCGTGCAGCAAGGAAAGGCCGTTCATCAGATCGAGATTGTGCTGGACGTTCTTGCCGAAGCCGAAGCCCGGATCGACGACGATCCGCTCGCGCGCGATCCCCGCCGCCGCGGCCGCCGCGATCCGCGCCTCCAGCCAGTCATAGACTTCGAGGATCACCGGCCTCTCGTAGCGCGGATCATCCTGCATCGTCTCCGGCGCGCCCTTATGGTGCATGAGCACGACCGGGCACCCGGCTTTGGCGACGACCTCCAGCGCGCGCGGGTCCCAGGTCAGAGCCGAGACGTCGTTGACCAGCCCCGCCCCGGCGCCGAGCGCCTGCTCCATCACCATCGCCTTGCGGCTATCGATCGAGACGGCCATCCCCGCCGCGGCCAGCCGCCGCACCACCGGAAGCACCCGCGCCGCCTCGTCGCCTTCCCAGACCGGCTTCGCGCCGGGCCGGGTCGATTCGCCGCCGACGTCGACGATCGCCGCTCCCGCCGAGGCCATTTCATGTCCCGCCGCGACCGCCGTCTCCTCGTCCGCATGCAGGCCGCCGTCCGAAAAGCTGTCGGGCGTGACGTTGACGATGCCGACGACCTGCGGCTGATCGAGCCGGACCGTGCGCGCGCCGAGCGTCAGCGGCGCCCGCGGCGACGTCAGCCGCGCCCAGACCGCCAGCCCGGCCTCGTCGAGCCGCGCCTCGATCCCGGCGACCGGCACCAGCTCCGCCCCCTCCCCGCCGATCATCTCGACGGCCGAGAAGAATTGCAGCCCGCCCGCCAGCCGCGCGACCTTGCCGTCATGGCCGAACGGCGCATCGACGAATGCGGTCGGGCGGAGATACAGCTTGTCGGTCAACACCCACTCCGTTCGCCCTGAGCCTGTCGAAGGGCCTTTCTTCTTTTCGGCCTAAGAGAAGGAATGGGCTTCGACAAGCTCAGCCCGAACGGATGGGTTATCAGCCCGAACGGGTGTGTCAGGCGTGATCGATCAGATAGGCCTGGCGCAACGCGTCGAGCGGCACCAGCCTTCCCTCGCGCTCGACATGCCAGAAGGTCCAGCCGTTGCACGCCGGCGCGTCCTGCACCGCGGCGCCGATCTTGTGGATCGAACCCTGCCGGCCTCCATGCTCGACCGAGGCGTCGGCGAGGACGCGGGCGCTCCACCGGCGCTTGCTGTCGGTGAGCAGCGCCCCGGGCTCGATGATCCCGCTCTCGACCAATGTCCCGAACGGCAATTTCGGCTGGGTGGCGCGCGACGCCATCACCTTCATCGCGCTCTCGTCCAGCTCGAGCGTCGAATCGATCCGCTCGCGCGCGACGCGGATGTAGCGGCTCTCGCGTTCGATGCCGATCCACTTGCGACCCAGCCGCCGCGCCACCGCGCCGGTCGTGCCGGTGCCGAAAAAGGGGTCGAGCACGACGTCGCCCTTGTTGGTGCAGGCGAGCAGCACCCGGTAGAGCAAAGCCTCGGGCTTCTGGGTCGGATGGGCCTTGAGGCCGCCATCCTTGACCCGTTCGCCGCCCGCGCAGATCGGCAGCACCCAATCCGAGCGCATCTGCAATTCGTCGTTGAGCGCCTTCATCGCGCGATAGTTGAACGTGTAGCGGCTGTTCTCGCCGCGCGACGCCCAGATCAAAGTTTCGTGGGCGTTGGTGAAGCGGGTGCCGCGGAAATTGGGCATCGGGTTCGACTTGCGCCAGATGATGTCGTTGAGGATCCAATAGCCCTGGTCCTGCAGCGCCGCGCCGACGCGGAAGATATTGTGATAGGAGCCGATCACCCAGAGCGTGCCGTCGGGTTTGAGGATGCGCCGCGCCTCGGCGAGCCAGGCGCGGGTGAAGGCGTCGTAGCTGGCGAACGTGTCGAACTTGTCCCAGTCGTCGTCGACCGCGTCGACCCGGCCGCCCTCGGGTCGGAACAGGTCGCCGCCCAGTTGCAGATTATAGGGCGGATCGGCGAAGATCATGTCGATCGAAGCGTCGGGCAGCCGCGCCATGGCGGCGACGCAATCGCCCTGGAGGATCTGGCCGAGCGGCAGGCCGGGGACCGGCTCGCCCCCCCTTTTCGGCCGCAAAGCCGCACCCAGACGCCCCATCACGCTCATTCGATCCCGCCCCCGGTCCGGCAAAGGGTCATGCTGAGTCAGCCGGACTCATCGGTCAAGTTCAGAGACTTGCACGATATGGTTAACGCTCCGTTGAGGCATGTGCGAACGAAAGGAGTTTGCCGCTACATCTAGTGGTGTCGCACGATGTTCAGACTCAATCTGAAGTGGGTGTGGCGCGAAAGACTCAAGCGGAAAAATCCGGAAATCACCCATCCGGGCGATACCCGCGTATGGCGTCCTGGGCTAAGGGTGCGGCTTCTCCAGCGGAGTGGAAGCTTATGAAACTCGCTCACATCCTCCTGTCCGGACTGATCCTCGCCGCGGCGACGCAGGCCCCGCCCCCGGCCGCGGGCGGCCAAATGCCGCTCGGCAATTTCTCGGTCAGCCTGACGGTGAGGGACATCGGCGCCGCCAAGGCCTTTTACGAAAAGCTCGGTTTCGTCCAGATTGGCGGCAACCCCGCGCAGAATTGGGTGATCATGAAGAACGGCAGCACCAATATCGGGCTGTTCCAGGGCATGTTCCCGCGGAACGCGCTCACCTTCAACCCCGGCTGGGACCAGGACGGCAGCCCGACCGGAACGTTCGAGGACGTCCGGGCCATCCAGCGGCGGTTGCGGGCGGCCGGTCTCGACGTCGGCGCGCCGATCGGCAGCGCCAGCGGCCCGGCAAGCTTCGCAATCACCGATCCGGACGGCAACCCGATCCTGTTCGACCAGCATCGTTAGCCCATCCTGTTCCCCGGCGAAGGCCGGGGCCTAGGCCCGGTGCAAACCGGGCTCAGAGCGTCCGAAGCCCGCCTTCCCAAGGAAAGCCTCCGGCTCCTGGGCCCCGGCCTTCGCCGGGAACTACTCCGCCGCGATCAGCTCCAGCTGCATCTGCTCGCGCACGCGGGCGAAGCTGCGGCGGTGCAGCGGCGTCGGGCCGAGCGCCTTCAGGGCCCTGCAATGCTCGGGCGTCGGATAGCCCATGTTGCGCTCCCAGCCATAGCCCGGATGCGCGCGCGCATGCTCCGCCATGATCGCATCGCGCGTGACCTTGGCGACGATCGAGGCGGCGGCGATCGAGCGGCATTTGGTGTCGCCGGCGACGATGGCGAGCGACGTCCGCTCCCAGCGCGGGCAGCGATTGCCGTCGACCAGCACCATGGCGGGATCGAGCCCGAGCGCATCGACCGCCCGGCTCATCGCCAGCATCCGCGCCCAATAGATGTTCAAGGCGTCGATCTCCTCGACGCTGGCAATGCCGACGCCGATCACCGCCACCTTGTAGAGCCGCGCGCAGATCGCCTCGCGCGTCGCCGCCGGCAGCGCCTTGCTGTCGTCGATGCCGCGCGGAAAACGGTTGCGGTCGAGCACCACCGCGGCGGCGACCACCGGCCCGGCCAGCGGCGCGCAGCCCGCTTCGTCGACGCCGGCGAGGGGGTCGGGATGGATCTTCTCGAGCTTGAAGCAGGGCCGCGCCATGCGCGCCAGCCTAGGAATCTGCGCGCCGTCATTCCAGCGAAAGCTGAAATCCCGCTTCTTTTTCCTGTGGATAGTTCGGCCGCCCCGGGTCGGACGATCACAAAGACCCGTCACCCCGGACTTGATCCGGGGTCCACCTGCCTTCGCGAGCGGAAGAAAGATGAGGTGGATGCCGGATCAAGCCCGGCATGACGAAGCGGGTTCATATGGTTTCGAACCGCCCTAATCCCCGTCCCGCTCGCCCCATTGGAAGTCCGTCACATATTGCTGGCCGAGCGGCCCATTGCCCTGGCCCAGCCCCGGCGCCTCGAGGATAGCAATGCGGACGAAGCTGACCGCCTGCTCGAACGCTTTCTCGATGGCGAAGCCCTTGCCGAGCCCGGTGGCGAGGGCGCTGGCAAGCGTGCAGCCGGTCCCGTGCGTATCTTCGGTGTCGAAGCGCTTGCCGCGCAGCTCACGAATCGGGCCCGAAGGCGAGATCAGCCGGTCGACCACCTCATGGCCGTCCGCGTGGCCGCCCTTTGCCAAAAGGTGGCAGCCATGGGCCAGCACCGCCGCCTCTCCGCCCAGCGCCTCCAGCTCCGGAATGTTCGGCGTTACCACCGAGGCGATGCGCATCAGCCGCTCGAAGGCGGCGATCGTGGCGTCGTCGGCAAGCCGGGCGCCGCTGGTCGCGACCATCACCGGATCGAACACGATCGGCACCGCGAGCCGCTCGAGCCGATCCGCCACCGCCTGCGCGGTTTCGGGCGAGCCGATCATCCCGATCTTCACCGCGTCGACGCCGATGTCGCTCACCACCGAGTCGATCTGGGCCAGGACCATCTCCGCCGGCACCGCCATCACCGCCTGCACGCCGAGCGTGTTCTGCGCCGTGATCGCGGTGATCGCGGTCATGGCGTGGCCGCCGAGCATGGTGACGGTCTTGATGTCCGCCTGGATGCCGGCCCCGCCGCCGCTGTCGGAACCGGCGATGATGAGGATTCTGGGGGTAGTCACCGTAAGAGCCGGGCGGGGGGATGGGGTCTCATTGTGGACCCTTGCGCTCCGTCGAGGCGGGATATTTCTCGAGCAGATGCGCGGGCCGGATCGGCCTCGGCTCGAAATTGCCGCCGCAATTGGGACAAGCACCGCCGAGCGGCCCGTCGACACAGGCCGCGCAGAAGGTGCATTCGAAGGTGCAGATGCGCGCCTCAACGCTGTCCGGCGGCAGGTCCCGCCCGCAATGCTCGCAGTCCGGCCTCAGCGCCAGCATCAAGCCGCCTTCACCGCCGCGCAGATTTCGTCGACGACCGCCTCGACCAGCGCCTCGTCCTCGCCCTCGGCCATCACCCTGACGACGGGCTCGGTGCCCGAATTGCGGATGACCAGCCGGCCCTTATCGCCGAGCCGCGCCTCGCCGTCGGCGATCGCCTTCTTGACGGCCTCGTTCGCCAGCGGCGCGCCGCCGGCGAAGCGGATGCTCTTGAGGAGCTGCGGCAGCGGCTCGAACAGGCTCAGCAGCTCGCTCGCCGGCCGGTCCTGCGCGACCAGCTCGGCGAGGATCTGGAGGCCCGCGACGAGCCCGTCGCCGGTCGTCGCATATTCGGACAGGATGATGTGGCCGGATTGCTCGCCGCCGACATTATAACCCTTGGCCCGCATTGCCTCGAGCACGTAGCGGTCGCCGACCTGGGTGCGCTCGAGCTTCAGTCCCTTGCCGCCCAGAAAGCGTTCGAGGCCGAGATTGGACATGACGGTCGAGACCAGGCCGCCGCCGCGCAGCCGGCCGCGCTTGTGCCAGGACGAGCCGATCAGGGCCATCAGCTGGTCGCCGTCCACGGTTTCGCCTTCCTCGTCGACCACGATCAGCCGGTCGGCGTCGCCATCCAGCGCCAGACCGATATCGGCGCCGTTTTCGACGACGGTGCGCTTCAAGAGATTGGGGTCGGTCGAGCCGCAGCCGTCGTTGATGTTGAGGCCGTTGGGCGAAACGCCGATCGCCACCACCTCGGCGCCCAGCTCCCACAAGGCCGAGGGGGCGACCTCGTAAGCGGCGCCGTTGGCGCAATCGACGACGACCTTGAGCCCGTCGAGCCTGAGATGCTTGGGGAAGGTCAGCTTGGCCGCATGGATGTAGCGGCCGCGCGCATCCTCGATCTTGCGCGAGCGGCCGATCTGCTCGCCCGGAACGAGCCGGGGCTCCTTCTCGAGCAAAGCCTCGATCGCCAGCTCGTCCTTGTCGGAAAGCTTGAAGCCGTCCGGCCCGAACAATTTGATGCCGTTGTCGACGAACTTGTTGTGGCTCGCAGAGATCATCACGCCGAGGTCAGCGCGCATCGAATGGGTCAGCATGGCGACCGCCGGCGTTGGCACGGGGCCGACCATGACCACGTCCATGCCGACGCTGGTGAAGCCCGAGATGAGCGCGGTCTCCATCATATAGCCCGAAAGCCGCGTGTCCTTGCCGATCACCACCCGGTGGCGATGGTCCCCGCGCAGGAAATGCGCGCCCGCCGCCTGGCCGATGCGCTGCGCCATCGCCGCGGTCATCGGCGCCTCGTTGGTCCGGCCCCTGATCCCGTCCGTGCCGAAGAATTTACGAGTCATCTGAGGATTGCCCCGACTTTTCCCTTGCCGTCACCCCTAGGGTCCGTACTCCATACCCGCAATGGTCGTGATCGCCCGGAGAAGGCCGCCGGCAAGGCGGGCGGCGCAGGCCGGGCTGGTTGCCCGGACAAGCCGTCCAACGTGGCCGGCGGCCTTCTCCGGGCGACCGCGAAGCGGCGGGCGGCTTTTGGGCCAGGGCGACGTCGCAGCGTTGGTCACGATGCGATAGCATCGCTCCCTCCTCGCTCCTTGCCCTGACCCAAAATCCGCTCCGTCACGGCCGTTGCGGGTATGGAGTACGGACCCTAAGGCCATAAACAAGGGCCTGATAGCGCCATAAGTCAGGAAGGGCGACGCTTTTGAAAACCTCCAGGCCGATCCGGATCTCCCAGCCGACACGCATCCTGCTCGCATTGTTGCTCGGCCTCGGCGCCGGCATCGCCAGCGTCGCCGCGGGCGGCGCCTGGATCGAGCGCGCCGTCGCCATCGCCGAGCCGATCGGCGGCATGTGGCTCAACGCGCTGCAGATGACGATCGTGCCTCTGGTCGTTTCGCTGCTGATCACCGGCATCGCCGCCTCCGCCGAAGCCGCGCGGGCGAGCCGGCTTGCCACCCGCGCCCTGATCCTGTTCGTGGTCCTGCTCTGGATCTCCTCGATCATGGCCGCCCTGCTGACGCCCTTGCTGCTGAGCTGGTTCCCGCTCCCCGCCGAATCGGCCGACGCCCTGCGCGGCGCGCTCGCCACCGCCGCGCCGGTCGGCGACGCGCCCGGATTCGGGGATTTCCTGCGCTCGATCGTGCCGACCAACCCGATCGCCGCGGCGTCCGAGAGCGCGATCCTGCCCTTGATCGTCTTCGTCGTCATCTTCGCCTTCGCGATGATCCGCCTGCCCGACGAGCCGCGCAAGACGCTGACCGGCTTCTTCCAGGCGGTCGCCGACACCATGCTGGTGGTGATCGGCTGGGTGCTGTGGATCGGGCCGATCGGCGTCTTCGCCTTGGCCTATGTGGTCGGCGCGCGCGCCGGGGCGACGGCGTTCGGCGCGCTCCTCCACTATGTCCTCATCGTCATCGCGGTCGGCTCGGTGATGTGGCTCGCGGCCTGGCCGCTGGCCTGGTTCGGCGCCAGGGTATCGCCGCTGCGCTTCACCAGGGCGGTGGCCGCGAGCCAGGCGCTCGCTTTCTCGACCCAATCCTCGCTCGCCTGCCTGCCCGCCATGCTGCGCGCCAACGCCAAATTGGGGGTGCCGGTCGAGGCCTCGGGGGTCACTTTGCCGATGGCGGTCGCCATTTTCCGCGCCACCGGCCCCGCCATGAACCTCGCGGTCGCCATCTACATCGCCTATCTGATGAACGTGCCGCTGACGCCGATGGCGATGGCGTTCGGCGTCGCCGCCGCGGCGATGACGACGATGGGCGCGGTCGGCATTCCCGGCCAGGCGAGCTTCGTCACCTCGATCGCGCCGATCTGCCTCGCCATGGGCGTGCCGATCGCGCCGCTCGCCATCCTCATCGCGATCGAGGTCGTGCCCGATCTGATGCGCACGATGGGCAATGTCAGCATGGACGTTGCCGCGACCACGGTGGTTTCGAAGCGCTCGGGCTTCGAGGAGGAGGACGCGACCAGCGAGGAAGACCGGCTGCTGATGGAGAAGGTGTGAGCCGAACCCTGCGCACGAGCATAATCTGCGCGCTGATCGGCGGGCCGGCGGTGCTCGCGCTGGAACTGGTGCGCCGCGCCGGCACGCTCGGGAACGTGCTGGGCTGGATCGACGACGCGATCGGCGCCTTGCTGCTCGTCGGCGCCGCTTTGCTGGCGTTGCGCGGCCGGCCCGGGCCGCTCGCTCTGGCCTGGGCGTTCGCGGCCGGCCAGCTCGCGATGAGCCTGCTCGGCCAGCTCGGCGACGCCGCTCCGGACCCGTCGGGACAGGCTCAATGGGTGGTGGTCGCGATCAAGGCGCTGCTGCTCGCCGGCGCCGCTTCGCTCGCCTTTTCAACCCTGCGTCACGCTTATCGGGAGACGGACTCATGAAATACCGCACGCTCGGCCAGGGCCTCGAGGTCTCCGCGCTCGGCATCGGCTGCATGCCCATGGTCCGCGGCGGCAACATCGTCTACGGCGCCGCCACCGACGATGAATCGATCGCCGCCATTCACCGCGCCATCGATCTCGGCATCAATTTCTTCGACACCGCCGAAATGTACGGGCCGTTCGCCAATGAGGAATTGCTCGGCGAGGCGATCAGGGGGAGGCGCGAGGGCCTCGTCATCGCCACCAAATTCGCCTTGCGCTGGAACGGCGACCAGCCGGTCGGCCTCGACGGCAGCCCGGAAAATGCGCGGCGCGCCTGCGAAGGCTCGTTGAAGCGGCTCGGCATCGACACGATCGACCTCTTCTACCAGCACAGGGTCGATCCCGACGTGCCGATCGAAGAGACGATCGGCGGCATGGCCGAATTGGTCAAAGAGGGAAAAGTTCGCTACATCGCCCTCTCCGAAGCCGGCCCCGAGACGATCCGCCGCGCCGCCGCGGTCCACCCGATCTGCGCGCTCCAGTCCGAATACTCGCTCTGGGAGCGCGACGTGGAGGACGAGATCCTGCCGATCTGCCGCGAGCTCGGCATCGGCTTCGTGCCCTATAGTCCGCTCGGCCGCGGCTTTCTCACCGGCCAGTTCAAGAGCAGGGCCGACCTTCCGGCCGACGACTGGCGCCACAACGACCCGCGTTACTCGGAGGAGAATTGGGACGCGAACCTCAAGGTCGTCGACGCGATCCGCGCCGTCGCCGATCGCCACGGCGTCAGCCTCGCCCAGGTCGCTCTGGCCTGGCTGCTCGCCCAAAGCGACGACATCGTCCCCATCCCCGGCGTCAAGCGTCGCGCCACGCTCGAGGACAGCGCCGCCGCCGTCGATCTGGAATTGTCCGGTGAGGACCTGAAGGCCCTTGAGGCCGCCCGCGCCGTCGCGGGCGCCCGCTACAGCCCCGAAGGGATGAAGCGCGTGAAGATCTGACGGGGACAGTTACTTTACCGGGGACAGTTACTTTCACGCTCGGCCCTTCAGGATTCCGCGCAGGCCTCATAAAAGTAACTGTCCCCATCCTGGTGGCACGTTGAATGGGGACGGTTACTTTTCGGTCCCGGAGTCCGTCATCCCGGCTTCGGCGCGTGAAAGTAACTGTCCCCGCTGTCATCGTGAAAGTAACTGGCCCTAACGCGGATCGTAAGCGTGGGGGAGCGCGCCTTCCTGGGGCTGGCGGTAGCGGTCGCGCAGGCGGGTCTGGCGGTTTTCGAGGCTCTGGCGGACGCCGTCGATCCAGACCGCCTCGACCCCGGTCGCCAGCTCGAGCGGATCGCCGTCCCAAATCACCACGTCGCCGCGCCGGCCGGGGCGGAGCGAGCCGATCTCGGCGCCCATGCCCAAGGCTTCCGCCGGTGCCGAGCTGATCGCGGCGAAGGCCTGGCTCCAGCTGAGGCCGGTCGCTCCGGGAATGTTGTTCAACGCGACGAGATTGCCGGCATATTGGGTCGAGAGCCGCACCTGGCGCGCCTCGTCGTCGTTGATCATGCCGATCGCGACATTGATCCCCGCCGCCCGCATCCGGCCGACATTGGACTGGGTCGCGGAGAGCTGCTCGAAGCTCGCGGGGAGGTCGTTCAGCGCATTGGCGATGACGGGCACGCGCGCCGCGACGATCTGCGCCGCCACCCGCCAGCCCTCGGTCGCGCCGACCAGCACGATGCGAAGGTTCGGGAATTCGCGCTTCAGCGCCAGCACCTGGAGGATGTCGCTCGCCCGCTCGGCATGGACGAGCAGCAATTGCCGGCCCTGCAGCACCGCCACCAGGGCCGCCGCGTCGAAGCGGGTCAGCAGCACGTCGTCGGACCGCTGCGTGCCGGGCAGCAGATAGGGATTTTCCGCCAAATCCTCGGGCGGCGCGGTGTTGGCGACACGGCCCTGCCCGCGCGCGCCGATCGGCAGGCGCAGGTCGCGCGCTTCCCTGAGCGCGCTGCGCAGCAGCACGTGCGCCGAGGCGCGGCTACCGCCGGCATCGCCGGCGCCCTCCTCGCCAAGCTCGATATATTGGAAGGCGCGGGCGCGGGTGATGGCCTGCATGTCGCCGCCGAGATCGATCACCGCGCCCTGACCGCCGAAGATGCTGCGCGCGGTCGAGGGCGAGACCACCGCCCGGGTGACGCCGGCGGCGCGGCTGACCGCGATCGCGCTCGCCTCAGGATTGATCGCCGGGGCGACGTCGATCGCCGCGCTGAACGGCGAGGAACTCGCCTGGGTGTCGTTGGTCGCGTCGACCGCGTCGACCTCGACCAGGCCGATCCGGGAGAAGCCGGCGACGACGCCCGTCGTTACCCATTTGCCGCGCGCGTCGACGATCTGCGCGCCCGCCGGCACCGGCACGTTGGCGCCCGCCGTGACCACGCGCCCGTCGCGGATCACCACGGTACCCCCGTCAATCGGCTCCGAGCCGTCGCCGATGACGACGCGGCCGCCGGTGATCGCGACGGTCTGGGCGGCGGCGGGGAGTGTGGTCAGCGCGGTTATTCCCGCGAGCAGGATGGAGAGCGCCCTCACTTCGTGTCTCCCTCGCCCGGCTGGCCGAGCTCGAAGTCGCTGACCGGCCGGCGCCGCGGATCGTTCATGTCGTAGAGCAAGGCGCCGTCGATCCAGACCTGCTGCGGCCTGGTGTAGACGCTGAAAGGATTGCCGTTCCACAGCACGACATCGGCGCGCTTGCCGGCGCGCAGGCTCCCGGTCTGGTCGGCGATGCCGAGCGCGCTGGCGGGATTGATCGCCAGCCAGCGCCAGGCGACCTCATCGCTGATCTGGATGCCCATCCTGCGGCCGTCGGCGAGTGCCTTGGCGGCCTCCTGATTGAGGCGCTGGATGCCGTTGGCGTCGTCCGAATGGACGATGGCGCAGGCGCCGGCATTGTGAACGAGCGGGATATTCTCGTTGATCGCGTCATAGGCTTCCATCTTGAAGCCCCACCAATCGGCCCACATCGCAGCGCATGTGTTCGACGCGCGCAGAAGGTCGGCGATCTTGTAGGCCTCGACCGCGTGGTGGAAGCTGGCGATGCGGAAGCCGAACTCGCGCGCCATGTCGAGCATGATCGCCATCTCGTCGGCGCGGTAGCAATGGTTGTGGACGAGCATCCGCCCCTCCAGCGCCTCGACCAGAGTGTCGAGCGCCATGTCGCGCGGCGTGCTCGCGTCGCGCGCGCGGCGGTCGCGATATTCGGCGGCGCGCTGCCAGGTCGAACGCATCAGGGCGACATTGCCCATCCGCGTCTGCGGCATCTGATTGCGGCCGCCATAGACGCGCTTGGGATTCTCGCCGCAGGCGATCTTCAGCCCGCGCGGCGCACCCGGGAAGCGCATCGCCTGGACGGTGCGCGCCGGTACGTTGCGCAAGGTGACGCCGCGCCCGCCGAACAGGTTCGCCGAGCCGGGCAGGACCTGCAAGGTGGTGATGCCGCCATTGGCGAGCGCGCGGCTGAAGCCGGGATCCTGCGGCCAGACGCTGTGCTCGGCCCAGACTTCGGGGCGGACCGGCGAGGTGATCTCGTTGCCGTCGCTATGCGCGTCGACGCCGGGGCTCGGATAGTCGCCGAGGTGCGAGTGGACGTCGATCACGCCCGGCGTCACCCAGCGGCCGCGGCCGTCGATGCGCTGGGCGCCCTCGGGAATCGGGGTGTCGGGCCCGCCGACCGCCTGGATGCGGCCCTCGGCCATGACGATCGTGCCGTTCTCGATGCGGCCGCCCTCGCCGTCATAGACGGTGGCGCCGGTGATCGCGGTCGGCACGCCGCCATAAGGGCGATAGGTCGAAGGATAAGGATCTTCAGGCGGGACATAGCGCGGGCGCGCCGAGGATGCCGCGGCCGGGGGCGAGGCCTGCGGCCTCGCCCCCTGATTGGCGCAGCCGAACAGAAGGGCCGCGGCGGCGATCGCGGCGACGCCGCCGCGCATCAATGGGCGCCCTCCTTGCCGAGGTTCAGCCCGGCCGCCTGCGGCTCGGCCAGCTCGCGCTCCCCGGGAAGCTCTTCATCCCTGAGCGTATCGAGGTGCATGAGCTTCTTGACGAACGGCGCGAGCACCAGGACGACGGCGGCGATCGCCACCGTGATCCAGCCGATCTTGTTGTATATTTCGAGCGTTCCGTCCCGAGTCATCTCGCCGCCATGGCCGCCCGTCGCCTCGCCGATCTTGCCGGCGACGAAATTGCCGACCGCGGTCATGTAGAACCAGGCACCCATGATCAGAGAGGCCATGAACCTGGGCGCGAGCCGGTTCATCGCCGAGAGCCCGACGGGAGAGAGGCAGAGCTCGCCGGTGGTCTGGAAGAAGTAGATCAAGAAAACGAAGATGACCGGGGTCATCACGCCCGGGCCGACCGAGTTCGCGCCCCAGACGAAGAGCAGGAAGGAGAAGCCGACCTGGGCGAGCGCAAGCCCGAACTTGGCCGGCGCCGAAGGCTCGAGCCCCCGCCTGGCGAGCGTCACCCAAAGGCCCGCAAAGAGCGGCGCCAGCAGGATGATGTAGATCGGGTTGATCGATTGGAACAGCGAGGCGGGAACGCCGGCCCGGTCGACGAACCGGTCGGTATAGAGATTGAGCGAACCGCCAGCCTGCTCGAACAAGCCCCAGAAGACCGGGTTGAGCGCGATCAGGAAAAGGATTGCGAAAATGCGCTCGCGCGGCTGCTTGTCCAGCTTGAACGCTTCGAAAAGGACGTAGCCGAGGAGTCCGACCCCCGAGACCACGAGCAGGCCCTGGATCACGTTCTGATACTGAATAAGGGCCCAGATCACGCCCACCGCGCCAAGGCCGATGGCGTAAAGCGTCCATTCGGTCGGTCGGCTGAGCGGTTTCGGCGCCTCGCCGCCGCCGCGCAGCGCGGCCTTGCCGAGCACGAAGACGATGAGGCCGGCGACCATGCCGATGCCGGCGAGTCCGAAGCCCCATTTCCAACCGATGGTCTGGCCGAGATAGCCGACGAGGATCGTTCCGACCGCGGCGCCGAGATTAATACCCATGTAGAAGATGGTGTAGGCGGCATCGCGCCTGGTATCCGTCAGGCGATACAATTGGCCGACCATCACCGAGATATTGGCCTTCAGGAAGCCCGAGCCGACGATGATCAGCGCCAGCGCCATCCAGAAGACGTTGATCGTCGGATCGTTCTGCCCGCCGACCCCTTCGACCGCCATGAAGAGATGCCCGAGGGCGAGCAGCACGCCGCCGAACAGCACCGCCTTGCGCTGGCCGAGATAGCGATCGGCCAGATAGCCGCCGAGCACCGGGGTGATATAGACCAAGCTCGTATAGGCGCCGTAGATGAGGTTCGATTTGCCGTCCGAGAACAGCCAGTGTTGGGTGAGGTAGAAGATCAGGATCGCCCGCATGCCGTAATAGGAGAATCGCTCCCACATCTCGGCGAAGAAGAGCATGTAGAGGCCCTTGGGATGGCCCATGACTTCCGTCTTGCGCGACATCGCGACCATCGCGCCGAGCGCGAGAAAAAACGCGAGGACGAGGAGGCAGATCGCGGCGATCCAGTCGCCTTCGTTCCACAGCGAAAAATCTTTGAAGCCGGTCACGCCTGTATCCCTCTTGCCGCTGAACGCTCTCTGGCGGTCTGAAGCGCGGCACCGTAGCGGCCAAAACGCATCTGTGAAGCCGATTGTTGCGGCCTGCCGTGCCTGTTAGGCGAACCGCGCGATGTTGAACGACCGCTCCACCCCATTCGCCCTGCTGCAGACCCGCCGCTCGGGCCGCCCGCGCGACCTGGTCGCGCCCGGCCCGACGCCCGAGGAGCTGCGCCGCATCTTCGCCGTCGCCATGCGCACGCCCGATCATGGCAAGCTTCATCCCTGGCGCTTCGTCCATGTCGCGTCGGACCGGCGCGACGCCTTCGCCGCCTTGCTCGAGAGCGCCTACCGGGCCGCCAATCCGGCGCCGGGCCGGCTCGAGCTCGAAGCCAATGAGCGCTTCGCCCGCCAGGCGCCGGAGCTGGTCGTCGCTTTGTCGAGCCCGACGCCCGGCCACAAGATCCCGGTCTGGGAGCAGCAGCTGTCGTGCGGGGCGGCGTGCATGAACCTGCTTCTGGCCGCTCACGCGATCGGCTACGTGGCCGGGCTCGTGACCGGCTGGGCGGCTTATTCCGATGCGGTGCTGGAGGCCTTCGGCGCGGCGCCGGAGCGGATCGCGGGCTTCATCTTCATCGGGACCCCCGGCGCCGACCTCGAGGAGCGGCTGCGGCCGGACCCGGACGAGGTGGTTTCCGA
>DATKIV010000042.1:0-114704 GCA_035543935.1 Allosphingosinicella sp.
CCCCCCTGATATTCGTGGGGCTGGAGTTTTCCTTCCCTGGCGCGGCCTGCGAGCTCGGTCATCTCCTTCGAAACGGCCGACAGGCTCTTGGTATCCGCGTTGGCGACGATCGGCGTGATCAGCCCGCCCGGGATCGACACCGCCACCGAAATGTCGGCGCGGCTATATTTGAGCAGATGATCGCCGGAGATCGAGACGTTGCATTCCGGCACCTCGATCAGTGCGATGGCGAGCGCCTTGATCAGTATGTCGTTGACCGAAAGCTTCACGCCGCGCGCCTCGAGGCCCTTGTTGAGCTCGGCCCTGAGCTTCAGCAATGCGTCGAGCCGGATGTCGACGGTGAGGTAGATGTGCGGGATCGTCTGCTTGGCCTCGGTGAGGCGCCGCGCGATCGTCTTGCGCATGTTGGAGAGCTTGACCTCCTCGTGCGGGATGTCGGTCTCGACCAGGGCCGGCGGGGCGGCGCTCGGCGCGGGCGCCGGCGCGGCGGCGGGCGCCGGAGTCGCTGCGGGCGCCTTCCCCGACGCACTGTCGACGTCGGCCTTGACGATGCGGCCGCCGGGACCCGAGCCCCGAAGCGCTTCAAGGTCGATCCCCTGCTGCTCGGCGAGGCGGCGGGCGAGCGGGCTCGCTTTGACGCGGTCGCCACCAGCTTGCGGCGCCGGGGCCGAAGCGGGTGCTGGCGCCCGAGCCGGAGCCGGCGCGGGCGCCTCTTTGGCGGGCTGGCCGGCGCCGGTTTCGCCGCCATCCCTGGCGGCGGGTTCGGGCCTCTTCTCGGGGGGCGGCGCGGGCACCGCGCTCGCCGCCGATACGTCCTCGCCCTCGCCCGCGATCAAAGCGATGACGGTGCCGACCTTCACTTCATCGGTGCCTTCGGGGACCAGGATCTTCGCGATCGTGCCTTCGTCGACCGCCTCGAACTCCATCGTTGCCTTGTCGGTCTCGATCTCGGCGAGGATGTCGCCCGATTTGACCGCATCGCCTTCCTTGACCAGCCACTTGGCCAAGGTCCCCTCCTCCATCGTCGGGGACAAAGCCGGCATCTTCAGTTCGATCGGCATGGAAGGGGACTTTCCTTTCGCGAACGGCCGCTCGTGTCCAAACAGCAAAGCCATGGCAATGGTCAAGCCTGTCCTGAGCAAAGTCGAAGGAGCCTGTCCTGAGCGGGTCGAAGGAGCGCGCTTGCGCGACAAGCGGTTCTGGCGCAGGCAGCCGGGGGCGTCAGGAAAGAGAAAAATGCGGACCTATCTGGTCGTGATGGATGAAACCGAGGAGGCGCTGGCGGCGCTGCGCTATGCGGCGCGGCGAGCGGCGCGGACTGGCGGCGGCGTCGAGATCCTGGCGCTGATCGAGCAGCCCGAATTCGTCCAGTGGGGGGCCGTCCAGGACGCGATGGAGGAAGAGGCGCGGCTGCGCGCCGAGGCGATGCTGGTCCAGGCCTCCGGCGCGATCATGGAGGAGGCCGGCATCAAGCCCTCGATCACGATCCGGCAGGGCGACCGGATCAAGGCGGTCGCCGAGCTCCTGAAGGAGCGCGACGATATCGCGGCGCTGGTGCTGGCGGCGGCGGCGGAGGGCGGACCGGGTCCGCTGATCAGCCATTTCGCGGGGCCGGCGGCAGGCACGCTTCCCTGCCCGCTCGTCATCGTGCCCGCCGGGCTCGGCGAGGATACGCTGGCGGCGATCAGCTGAAGTCGGTTCGATCCGGACTTGAATCGGCATTCGAGCGAAAGCTGGAATCTCTTTTCTCTCGCATTGAAGAAGTGAGATTCCAGCTTGCGCTGGAATGACGGACTTCAAGCGAACGGCGGGGAACTTCCCCCCGCCGCAGGCGGGAGGATTCGAGCCTTTTCCTAGCCCCGTTCGCCGGCTGGCGGACGGGGACGACGCGGCGCCGGGCGGCGCGGCGCGGGACGCGGCGGCGGCGCGCATTGGCAGCGGGGCCGCGGCCGGCGGGCGCGGTGGCGCTGGCGGACCTCGACATATTCCTCGGTGATTTCCTCGCTATAGCCGCCGCCCGTCGTGGTGACCGTCTCGATCACGATCGGATAAGCGTAGGCGCCGTAGCCGTAATAGCCGCCATAAGTCGCGCCATGACCATAGCCCGGACCGCCATAGCCCGGAGGCGGCGGGCCGTAGCCGGGACCGCCATGGCCGCCGCGGCCATGATGCTCCTCGCGATATTCCTCCTCGGCATAGTCGCCGTCCTCGCCGCCCTCGCGCCACTCGCCGCGATAGGCCGGGATGCCGTCCTGGTCGCCCCATTCCTCGCCATAATTGTCCCAGTCGACGCCGTAGCGCTCGTCGAGCACGCGGCCGCCGCCGTCGATCAGATAGGCGTCGTCATAATAGCGGACCCAGCGCTGATCCTCGCCGGGCGCGGCGAAGCCATAGGTCTGCCAATTGCCGATGTAGAATTGCGGGGCGAACCAGAACGGGTTGATGACGAAGCCGCGGCGCAGCCGGCTGTGCCGGAAGTTGCGGCCGGGATGCGGGCCCCAGCGATGGAAGCTGAAATTGCCGCGGCCGTGCATCTGTCCGCCGTGCATCTGTCCGCCATGCATTTGTCCGCCGTGCATCTGTCCGCCGTGCATTTGTCCGCCGTGCATCTGTCCGCCGTGCATCCGGACGGTCCGGCCCTGCATGCCGGGGCCGCGCATCTGGATGTTGGGGCCGCGCACGGCCGGGCCGGTCATGCCGCCGCCGCGCCAGGTGGCGCCGGCGCGCGGTCCGCCGCGCGGGCCGGGCTGCGCCGAGGCGGCGGCGGGCAGGACGGCGATGCTCGCCGCCAGGAGGGTGAGGCTCAACATGCGCATAAAGGGACCCCTTGTTCGCATCGACTCGCCCAGAGCGGCGCCCGGAGCGTGGTGAACAGGTCTTTTACCCTTCGGGGGCCGCCTTTGCCATGCCGGCCAGCGCGTCTGAGAGACGCTGTATCAGTTTGACACAGCCCGCCACGTCTTCCTCATCGAAGCGGGCCGGCGTCGGGCTGTCGAGATCGAGCACGCCGGCGAGCTGACCGCCGGCGAGGATCGGCACGACCAGCTCGGCGCGGCTGGCGGCATCGCAGGCGATATGGCCGGGAAAGGCCTGGACATCGGCAACGCATTGCGGCTGCAGCGTGGCGGCCGCGGCGCCGCACACGCCCTTGCCGAAGGGGATGCGGATGCAGGCCGGCCGCCCCTGGAACGGCCCCAGCACCAGCTCGCCCCCCACATTGCGGTAGAAGCCCGCCCAATTGATGTCGGGCAGCGCCTCCCAGATCAAAGCCGCGACATTGGCCATGTTGGCGATCGGATCGGGCTCGCCCGCAATGAGCGCGGCTGCGGCCTCGGTGAGCTCGCGATAGAGCGAGGCCTTGTCGGCGGCTTGGATCTTGAAGTCGTACATCACTTTCCTTCTTGCCACCCTGAACCTGTTTCAGGGTCCAGCTCTCCACCCGTCCAGCGGCGCGTCGCCTGGATGCTGAAACAAGTTCAGCATGACGGGGGTCAGTCCAGAATCACCTTTCCGCGCCCCTGCTTCACGGTGCCGCGCTGCTTCTTGCTGTCCACCCGTTTCGCCTTGGCCGCCCGGCTTGGCCGGGTCCGGACCCGTTTCACCGGCTTCACATGGGCGCGCTCGACCAGATCCGCCAGCCGCGCCCGCGCATCCTCGCGATTGGCCTCCTGCGTGCGGTATTTGCGCGCGGTGAGGACGATTTCGCCGGCCGAGGTCATGCGGCTGCCAGCGAGCGTCTTCAGCCTGGCATAAACGTCCGGCGCGAGGCCGAGCCTGAACACGTCGCAGCGCAACTGGCAGGCGGTGGCGACCTTGTTGACGTTCTGCCCGCCGGGCCCGGAAGCCGCCAGGAATGAGAAGGTCGTCGCGTCTCCCAGACGCGACTGCCAATCGCGGGGCGATTGGCCCCTTCTCATCTCCTCGAGCGCGTCTTCCGGCAAGTCAAAGGACATCGCCCAGCCCCGCATTGACGAAGGTCGGCGGCAGCGGCGCGCTCGCCTCGATCGCTGGCTTGCCGCCGCGCTCGACCCTGAGCGACAGAGCGTGGAGCAGCATCGGCCCTCTGCCCGCCCCATAGACCGGGTCGCCGACGATGGGGATACCGATCCCGGAGGCGGCATGGACGCGGATCTGGTGGGTGCGGCCGGTTTCGGGGGTGAAGACGAGGATCGCGCGGCCGTCGCGGACCCCGGCCACGCGCCAGTGGGTCACCGCCGCCTTGCCGCTCTCGTCCGGGACCATCCGCCAGCCTTCCTCGGCGGTCGAGATCTTGCCGAGCGCCATGTCGATCGTCCCCGCCTCCGCCTCCGGCACGCCGTCGAGCACCGCGACGTAGGTCTTGGCGACCTTCTTGTCCTCGAACGCGCGCTGGAAGGCCTTGTGCGCCTTGGGGTTGCGGGCGAGCAGCAGGCAGCCCGACGTGTCGCGGTCGAGACGGTGGACCGGCAGCGGCAGCCGTTTGAATCCGAAACGAAGATGGTGAAGATAATCTTCGAGGCTCTCGGGGGTGCGCGCGCCCGGATGCACGGCAAGGCCCGCGGGCTTGTCGATCACCATCGCCTCGCCGTCTATGTAGATGACCTTGTTTTCCCAGAAGCTCACAAGCCGGCCCTGCCATGGCTGTGGCCTGCGCGCAACGACCTCGGCTTAGTCTCGGATTCCACGGTATTAATACCAAATTAACCTTTTGCCTTCACACCTCTAACAGTTAATGGAAGTCGCAATGGCGCCCGGCCCCGGCCGCCGCGACAGGAGGGCAGAATTCATGCGCGTGCTGCTGATCGAAGACGAGCCGACGACGGCCAAGGCCATCGAGCTCATGCTCTCCAACGAGGGCTTCAACGTCTACACGACCGATCTGGGCGAAGAGGGCTTGGACCTCGGCAAGCTCTACGATTACGACATCATCTGCCTGGACCTGAACTTGCCCGACATGCACGGCTATGACGTGCTCAAGAAGCTCAGGACGGCCAAGGTCGGCACCCCGGTCCTCATCCTCTCCGGCGTCGCCGAAATGGATTCGAAGGTCCGGGCATTGGGCTTCGGCGCCGACGATTATGTCACCAAGCCCTTCCACCGCGACGAGCTGGTCGCCCGCATTCACGCCATCGTCCGCCGCTCCAAGGGCCACAGCCAGTCGGTGATCAAGACCGGCAAGCTCGCGGTCAATCTCGACGCCAAGACGGTCGAGGTCGACGGCGCCCGCGTCCATCTGACCGGCAAGGAATATGCGATGCTCGAGCTCCTGTCGCTCCGCAAGGGCACGACGCTCACCAAGGAAATGTTCCTCAACCACCTTTACGGCGGCATGGACGAGCCCGAGCTCAAGATCATCGACGTCTTCATCTGCAAGCTTCGCAAGAAGCTCAGCCTCGCCTGCGGCGGGGACAATTATATCGAGACCGTCTGGGGCCGCGGCTATGTGCTGCGCGAGCCCGAGGAGGTCGAGACCGCGCAGGTCGCCTGACGAGCTTGCGAGTGGGGCGAGAACCGGCGTCCGCGCATGCGCGGGCGCCGGTTTTCTTTGGCGGCGGGCCCGCAGCTTAGCCGCGGAAGTAACCAAACTAGACGCGACGGCGACCCGAACGCGTGCTTGCCGAGCCGGCGCGGGGGGACGAATAAGTTGAGGAAGTTGAGGGTATCCAATGTCGAAAGCCGGGGCGGGTTCGGCGAAGAGCGGAAGCGGCCTCTTTGGCGCGCGAAAATCCAGTCGCGCGGAGCCGGAATTCACACGAACCGCAACGTCACCCCGGGCTTGACCCGGGGTCCACCTTCTTTCGGCAGCGTAGAAAAGAAGGCGGATGCGGGATCAAGTCCGGCATGACGAATTGGCTCAATGCAACTGCGATCGGCTTTGGACGGGATCGGATCGGCAAGCGCGTGAAGCGGCGGGCACAGACAGACGACTCGGCATGAGCCGAGGCTGACAGATCATTGCCTACATATATATCCAATAATCGCCCTGATCGGGCCGGCTATCCGCATGGCGTCGACCGGATCTGTTGCAGTCATCGGCGAGGCACGCGGGCGCCGGTTTCTTTTGCGCGCGCCCTGATTCCAATATATTATTCGGCCGCAACCGACCGCGGCGCTTGATCGCCCCGGCATGAAAGGGAGCGAGAGATATGGCCGAGCCTTTGTCCATAGCGCTGCTGATGCTGGCGGCCGTGCAGGGTCCGAATTCGGCCCAGCGGGACTTTCACGATTATCCGCCGCCGGTGAGGGCAATCATGGCGGAGCTCAGGCAATCCTGCCGGGCAAGGCGGGGAGATCCGCAATTCGTGCCCGATTTCTTCTTCAGCGTCGACATCAACCGGGATCGCCGCGACGATTATTTCCTCAATTCGCAAGGATTCCAATGCTTCCGTCCCGGCCAGCGGGAGGCTGGCGAGGAGGCCCCGCCCCATGCTTATTGCGCGCGCGACCTGTGCATGAACTGGCTCGTCGTGTCCCAGCCGCGCGGACGCTTCCGCCTCGCCTGGCGCGGCCGGGCCTATAATGCGATGCCCGCGGGAGAAAATGGCCCGATCGCCACGCAGACCCGCGCCAATTGCCAAAGCGACCGCTGTCGGGTCAATCTGGTCTGGAACGGGACCACCCTGGTTCCCCAGCGGCGGCGCTAGAAGAGCAGCGCCAGCGCCGGCTTCAGCACCAGGACGATTCCGATCAGGCTGACGCCCCAGGCGAGGCTGCGCACGACCGGGACGCCGAGCGCGTAGAGCGGGAGATAGGCGACGCGGCCGCCGAGCCAGAGCCAGGCGCCCAAGGCGGTCTGGCTGTCGGTGAGGCCAACCGCGCCGACGATCAGCACCGCGGCGATGAAGATCGGGAAGGTTTCGAAGAAATTGGCCTGCGCCCGGGTCAAGCGGCCGACAAGCGGGCGCGGCGGGGGCAGCTCCTCGTCGCGCGCGCCCATGTTCCACTTGGAGCCATATTGGCGGGTCTTGACCATCGCGGCGGCGAGGATGTGGACGAAAGCGAGGACGCATCCCCAGGTGAGGACGAGGAGCTCGGTCGGCATGGTCGTTGGCATGGCGTAACGAATAGCCGGGTCCCCCGGCCGCGTCACGCCGATAAGTTGCTGCGCTGCAAAATCGAATTGGCCCGTCCCAGCCTTTCGTGCATTGTGAGGGCGCCGGCGGCATCGGGCCGGCGGACGCAGAGCGAGGGGCGATGGCGCAAGGCAAGCCGTTCGACGAATTGTGGGGCGTCAGCCGGGACCGGACGCCCCGCGCCGATTTCGAGCCGGTGGCCGCCTGGCTCGCCGATCTCAGCCCGGCCGAATTGCTCCGCCGCCAGCAGGCCGCCGAAGCCGCCTTCCGCAGCCTCGGCATCACCTTCGCCGTCTATGGCGACGAGGAGGCGGCCGAGCGCATCATCCCGTTCGACATCATCCCGCGCATCTTCTCGGCGCGCGAATGGGCGAATTTGTCGGCCGGCCTCGAGCAGAGGGTCCGGGCGATCAACCTGTTCATAGACGACGTCTACGGCGCGCGGCGGATCATCGCCGACGGCGTGATCCCGGCCGACATCGTGCTCGGCAACGCGCAATATTGCATCGCGGCCGCCGGCGCGCGGCCGCCGCACGGCGTCTACGCCCACATATCCGGGATCGATCTGGTGCGCACCGGCCCCGACGAATTCTGGGTGCTGGAGGACAATGTCCGGACTCCGTCCGGCGTCTCCTACATGCTCGAGAATCGCGAGGCGATGCTCAGGCTTTGCCCCGAATTGTTCGACGCGCTGCCGGTCGAGCCGGTCGATTCCTATCCCGAATTGCTGCGCGAAACCCTGCAGTCGGTCGCTCCCGATCGCGGCGACGCCTGCTGCGTGCTGCTGACGCCGGGCCATTTCAACTCGGCCTTCTACGAGCACAGCTTCCTTGCCGACAATATGGGCATCGATCTGGTCGAGGGCACCGACCTCGAGGTCGACGACGATGTGGTCTGGATGCGTACCATCCATGGCCGCGTGCGCGTCGACGTCATCTACCGGCGGATCGACGACTTTTTCCTCGATCCGCTCGTCTTCAACCCCAACTCCGCGTTGGGCGTGCCCGGGCTGATGGCCGCCTATCGCGCCGGCAACGTCACTTTGGTCAACGCGCCCGGCACCGGCATCGCCGACGACAAGGCGATCTACTCCTACATGCCGGAGATCGTCCGTTATTATACCGGCGAGGAGCCCAGGCTTCCCAATGTCGAGACCTGGCGCTGCCGCGAGCCCGATGCGCTCCAATATACGCTCGACAATCTCGACAAGCTCGTCGTCAAGCTCGTCGACGGCTCGGGCGGCTACGGAATGCTGGTCGGCCAGGCCGCGACGAAGAAGGAGATCGAGACGTTCCGCGCCGCGCTGAAGGCCGAGCCCGAGCGCTACATCGCCCAGCCGACTCTCGCTTTGTCGACCGTGCCGACCTTCACGAAAGCGGGCCTGGCGCCGCGCCACGTCGACTTCCGGCCCTTCGTCCTCACTGGCGCCGGCGGCATCAGGATCGTGCCGGGCGGCCTCACCCGCGTCGCCCTGCGCGAAGGCTCGCTGGTGGTGAATTCGAGCCAGGGCGGCGGCACCAAGGACAGCTTCGTGCTCGTCGCCGACCACGACGCGCCCCATTTGGACCGGGGTAGCTGATGCTGTCGCGCACCGCCCAGCATCTCTACTGGATCGGCCGCTACATGGAGCGGGCCGAATTCACCTCGCGCCTGGTCGAGGCGACGATCCGCCTCTCGGCGCTCGGCGACCATGATGCGAGCGAGCAGGCCTGGCGCAGCGCGCTCGCCGTGGTCGGCTCCGCCTCGGCCTATGCCGCCAAAGGCGAGGCGTTCAGCCCCGCCGGCGTGCGCCGCTATCTGACCCTGTCGGAGGACAATCCGAGCGCGGTCCGCAGCTGCATCTCGGCCGCGCGCGACAATGCCCGCGCCGCCCGCACCGCGCTCACCGTCGAGGTCTGGGAGGCGATCAACCGCACCTGGCTGGTCATCCGCGACCGCACCAAGCCGGGCGGTGTCCAGGCCAGCCTGAACCTGGTCGAAAGCCTCAAGGCCGAGATTCGCGGCTTCGAGGGCGCGCTCGCCCGGATGCTGCGCTCGGAAGGCGCCTGGTTCATGCAATTGGGCGCGGCGATCGAGCGCGGCGACAACACCGCGCGGCTGCTCGACGTCAAATATTATCTGCTGCTCCCGCCCGGCCAGGAGGTCGGCGGCGCGCTCGACCGCGACCAATGGAGCACCCTCCTGCAGATCGTCTCGGCCAAGACCGCTTATCGGCACATCTATTCGGGCCCGCTCAGGCCGTGGCGGGTCGCCGATTTCCTGATCTTCCGCGCCGAAATGCCGCGCTCGCTCGCCGCTTCCGCCGAGGAGACGGTCGACCTGCTCTCCGACTTTGCGGCAAGATCCGGCCGCCAGGGCCTCGCCGACCGTCTCGCGCGCCGGCGGCTCGACCGCATCCAGTCGCTCAAGATCGGTACGATCGTCCAGGACGGGCTGCACGAATGGCTGCACGCTTATATCAGCGACAATGCGGCGCTCGATCAGGCGATCGCGCGACAGTTCAGGTTCGGCTGATGCAGCTCAACATCCATTATTCCACCACCTATACATATGCGGTGCCGGCCCGGCGGGTGATCCAGCTGCTCAGAATGGCGCCGCTGAGCTTCGCCGGCCAGGCCGTGCTCGACTGGCGGATCGACGTCGACCGCGACGCCAAGCTTCGGGAACACCGCGACGGCTATGGCAACCTCATCCATATGCTCTATGTCGATACCGCGATCTCGAGCCTCTCGATCTCGATCGCCGGGCGGGTGCTGACCGATGACAAGCACGGCATCGTCCAGGGCCTGCCGCACGATCTGCCGCACGAGATCTTCCTGCGCTCGACGCCGCTGACCGCGCCCGGCCCGGCAATCGCGGCGCTGGCGCAAGACTGCGCCGCGGGCGCCGGCGGCACGATCGACCGGCTGCACCGGCTCGCCGGCCACCTCCAGGCGAGCTTGCGCTTCGACACCGGGGCGACCGCGGTCGAGACCGGAGCCGAGCAGGCCGCCGCGGAAGGCCATGGCGTCTGCCAGGATTTCTCCCACATCTTCATCGCGGCGGCGCGGGCCGGCGGCATCCCCGCGCGCTACGTGTCCGGCCACCTCTTTCGCCGCGACGGCCAGCACGGCCAGGAAGCGGGCCATGCCTGGGCGGAAGCCTGGGTCGAGGATCTGGGCTGGGTCGCCTTCGATCCCCTGAACGGGATCAGCACCGACGACGCCTATGTCCGCGTCGCCTGCGGACTCGACTATCGCGACGCCGCGCCGATCGCCGGCGCGCGATCGGGTGGCGGCGGCGAGGAACTGACTGTAGAGGTACGAGTGAGCGAGGCGGCCGGCCAGGCGCAGGCCCAGTCGCAAAGCTGAAGTGGGGCCCGGATGACCTATTGCCTTGGCATGCTGCTCGACGCGGGGCTGATCATGATCGCCGACACCCGCACCAATGCCGGCGTCGACGACATCTCCTCCTTCCGCAAGCTGCATTGCCTCGCCGACGCGCAGGATCGCTGCATCTTCGCAGCGTCGGCGGGCAACCTTTCGACCACCCAGACGGTGATCAGCCTGCTGCGCCAGGGCTTGCCGACCGGCGAGGACGAGGGGCTGATGCGGACCATCGCCGAGCCGACGAGCATGTTCCGCGCCGCCCAGCTCGTCGGGGAGGCGATGCGGCTCGCCAACGAGACGGTCGGCAAGGCGTTGGCCTCGATCAAGCTCAGCGGCTCGGCCTCGATCCTGCTCGGCGGCCGCATAGGCGACGCGCCGCCGGCGCTCTTCATGATCTATTCGGCCGGCAATTTCATCGAGTGCAAACCGGACAAGCCGTTCTTCCAGATCGGCGAGACCAAATATGGCAAGCCGATGCTCGATCGCAGCATCGAACCCGCGACCCGGCTCGGCGAGGCGATGAAGATCGGCTTCCTCTCGTTCGACGCCGCGATGCGCTCGAACCTCGCGGTCGGGCGGCCGCTCGACCTGATGGTGATGCCGGCCGCGCCCGGATCGAAGGTGCTGACTCACCGGGTCGCCGTGGACGACCCCTATTTCGACGCCCTTTCCGTGCGCTGGCACGACCTGCTCGCCCGGGCCGCCGCCTCGATCGACGATCCGCCCTTCATGGCCGGGCTGGGCTGAGGCGGATGACCGATTTCGAAGCGCTGCGCGCCTACGGCCTCGCTTTTCCGGAGGCGGTGGAAGACTTCCCTTGGGAGGATCATCCGGTGCTCAAGGTGAGGGGCAAGATCTTCGCCTTTCTGGGCGAAGAGGACGGCTTCAGCCTCACCGTCAAGCTGCCGGTCAGCCGCGACTTCGCCGAGACCTTCGATTTCGCGGCGCCGGCCGGCTACGGGCTCGGCCGGTCGGGCTGGATCAGCTGCCGCTTCGGCGCCGGCGAGGCGGCCGATCTCGACCTCATGAAACGCTGGATCGCCGAGAGCTACCGAGCGGTCGCGCCGAAGAAACTGGCGGCGCTGGTCCCGGAGCAAGACTGACCGCGATTTGCGATTTTCGGCCTCATCGCTTATGTTGGCCCCAATCCCTTTGGAATCAGGATTCTCTATGTCGACCCATCACGAATTCTATCTCGAACGCGCGTCCGAAGCCCGCCGGGACGCCTCCAACACCCCCCTCCAGAACGTCCGCGACCGCTGCCTGCGCGCCGCCGAGGCGTGGGAGCAGATGGCCGCCAGGGTCGAGCGGACCGGCCGCATGCGCGCCGAAACCGAGGCCCGCAAGGCCGCCGTCGCAGAGCTCCAGGTCAGCGAATAAACGGGGACGGTCCCTCTTTTCAGATCATGGTGAAATCGGCGGCGGTCAGCGCCAGGCCGTTGCCGATGGTCGCGAACTGCACCGCCGCGCCGGCGCCCGACCCGTCGGCATCGTAGAAGAGGCGGCCAGTGGCCTGATCGTAGACGATGCGGTCGTCCGCATCCCCGGCGGCGGTGCCGATGACGAACGCATTGGCGTTGAGCGCGCCGCCGATCGCGGTGAAGATCGCATCGTCCAGCCCGATCCTGTCGGTGCCCGCCACGAAGTCGGCGACGGTGTCGACATTGCCGGCGCCCAAGGCAGTGGTGAACGCGAACATGTCGGCGCCGTTTAGGCCGTAGAGCACGTCGTTGCCGCTGCCGCCGTTGAGGAGGTTGGCGCCGTAATTGCCGATAAGGGTCTGGCCGAATTCGTTGCCGGTCAGGTTGATCGCGCCCGTGCCGCCCTGGACCGCGGTCGAGATCGTCTCGACCTCCTGCCCCGCCGCCAGCGTGTAGCTGACGAAGCTGTAGAGGAGGTCGCTGCCACCTCCCGCAGCCTCCTCCACCACGTCGAGCGCATTTTCGACGACATAGGTGTCGTTGCCGTTGAGCCCGATCATCACATCCACGCCGCCATTGCCGTTGAGGTAATTGGCGCCGTAATTGCCGATCAGGGTGTTGTTGTAGTCGTTGCCGCCGAGGTTGATCGCGTCCGTGCCCAGGTGGAACACGGTCGACAAGGTCTCGATCTCGTTGCCGTTCGAGAGCGTGTGGCTGAGATAGGTGAGGACGAGGTCGTTGCCCTGGCCGAAGCCGTCGATCACCAGATCGCCGAGATTGTCGATCGCATAGGTATCGTCGCCGGCGAGCCCGTACATCACGTCGGCGCCATCGACGCCGTTGAGCAGATTGTCGCCGGCATTGCCGATCAGGATATTGTTGTACTGATTGCCGGTCAGGAAGAGATCGTCCGTGCCGGCATGGGTCTGGGTCGTGAGCGTCTCGATCTCCTGGAGGGAGGAGAGAATGTAGCTGAGCGAGGTGATGATCGTGTCATTGCCCTCGCCGGCTGCCTCCTCGGTAATATCGGCCATGGAATCGATGATATAGACATCGTCGCCCGTGCCGCCGCGCGCAATATCGGCGCCGCCCTCGCCGTACAGCACGTCGTTGCCGGCGCCGCCGTCGAGCATGTCATCGCCGATGCCGGCGACGAGAACGTCGTTGCCGCCCGTGCCCTGCAATATGTCGTCGCTGTCGACGCCGGTGATGGCGAGCGTCACCGTCGCCGTGCCGCCGCCCGCCAGCGTGTAGGTGAAACGGTCGAAAGCGGTCGTGTTCGAGGCGCCCGACGCGACCGTCGGCGTCGCATCGAAGGCGTGGTTGGCGGCGTAGGCGAAGCTGCCGTCCGCGTTCAGCGTCAGCAAGGCGCCCGAAGCGAGCAGGATCTGCTGTCCGACATGAGCGCTCGCGCCGTTGACCGCCGCGACGACCAATTCCGGGCCGTCGACGTCCGCGTCGGCGCCGGCGCCATGATCGGCGAAGAGGCTGCCCGCGAGCGCGCCGCCCTCGTCGAGCGCGAAGCTGTCGTTCCGCGCCACCGCCGCGTCGTCGATGGCGACGAGGTCGACGTTCGCTTGCGCGGAGGTGGCGCCGCCATCGCCGTCGGTGACCTCGACCGCGATCGTCCGCGCCGGCACCGAGGGATCGTCCGAGAGGTTCGCATAGGCGATCGCCCGCAGCACGGCCTCGACCGCCGCCGCGGTCGCATTGGCGTTGAGCTGGACGACGAGGTCGGCGCCGGCCGCGCCGCCGCTCCAGAAGCCGATCGGCACCCCGCCATAAGTCAACGTGTCGTCGGTGGGCGAAACGGCGATCCCGTTGCCGCTCTGGAGCGACAGCTGATCCGCCGCCGCGCCGTTGGCGGCGAAGCGCGCGGTGATCGTGCCGCCCGCGAAATCGGCCGAATCGTCGGTCAACGTCGCGGCGGGCGCGATTCGGGTCGCGGAATCGTTCTCGGTATAGGTGAGCGCGGCATTCGCCCCGGCGGTGCCGGAGTCGAGATCGAGGACCGGCGCAAGATTGTCCGGCGTGATACTGATCGTGATCGTGTTCGGCGTCTGATCGGTGTCGACGCCGCCATATGCGGTGCCGCCTGAATCCTGCACCTGGAAGGTGAAGCTGGCATAAGGCGCGCCGAACGCGTTCGGATCGGGCTGGAAGGTCAGCATGCCGGCGTCGATCGCGGAGACCGCGACGAAATCGCCCGCCGTCACCGCCACGCCGTTGAGCAGGATGGCGCCCTGGGCGGCAAGCGTGGTGATTCTGACCGCGAAGAAGGAATTGCCCTCGACCGGGTCGCTGAAGCCGAAATCGGCCGCGGCGAAGACATAGGGATCGTCCTCGCTGCCGGTGGCGCTTTTGTCGGTGCCCGACGGCGCGTCGTTGACCGGATTGACGTCGAAGGTGATCGTGTTGGGGGCCTGGTCGGTATCCTGGCCGCCATCGTCCGTGCCGCCATTGTCACGCACCTGGAAGGTGAAGCTGGCGGCGCCACTTGCGTGAGACGCCGGAAAATAGGTCAGCGCGCCGATGGCAAGCTCGGCGGCGGTGACGAAGCGGCCGACACTGGCGAAGACGCCGGGCAACCCCCCGGCCCCGTCGGGATCGTAGATCAGCAGGCCGGCGGTGGGCAGGCTGGTCAGCACCACGCCTGCAAATGCGTTGCCGTCGGCCGTGTCGTCGTAGCCGAAATCCGCCGCCGTCAGGACGCGGCCATTGTCCTCGTCGATGACGATATGGGCGTCGGCGCCGGTGGGCGCGTCGTTGATCGCCATGACATTGAGGATGAGCGTGCTGGGGCTCTGATCGGTGTCCCGTCCGTCATTGGCGGTGCCGCCGTCGTCGCGGACCTGGAAGGTCAGGGTCGCATAGGCCGCGCCGTTCGCGTCGGCGTCCGGCTGGAAGACGAGCTGGCCGGCGGCGAGCTGCGCCGCGGTCACGAACGTCTCCGCGACGAGCAGCGCCGCGCCGTTCAGCAGCAAAATGCCGTTGGCCGGGAGGGTGGCGATCACCACGCCGCCGAAGCCGTCGCCCTCGACCGCGTCCGAGAAGCCGAAATCGGCCTGGGTCAAGGTTCGAGACGTATCCTCGTCGAGCGTGATCGCGACGCTTGTGCCCGACGGGGCGTCGTTGATCGCGGCGATGGTGACCGCCACCGAATCGCTGTCGGTGCCGACCGGGCCGGTGCCGGCCTCGCCGGCGTCGGTGGCGGTCACCGAAATCGCGTCGCCGCCGTTGAAATTGGCGGTCGGATTGTAGGTGAGGCCCGCGCCCAGCGCCGCGTTGATCGCAGCGGCGGTGCCGCTCAACGTCATCGTCGAATCGCCGCTGCCGTCGCCGGCTCCGAAGCTCAAGCCGGCGGTGCTGGCCAGGGTCAAAGTGCCGTTGACGACCGACAGGGTCACGGTGAGCGTGGCCGCATCGACGTCGGCAACGCTGATCGCATTGCCGCTGGCGGTCGACAGCGTCAGCGAGCCGTCTTCGTTCATGGCCTGGCCGACGGGCACGCCGTTGGTGGGCGCGTCGTTGACCGCCGTGACGTTGAAGGTGAGCGTGTTCGCCGACTGGTCGGTGTCCTGCCCGCCAGTGAGCGTGCCGCCGTCGTCGCGCACCTGGAAGGTGAAGCTGCCATAAGGCCCGCCATTGGCGTCGGCCGCGGGCACGAAGCTGAGCTTGCCCAGAGCGATGTCGTGGAGGCTGACGAACTGGCCGGCGGTCACCGCCGCGCCGTCGTGCAAGAGCGTGCCCGCGCTCGGCATCGTGGCGATGACGACGCCGAGGAAATCATCGCCTTCCACCGGGTCGGTGAAGCCGAAATGGCTCTGGACGAAGGTGAAGGTCCCATCCTCGTTGATCGTGAACGCGGCATCGGCGCCCGCCGGCGCGTCGTTGATCGCGGCGATGGTGACCGCCACCCAATCGCTGTCCGTGCCGACCGGGCCGGTTCCGGACTGGCCGCCGTCGCTGGTGACGACCGAGATCGCATCCGAGCCGTTGAAATTGGCGTTCGGATTGTAGGTAAGGCCCGCGTCCAAGGCCGCGTTGATCGCCGCGGCGGTGCCTGAGAAGGTCATCGACGCATCGGCGGTGCCGTCGCTGCCGCCCGAGAAGCTCAGGCCGGCAATGCTCGCCAGCGTCAGCGTGCCATGCGCGACCGACAGGGTCACGGTGAGCGTCGTCGCATCGACGTCGGCGACGCTCAGCGCATTGCCGTTGGCCGTGCTCAGCGTAAGGCCCGCATCCTCGTTGATGCCCTGCGTCCCGGGCACGTTGTTGACCGGCGCGTCGTTGACCGGGTCGATCGTGATGGCGACCGTGTCGGCGTCGGTCAGCGTGCCGCCGGTGCCCGACTGGCCGTTGTCGGACGTCGAGATGGCGAGCGTGTCGCCGCCATGATGGTCGGCCGCCGGGGCGTAGGTGAGGCCGGCGCCGAGGGCCGCGTTGATCGCGGCGGCGGTGCCGGTGAAGGTCATCGCCGCGTCGCCGGCGCCGTCGGCAAAGGTCAGGCCGGCGGTGCTGGCGAGCGTCAGCGTGCCGTGGGCGACCGACAAGGTGACGGTGAGCGCGGCGGCGTCGACGTCGGCGACCGACAGCGCGTTGCCGTTGGCGGCGCTGAAGAGGAGCGACGCATCCTCGTCCACGGCCTGCGCGCCCGGCACGCCGTTGACCGGCGCGTCGTTGAGCGCGGTCATGCTGAACGTCAGCATGTTGGGCGTGGTATCGGCCGCCTGGCCGCCATTGGCGAAGCCGCCATCGTCGCGCACGGTGAAGGTGAGGCTGCCCACTGCGCCGGTCGCATTGGCCGCGGGCACGAAGACGACGCCGCCGCTCTGGATCGTATGGAGATAGACGAGCGTCACGTTCGTCATCGGGTTGCCGTCGATATAGAGCGTGCCGCCGGCGACGTTCGAGAAGATCACCGCCTCGAACGCATTGCCGTCGACGTCGCTGAAGCCGAAATCGGCGACCGTCAGCGTGTAGGCCGCATCCTCATTGATGGTGATCGTCCGGTCGGCGCCGGACGGCTGGTCGTTCACCGAAGCAATGTCGAAGCTGAGCGTGTTCGGCGTCGTGTCGGCATCCTGGCCGGCGCCCGCCGTGCCGCCATTGTCGACCACGGTGAAGCCGACCGACGCCGCCGCCGGACCGTTGAGGTTGGTCGCGGGCACGAAAATGAGCTTTCCGGCGGCGATGTCGGCCGCCGAATAAGTGGTCGTCGGAAAGCTGGTGATCGCGACCGCGGCGGCGGCGCCGGCGCCGTCCGCATCGAAAAAGAGCGTGCCGCCGGCCGGCGCCGCGCCGAAGCGGACGCCGGCGAAGGCGTCGCCGTCGACGTCCGAAAAGCCGAAATGCGCGGCGCTGAAGGTGAAGGTCGCATCCTCGTTGATCGTCGTCGTGGCGTTGGCGCCCGAGGGGCTGTCATTCTGCGCGGTGACGCTGAGCAGGCGAGTCGCCGCGGCGCTGGCGGCGTCGCCGTCATTGACCGCGAAGGCGATCGTGCGGGTCGCCTGGCTGGGCGCTTCCGAGCCGTTCGAATAGGTGACCGCCCTCAGCGCCGCCTGCCATTGCGCCAGCGTCGCGGTGCCGCCGGCCGAACTCAGCGTCAGCACGCCGCTGCCGCCGGCATAGATCGCGGCGATATTGCCGAATGTGGCCGCATCGTCGTTGTCGAAGGCGAGGATGTCCTGGCCGAGCTGGAAATTGTTGGTGATCGACACGGTCGCGCCGACCAAAACGGTATCGTCCACGTCGGCGAGGGTGAGGCCATTGTCGACCGCGATCGAGCCGGGCGCCGTATTGACGCTCTCGGCATAAGCGGCCGTACCGGCCGTCACCGTCACCGTCGGCGCGTCGTTGACCGCGGCGATGTCGACGGTGACGATCCCGACCGACGCGCCGCCATGGCCGTCGTTCAGCAGATAGGTGACCGAGCGCGCGCCCGCGATCGGATTGTCGCCGGCGACGTTGCGGTAGGCGACATAATCGAGCAACGTCGCCACCCGCTCCGCAGTCGCTTCGGCGTTGAAGCTGATTGTGAGGATCTCGCCGGGGCCGGAGCTTGTGATCGTGCCGATATGCGCGCCGTCGACATAGACGTCGTTGCCGATCGTGCCGACACCCGGAAAGATGTCGAGCACGAAGAACTCGTCTTCCGCGCGGGGGTTGGCCTGGACGCCGATGCTGAGGAAGCCGCCGCCGAAATTCTGATTGTCCGGATCGAAAACCCTGGCCGGCATATTCTGATCGAGCAGGACATAGGGGTCGCCCTCGGTCCACAAGACGCTGTCGCCGTCCAGCGCGTCCACTGTCGGCGCGTCGTTGGCCGCGGCGATCGTCACCGTGGCGACGGCCGGCGCGCTGGTCGCCGCGCCGTCGCTGACGACGACGCTGATCGCGCGCTGAAGATCGGTGCCGAACACGTCCGGATTGTCGCCCGCATGGGTGTAACGGACCAATGCGAGGGCCGCCGCCCAGTCGGCCGCCGTACCGATACCGCCGAGAACGAGCTGTGCGGAACCCGCCCCGCTCAGCACGGCGATCGTGGCCGGCAGCGCCCCGGCGAGGACGAGCTGGTCGCCGGCGACGGCGTCCGTGATCGTGATGGTCGCGCCGACGATCGCCAGGCTGGGCGCGGTCACGGCGATATTCGCGCCGATCGCACTTGCCCCGCCTTCGATGAAGTCGGCCGCGTAGTCGTTTCCGGGATCGCCGCCGTTGAGGTCGACGGTCGGGCTCGATAGGGGCGGCGGTGCCACCCCGCCCGGCGTGAGCAGCGCGTGGAGGACCGCGCCGTCATCGTCGCCGCCGACGCCGGGGCTGCTCGCATCGTTCCAGGCGACGACCAATGTCCCGAACGGATCGGCCGCCATCGCGGGTTGGTACTGGACGCCGCCGGCATGGCCGTTGACGACGAGCTCGGCATCGACCGGGACGCCGGTCGCGTCGAAGCGCTGGGCGCGGATATCGTCGGCATCAGGGCCGGCGCCGTCGGCCCAGCTCACCATGAAGCCGCCGTCCGGCAAGGCCGCGATCGACGGAGACAGCTGGTCGCCTGCGGCCAGTGTGTTGACCCTGAACTCGGCCCCGGCCGGATCGCCGTCGGCCTCGAACAGCCGCGCGTAAATGCCGTAGCCGTCACCGTCGCCGCCGCCGTCGATCCAGGCGATAGCGTAGCCGCCTCCGGTCAAAGCGACCACGCAGGGCGTGCCCTGGCTGCCGGTCGGGTTGCCATTGGCGGCGATCTCCGCGGTGAGCGGGATCCCGGCCGCGCTGAACAGGCGCATGCGGACGTCGCCGGCCGCGCCGTCCTCCCAGACCGCGACGATCGTGCCGCCGGCGAGCACGGTCACCGCCGCGTGAACCTGGCCGCCCGCTGCGGGCATGTTGACGGCGAACGAAAGACCGGCCGGGCTGCCGTTGGCCAGGAAGACCTGCGCCCGGACGTCGCCGTCCGGATCGCTGTCGTCGATCCAGACGGCCACGAAGCCGCCGCCGGGCAACCCCGCGACCGTCGGCGCGGTTTCGTTGGCGAGAGCGGCGGCGATCGGGATTTCGCCGCCCGAGGCGCCGTCGGCCTCAAAGACGCGACCCCTGATGTCGTAGCTGCCGCCGGCGCTGTCCTGCCAGACGACGACGAAACCGCCATCGGCGAGCGCGGCGACCTGGGGCAGATGCTGCTCACCGCCGGCGGTGAGGTTGATGCTGAAATCGGGAGCCACGGGCAGGCCGTCGCGGTTGAAGATCCGGCCGCGGACATCGAGCTGGTCGCCGTCGAAAACCTGGAAGACGACAACATAGCGGCCGTCGGCGAGGAAGGTGACCGAAGGCTGGCTCTGGAGGCCGGCCACGGACGAATTGACCAAAGCCTCGTCGTCCACCCGCGCATAGGGGTTGGCCGACGCTTCGTTGGCGCCGTGGATGGCGATGTTGAGGACATGGCTGGTGCCGTCCGCCGCCAGCACGTTGAGCGTGTCGGCGAGCGTGTCGACGGCGTGCAGCGCCTGGACGTCCGGGTCGTCATTGTCGAGCGTGTAGGTCCAGCTGCCGTCGGCCAGCATCGCGAACGTGCCGTAACCATTGTCGCCGGCAGTGCCGGCGGCGACCGGCTGGAACATGGCCTCGCCGGCATCGACGTCGGTGATCGTGAGATGGCCCGACGCGGTGAGGCTGCCATCCTCTGTCACCGCGCCCGTGTCCGTGCCGCCGATGATCGCGGCGTCGTTCACCGGATCGATGACAAGGAAGAAGATGTCGGAGACGGAGAAGGCGCCGTCGCTGGCGGTCACTTTGAGCGACATCGTACCGTTGAAATTGGCGGGTGGCGTGCCGGAAAAGGTACGCGTCGCGGCGGTGAAGATCAGCCAGGCGGGGAGCGGCGAATTGTCGGCGAGGCTGGCGGCGTAGGTGAGCGGGTTGCCGTCCGGGTCGGAGAAGCTGTTGGCCGGGATGGTGTAGGAGACAGCGGCGTCTTCATCGCGGTGCTGGTCGGGAATCTCGTTGGCGACCGTCGGCGGGCGGTTGATCGTCGCCGTCAGCGAGAAATTGTCGATAGCGAGGCCGTCGTCATTGCCCCCGATATTCGTGTCGATCCAGCGAATCCAGAAGGTCGCGCCGTTGGCGACGCTGACGCCCGTGATGTTGAACGAAATGGCCAGCCGGTTCGCCGAGGCGTTCCCGTCCAGGGTGAGGGCGCTCGCGGAGCCGTTGATGCTGACGAAATCGAGCCCATTGACGTCCGTCCACGACCCGGTCGTCAGGCTGGTCGCATTGAAGCTGATCTGGAAATCGAGGCGGTCCGGAACCGTGTTGCCGCCGCGACGCCATTGCTCTCCCACATAAGAGATGAGGATCGCGGTGATGGCCGCGCCGCTCATGTTGGCGAAGCTCGCCCCGATCAGGATCTGGGTCACGGTGGTGCTGGCCAGGCTGCCGAAGGCGCGGTCGGTCACAGGGTTGGTCCCTGCTATTCCAAAGCTCCAGGTGTCGCCGGTCGTGCCCGATCCGGTCCCCACCGAATAGATCGTGGGCGCTGCCCCGCCGGTTTCGCTGAAGGTCCAGTCGGCCGGCAGGCTGGTGCCGGTCGCGCCGCTGCTCGCCAGCGAATCGAAATTCTGGCTGTAGGTGAGCTGCCCCGCGGTCAGGGGAACGGCGCCGATCCCCGCCGCGGCGGCGTCGAACATCAGATGCGTCAGGCCGTGGCCGACTGCCGGATCTTCGTTGAGCGGATCGATCTTGGCCGGCCTGCGGCCGACATTCTTCGCGCGCGCCATATGCATCCCCCGAAATCGGCGAACGTATTGGCCGCTTCCCCCGATTCAGGCGCACAGGCCGGATCGGGATAGCATATCGTTCAGGTCTTGGACCAAACTCAACGCGACGGGTCGGGCATTGGCCGGCGCCCGAGGACGGTGAAATTACCGGCGAAAAAGTTCCCGAGTCAATCCATAATGGACCAAGCCGCCTGCCCTGCCCGATCGACTCCATGCTTCGGCGGCGCGGCTTCAATTCCGCGGCGTCATGGTCTAGAGCCGCGCCTTCCTCGCAAATGGAACCGACCTTGACGCTCTACGCCCGCTTCGCCGCGCATCTCGACACCCTGCTCGACGCCCTCGAGGCGGAAGGCGCGCTGGCGTCCGGGATCGATCGCGGCGCCGTCGCCGTCGAGCCGCCGCGCGACCCGGCCCACGGCGATCTCGCGACCAATGCGGCGATGGTGCTGGCCAAGCGCGCCGGCACCAATCCGCGCGCTTTGGCGGAAGCGATCGTGCCCAGGCTGGCCGCGATCGACGGCGTGGCGGGAGCGGAGATCGCCGGGCCCGGCTTCATCAACATCCGCCTCGACCGCTCGGTCTGGGAGGAGGAACTGCGCACGATCCTCGCCGAGGGCGCCGCCTATGGCCGCTCCGACATGGGCCGCGGCCGCACCGTCAACGTCGAATATGTCTCGGCCAATCCGACCGGGCCGATGCACATGGGCCATTGCCGGGGCGCGGTGGTCGGCGACGCGCTGGCGAGCCTGCTCGAATATGCCGGCCATGACGTGATCCGCGAATATTATGTCAACGACGCCGGCGCCCAGGTCGATGTCCTCGCCCGCTCGGCGCACCTGCGCTACCTGGAGGCGCTCGGCCGCCAGATCGGCGAGATCCCCGAGGGTCTCTACCCCGGCGACTATCTGAAGCCGGTCGGCGCGGCCCTGGCCGCCGAATATGGCGATGCCTATGCCGACGCGCTCGAGGCCGGTTGGCTGGAGATTTTCCGCCGCCGGACTGTCGCCGCGATGCTCGAGCTGATCAGGACGGACCTCGCCGGGCTCGGCGTTCACCACGATCTCTTCGCCTCCGAAAAGGAGGTGCAGGATTCGGGCGCGGTCGACCGGGCGCTCGCTTTGCTCGACGAGAAAGGGCTGGTCTACCAAGGGACGTTGCCGCCGCCCAAGGGCAAATCGGCCGAAGATTGGGAGCCCGTCGAATTGCTCCTGTTCCGCTCGACGCGGTTCGGCGACGACCAGGACCGGCCGATCAGGAAGTCCGACGGCAGCTGGACCTATTTCGCCGCCGACACCGCTTATCATATGCAAAAGCTCGAGAAATCGGACGAGCTGATCAACATCTGGGGCGCCGATCATACGGGCACGGTCAAGCGCACCCAGGCGGCGGTCGAGGCCTTGGCGGGCCGGCCGGCGCTCGACGTCAAGCTCGTCCAGATGGTGCGGCTGCTGCGCGACGGCGAGCTCGTCAAGATGTCGAAGCGCTCGGGCAGCTTCGTCACCTTGGCCGAGGTCGTCGAGGAGGTCGGCAAGGATGTGGTGCGATTCACCATGCTGACGCGCAAGAACGACGCGCAGATGGATTTCGATTTCGCCAGGGTGGTCGAGGCTTCGAAGGACAATCCGGTCTTCTACGTCCAATATGCCCATGCCCGCATAAGCTCGCTCGCCCGCAAGGCGCGCGCCGAGGGCTTCGACCTCGCCGGCCCCGCCGATCTGTCGCTGCTCGACGAGGCCGAGCTGGCCATGGTCAGGCTCGCCGCGACCTTCCCGCGGACGATCGAGAGCGCCGCCGCCGCGCACGAGCCGCACCGCGTCGCCTTCTACCTCGCCGAGCTCGCCGCCGGCTTCCACGGCTGGTGGGCGCGCGGTAACGAGGATCCCGGCAAGCGTTTCCTCCTGGCACAGAATCCCGATCTGACACGCTCGCGTATGGCTTTGGCCGCCGCAATCGGGCAGATTGTCGCCAACGGCCTCGCCATCATGGGCGTGACGGCGGCCGAGGAGATGTGACGATGAGCGACGACAGAAGCGCCGACGATGGGCGCGCCGATCCGGCCGCCGAAGAAATCGTGCTGGCCGACGAGGATAGGCTGCCCTGGCTCGAGGCGGTCGAGGAGGACGAGGACGAAGGCGGTCCATCGGTCGCTAAGCTGGTCGCGGCGATCCTCATCGGCCTCGTCGCCATCGGCGTCATCGTCGGCGGGCTCTACTGGCTCGGCAACCGCTCACCGAGCGGTGCCGACAATCAGATCATCACCGCCGAAAAGGGCGATTACAAGCAGGTTCCGGCCAATCCGGGCGGCATGAACGTTTCGGGCGAGGGCTCGACCAGCTACGTCGCCAGCGAGGGCGGCCAGCCGCGCTCCAACCTCAACCTCAACGGCGCCGGCGCGGCGCCCGCGCCCCAGCCGGCCCCGCAGGCCCAGCCGCCCGCGCGTCCGGCCCCGGCGCCCGCCCCGGTCGCCGCCCCGACCCGCCCGGCGCCGGCGCCGGCGCCCGCCGCCGGCCCGACCATCCAGCTCGGCGCCTTCTCGACGCCGGGGGCCGCCGAAAATGCCTGGCGCGCGCTCGCCGGGCGCTTCCGCTACCTCGCTCCGCTCGCCCACCGCGTCGCCGCCGGCCCCTCCGGCAACCGCACCGTCCACCGCCTCTTCGCCACCGGCGCCAACGCCCGCGACGTCTGCAATAGGCTGAGGGCGGCTGGGGAAGCCTGCATCCCGCAATGAGCGGCGCATTTCCGTCCGCGGCGCGGGAGGGGATGCTATAGGGGCGCCATGCTCCCCGCCATCCTCGGCCTCTCCGGCCTCGCCCTCACCGATGCCGAGCGCGGCCTGATCCGCGCCGCCGATCCCGCCGGGTTCATCCTGTTCGGGCGCAATGTCGGCGATCCGGCGCAGCTGCGGGCGCTGACCGACTCCTTGCGCGAGGTTTCCGGGCGGGCCGATTTACCGATCCTCGTCGACCAGGAGGGCGGCCGCGTGGCGCGGCTGGGGCCGCCGCATTGGCCCGCTTTCCCGGCGCCGTGGCGGTTCTCCGAGCTCTACGCCAGGGCCCCGATCAGCGCGATCGAAGCGGCGCGGGTCAATGGCGAGGCGATCGCCGTTACCCTCGCCGAGGCCGGGATCAACGTCGATTGCGCGCCCTTGCTCGACGTCGCCCAGGAGGGCGCGCACGACGTCATCGGCGACCGCGCGCTTGGCGCCGAGCCGATGCAGGTGGCGGCTCTGGGGCGGGCGGTGCTCGATGGGCTCGAAGCGGGCGGAGTGCTGGGAATGGTCAAGCATATCCCCGGCCATGGCCGCGTCCGGGCCGACCCTCATGGCGAGCTCCCGATCGTCGAAGCGACCCGCGACGAGCTCGCCGCGGATCTCGCCCCGTTCCGCGCGCTCGCCGACGCCGCCCTGGCGATGGCCGCGCACCTCCTCTACCCCGCCTGGGACCCGCTCCTGCCGGCCAGCGCCTCGCCCACCATCATCGCCGAGGTGATCCGCGGCGAGATCGGCTTTGACGGCCTGCTCCTCTCCGACGATATCGGCATGGGCGCCTTGTCGGGCCCGGTCGCGGTGCGCGCGCAGGCGGCGATCGCCGCCGGCTGCGACCTGGCGCTGCACTGCTCGGGCGTTGCCGCCGAGAATGAAGCGATCGCCGCCGCTTTGGGCGGGATGGCGGCGGCGGCGACGGCGCGGCTCGAACGGGCGCTGGCGCGGATCGCGGGCAAGGCTTCGGCGAAGGGCCATGAGGCGCTGGCCGCCAAAAGGGACGCGCTGCTGGCTTATGCCTGACGAAAGCGAGTCCGGTCTCTCTCCTTGCCCCTGCCCGGCATAAGTGGCAGCGTCCGGTTCCTGCCCCGGGGGGAGACGCGCCATGAAGGCCATCATCATCGTCGTGCTGGCGGCCCAGGCCGCGATTTTCCTGGCCACCGTCTATGTCATCCTCTTCACCCGGATGACGCAAAGCGGGCGGCGGCGGCCGATCTGGGCGAGCCTCGCCATCACCCTCGTCATCGTCTCGGGCAGCTCCTGGAACATCGGCAGCAACCATGCCGGTCAGCCCGGCGCCGACATCCTGATGTACGTCTCTCCCCTGCTGCTCGGCATGGGGATCATGGCGGCCTTGCTGATGATCCGCAGCCGGCGCGGGCTGGACGGGCCGGATTGAGCCCAGCCCTGGAGCGGCGGCTGCTGCAGGCGGCGGTCGCGCTCGGCTGCCTGTCGCCCTTGTGGTTCGGGCTCAAGGGGATGATCGAGGGTCCGGCGATGCTCTTCGGCGTCGAGCCGGGCAGGGTCGCGGGCGATCTGGTCAGCCATTACCGCTATCTGTCCGGGCTGTTCCTGGGGCTCGGCCTGGTCCTCGCCTCCTGCGTGCCCAGGATCGAGGCGCGGACGGCGCGGCTGCGCTGGGTGGCGGGCGCGGTCGTGCTTGGCGGGCTGGCCCGGCTCGGCGGCTTGGCGGCGGGCGACGCGCCGTCGCTGGCGCATCATTTTGCGCTCGCCGCCGAGCTCGGGCTGACCCCTTTGCTGGTCCTGTGGCAGGCGCGCGTGGCCCGCCGCTGGCGCGAGGCTCAGGTCGCCTTGCGATAGGCGGTGACGCCGAGCAGCAAAGTGATCACGAAGATCGCCAGCGCGACGAAGAAGAGGAACTTGGCGATGCCGACGGCCGCGCCGGCGAGCCCGCCGAAGCCGAGCGCCGCAAGCACAAGCGCCGCGACAAGGAAGATAAGTGCCCATTTAATCATGACTTTTCTCCTTCGCAGGCAAAACAATCGGGACCGGCAAAGGCTCCCGTCGCGAAAAAGGGGGACTGTCCCTATTTTTCAGACGCGGATGAGGCCGTCGAGCATGCGGGCGCTCGCCATGTTCGGGAAGAGGGTGCGCGCGGTCGGCGGCAGGTCGAGCCGGTAATGCTGGGCGAGCGCGGAGGCGATGAGCGTGTCGAGGCCGAGCGTGGGCCTGAGATCGCGGCCTTCGTGCAGCGCCGCCGCGCCGAGACCGGGCCAGTCGGCGACGACCCGGCCGCCGGCGACGGCGCCGCCGAGCAGCATTGCGAGGCCGGCCGTGCCATGATCGGTGCCGCCGGTGCCGTTGGGCGCGGCGGTGCGGCCGAACTCGGTCGCGACGAGGACCAAGGTGCGCGCCCAATCGGCGCCGAGCCCCGCCTTGAGCGCGCCGAGCAAGGCGTCGAGCCCGCGCAGCTGGAAAGCGAGGCGGCCGCGCTGGTTGGCGTGGGTGTCCCAGCCGCCGGTTTCGATCACCGCGATCCGCGCCCCCTCCGCGCCGGCGAGCAGCCGCGCCGCGAGCGCGCCGGTGGCGGCGCCGTTGCGGCCGCCTTCGCCGGAGAGGTCGCCGGCCGCGGCGCGGGTCTGCATCGCCTGCGCCCAGGCGGCGTGCAGCGCCTGGTCGCTTTCGTAGAGGGCGGTGACCCGGGCGAGGAGATCGTCCGAGGCGTCGGGCAGAGCCGAGGGCGCGTAGGAGGCGATGTCGCGCGCGCCGCGCAGCACCATCGGCACGGTCGCCGAAACCGCGATGGCGCGGGCTTCGGCGCCGCCGAGCAGGCCGAGCAGCCGGTTCATCCAGCCGTCGCTGAGCGCATAGGCCGCCGTGCCCCCGGTCTCGAGCACGTTCTGACCGTCGAAATGGGAGCGGTCGCGATAAGGCGAGGCGATGGCGTGGACGAACAATGCCTCGCGCGACGCGGCGAGGCCCGCGACCTGGGTCAGCGCCGGGTGAAGCATGTAATCGCCGATCCGCGCGCCGCCGGCGAAGTCCTCGGCGAAGGCACCGCGCAGCGCGGCGAAGGCCGGATCCCCGGTCGGCGCCAGGGTGCCGAGCCCGTCGGCGGCGCCGCGCTGGATGACGAAGACGAAGCGGCGGTCGGTCGCGGCCTGGGCGATTGCGATGTGCGGCGCGGCGAGGAGCAGGAAGGCGGCGGTGGACTGGGCCAGGAAGATCCGGCGATCAACCATCGATCATCTCCTCAGGAATTCGGGCGCGACCAGAAGCAAAGCAAGCCCCTGGCCGGGGCTTTCGGCGCGGGCGATCGCCTGGCCGGTCGCCGCGCTCAGCGCGCCGGGGAGGATGCGCGGGGCGAGCGCGCGGGCGTCGGCCTGGCCGCCGGCGCGCGCGGCGAGCCGCTCGGCCGCCTCGACCCGGCGCATCAGGGCGTCCGGCCCCGACCAGCTCGCGGCGATGTCGTCATAGCCGGCCGGCGAGCCCGGTCGCCACACCGGCTGGCCCAATTGGGCGAGCAGGCCTGCGGCGGGCTGCGGCTCGACATGGCGGACGCCGAGCGCGCGCAAGGCGGCGATCGACCAGTCCCAGGGCGGGCGGAACTTGATCTGCGCCGGCGCCCAGGCTTCGGGCGAGTCGACGATCGCGCGGTAGACGGTGGGCAAATCGCCGCCGCTCGCCAGCCAGGCCCGTTCGAGCCGCCGCACCATGGCGGCCGGCGGATCGTCGCCGGCGAAATGGCGGGCGAGCTTATGGGCGAGATGGCGGGCGGTGCGCGGATCGGCGGCGAGGTTGGCCAGCATGGCCCGGGCCTGCGCCTCGCCCTCCTGGCCGTAGCTGCGGCCGAGCAAAGTGCGAGGCCCGGGCTCGTGAATGCGCTCGGCGAAGAGGAAGCTGCCGGGCGGGCTTGAGACGCCGACGAAGCGCGCGGCGGGCCCGCGGGTGAGGCCGCCCACCGTCCAGCCGGTCAGCGCGCGGGCGAATTCGGTGACATCGGCCTGGGCATAGCCGCCGTCGACGCCGAGCGTGTGCAGCTCCAATATCTCGCGCGCCAGATTCTCGTTGAGGCCGCGCCTTTGCCGGCCGCGGCCGAAGCGCGCGGCGATCCGGGCGCCGTCGGAGTCCGGGCCGATCGACTGGGCCTGGTCGAGATAGAGGAGCATCGCCGGATGCTGCTCGACCGCGAGCAGCATGTCGCCGAACCGGCCCAGCACGTGCGGCCGGATCGCCTCGAATTCGAGCAGGCCGGCAAGGCCGATGACCGTCAATTTGTCGGCCGAGACCGCGAAATGATTGGCCCAGAAATGGACCATGCGCTCGACGAACGGGGCCGGCGCCGTCAGCGCCGCACCGGTTCGCGCCGCCACCATGGCGAGATAGTTGCGCCGCGAAGCCTGGCGGACGAAGCGCCGCGCGCTGTCGGGCAGGCCGGCGAGCTGGTCGTTCTCGCTCATGCCTTGCCCCGCCGACGCCGGCTGCGGCGCCATGGCCCGCCGCCGCCCGCGCCCTTCGCGCCGGGCCTCCTCGAGATAATCGGCGAGCTGCCCGGCGACCTCGGCGCGCGACGGCGCCGCGGCGATCGGCGGCGGGCGCGGCTCGAAGCGGTCGAGCTGGCCGGTCAGCCAGGCTCTCGGATTTGCGGGCGGCGATTCGTCGCCGCGGGCGCCGAGCCCGAAGCGGTTCAAGGCAATGGCAAGCTCGGACATGGGCCTACGTCCCTACAAGCAACGACGCCGCTATAGCGGCCCCCTGTCGCAGGAATACGCCGCGATTGTCGCGATTGGTGTCAGCCGAAGGCGCTGCGCCGGCGCAGATAGCGGCGCGCGATCAGGGCGATGGGGATGCCGACCAGGACGATGTGGCAGAAGAGCTGGGTCGCGACGGAGAGCGGCGACGGCGGAAAGGCGGCGGGCCAGCGCAGCGGCACGACGATCAGGTTCATCACCACATAGGTGCCAAGACCGTAGAAGAGGCCCCATAGGAGCGGCCTTTCCCAGAGCCTGCGCCAGCGGCTCGCGGCCAGCATGAAGACCGTCACCATCGCCGCCATCAGCGCGAAATGGACCGCCAGGCCGAGCAGCGAACCCTGGGTCCCCCATTGGGTTGCGCCGGGGAAAGGGCCGGACGCGACGAATCGGAGCATGCCCATCGGTTGGCTGCCTCGGATCAGGGTGAGGATCGTCGCCGCGAGGATGTCGAGCGTGCCGGCGACGAGCGTGGCGATCAGGATGGGCTTGAGGATGCTCCGGGGCATGGCGCGTTCTCCGTGCGAGAATGGCCCGAGCCCAGGGCTATGAAGCGGTGAGGCTATCACCCATCAGCTTCGGGAAGAAGCCCTCATGCGCCGCGCGCAGCTCGGCGAGGGGGACGTCCGTCATGAAGGGCGCGCCGATCCGGTCGCCGCCGGTCTGCCCGATCCGCGACAGCGCGACGGGCGCTATCAGGATATCGCGGAAGCTCCCGGCCGGGACCGTGACGATGTAGCGGCCCTGATCCTCGCCAAAGGCCCAGGCGTGATCCGAAAGGCCGGGGCGCGACTCCAGCTTCGCGCCGATCCCGGACGCCAGCGCCATTTCCGCGATCGCGACCAGGACGCCGCCATCCGAGCAATCGTGAACGGCGGTCACGCGCTGTTTTTCGATCAGCCAGCGGATGAACTCGCCGGCTTTTTTCTCATAGTCCAGATTGACCCGAGGCGGCGGCCCGTCCTCGCGCCCTGCGACGTCGCGCAGCCAGAGCGATTGGCCGAGGCGGCCCCCGGTGTCGCCGATCATGTAGATGTCCTCGCCCTCGCTCTTGAACGCGATCGTCGCCGCTTTCTTCCAATCGTCGATCAGGCCGACCCCGCCGATGGCGGGGGTGGGCAGGATGGCCTGGCTCGAGCCGTCCTCGGCCTTGGTCTCGTTGTAGAGCGAGACATTCCCGGAGACGATCGGGAAGTCGAGCGCGCGGCAGGCCTCCGCCATGCCCTCGATGCAGCCGACGAACTGGCCCATGATCTCGGGCCGCTGCGGGTTGCCGAAGTTCATGCAGTCGGTGGCGGCGAGCGGACGGGCGCCGACCGCGCACAGGTTTCGGTACGCTTCGGCGATCGCCTGCTTGCCGCCCTCATAAGGGTCGGCCTTGCAATAGCGCGGCGTGCAATCAGTGGTGATGGCGAGCGCCTTTTGCGTGCCGTGGACGCGGACCACCGCGGCGTCGCCGCCCGGCGGCTGGACGGTGTCGCCGCCGACCTTCTGGTCATATTGCTGCCAGATCCAGCGGCGCGAGGCGATATCGGGCGAAGCCATCAGCTTGAGCAGGTCCGCCGCGATGTCCGTGCTTTCGGGCACATCTTCGAGCGGCGCCGGCGGCTCGGTCTTCGTCCACGGGCGGTCGTAAGCGGGCGCCTCGTCGGCGAGCGGCGCGAGCGGAATGTCGGCCGCCGTCTCGCCTTTCCATTTGAGCACCATATGGCCCCCATCCGGACCGGCTTCGGTGACCTTGCCGATGACCGCGAAATCCAGCTCCCATTTGCGGAAGATCGCCTCGGCCTCGCCTTCGCGGCCGGGCTTCAGCACCATCAGCATCCGCTCCTGGCTTTCCGAGAGCATCATCTCATAAGGCGTCATCCCCTGCTCGCGGCAGGGCACGGCGTCCATGTCGAGCTCGATGCCGACGCCGCCCTTCGACGCCATCTCGACGCTCGACGAGGTGAGGCCGGCGGCGCCCATGTCCTGGATGGCGACGATGGCGTCGGACGCCATCAGCTCGAGGCAGGCCTCGATCAGCAATTTCTCGGTAAAGGGGTCGCCGACCTGGACGGTCGGGCGCTTCTCCTCGCTATCCTCGGAGAAATCGGCCGAGGCCATGGTGGCGCCGTGAATGCCGTCGCGGCCGGTCTTGGAGCCGACATAGACGATCGGGTTGCCGACGCCGGACGCGGCCGAATAGAAGATCTTGCCGGTCTCGGCGACGCCGACGGTCATCGCGTTGACTAGGATGTTGCCGTCATAAGCGGGGTGGAAGTTGACCTCGCCGCCGACGGTCGGCACGCCGACGCAATTGCCGTAGCCGCCGATGCCGGCGACCACGCCGGCGATCAGATGCCGCGTCCGGGGATGGCCGGGGCGGCCGAAGCGCAGCGCGTTGAGGTTCGCGACGGGGCGCGCGCCCATGGTGAAGACGTCGCGCAATATGCCGCCGACCCCGGTCGCCGCGCCCTGATAGGGCTCGATATAGGAGGGATGATTGTGGCTCTCCATCTTGAAGACCGCGGCTTGCCCATCGCCGATATCGATCACGCCGGCATTCTCGCCCGGCCCGCAAATCACCCAGGGCGCGGTCGTCGGCAGCTTCTTCAGGTGCACGCGCGACGATTTGTAGGAGCAATGCTCCGACCACATCACCGAGAAGATGCCGAGCTCGGTGAGGTTGGGCGCGCGGCCCATGGCGCGGAGCACGCGCTCATATTCCTCGGGGCTGAGGCCGTGCTCGGCGACGATTTCGGGGGTGATCGGGGATTCGGCCATGGCGGGCTCCTAGCGAGCCCGCCATCGCCCGCCTAGCCTGCGCGCCTCGCCCGATTGGGGACACGTACTTTTTCGCGAAAAAGTACGTGTCCCCTGGTTGCGAAAAAGTACGTGTCCCCTGGTTGCGAAGCCTAGGCGGCCGGGCCGAGCTGGCCGCGGATCGCGCCGTTCGGATAGTCCGTCGTGGCGACGCTCACGTAGAAGGCGCTCGGATTGGACTGGATTTCCTGCGCCAGCGCAGCGCCGATCTCCTTGCAGTCATAGCTGTCGTCGTCGTCCGGGCGCTCCAGCCGGGAGACCCGCTCGCCCGCTTCGCCGGCCCGACCGCGATAGACCTGGGCCACGGTCACCTCGCCGATCGAACGCACTTCGAGGTCGGCGCACAGGCGGTTGGAGAGGTGGTCGCTGACCTCTACCCGCACGCGGCCCCAGCCGTCGGTGTCGCCGCCGCCGGGCACGTTGTCGCCGCTCAGCATCGCCCGGAAATCGGTCGCGGCGAGCGCGATGCCCGGCGCGCCGGCGCCGGCAAGGATGATTACGCCCCGAAGGCCGCCAAAACGCGGCGGCGCAGACTGTTCTTCAGCATGGTCGATTCCTTTCCTTGGGAGCCGCGCGCGGTCGCCCGCAAGCGCGGCACGGGGCAAAGGATCGCCGGCGCCGCCCGATGTTCCAATCGTTACGCCGCGGGCCGGTTCAGCCCACAGGCGGGTGCGGTAGCCGCCAGCGCGCAGAGCATATGAACGGCCTTCCGCCGCCTCCCGCCAAAGGAGGGGCTGTCCCTCTTTTGGGAGCGCGGGATGCCGCGATCAAGCGAGCCGGTCTACAAGTCTGGCCGCTCGCTTCGCCGGCCGCGATCGGCTAATGTGCAAGAGTCGTAAAAGAGGTGGCGTGAGTCGATGAGGATTGCGTCAAATAGGGCGCGGATATTTTCATGGAGAGGGAAAGAGATGAAAAAGATCGCGACCTTGTGGATCGCCGCCGCGCCGCTGCTGATCGGCGCCTGTCAGAATAATCAAGCCGGGAACAACTTGGCCGCCGCCAACAACGTCGCGAGCGCCGTGCCCGCCAACACCGCCGCGGCTGCTCCGGCGCCGGCGCCCGCGCCGCAAAGCGGGCTCGAGCTGCGGCTCAGCGGCAGCGGGCTGACGGCCGGCCAGCCTGGCCTGCACCCCTCCAACGTCTACAGCTTCGGCATGCCGCGCGCCCAGATCGTCGCCGCGATTACCGCGATTCGCGGGCCGGCGACCGGCCAGGACGCCAATGCCGAATGCGGCGCCGGGCCGATGCAGTTCACCCACTTCGGCACGCTGTCCCTGAACTTCCAGGACGGGCGCTGGGTCGGCTGGAGCCTGATCGGCCCGCCCGCCAGCCCGCCGCTCCGGACCGATTGGGATCTCGGCATCGGCTCCCCGCGCACCGGTCTCGACGACGGCGACAACGACCAGGCTGAGATCAGCCAGACCAGCCTTGGCACCGAATTCTCGGTCAGCGACGTTCAGGGCCTGCTCAGCGGCAACGGCGCGAACGCCACCGTCACCAATTTGTGGGCCGGAGCGGACTGCATCTTCCGCTAGGCCACTAACCCGCGCGGCGCCTGGCGCGAGCGGGACGGGGCTCCGGCGCGGCGCGGAGGGCGGCCATTCGCTCGGCCACGGCCGCGCTCCGGCGCAGCGCGTCGATCTCGGCCTCCTGGGCGTCGGCGGCGGTGGCGGGCTTGCCGCCGGCGCCCGCCATGACCCGGTCGAACGTCTCCTCGGCGCGGTCGACCTTGCGCTGGAGCGCCTGATCGCGCCGCGTCGGCCCGTCGCCGCCGAGGACCGTGTCCGCGCGCGCCGCCTCGAAGGCGGCGAGATCGGCTTCCATCCGCGCCTTGCGCGCGGCCAGAGCGGCGGTGCATTCGTCGAGGCGCAAAGCCTGCTCGGCGGCGTCGGCCTGGACGCGGTCGAGGCGAACGAGCTCTGCCTCCAGATCGAGCTGGCGGGACAAAGCCGCCTCGGCGAGGTCGTCGCGACCCTTGCCGAGCGAGAAGCGCGCCTTGTCATCGAGATCGGCGATCCGCTCGCGGGCCTGGCCCTGCTGCCTCTTGGCCGAAGCGACGCGGGCGGCGAGCGACTCCTGCTCGGTGCGGACCTCATCGAGCGCGCGGGCGACCTGGCGGATCGCCTCGCGCATCAGGCTGGTGCCGCTGGCGCGCTCCAGCGCATCGACGCCGTCCTCGGCGGTGGCGCGCAGCACCCGGCGGACACGAACGAAAATAGACTCTGACACAGCTCTGCCCTCCCGGCCAATCCAGGCGCCCGCGGGCGCTTTCGGACGCAATCCGTACAGGACGCCCTTTAAGGCAGGGTAAAGCGCGCGCCGATTTGTGCGCCCGGCCACGAAAAAGGCCGGCCCGGAATGTCCGGACCGGCCCTTTCGCCGAATCGCCTGGCGCGGCTCAGGTGTGGCAGGATTTGCCGTTGATGTTGACGGTGTCGCCGGTGCCGCTCACCGAGACGCCTTCTCCGACATAAGGCGGGTTGCCGCCCTGGGCGGTCGCCTGGACCGGGGTCGCGGTGCGCGTGCCGCGGCGGACCGTGGCGGTGTTGTTGTTGTAGAACTCGACATAGAAGAGGCTGTTGTCGCTGCAGCGATAGGTCTTGCTGGCGGTCTGCGTCGGCGGCAGCTGCTCCGGTGGCAGCGGCGGCGGCGGATTGCGGTCGACCGTGGAGTTGACGACTTCCGGCTGGTTGTTGCAGCCCGAAAGAGCGAGGAGAGCCGCGCTGGCCGCTGCGGCGAGGAGGGGGCGTATCTGCATATGCGTCTCATTCGCGGGCGCGGCATATCCCGTCAAGGTCGAAAATCGTCGCACGCCCTTGCGACCGGCCCGATTTCGGCCAACCGCGTCCCCGGTTCGACAAAGGCAGGCGGCGCGGCTAGACTCGCGCGTAAGAGCGATGGGAGGATGTGGCGGTCGATGCAGCGGGTTCGGATCGGGCTGACCGGCCTTGCCTTCGTCTTCCTGGCGGTGCTGCTGGCCGCGATCCTGATCGGCCGCGCCAATGACGGGGCGCCGGTCTGCAACTCGGCCGACCCGCTCGCGCCCGGCCTGACGCCGTGTCCCGATTCGAACACGACCTCGGCCCCGCCGGCGGGGGCCGCGCCAGCGGGGGCGCGGCGATGAGCCGAAGCGCCGCGCGCATATTCACCGACTTATCCACAGGGTGTGGACCGCCTTGACGGGAATGGTGAGCAGCAACAAACCAAGAACAGCCCAGTCTTATGGTAGTAGTTCCCCTCAAAACCCATTAAATCCCTTCACATCCCAGTTCGGCTTTGTTATCCACGGCCGGCAATAAGGGGCGATTCCTGTTGAGCCGCGCAGGCGACGCGAGCCGCATTCGATCGGGTGCGACGGCAAACAGGGGGGCCTCGGTCTGGAGCGGACTGAGGGCGTGGAAACGGAGATCTTTCAGGGGAATGCACTGAACGGGGTCGACGCGAAGGCGCGCCTGTCGGTGCCGACCTTCGTCCGCTCGGTGCTCGACCGCGGCTCGGACGCCCGTATCGTCTTCCTCGGCAAGCATGAGCGCGCGCCCTGCCTCACGCTCTACGGCACCGCTTATTCCGAATATCTGATCGGCGAGACCGAGCGCCGCCGCCGACTCGACGAGGACAAGGGCGTCGCGCCAGCCGCGCTCGACGACCAGGGCCGCGGCCTGTTCGGCATGACCGAGCGGGTCGGCTATGACAGCGGCGGCCGGATCGTGCTGCCGCCGATGCTGCGCAGCCTGGGCCGGATCGAGGACCTCGCTCTGTTCGTCGGCCAGGGCCGGTTCGTGGAATTGTGGAACCCGCGCATCGCCATCGAGGCCGGCGGCGACGTGCTCAAGCAGATCGCCACTTTCTATCTCGAGCAGCGGGGAGCGAAGGCATGAACGCCGCCGCCGCGCCCGCCGCCGACCCCCATGTTCCCGTCCTCCTCGACGCGGTCGTCGACGCTCTCGCCCCTGCCCCGGGCGAAACCCACGTCGACGGCACGTTCGGGGCGGGCGGCTATTCCAAGGCTCTCCTGGCTAAAGGGGCGGCCCGCGTCTTCGCTTTCGATCGCGATCCCGAGGCGATCCAGTATGGCGAGACTCTGGCCGCTTCGAGCGGGGGGCGCCTGACGCTTGTGCCGGATCGCTTTTCCCGGATGCGTCAGGCGCTCTCCCGCCACGGCGTCGACGGCGTCGACGGGGTGACGCTCGATATCGGCGTCTCCTCGATGCAATTGGACCGGGCCGAACGCGGCTTCTCGTTCCAGGGCGACGGGCCCCTCGACATGCGCATGGGCAAGGAGGGGCAGAGCGCCGCCGACTTCCTCAACAATGCCGACGAGGCCGAGATCGCCGACGTCCTTTTCCATTATGGCGAGGAGCCGAGGTCGCGGCGGGTCGCGCGTGCGATCGTCGCCGCGCGGCCGATCGAGCGGACCGGCCAGCTCGCCGAATTGGTCCGCAAGGCGCTCGGCCATCACAAGGGCATGAAGAAGGACCCGGCGACCCGGACCTTCCAGGCGATCCGCATCCATGTGAACGAGGAATTGTCCGAGCTCGAGGGCGGGCTGGCCGCGGCCGAGCAGGTGCTCGTCCCCGGCGGCCGCCTCGCCGTGGTCACCTTTCACAGCCTCGAGGACCGGATCGTCAAGCGCTTCCTCAAGGCGCGCAGCGGCGCCACGGCCTCGGGCTCGCGCCATTTGCCGGCGGCGAACGAGGCCGATGCGCCCGCGCCGACGTTCGAAAGCGTCGGCAAGCCGGTCCGCGCCGGCGCCGCCGAGATCCACGCCAATCCGCGCGCGCGCTCGGCGACCTTGCGGGCCGCGCGCCGCACCGGGGCCCCCTCCTGGGCCGACACAGAAGAAGGAGCATCGCGATGATGGCAGGGGGATTCAGGCCGGTCGGCTGGGTCGCCGCTTTGGGCGCCGCCGCTCTGGGCTGCTACATGCTGTCGCTCCGCGTCGCTTCGGAGCGCGCGGATCTCGCCCGGCTCGACCGCAAGATCGTCGCCACCCAGCAGAGCATCCGCTCTTTGCAGACCGAGGTCGGCACGCGCAGCCGCATCCCGCAGCTCGAGGACTGGAACGAGGAGGTGCTGGCGCTCGCCGCGCCCGGCGCCGACCAGTTCGTCTCCGCCAATGTCAGCCTCGCGCGCTTCGACCTGCGCGCGCCCCAGCCCACCGATCCGGCCGAAATCCGCCTCGCCTCAGCCGAGAGCGCGGCACCCGCTCCGCATCAGGCGGCGCCCGCTCCCGCCGCGTCGGTGCAACGCGCGGTCGCCGCGCCCGCGCCGGCCGCCGCTCCGCAGGCCCAGGTCCGCCGCGCCAGCCTCGACGTCGGCGCGCCCGCGCCGGCGCCCGCCAAGGCGCGCACCGAAGCGCCGCGCGAGCGCGCCCGGCTCGCTCCCGCCCCGATCCGCACAGCAACCGCGCCGGAACGGCGCGACGCCGCCCCCGTCCGCACCGCTTCGAACGACGAGCGCCGCCGCCCGGCCGCGGCGCCGGCTTCGACCCGCAACGCGGCCGCGCCGGAGCGCAGGCGCGAGGCCGTGCTGGTCCGCACCGCCGCGGCCCAGCCGCCGCGCGCGCGTCCCGCCGCCGCTTTGGTGCCGACCCGCGCCGCCGCCACCGCCCGCCCGGCGCGCGCCGCCGGCGCCCGCAGCCTGCTCGACGGCCGCACGAGGCGCGAGCTCGGCGACAGGGCGCGCGGCGAACGCCAGCGGGGAACGCGCGACTGATGGCCACGCTTGCCGCTCATCTCGATCGGCCAAGCGCGCCCGCCGAGCAGCCCCATGGCCTTGGCCTGACCTATCACCGGCTGATGCTGGTGATGCTTTTGTTCGTCGGCGTCACCTTGGTCATCGTCGGCCGGCTCGCCATGCTGCAGCTGTTCACCGACCGCGGCGCCGCCGCCCAGCTCGCCAATCCGCTGCTGCCGCCGCGCGGCGACATCGTCGACCGCAACGGCGTGCCGCTCGCCCGCACCATCCAAGCCTGGTCGATCGGCGCGCGGCCGCGCGAGATCATCGGCGACCGGCGCGATCTCGCCCGGCGGCTGAGCCAGCTCATCCCCGAGCGCAGCGCCGCCCAATTCTACGCTTTGCTGAGCGACCGGCGCTCCTTCGTCTACCTCACCCGGCCGGCCTCGCCCGAGCTGGTGACCGCGGTCAACGGCCTCGGCGAGCCCGGCATCGTCTTCAGCCGCGAGCCCGAGCGGCTCTATCCGCAGACCGCTCTGGCCGGCCATGTCATCGGCTGGACCGACACGGGGGGGCGCGGCATCGGCGGCATGGAGAAAGCGCTGCAGAGCCGGCTGATGGATCCCGCCCATCGCGGCAATCCGGTCGCCTTGTCGATCGACAGCCGAGTCCAGGCGGTGATGGAATCCGAGCTTTCGACCGCGGTGACGTCGATGAGCGCCGAGGGCGGCACCGGCATCGTGCTCGACGTGCGGACCGGCGAGGTCATCGCCATGGCCTCGGCGCCGACCTTCAACCCCAATGACGCCGGCCGCTATGGCCGCGACGCCTTGCTCAACCGCGCCACGGTCAGCGTCTACGAGCTCGGCTCGACCTTCAAGCCGATCACGGTCGCGGCGGCGATGGAGGCCGGCGTGATCACCTCGATGCGGCAGACCTGGGACGCCTCGGCGCCGATCCCGATCGGCCGCTTCCAGATCCACGACGACCATCCGATGGGCCGCGCGCTCACCGTGCCCGAGCTGATGGTCCATTCCTCAAACATCGCGACCGCGCGCGTCGCCGACGCGATGGGGCCGGAGCGGATGCAGACCGCTTTCCGGACTTTGGGCTTCAATGCGATGGTCCCGATCGAGATTGGCGAGCGCGGCCGCACCTTGTGGCCGCGCGACTGGGGTCGGGCGACGGTGATGACCTCGGGCTTCGGCCACGGCATCGCGGTGACCCCCCTCCATCTCGCCATCGCTTATGCGACCCTGGTCAATGGCGGCATTTACCGGCCGGCGACGCTGATGCGGGTGGCGCCCGGCCAGGCCGCGCAGGGCCGCCGCGTCTATTCGGAGGCGACCAGCTACCGCATCCGCCAATTGCTGCGCCTCGTCGTCATGCGCGGCACCGGGCGCAACGCCAATGCGCCGGGCTTCCGCGTCGGCGGCAAGACCGGCACCGCGGAAAAAGTCTCCAATGCCGGCGGATATAATCGCAGCGTCAACGTTTCCACCTTCGCGGGCGTCTTCCCGATGGACGCGCCGCGCTATGTGGTGCTGGTGATGATCGACGCTCCCCGGGGAACCGCCGCCAATTCGGGCGTGACCACCGCCGCCTGGACCGCGGCGCCGGTCGTGTCGCGGGTCATCTCGCGCACCGGGCCGCTGCTCGGCATCATCCCCGATCTCAATCGCGACATCCCGACTTCGGAGCTCATGCCGCCGGTCGCCGCCGCCGCCGCGGGGCACTGATGAACCTGGGCGCGCTGACCGGCAGCGGCGACAACGCCCCCGTCACCGGCTTCGCGATCGACCACAGGAAGGTCGCGCCGGGCACGGTCTTCGGCGCCTTCCGGGGCGAAAGGTTCAACGGCGAGGATTTCATCGCCGCGGCGGTCTCCTCGGGCGCGGTCGCCGTGGTCGCGCGGCCGCAGGCGCCGGTCGCCGGCGCGGTCCACATCCCCGACGCGGAGCCGCGGCTCAGGTTCGCGCATCTCGCCGCCAAATTCTTCGCGCCCTTCCCCGGCACGGTCGTCGCGGTCACTGGCACCAACGGCAAGACCTCGAACGTCGAGCTGGTGCGCCAGCTCTGGCGGATGGCCGGCCACCCGTCGGCGAGCATCGGCACGTTGGGCGTCACCACCTCCGATGAAAGCGTGGCCACCGGGCTGACCACCCCGGACATCGTCACCTTCCTCTCCAACATGGCCGGGCTCGAACGGATGGGGATCACCCACGCCGCCTTCGAGGCGTCGAGCCACGGCCTCGCGCAATATCGCAGCGAAGGCCTGCCGATCGCGGCCGCCGCCTTCACCAACTTCACCCGCGACCATCTCGACTATCACGTCACGATGGAGGCTTATTTCGAGGCCAAGATGCGGCTGTTCGAGGAGGTGCTGGCGCCGGGCGCTGCCGCGGTGATCTGGGCCGACGATCCCCGATCGGGCGAGGTGATCGCGCGGGCCCGGGCGCGGGGCCTGAATGTGCTGAGTGTCGGCGCGAAGGGCGAGACGCTGAGGCTCGTCGCGCGCCGGCCGACCCAGCTCGGCCAGACGCTGACCATCGAGGCGGAGGGCAAGGCGCATGTCGTCAACCTCGCCTTGATCGGCGCCTACCAGGCCGCCAACGCGCTGACCGCGGCCGGCCTCATCATCGCCACCGGCGGCGATCTGAAGGCGACGCTCGCCAACCTCGCCCGCGTCCATCCGGTGCGCGGCCGGCTCGAGCGCGCGGTGATCACCCGCGCCGGCGCGCCAGTCTATGTCGATTATGCCCATACCCCCGACGCGATCGAGGCGGCGGTGCAGGCGCTGCGCCCGCATGCCAAAGACCGGCTGATCATCGTCTTCGGCGCCGGCGGCGATCGCGACAAAGGCAAGCGCGCCGAAATGGGCGAAGCGGCGGCGCGGCTCGCCGACACGGTGATCGTCACCGACGACAATCCGCGCGGCGAGGATCCGGCCGCGATCCGCGGCGCCATTCTCGCCGCCGCGCCCGGCGCGACCGAGATTGCCGGCCGCCGCGAGGCGATCCGCGCCGCCATCGCCGAAGCCGGGCCCGGCGACATCGTCCTCTTCGCCGGCAAGGGCCACGAGCAGGGCCAGATCGTCGGCGACAAGGTGCTGCCTTTCGACGACGTCACCGTGGCGAGGGAGGAGGCGATATGAAAAAGGGGGCAGTTACTTTTTTCCGCCATCGCCTCGCCGCCGCTGTGTCGTGCGCGGAAAAAAGTAGCTGTCCCCATTCCGGAGGCACGGCATGAGCCCGCTCTGGACAGCCTCCGAGATCGCCGAAGCGACCGGCGGCACCGTCCATGGCGATTTCGACGTCGCCGGGGCCGCCTTCGATTCGCGCGAAGTGGGCGCTGGCGACCTCTTCATCGCGTTGAAGGGCGAAACCACGGACGGCCACAAGTTCGTCGACCAGGCCTTCGCGCAGGGAGCGGCGGGCGCGCTCGCCTCCCGGGACATCGCCCACCCCCATGTCCGCGTCGCCGACACCACGATCGCGCTCAACAACCTCGCCTGGGCGGCGCGCGAGCGCAGCAAGGCGAAGATCGTCGGCGTCACCGGCTCGGTCGGCAAGACCGGCACCAAGGAGGCGCTGTTCGCGGCGCTGGAGCGGTCGGCGCCGGGCCGCGCGCACCGCTCGGTGAAGAGCTACAACAACCATGTCGGCGTGCCGCTCTCGCTGGTGCGCATGCCGCGCGCCGCGCGCTACGGCGTGTTCGAGATGGGCATGAACCATGCCGGCGAGCTCGCCGCCCTCGCCCGCATCGTCCGCCCGCACGTCGCCATCGTCACCACGATCGCCCCCGCCCACCGCGAATATTTCGCCAGCGACGCCGCCATCGCCGACGCCAAGGGGGAGATCTTCCAGGGGCTGGAGCCCGAGGGCGCCGCCATCATCCCTTATGACAGCCCGCATCGCGACCGGCTGATCGCGGCGGCGCGGCCCTGGGCGGCGCGCATCCTGACCTTCGGCATGGACGAGGGCGCAGACGTCCACGCCTCCTACGTCATCCGCGGCCCGCGCGGCGGCTCGATGGTCACCGCGAGCCTGCCCGGCGCGCAGCTGAGCTTCACGCTGAGCCAGCCCGGCGAACATTGGGTCGCCAATGCGCTGGCCGTGCTGGCGGCGGTCGAGGCGATAGGCGGCGATCTCGCCGCGGCCGGGCTCGCGCTCGCCGAACTGGGCGGCCTCAAGGGCCGGGGCGAGCGCCATCTGGTCGCGGTCGAGGGCGGCGCGGCGCTGCTGATCGACGAGAGCTACAATGCCAATCCCGCCTCGATGGCGGCGACGCTGAAGGTGCTCGGCGAAGAGAAGGTCGCCGGGCGGCGCATCGCCGTGCTCGGCGCGATGCGCGAGCTCGGCCCGGACAGCGACGATTTCCACGCCGCGCTGGCCGACCGGCTCGAACAGGCCCATGTCGATTATGCGATCCTCGTGGGCGCCGAGATGGAGGCGCTCGCAAAGGCCCTTGGCGGCCAGGTCAAAATGGCGCATGTGCCCGACGCGGCGGCGGCCCTGCCGCTCGCCCGCGCGGCGATCGGGCCGGGCGACGCCCTGCTCGTGAAGGGATCGAACGCGATCGGGCTCGCGGCGCTCGTCGAGGCGCTGGCGGGCGGCCCCTCGGCAGAGCCTGTCCTGAGCGGCGCCGCTGGCGCCGGCGAAGGGCTCGGGACGGAAAAAGACTGATGTTTCTTTGGATCGCAGAGCAGCTTGGCTATCCGGGGGTGTTCAACCTCTTCCGGTACATCTCCTTCCGCGCCGGCGCCGCCACCGCCACCGCTCTCTTCCTCGGCCTGCTGATCGGGCCGAAGTTCATCGGCTGGCTTCGCGTCCGCCAGGGCAAGGGCCAGCCGATCCGCGACGACGGCCCCTTGTCGCACCTCGCCAAGCGCGGCACGCCAACCATGGGCGGGCTGATGATCCTGACCTCGCTGACCGTGGCGATGCTGCTGTGGATGGATTTCTCCAACCGCTATTTGTGGGCGTGCCTGTTCATCACCGTCGGCTTCGGCGCGATCGGCTTCCTGGACGATTACGACAAGATCAAGAAACGCAGCCACAAGGGCGTTTCCGGGCGGATGCGGCTGGCCGCCGAATTCGCGATCGCCGGCATCGGCTGCTGGATCATCCTCCAGGGCGCCGGCACCGCGCTCTACATCCCCTTTTACAACGGGCCGGTGGTCGACCTCGGCCCCTTCTACATCGTCTTCGCCGCCTTCGTTGTGGTCGCCTTCGGCAATGCGGTGAACCTGACCGACGGGCTCGACGGGCTCGCCACCATGCCGGTGATCATCGCCAGCCTCGCCTTCATCGTCATCGCCTATCTGGTCGGCAATTCGGTTTACGCGCCCTATCTCGGCATCCCCTATGTCGCGGGCGCCGGCAATCTCACCATATTGTGCGGGGCGATCGTCGGCGCAGGCCTTGCCTTCCTGTGGTTCAACGCGCCGCCGGCCGCGGTCTTCATGGGCGATACCGGCAGCCTCGCTCTGGGCGGCGCATTGGGCGCGATCGCGGTTTCGACCCAGCACGAGATCGTGCTCGGCATCATCGGCGGCCTGTTCGTGGTCGAGATGATGAGCGTGATCATCCAGGTCCTGGTCTACAAGCGCACCGGCAAGCGCGTCTTCCGGATGGCGCCGATCCACCACCATTTCGAGCAGCTCGGCTGGTCCGAGCCGACCGTGGTGATCCGCTTCTGGATCATCGCCTTCGTGCTGGCTTTGGCCGGCCTCTCGACGCTGAAGCTGAGATGATCGCGAGCCCGGCCTTCCGCGGCAAACGCTACGCCGTCCTCGGCCTGGCCCGCTCGGGGCTGGCGACGGTCGAGGCCTTGGCCGCGAGCGGGGCGGAGGTGACCGCCTGGGACAACAGCGAGAGCGTCCGCCAAAGCTTCCGTTCGTCCCGAGCGAAGTCGAGGGGCGCTGGCACGGATTCGGAGGTGCGCCCCTCGACTACGCTCGGGACGAACGACGTTTTTGTTGAGGATTTCACGGAGATCGACCTCGCCGGCTTTGACGCAATCGTCGTCTCGCCGGGCGTGCCGCTCAACACCCATCCGATCGCCGCCAAGGCGCGCGAAGCGGGGGTGCCCGTGATCGGCGACATCGAATTGTTCGCCCAGGCGCGTCCGTCGCTGCCGCCGCACAAGGTGGTCGGGATCACCGGCACCAACGGCAAATCGACCACGACCGCGCTCGTCCACCACATCCTCAAAACCGCCGGCGTGCCGACGACGATGGGCGGCAATATCGGCCTGCCCATCCTCGCCCAGGACCCGCTGGCCGACGACGGCGTCTATGTGCTGGAGCTTTCCAGCTACCAGATCGACCTCACCTTCAGCCTCGATTGCGATGTCGCGGTCCTGCTCAACGTCACCCCCGACCATCTCGACCGCTATGCGGACTTCCACGCCTATGCCGCCGCCAAGCGCCGGCTGTTCGAAATGCAGTCGGCGGGCCATGTCGCATTGGTCGGCGACGAGGATTCGATCGACCAATCGAACTGGCCAAATCTGCAAGGGCCGCACAACGCCCAGAACGCCCGCGCCGCGATGGCGGTTTGCGAAGCCTTGGGGCTCGGAACGGAAGCGATCGCCGAGGGCCTCAAAAGCTATCCCGGCCTCCCCCACCGGATGGAGCGGATCGCCGAAAAGAACGGCGTCCTCTTCATCAACGATTCCAAGGCGACCAACGCCGATTCCACCGCGCCGGCGCTCGCCGCTTACCCGTATATCCACTGGATTGTCGGCGGCCGCGCCAAAAGCGAGGGTCTGGGCCCGTGCGCGGACCAGCTCGGCCATGTCCGCGCCGCTTATACGATCGGCGAGGCCGGGCCGATGTTCGCGCGCTTGCTCGAAGGACGGGTGCCGGTGCGCCGCAGCGAAGTGCTGGCGAGCGCGGTCACCGAAGCGGCCGGGGCGGCGCGATCGGGCGAGGTGGTCCTGCTCTCGCCGGCCTGCGCCTCGTTCGACCAGTTCCGGGATTATGAGGCGCGCGGCGATGCCTTTCGCGCGTTGGTGGGGGCACTGCCATGAGTCTGACGATGAGGATGAAGATGGAGCCCGAGCGCCGGTCCAGGCCGCCCCGTTACGGCCGTTCGGACACGCGGTCGGTCGCCAAATGGTTCTGGGAGATCGACAAGGTCCTCGTCATCCTGGTCGCGGTGCTGATCGCGATCGGGCTGATCGCGGTCGCCGCCGCCTCGCCCGCCGCCGGCCAGCGCCTGTCGGGCGAGGGATCGAGCGTGCAGCCGCTTTATTATTTCTACCGCCAGCTGATGTGGATCGCGGTCGCGATTCCGGTGATGGTGATCGTCTCGATGCTCCCCAAGGCGCGGGCGCGGCGGCTGTGCCTGCTCGGCGCCATCGTCTTCACCGGCCTCCTGTTCCTGGTCCCCGTGATGGGCAATGAGATCAACGGCGCGCGGCGCTGGATCGGTTACGGCATCGCCCAGATCCAGCCGTCGGAGTTTCTCAAGCCCCTGTTCATCGTCACCATCGCCTGGCTGCTCTCGCTGAAGGAGAAGGACCGCTCGCTTCCCGTCGTGCCGCTGACCGCGGTGCTGACCGGCATCGTCGCCCTCTTGCTCATGCGTCAGCCCAATTTCGGCGAGACCATCATCTTCGTCAGCGCCTGGGTGCTGCTCCTGACCCTGTCCGGCGCGTCGATGCGGATCCTCTACATATTGGCCGCCGGAGCGGTGGCCGCGGTGCTGCTCGCCTATCTCTTCTATCCGGTCGCGACCCAGCGGATCGACGGCTTCCTCTTCTCGCAGGGCGACACCTATCAGGTCGAATCGGCGCTGCGGACGCTGACCAATGGCGGCCTGTTCGGGATGGGGCCGGGTGCCGGAGTGCGCAAATTCTCGCTGCCCGAGCCGCACACCGACTACATCTTCTCGGTAATCGGCGAGGAGTTCGGCATCATCGCCTGCCTCGCCATCGCCATCCTCTATATGACGATCGTCGTCCGCGTGCTGGTCCGGCTCCTGAACGAGGAAGACAAGTTCCTCGTCCTCGCCGGCGCCGGCCTGGTCTGCCAGTTCGGGCTGCAGGCTCTGATCAACATGGCGGTCAACGTCCATATCGCCCCCTCCAAGGGCATGACGCTTCCCTTCATCTCCTATGGCGGCTCCTCGATGATCGCGCTCGCCATGGGCTTCGGCCTCTTGCTCGCCTTCACCCGCCGCAACCCCCACCTCCACAGCGCGCCCTACAAGGTGACGCGGCGGGGGATCAGCCGATGATCTCGCGGATCAGCACCACGAACCCTTCTCCCTTGAGGGGAGAAGGATACGTAGCCTTAGTGAGCGTCAGCGAACTTAGGCGGAGTTGGATGAGGGTGACGGCGCCGGAGTCTATTCTCGGACGCCGCTTCCCTCACCCTCCCACCGCTACGCGGCGGGCCCCTCCCTCTCCCCAAATGGGAGAGGGACAATGGTGATGTCGCGCCACTATGTGCTCGCGGCGGGCGGGACCGGGGGGCATATGATCCCGGCCCATGCGCTCGCCGAGGAATTGCTGGCGCGCGGGCATCGGGTGGCGTTGATCACCGACGAGCGCGGCGCGCGCATTCCGGGCCTGTTCGACAAGGCGCAGGTCCATGTCCTGCCGGCCGGCCGGCTGACCGGCGGGCCGATCGGCTGGCTGCGGGCGGTCAAGGCGATCGCCGTGGGTCGGGCGATGGCCTTGCGGCTCTACGAAACCTTCCTGCCCTCGGCGGTGATCGGCTTCGGCGGCTATCCGGCCTTGCCCGCTTTGCTCGCCGCGCGGCGCGACCATGTCCCGACCCTGATCCACGAGCAGAATGCGGTGCTCGGCCGGGTCAACCGGCTGATGGCGGGCAAGGTCGACGCGATCGCCACCGCCTATCGCAAGGTCGAGCGGCTGCCGGGCAAGGCGCAGGACAAGATCAGCCTGGTCGGCAATCCGGTCCGCGACGAGATCGTGGCGCTGCGCGACCAGCCCTATCCGCCGCTCGGCGAGGACGGCATCTTCCGCCTGCTCGTCACCGGCGGCAGCCAGGGCGCCGCAATTCTCTCCGAGGTCGTGCCCGAGGGGCTCGCTCTGCTCCCCGAGCATTTCCGCCGGCGCCTTCAGGTCACCCAGCAATGCCGCGACGAGGATATCGAGCGGGTCCGCGCCCGCTATGCCGCGCTCGGCATCCCCGCGGATCTCGCCACCTACCTGCCCGATCTGCCCGAGCGGCTGGGCTGGGCCCATCTCGTCATCGGCCGCGCCGGCGCCTCGACCATCGCCGAGCTCACCGCCGCCGGCCGGCCGGCGATATTGGTGCCGCTGCCCGGCGCCACCGACGACCATCAGACCTTCAACGCCCGCGAAATGGCCAAGGCCGGCGGCGCGCGGATGATCGCCCAGCCCCATTTCACCCCGGTCGAGCTCGCCAAGCAGATGCAGAAGCTCGGCCTCGAGCCCGCCGCTCTGGCCAAGGCCGCCGAGCGGGCCAAGAGCGCCGGCCGTCCCGACGCCGCCAGGGACCTCGCCGATCTCGTCGAGCGCACCGGCCGCGATCCGGGCGCCGACCCCGATTTCGCGCGCGAGGCGGTGCTCAGGCCGATGCCGGGGACGGTGCCGGCATGAACGGCGTCCTTCGACAGGCTCAGGATGACCCCACTCCCTTCATCGGAGAAGTTCGATGAAGAGAGTGGGCATCGACATCGGCACCATCCATTTCGTCGGCATCGGCGGCATCGGCATGTCGGGCATCGCCGAGGTCATGCACATATTGGGCTATGACGTGCAGGGCTCGGACGTCGCCGAATCCACTGTCGTCGAGGGCCTGCGCGAGAAGGGCATAAAGGTCGCGATCGGCCACAGCCCGGACAATCTCGGCGACGCCGCGGTGGTGGTCACCTCGACCGCGATCGGGCGCGGCAATGCCGAGGTCGAGGCCGCTTATGAGCGCCGCATCCCGGTGGTGAAGCGGGCCGAGATGCTCGCCGAGCTGATGCGCCTCAAGCTCAACGTCGCCGTCGCCGGCACCCACGGCAAGACCACCACCACCTCGATGATCGCGGCGATGCTCGACGCCGGCGGCATCGATCCGACCGTGATCAACGGCGGCGTCATCAACGCCTATGGCTCCAACGCCCGGCTCGGCAGCTCCGACTGGATGGTGGTCGAGGCCGACGAGAGCGACGGCAGCTTCCTGAGGCTCGACGGCACGATCGCGGTGGTGACCAACATCGATCCCGAGCATCTCGACCATTATGGCGGCTTCGAGCAGGTCAAGGACGCCTTCGTCGAGTTCGTCGAGAACGTCCCCTTCTACGGCGCCGCCTTGCTTTGCGTCGACCATGCCGAGGTCCAGTCGATCATCCCGCGCCTCCGGGACCGGCGTATCGTCACTTACGGCTTCGCCGCCCATGCCGACATACGCGGCGACAATGTCGTCCCCGAGCCCGGCGGCAATCGCTTCGACGTCTCGATCCGCGACCGCCACGGCGAGGTCCGCACGATCCAGGGCATCGCTCTGCCCATGCCCGGCCGCCACAACGTCCAGAACGCCCTCGCCGCGGTCGGCGTGGCGGTGGAAATGGGCATCGCCGACGAAGTCATCCAGCGCGGCTTCGCCACCTTCCACGGCGTCAAGCGCCGCTTCACCCGCCTCGGGGAGATCGACGGCGTCACCATCATCGACGATTACGGCCATCATCCGGTCGAGATCGCGGCGGTGCTGTCGGCCGCGCGCGAGGGCGCGGAGGGACGGGTGATCGCGGTCGTCCAGCCCCATCGCTACACCAGGCTCAGGGATTTGATGGCCGAGTTCCAGGGCGCCTTCAACGACGCCGACATCGTCCTGGTCACGCCCGTCTATCCGGCCGGCGAGGAGCCGATCGAGGGGATCGACAGCGAGGCCCTGGCCGAGGGGCTGAGGCAGCGCGGCCACCGCGCCGCCGCGACCGTCGCCGACGCCGCCGACGTCGCCCGCCAGCTCGCTTTGCTCGCCGCTCCCGGCGACATGATCATCTGCCTGGGCGCCGGCGACATCACGAAGTGGGCGGCCGGCCTCGCCGACGGCATCAGGGCGGCGAGAATGGGGACGGTTACTAGTCACTGTCCCCCTGAGGCGGCGCGATGAGCGTGATCGACACCCTTCCCCGGGTGCGCGGCAGGCTGACCGTCGGCGCGCCGCTCGCGCCGCTCGTCTGGTTCAAGTCCGGCGGCAAGGCGGAGTGGCTGTTCGAGCCGGCCGACGCGGCGGACCTTAGCGACTTCCTGGCCGGGCTCGATCCGGCCGTGCCGGTCATGGCGCTCGGCCTCGGCTCCAACCTCATCGTCCGCGACGGCGGCGTGCCGGGCGTGGTGGTGCGGCTCGGCAAGCCCTTCGCCACCGCCGAGCGGGTGGACGCGACGACGCTGCGCTGCGGCGGCGGGGCGAGCGGCATCCTCGTCTCCTCCACCGCGCGTGACTCGGGCATCGGCGGCGTCGAATTCCTGCGCTCGATCCCGGGGACGGTGGGGGGCTTCGTGCGGATGAACGGCGGCGCCTATGGCCGCGAGGTGAAGGACGTGCTCGTCGATTGCGAGGTCGTGCTGCGCACCGGCCAGCGCCGGCGTCTTGGCCTGGGCGAGCTCGGCTACTCCTATCGCCACAGCACGCTGCCCGAGGGCTGCGTCGTCATCGCCGCGACCTTCCGGGGCCATGCCGAGGCGCCCGCAACCGTCCAGGCGGAGATGGACCGGATCGCCGCCGCCCGCGAGGCAAGCCAGCCGCTGCGCAGCCGCACCGGCGGCTCCACCTTCAAGAACCCGCCGGGCACCAAGGCCTGGCAGGCGATCGACCATGCCGGCTGCCGCGGTTTCAGGATCGGCGACGCCCAGGTCTCCGAGAAGCATTGCAATTTCCTGCTCAACCTCGGCGGCGCCAGCTCTGCGGAGATCGAGGCGCTCGGCGAGGAGGTCCGCCGCCGCGTCAAGGCCGACAGCGGCGTGGAGCTTGAGTGGGAAATCCAGCGCGTGGGGGAACGGTCATGACCGTCCTCCAAACCGTTCGGGCTGAGCCTGTCGAAGCCCTGTCCTTGGTTTCCGGCCGTAAAGAAGAGCAGGGCTTCGACAAGCTCAGCCCGAACGGTCTTTGTTGCGTTTATGGAGGCTGTGTTGCTTGAACCCCTCCACGTCGCGGTGCTGATGGGCGGCTGGTCGGCCGAGCGCGAGGTGTCGCTGACCTCGGGCGCCGGCGTCGCCGAGGCGCTGGAGAGCCGCGGCCACCGCGTCACCCGGATCGACATGGCCCGCGACGTCGCCCAGCGGCTGCTCGAGGCCGCGCCCGACGTCGTCTTCAACGCCCTCCACGGCACGCCCGGCGAGGACGGCACCGTGCAGGGGCTGATGGACCTGATGGACCTCAAATATACCCATAGCGGGCTCGAAACCTCGGTGATCGCGATCGACAAGGAGCTGACCAAGATGGTGCTCGTCCCGGCCGGCATCCGCATGCCGGCGGGCAAGATCGTCGAGAGCGAAAGCCTCTACGCCGGCGATCCCCTGCCCCGGCCTTATGTCCTGAAGCCGGTCAACGAGGGCTCGTCGGTCGGCGTCGCCATCATCAAGGCGGGCGGCAATCATGGCGATCCGATCTCGCGCGGGACGGAAGGACCGTGGCTCCATTTCGAGCGCCTGCTCGCCGAGCCCTTCGTGCCGGGGCGCGAGCTCACCGTCGCGGTGCTGAACGACGAGGCGCTGGCGGTGACCGAGCTCAGGCCCAAATCCGGCTTCTACGATTATGACGCCAAATATACGGACGGCATGACCGAGCATGTCTGCCCGGCCGACATTCCCACCGAAATCGCGGCGGCGGCGATGCGGATGGCGGCGGACGCCCACCGCATCCTCGGCTGCGCCGGCGCCTCGCGCTCCGATTTCCGCTGGGACGACGAAAAAGGCGAGGAGGGGCTCTACCTTCTCGAGATCAACACCCAGCCCGGCATGACCCCTTTGTCCCTGGTGCCCGAGCAGGCACGGTTCCGGGGCGTGGATTATGCCGAGCTGGTCGAGCGGCTTGTGGAGGCGGCGTTATGAGTGCGAGGATCGCGAAGAGCGGCGGCGGGCGCGCCGCGCCGGCCCGTTCGAAGGCACGCGGCGGCGGCGGATCGCGCGGCGGCGGCTCCCGGTCGGTTTCGACGCGGCGGAGCAAGCCCGCCGAGGGCCTGTTCGAATCCTGGGGCTTCGAGCCCGGCGCGGCGCGCCGCATCCTCGGCTGGTCGATGGCGGCCTTGGTCATGGTCAGCGTCACCGCCGCAATCTTCGCCTTCCGCCTGCCGCAGCTCGCCGGCCTCGCCATCGGCGAGGGGATCGGCCAGATGGGCTTCACCCTGCGCCATGTCGAGGCGCGCGGCAATCGCCGCGTCTCGACCAGCGCGATCTACAATATCGCCTTCAGCCAGGATTCGCCGGCCATGCCTTTGGTCGACCTCGACCGCACCCGCGCCCGCCTGCTCGAATTGCCCTGGATCGGCGAGGCGCGGGTTTCGCGCCGGCTGCCCGATACATTGGTGATCGAGGTGGTCGAGCGGACGCCGGTGGCGATCTGGGAGGATCCGCGCGGCCGGCAGATGCTGATCGACGCCAATGGCGTCGCGCTCGAGCAGGTCCGGATCGAGGCGGTGCCCGATCTGCCGCGGCTGACCGGCGCCGGCGCCAATAGCCGCTTCGCCGCCCTCAAGGCGCTGCTCGACACCGTGCCGCGGCTGCGCGCGCAGGTGACCGCGGCCGGCTGGATCGGCCAGCGCCGCTGGGACCTGCGCTTCCAGAGCGGCGAGATATTGACCCTGCCCGAGGGCGAGGAGGAGGCGCGCCGCGCGATCCTGCGCTTCGCCCAGCTCGACCAGCGCGAGAGCCTGCTCGGCCGCGGCTTCGCCCGCATCGACATGCGCGATCCCACCAGGGCGTATGTCCGCATCTCGCGCGAGCCCGGCGCGCGCGTGCCGACGGCGCCGGCGGCGCCCGATCCGGGCCAGGTCCCGCGCGATCTGGCCGAGACGATTTGATGGTGCGCCGCCCCGCCCAGCCCGCGGCCCGGACCCTGGTGGCGGCATTGGACGTCGGCTCGTCCAAGGTCTGCGCTTTGATCGCGGAGCCGGGCCCGGACGGACGGCTCAAGATATTGGGCACCGGCCAGCGCGAGAGCCGCGGCGTCAAGCGCGGCTTCATCGCCGACATGGAGAAGAGCGAGATCGCGATCCGCGAATCCATGGAGCAGGCCGAGCGCATCGCCGGCACCCAGGTCGACCAGGTCTTCATCGGCTTTTCCGCCGGCGGCATGGTCTCCGACATGGTCGACGTCGAGGTCGGCATCGGCGGCGGCCGCATCCAGGACGAGGATATCGACGCCTTGCTCGCCAAGGGCTGGTCGTCGATCGAGCGCGAGGGCCGCCAGCTGCTCCACGCTTTGCCCGCTTTCTACACGATCGACGAGGTCAACGGCGTCAAGCAGCCGCGCGGCCTTCACGCCGAGAAGCTCGCCGTCAACATTCACGTCATCACCGCCGATCCGGCGCCGTGGAAAAACCTCAACCTGTGCGTCCGATCCGCCCATCTCGGCGTTGAAGCCACCGTCGCCTCGCCGGTCGCGGCGGGGAAGGCCTGTCTGAGTGAGGAGGAACGTGAGTTGGGCGTTGCGCTGGTCGAGCTGGGCGGCGGCGTCACCAACGTCTCGGTGTTCGCCGGCGGCATGCTGGTCGGCTTGAAATCGCTGGCGATCGGCGGCGGCGACATCACCGACGACATCGCCGCCGCCTTCGGCACCCGCCGGATCGAAGCCGAACGAATCAAATGCTTTTACGGCTCGGCGATGACCTCCCCGCGCGACAATCACGACATGATCGAGCTCGCCCCGATCGCCGGCGGCCAGGAGGGGGTCGAGGCATCGCGCATCACGCGGGCACAGCTCGTCGCGGTGATCCGCCAGCGGCTCGAGCATCTGACCGCGCAGGTCGAGGAGGCGCTCAAGCAGATGGGCTTCGGCGGCGCCATCGGCCGCCAGATCGTGCTCACCGGCGGCGGCGCCGAATTGAAGGGGATCGCCGATTATGCGCAAGGCGTGCTCGGCCGCACCGTGCGCATCGGCCGGCCGGGCATGCCGGGCCTCCCCGAGGCCCATAGCGGCCCCGCTTTTTCGACTTTGGCCGGCTTGGCCCTGTTCGCCGCATCGGGCGAGATCGACCTTCGCGTCGGTTTCGGGCCCAAGGACAGCGGCGAAAAGCCCTCCGGCAACTGGTTACAGCGTCTGATCGCGGCATTTCGGACTCAGTATTGAGCAAAAGTGGATAAAACTGTGGATAGAATGACAGTTTCGTTAACTTTTTTCTCGATCCGAAGAATCGCTTCGGGCAAAAGCATTTAGGAGACGCGCCGGCTCAAAACCGGCGCCATGGGGAGACTGGTCATGAGCATCGATTTCATCCGCCCGGAAGTGGAGGAGCTTCGCCCCCGGATCAGCGTGATCGGCGTCGGCGGCGCGGGCGGCAACGCCATTGCCAACATGATCCATGCCGACGTGCAGGGTGTCGATTTCATCGTCGCCAATACCGATGCGCAGGCGCTCAACCACAGCCTGGCGGACCGCAAGATCCAGCTCGGCCTCCGCATCACCCAAGGCCTCGGCGCCGGCTCCCGGCCGGAGATCGGCAAGGCCGCCGCCGAAGAGGCGCTGGCCGAGATCGAGCAGGCGCTGGACGGCGCCCATATGTGCTTCATCGCCGCCGGCATGGGCGGCGGCACCGGCACCGGGGCGGCGCCCGTCATCGCCAAGGCGGCGCGCGACCGCGGCATCCTCACCGTCGGCGTCGTCACCAAGCCGTTCAGCTTCGAGGGTCTGAGGCGCGGCCGCTCCGCCGACGCCGGCATCGAGGAGCTCCAGCAGCATGTCGACACATTGATCGTCATCCCCAACCAGAACCTCTTCCGGATCGCCAATCCGAACACGACCTTCAAGGAAGCGTTCCAGATGGCCGACGAGGTGCTGCAGCAGGGCGTGCGCGGAATCACCGATCTGATGGTCATGCCGGGCCTGATCAACCTCGACTTCGCCGACGTCCGCTCGGTCATGTCCGAAATGGGCAAGGCGATGATGGGCACGGGCGAAGCCGGCGGCGACAATCGCGCCATCGAGGCGGCCGAGCAGGCGATCGCCAATCCGCTTCTCGACGGCGTCTCGATGAAGGGCGCCAAAGGCGTGATCATCTCGATCACCGGCGGCGAGGACATGCGGCTGATGGAGGTCGACGAGGCCGCCAATCATATCCGCGAGCTCGTCGATCCCGACGCCAACATCATCTGGGGCTCGGCCTTCAACAACGATCTCGACGGCAAGCTCCGCGTGTCGGTGGTCGCCACCGGCATCGGCGCCGAGGAGATCGTGCCGATGCCGCAGCCGGCCAAGGTCTTCGCGTTCCCGGCCGCGCGCACCACGCCCACGACCAGCTCCGCCGAGACGCTCCGCCCCGAGCCGGCGCCGATCACGCTGACTCCGCCCGAGGAGAGCGAGACCACGGCCGAGCCGGAAACCATGGACGAAACCGAGATGACGCTCGACGAGACCATGACCGCCACCGACCAGGGCGAGGATGGCGAGGAGCTGCTGCTCGACACCGCCGAGATGACCGAGGAGACGCCGACCGGCGAGACCGCCGATTTGCCGCCGACCGGCACCCGCTCCTGGCTGACCCGCGAGGAAGCGGCGGAAGAAACCGCGCCCGAGCCGCGCCAGGCCGGCACCCTGTTCGAGCGTATGTCGAGCATCGCTCGCGGCGCCCAGAAGGCGCAGGTCCCCGAAGAAGAAGCGGAAGAAACGCCGCGCCTGCGCACCGGCACCCGCGACCCGCTCGACATCCCCCGTTTTCTCAACCGGCAGAACAATCAGTAAGCCGCAAAAAATTCCTCCCCGGGACGGGGAGGATCTGGCACGCCGATCCGCGCAGCCGTTGATCGGTCGCCGTACATTCGTGACACTTGCCGCGGCGGCGGCGGCGGCGCCCGCTTTTGCCGCGCTGGGCGCGCCGCAAGACCGTATCGAGACGCTTGAGCCGCTCGGTTCCGGCGATCATCCCGAGCCGCGTGTCCGGGTCTGGCTGCCGCCCGGCTACGAGGGCGGCGCTCGCTCCTACCGCACCCTCTACATGCTCGATGGGCAGTTCGTCTTCGCCGGCGATTTCGACGGCACTAACTTCGCCACCGATCGCCGCGTCGCCCGGCTTGCCGCCGCCGGCCGCATCCAGCCGGCCCTGATCGTCGCGATCGACAGTCTCGAAGCGCCGGCCGACCGCTTCCGGCAATATTTGCCGCAGACCATCTACGATCAGGCCGAGGGCAGCCTGCGCGCGGCGATCGACCGCGAGCTTGCCGGACAGCCGCTCCTTTCCGCGCAATTTCTCCGGTTCCTGACGGAGCGGCTAAAGCCCTACGTCGACGCACATTATCGCACCCTGGCCGGCCGCCGGGACACCGCCATCGCAGGGGCCAGCATGGCCGGCCCGATGGCCGCCGCCGCCTTCGTCGAGGGACAGCAGGCGTTCGGCCGCGCCGCCTGCATCTCGCCGCAATGGCCGATTTACGACAAACGCTTTATCGAACACCCGCAGTTGCTTTCGATCTGGCCCCGCTATTTCGCGCGGCTCGGCGCCCCGCAGGGGCGGCGGCTATGGATGGACCACGGCACGAGGATGATGGACGCGGGCATGGCGCCTCATCAGATCGGGATCGCCCGGCGGCTGGTGGCGCTGGGATGGCGCCGCGGCCGCGACTTGCAGACGCGCGTCTACCGGGGCGCCGGCCACGCCTTCGCGCAGACGGCCGTGCAAATGGACGAGTTGCTCGCCTGGCTGCTTGCCTGAGGGCGCCCGGAGGGGACAGTCACTTTTCCGTACCGTCGGTGGAGATGGGGACAGTCACTTTTCCGCACCGCAGTGAAAATCTGACGCAGCGGTGCGGAAAAGTGACTGTCCCCCTTCGGCCCCGTGCGGAAAAGTGACTGTCCCCCTTCGGCCTCGGTGCGGAAAAGTGACTGTCCCCCTTCGGCCTCCGTGCGGAAAAGTGACTGTCCCCTTCGGCGTCCGTGCGGAAAAGTGACTGTCCCCATAACGCTCCATCGCCCCGCAACACCGTCTGACCGCAGGATCGTACTTCTGCTCATTGCCGGTACAGCCTGGGCGCTGTCTATCCTCAAGCCCATGTTTTCACAGACGATGCGGGGAATGAGCCTGCTGCTGGCGACGGGCGGTGCCTTGGCGACGGGCGCGTGGGCGCAGGACCGAGGGGGCCTGCCGCCGGGCGCGGTCGTGCAGCCGCTGGACCGGAGCGGCGGCGCCGGCGCCGAATTGCGGCGCAACCTCACCGCGCTCGCGCTCAATCCGCGCAGCGTCACCGCATTGAACGGCGCCGGCCGCGCCGCGCTCGAAATGGGCGACGCCGACGCCGCCTTGAGCTTCTTCGCCCGCGCCAGCGAGGCCGAGCCGCGCAACCCGCGCGCCCGCGCCGGCATGGCCCAGGCCCTCGTCCACCTCGAGCGCGCCGGCGATGCCATGCCCCTCTTCTCCGAGGCGACCGCGCTCGGCGCGGCCGAAACCGAGATCGCCGCCGACCGCGGCCTTGCCTGGGATTCGCTCGGCCAGCCGGCGCGCGCCCAGGCCGATTATGCTCTGTCGCTGCGCCGCGAGGACGATCCCGAGGTCCGCCGCCGGATGGCGCTGTCGCTGGCGATCAGCGGCCGACGCGACGAGGCGCTGAGGATTATCGACGGCCAGCTGCGGGACGGCGACCGCGCCGCTTTGCGCACCCAGGCCTTCATCCTCGCGCTGACCGGCGATTCCGCCGGCGCCGGACGGACGGCGCGCGATTCGATGCCGGCGGGGGCCGACGCGCTCGCGCCCTTCCTCGCGCGGCTGGCGAGCCTGAGCCCGTCGCAAAAGGCGCTCGCCGTCCATTTCGGCCATTTTCCGAGTGACGGCCGCGCCGCCGGCTACGCCCAGGCCGACGCCGGCGCCGATCCCGGCGCGCTCGCGCTGGCGCAGGGGAATGCGCCGATCGGCGCGGCCCGCCAGCGCGGCGGTCCCGAGGACCAGGCACCGGCGTTCGACACCAATGCGGGCCGCCGGCGCCCGGGCGATAATGGCCCGAGCGTCGCCAGCCAGATTCGCCGCCCCTCCGCGCCGGTCCAGGCCCAGTCGCGCCGCACCGTGCAGCTCGCCGAGCTCCAGACCCGCCGCGCCCAGTCGCAGCGCCCGGCGCCCGGCGGCCCGGCGCCGCCCTGGGCCGAGCCGGTGCTCGACGAAGGCCAATCGCGAAGCCAAAGCCAGCCGCAGAGCCGGAGCCAGCCGCGCCGCCAGCCGAGCGATTCCGCCCCCGCCTGGGCCGATCCGGTGCTCGACGAGCGGCAGAGCCCGGGCTTCACCTTGGTGCCGCAGGGTCGCCCGCTCGGCACCCCGACGCCGGCCCGGACCCAGCCGGAACCGGCCGAAACCCAGGATTTCAGCAGCGTCACCGCCTTCGTCAATTCGCTGCCCGCCGAGGAGGAGGTCGCGCCGCCGGTCCAGGTCGCGCCGCCGGTCCGCTCCGCCCCGGCGCGCACGCGCAATGCCGCCGCCCGCCCGGCTCCGGCGCCGGCGCGCACCAGCCGCACCCGCGCCCCGGCCAATCCGAGCCGGGTCTGGGTGCAGATGGCGATCGGCAACGACAAGGCGGCCCTGGTCTATCAATATGGCGCCTTCCGCCGCCAGGCCAGGGCCCTGCTTGGCGGCCGCGCCGCTTTTACGGCGCAATGGAATGCGACCAATCGTCTCCTCGTCGGCCCGTTCGCCAGCGAGAGCGCCGGCCGCGCCTTCGCCAACCAATTGTCCGCGCGCGGCGTCCAGGCCCACACCTGGACAAGCGAGGCGGGCCAGGAGATAGACGCGCTGCAAGGCGCCAATGACTCCCGCACCCCCACCCGCACCGCCCAGGAAACGCGCCAGCCCGCCGGCTCCCGAACCGCGCGCAGCCGCGCCGGCCGCGAGCAGCCCGCCGCCGCCTCTTCCTCGCGCTCAAGGCGCTCCGCCCAGCGCCAGCAGCAGCCCGCCGCCACCTCCTCCCGCTCCAGCCGCTCCGCCCAGCGCCAGCAGCAGCCGGCCGCCGGTTCCCGCTCCAGCCGCGCCGCCCGCGCCCAGGCAGCGGCCGTCGTCGCCAAGAAGGATCCCCCTGCCCCCGCTCGCGCATCTCGCGGCCGATCCGCGCAGCAGCAGGGGACGACGTCACGGCGAAGACGATCGAACTAATCGCGGGCCCCGCGACGCCTTCCAGCGCGACCGCGACCGCATCATCCATTCGATCCCGTTCCGGCGGCTGAGGCACAAGACCCAGGTCTTCGTCGCGCCCGACGGCGACCATTTCCGGGTCCGCCTCACCCACAGCCTCGAGGTCGCCCAGATCGGTCGGACCATGGCCCGCGCGCTCGGCCTCAACGAGGACCTGACCGAGGCGCTCTGCCTCGCCCACGATATCGGCCATCCGCCTTTCGGCCATGCCGGCGAGGACGCGCTGCAGGCGGCGATGGCCGGGGCCGGCGGCTTCGATCACAACGCCCACACGATCCGGCTGCTGACCCGGCTGGAGAGCCCCTATCCGCGGTTCGCCGGATTGAACCTCTGCTGGGAGACGCTGGAGGGCCTCGCCAAGCATAACGGCCCGGTCGCGGACCCGCCCTGGGCGCTCGCCGAAGCCGATGCCGCGTTTCCGCTCGAGCTGGCGAGCTGGCCGAGCCTCGAAGCCCAGGTCGCGGCGATCGCGGACGACATCGCCTATGACAATCACGACATCGATGACGGCCTGCGCGCGGGTCTGTTCACGCTCGCCGAATTGCTCGACGTCCCGCTGGCGGCGCGGATCTGGGCGACGGTCCGCGACCGTTATCCCGACGTCGCGGAAGCGCGGCTGGTCCCCGAGCTGGTCCGCGACCTGATCGGCCTGATGGTGGGCGACGTCCTCGCCGAAACCGGGCGCCGGGCCGGAGACCTTGCCGACGGCGCCGCGGTGCGCGCCGCCGGCCGCCCGCTCGCCGGCTTCTCCGCGGCCCTCGCGGCGGAGGAGAAGGTTCTCAAGGCCTTCCTCCATGCCCGCATGTACGAGGCCCCGGAGGTCCAGGCGGTGCGCGAGGAGGCCCAGGCGATCCTCGCCGCCTTGTTCGCCGCCTATCGCGACGACCCCGCCCTGCTGCCCGAAGAATGGCGCCCGCTTTCTCGGGACCCGGTGACCGTGGCGCGCACGATCTGCGATTTCATGGCGGGGATGACGGATCGTTATGCGGTGCGCCGCTACCGGGCGCTGATCGGGCCGGTCACCCTGCCCGAGGCCTTTTGAGAAGGACGACGACATGGCAAGCTCGGGCTATTCGGGGACGCCGCTGGCGAACAAGCTCAGCCTCAGGGACGGCCAGCGCGCCTGGTTCGAGGACATGCCTCAGAGCGTCCGCGCCGAGATCGACGCGGGCGGCGTCGCGCTCAACCTGCTCGAAGCCCCGGTCGGCCCGATCGACGCGGCTCATGTCTTCGTGCGCCACCGCGCCGCGCTCGAGGATGCGATCCGCCGCCTGCTGCCTCTGCTCGCGCCGGCGGGCCAGCTCTGGATATCCTGGCCGAAAAAGGCCTCGAAAGTGCCGACCGACATCACCGAGGACGTGATCCGCGACGTCGCCCTCCCGACCGGCCTGGTCGACGTCAAGGTCTGCGCCGTCGACGCCATCTGGTCGGGCCTAAAGCTGGTGATCCGCAAGGAGCTGCGTTAGCGCCCCACCCGTCATTCCAGCGAAAGCTGGAATCCCTCTTCCTTTGCAGCGGTCGAAGAAGTGAGATTCCAGCTTACGCTGGAATGACCATTCGATCCGAACAGGCGCTAACCCCCCAACCCCCGCGCCATGTCGGCGAGCCAGGCCTTCATCGTCCTGTCGTGGCCGAGGATCAGGGCCGAGACGAAGCGGAACAGGACATTGCGAACGAAGCCGTGCTCCTCGATCCGCACCAGCGTCCCCTCCCCGGCCGGCGCCAGCGCGATGATCCAGGAACCGCCGAAGGGCAGCTTCGGATCGTCGATCGTGGATCTGAACCGCGTGCCGGACGCCTCCTCCGTCAGGCGGAAGGCGAGGATGCCGTCTTTGCCATGCTCGATGAAGCGCACCGCCTCCCCGTCCCGGCCGAGCATTTCCACCCGCTTCACGCCGCCGCGCCACTCGGGATAGGCCTCGACCGCGCCGACCATCGCCGCCACGCGCGCGGGCGGCGCCGGCATCACCGCCTCGGCCGCCGCTTCATGGTCGCGCGGCAGCAGCGCGCCGACTAGGCAGATCAGAAGGATCAGCCCCGCCAGGCCCGCCGCGATCCAGATCAGCCACCACAGCATCAGCCTGCCTCCTCCCGCCACGCTCGCGCCGCCGCCGCGAGCAGGCCGAGCCCCTCGACCGCCCGCCGCCGCTCCTCCGTCGTCATCCGCCCGAGCACGGCCGCCAGCCGGTCCGGATCGAGCACCGAGCCCGCCGCCAGCGCCGCTCGCCCTTTCGCGGTCAGCCGCACCAGCCGCCGCCGCGCATCCGCGGGATCGGCATCGAGCGCCAGCATGGCCTGCCCCTCCAGCCGCGCCAGCGCCGCCGACAAAGTCGAGGGCGCGACGCCGAGATGCCGCGCCAGCCGCGCCGGGCTGGTCCCCTCCGGATCGTCGACATGGGCGAGGATGCCCGCCTCGCGCGCGGTCAGCCCGGTCGGCGATTCGGCGCGCGAGCGGTGCTCGACATGGCAGGCGAGATAGATTTGCGGATAGAAGCGGATCACCGCCAGGACGTCGGAGTCGGTCATGCCCTCCTTTGTGCGGGCCGAAAAATGGTTCGTCAAAACGAACGGTCCGGCTTTGGGATCACAATCCCTATTGCGAACAAGTCGCATTATCGTTTATTCCGATCTCCATGATCGTTTGTGTCTGTAACGCGATTCGGGAATGCGACGTGCGGGCGGCGGCGCGCGCGGGTGCCGCTTGTCCGACCAGCGCCTATCGCGCGCGCGGCGCCAAGCCGCGCTGCGGACAGTGCTTCTCCTTCGCCCGCGAGATCATCGCCGCCGAGCGCGCCGCTTAGGGACAGTTACTTTCACGCGCCCCCGTCCCCCATCCGGCTGCGGCGTCGGCAAAGTAACTGTCCCTGACCGTCCCACTGCCCGTCCCCATGGCGCCTAATGCCCCCCGCATTGCGTCTCATTCGCGTCTGGAAAGCGCGCTTTGCCACTTGCGACTGCATGCCGTTCGCAGCTGATTTTCCCCAGTTTTCCGCCATTTTCTGATGCCTTTTAGCGTCGTCATGCGTTATAAGCGGGCGCGAAAAGGAGACCCATGATGAAGGGCGACGAACAGGTCCTCCAGCTGCTCAACGAGACGCTGAAGAACGAGCTCACCGCGATCAACCAATATTGGCTCCATTACCGGATGCTCGACAATTGGGGCGTGAAGCGGCTCGCCGCGCATGAGCGGCACGAATCGATCGACGAGATGAAGCATGCCGACCGCTGCAGCGAGCGCATCCTCTTCCTCGAAGGCCTGCCCAATTTCCAGATGCTCGGCCGCCTCAGGATCGGCGAGACCGTCGAGGAGATCCTGGGCGCCGATCTCGAGCTCGAACATGAGGCGGTCGCCCAGCTAAGGGGTGCGGTCGCTCATTGCGAGCAGGTCCGCGACTTCGTCAGCCGCGACCTTTTCCGGGACATATTGGCGGCCGAGGAGGACCATATCGATTTCCTCGAAACCCAGTTCGAGATGATCGAGCGCATGGGCCTCGAGAATTACATCCAGCTCCAGAGCAAGCCGGCGGCGGAGTAAGGAGGGACCCGTCATTCCAGCGAAAGCTGGAATCTCCCTTCCTTCAATCCACCATGTCCTCCCACAAATCGCGCCATGTGGGATTGGCCGCCTCGATCAACTCGATCTTCCACGCCCGCGTCCAGGTCTTGAGCAGCTTCTCGCGCCGGATCGCATCGTCGATCTCGTCGTGGTGCTCGGCGAGGACGAGCCGGGTGAGATTGTATTTCCGGCAATGCGCCGATCCCTTGCCGGCCCGATGCTGAGCGACCCGAGCAGCCAGGTTCGCGGTGACCCCGACATAGATCGCGCCGCGGACATGGTTGGTCATGATATAGGTCCAGCCCCCGCGCATATGCCGAGGCTAGCAAAGTCGAAGTGAGATTCCAGCTTTCGCTGGAATGACGGTATTTGGCCCCCCGGCTCGTCATTCCAGCAAAAGCTGGAATCTCACTTTCTCTTCTCGCTGGGCATGGCTCGCGGTGCCGCACGCACGCCCCATCCTTGCAATTTCCCCCGATCGCGCCCACTTGCAGCACTGCTTCGGTCGCAAAGACGGTCTTCGGCGCTTTGCGGCACCTTCTTCCTTCTCTCCGCTGCCCGGCATATCGGGCGCGCCATCTCGGCCGTCCGCACGAAAGGAAGACGACATGCCCATCGGCAAAGTGAAATTCTTCAACACCCAAAAAGGCTTCGGCTTCATCCAGCCCGAGGACGGCGGCAATGACGCCTTCGTTCACATCAGCGCCGTCGAGCGCGCCGGCATGAACAGCCTGGTCCAGGATCAGCGCGTCTCCTACGAGCTCGAGACCGACCAGCGCGGCAAGACCAGCGCCGTCAAGCTCCAGGACGCGTAACCTTTCGAAGGGGACACGTACTTTTTCGCGAAAAAGTACGTGTCCCCAATCCCCGCCCAGGAAGGACGGCCCATGTCCGCCACGCAGAAATTCTATTGCGACCGCGCCGCCCAGGCCCGCCGCGACGCCGAGGCCGCCGGCCTCGACAATGTCCGCGACCGCCATCTGCGCGCCGCCGCCGCGTGGGACGTCATGGCCGCCCGCCTGCTGCGCACCGAAAAGATGCGCGCGGAGACCGAAGTGCGCAAAGCGGCCGAGCGCGAGGCCGCGGACGTGGAGACGCTAGGCTAGGCTCCCTGCTCGTCGGCAGGCGAGTGGCCCTCGCGCTCCTCCAGAACGCCCAGCAGCCTCTGCATCAGCTCGCTAAAATCCCGATAATCGAATATCTCTCGCCCGGCATAGTCTTTCAGGTCCCAATCCGTAGCACTGTTGAAATTGGCGAAGGTCGCCGTTTCGTACGTCTTCAACAACAGAACGACGATCTTGGCGAATATCGACGCGGTGCCGTCCTCCATCCGCCTGGTCCAGAAAGCAACCGCCGCTGCCGCCCTGTTGGAATCGAACAGGCGGTCGAGCCGCCTCATCAATTCCATGACCGCGCTGCCGTCGTCCACGTCCTTGGTCCAGCTCAGGTCGCGATAGTGATTTGCGGGCAGCCCCGTCTCGGACGGCACAATGAGGGCTTGACGGAGCGCGTCCGACACGTGCGGATTGCGTCTCAGATATTCATATGACGCGTAATATAAGAGGCCTATCTCCTGGAACCTGGACGTAAATAGACCCTTGCTCAGCTTAACGAAAAGCGGCTTGCCCAGAATAGAGCGTAAATTCCGGAACAGCCATTCGACAAAGTCGGGATTGTAATGGCCGAACTCTGTGGGGTTGTGAAGGTCGAGCCCGTCCATGCCATGGGGGCCGGAGAGCCATATCGGGCCGCCGAAATAGCGTTGGAACTGCCGATGACTGGCGAAATTCAGCAGACGATGATAGAGGTTCCTGAGCCCGCCCTCGGGCCAATAATCGAACTCGGGGCCAAGATGGGGGGCTGTTTCGATGCCGTTGGCGACTGCGTCGGCGACGTTGCTCAGCCACCGGGAGTTCGATTCCGGATTGACGATCCGGACGATTTCCTCGGCCAGGGCCTCAATGGTGTCCGGCGGTGAGCGGAGCGCGAGCATGTCAGCCAAAGGCGGGCTGAAGGCGAGCACATCTTCGAATTCCACATCAGCCCAGATGGGGATGATTACGTTTTGACCGTTCATTTGCCGTGCTCGAAGGCCGGCAAGCTCGTGCTTCGGCCAGTTCTTTTCAAAGAAATGCTTGCTGAGCACCACGACTCCGAATCTGCTCGACGCGAGACCCTGGTCGATCGCGCTGCTTAAGGACATGCCCGCCGCGAGCGTCGTTTCATCATACCACACAGCCATTCCCGCTCGCTCGAGCAATTCCGAAAGAGGTCGGGCTACCGTCTGCTTGTCTTCGTGCGCGTGGGATATGAAGACGTCGTATTTGTAGTCGTCGGCCGCCATCGCGACATTTCTCTCCCCACCGCCTCGGTCCGGATAGTGTTGAGCAGAACCGCAAGCATTTCCATTGAAATGTAGGATTTCGTCTGGCCTATCCTCGTCGATGGAACAGAATCACGATCCCTTCGCCCCTGAGGCGGCGACCGATGAGGCTCTCCTGAGCAACGTCGAAAGGCCCGCTTCTCCCTCCGACCCCACCGCCGAGGACGAAGGCCCGGTCTTCGCGACCGAGGCCGAGCAGGCCGCTTACTGGCGGGGCGTGACCCAGGGCATACGCGACGCCGGCCGCGAGCCCGGCCATCCGCACATGCCGGTGGATTTCGACCTCAGCCTGACCCGCGACGGCGCCGCGCCCGGCCTCACCTCCGCCAGGCTCCTCGACGCCTGGCCGCACAACCCGCACGACGCGAACCCGCCCTTGCCGGACGATCCCGCGATCCGCCACGACGGCTGGGACCCGGTCAAGGAGCGCATCTTCCACACCACGCTGGCCGAGACCGGTGTCGTCGCCGATGCCTGCCGCGCCTGCGGCATGAGCCGCAACGCCGCTTATGCGCGCCGCCGCGGCGCCGCGGGCCGCGCCTTCGCGCTCGGCTGGGACGCGGCGATCCTGATCGCGCGCGGCGCCGTCGCCGACGACGTCATATCGCGCGCGCGCCACGGCGTCATCGACCGCGTCTACAAGAACGGCGAGCTCGTCGCCGAGCGCCACCGTTACGACAACCGCCTGACCATGTCCGTCCTCACCCGGCTCGACCGGCTGGCCGAGGGGTTGGGCGAGAATGCGCCCGTCATCCGCGCCGTCGCCCAGGAGTTCGACCGCTTCCTCGATCTCCTGCCCGAGGGCGTGGCCGGCGCCGAGACGTTCGTGGCGGCGCGCTTCCCGACGCCGACGAGCGAAGGCGATCCGCGCCAGGCCGAGGAGCCGCCGTCGCTCCATGGCGAAATCCCTGCCCCGGACACCGAGCGGGCCCTGCTCGCCCGCCTCTGCGCCTATCGCGACTATGGCGTCGGCCTTCCGGCCGAGATCGACCTCGACGCGCTCGACAGCGGGCGGATGGAGAGCTGGACCGACGACGAATGGGCCCGCGCCGCCTTCAGCGGCCTGCTCGACATGATGCCGGCGCGCGACTGGCCCGAATCGGCCCGCGATCCCGGGCAGGACGGTTCAGATGGCATGTGTCATCTTCGTCATCTTTACCTGCGCTACCATCCCGCTCCGGCGGGCCCCGAGCCGATGCGGGGGGACGATTTCGCCGGCTGCGGCGTCTGGGAGGGGGATGACGGCGCGTGGATGACCGACTTCCCGCCCCCGCGAGGCTTCGACGGCTATGAAGAGGGAGAGGCGGGCGAAGACGATTACCGGCGCGCGCTCACGCAAGGGGAACTCGCGGCGATCGGCGCCGGCGAGGAGGCGGAAGCGGCGCGGCGCGCCGAGCGGCTCGCCGAGGAGCATGACGCGCGAAGGCGGTTCTTCGGCCTCGATGGCGACGATGATGCGGGGGGAGAATGAGACCGGACCGGTCTTGTGCGCCCGCCGCGATCCTCTATCCTCGCTCGATGGATCCGGGAGGGGGAGCCCGATGACCGATATCGCCGCCGCTGACGCCACCGAAGCCGAGCCCGCCGAGGCCTATGCGCCGCCCGCCGAGCGCATCGCCACGCTCGACATCGTCCGCGGCGTCGCCGTCATGGGCATCTTGGCGATGAACATCGTCGCCTTCGCCATGCCCTTCCAGGCCTATATGAACCCGACCGCTTTCGGCCTGGAGAGCGGCGCCGATCTCGGCTCCTGGCTGGTCAGCTTCATTTTCATCGACGGCAAGATGCGCGGCCTGTTCTCCTTCCTGTTCGGCGCCTCGACGCTGCTGGTGATCGAGCGGGCGAAGGCGTCGGGCCTCTCGCCCGCGAGGGTGCATTATGCCCGGATGTTCTGGCTGCTCGTCTTCGGCCTCCTCCATTTCTACTTCATCTGGTTTGGCGACATCCTCGCCGCCTACGCGCTGGTCGGCCTCGTCCTCTTCCTGTTCCGCAACCTCTCGGTGCGCGGCCTGGTCACCTGGGGAATCGTCTTCGTCGTCATCCAATGCCTCCTGTTCGGCGCGCTCGGCGCCGGCGCGCTCTATCTCAGCCACGCCGCCGCCCAGCCCGGCGCGGCGCCCGACATCGTCGAAGGGTGGCGCTCGATGCAGGAGGGGTTCACCACCCTGACGGGGCCGGACCTCGCCGCCAAGCTCGCCCATTTCCAGGGCCCCTATTCCGGGCTCGTCCACCAGCGGCTGGTCGAGGATTGGCGGGCGCCGTTCACCGGCGTCCTGTTCTTCGGGTGGGAGACTTTGGGCTATATGCTGCTCGGCATGGCCGCGCTGAAATCGGGCTTCTTCCGCGGCGAATGGCCGCTGGCGCGCTACCGGAAGGTCGCCCTGATCGGCTTCGGCATCGGCGTGCCCGCTTATGCCGTGCTTGCCTGGCTCCTCGTCGGCAGCAATTTCTCGGTGGAGATGATCTTCGCGATCGTGATGGGCGCGACCACCCCCTTCCGGCCGTTCATGATCCTCGCCATCGCCGCTTTGATCGTGATCCTGACCCGCAAGGGCGGCGCGCTCGTCGACCGGATCGCCGCCGCGGGACGGGCCGCCTTCACCAATTATCTCGGCACGTCGATCCTGATGACGACATTGTTCTACGGTTATGGCTTCGGCCTCTTCGGCACGATGAGCAGGGTTCAGCTGTGGCTTCCGGTCCTCGCCATGTGGGCGCTGATGCTGCTCTGGTCGAAGCCCTGGCTCGATCGCTTCCGCTACGGCCCGTTCGAATGGCTGTGGCGCTCGCTCGCGCGCCACCGGATCGAGCCGATGCGCAAGGGCAGCTGACCTAGCCCTGGGTCACGGGGACGAAGGCGAGGAGCCGGTCGATCGGCGCGGCCGGGACGATCCTGAACGTCTCGACGTCCTCGTCGAGCCCCGGCAGCCGGTGCCCGTCGGGCGTGAAGGAGCTGGAGCGCCAGCCGGTCCGGGCATCGCCCTCCCAGCGGCTGCATATCACCTGGCCCTCGGCGGCAAGCAGCACGACCCGGAACAGGATCGGGATCATGTCGTCGCCCGCATGCGCCGGCGCGCCCGGTATCTCGTAGAGCGTGGCGTTGGCGATCGGATCGGTGCAGTCGGCGTCGCGGGCGCGGCGGCCGTTCGCCCTGAGGCCGACGGCATAGCGGTGCGAGAGCATCTCGAAGCCGATCTCGGGATTGTCGAGCCGCGTCGCCGACGAGCCGTAGGTGTCGACGACGCGCCAGGCGGCCGGCGCGAAGGCCGAGAGCGGGCGCGACGACAGGATGCCGACGCTTCGGCCATTGCCGCCGGCGATGGTGAAATAATGGCTGTCGGCGCCGGCCGCGCGCAGGTCCGCATTCGGATCGGCGCCGCCCTGGTCCCAGCCCGGCACATGCTCGCCGGGTGTGTAATAATGGGCCCGCATCTGGCCGACCATCGCCCGGAGGTCGGCGAAGGCCGCTTCCGGATTGCCCGGATCGGGCTGGGCCGGAGCCGCGGCCGGCACCGCCAGCAGGAGCAGCAACAAGCTCGAAATCGCGCGCATCTCATATCCTCCGGCCGGCAGACTATGCCGCCCGGGACGCGATTGGGGAAGGGCCGGCTAGAGCCGCCCGAATTCCTGGTTGCTCGGTCCCTTGCCGAAAGCCTGGCGACGGACGACACGGGGGTTGGTTTCCGCCTCGAGCAGGTCGAGCGTGTTGGCGTAGGTCGGCCGCAGCCGCGCCACCTGCGGCAGCACGTTGTCGGGGAAGAAACCCGCCTCGACCGCGCGGCGGGCGATGTTCTCGATCTCCTCGGCGAGCGCCGCCAGAGGCTCGGCGCCGAACTGGCGCGCCTCGGCCTTGAGCGTATGGGCGGGAAGGACGAAGCCGGCGGCGTCGCCGCGCCGCATCGCATCCTCGATCCGGGCGACCGCTTTCTCGCCATCCTCGCGGAAATAGCCGAGAATGCGCACGAAGCTCGCCCCCAATTCGGTGCGCATCTGCGCAAATTTGGTCCAGTCGACCAGTTCGTCCACGGCCTGTTCCCCTGTAAGGCAGCGCAACCCCTTTACGCCCGAGCCGTAAACAGGGCGTTGACGCGCCGGCCCGGAATCCGCTGTAGGCCGCAGGGGACAGTTGCTCGCAACTGTCCCCTTTCAGCCGCTCTGATAGGGGTTTTTCGAGGCGCGGGCCTGGAGCCGCACCGGCACCGCGCCGAAGCCGAGCTCGCGGCGGATGCCGTTGACCAGATAGCGCAAATAGCTGTCCGGCAATTGATCGACCCGGGTTCCGAACAGGACGAAGCTCGGCGGCCGCGTGTTGACCTGGGTGATGTACCTGAGCTTGATCCTCTTGCCGCCCGGCGCCGGCGGCGGGTTCTTCTCGACGGCGTCCTCGAACCAGCGGTTGAGCTGGCCGGTCGTCACCCGCTTCGACCAGATCTCGCGCACCTCGAAGGCGGCGGCGAGCAATGGGTCGATGCCCTTGCCGGTCTTGCCCGAGACGGTGAGCAGGGGCACGCCGCGCGCCTGGCTCAGTCCCTCGTCGAGCGCCGCCTTGATGCCGTTGAAGAGGGCGCTCGGCCCCTCGGCCACGTCCCATTTGTTGATCGCGACGAGCAGCGCCCTGCCCTCCTGCAGGACATTGTCCGCGATCTTGAGGTCCTGGACCTCGAGCCCGCGCGTGCCGTCGAGGAGCAGCACGACGACCTCGGCGAAATCGATCGCGCGGCGGGCGTCGGCGACCGACAATTTCTCGAGCTTGTCGTCGACCTTGGCCTTCTTGCGCATGCCGGCGGTGTCGATCAGGCGGACCGGGCGGATCTGGCCGTCCGGCGCCCGCCATTCCCAGTCGATGGCGATCGAATCGCGGGTGATCCCCGCCTCGGGCCCGGTGATCAGCCGTTCCTCGCTGAGAATGCGGTTGATCAGGGTCGATTTGCCGGCATTGGGCCGCCCGACAATGGCAAGCTTGAGCGTCGGATCGGCCTCCGCATCCTCCGCCTCTTCGGGCTCGTCGCGCTCGATATGAGGGCGCAGATGCTCGAACAGGTCGACGACGCCCTCGCCATGCTCGGCGCTCATCGCGATCGCCTCACCGAGACCGAGCGACCAGGCTTCGAGGATTCCGGTTTCGCCGGATCTGCCCTCGGCCTTGTTGGCGGCGAGGATGACCGGCGTCGCTTCCGAGCGCAGCCAGCGCGCGATCTCCTCGTCCTGCGGGGTCACGCCGACGCGGGCGTCGATCATGAACAAGGCGACGTCGGCATCCTTCACCGCCGCGCCGGTCTGCGCCCGCATCCGCCCCGGCAGGCTCATCGGATCCTCGTCCTCATAGCCGGCGGTGTCGATCACCCGGAAATCCATCCCGAGCAGATGCGCCTCGCCCTCGCGCCGGTCGCGGGTCACGCCCGGCCGGTCGTCGACGAGCGCGAGCTTGCGCCCGACCAGCCGGTTGAACAAGGTGGACTTGCCGACATTGGGACGGCCGACAATGGCGACGGTGGGCAGCTTGGGCATGAGAGGGGCTGCCCTGCCGGTTTACCTCCAGGCGGTCAACCGGCCCTCGTCGTCGAGCACGATCAAAGTGTTGTTCGAGACGATCGGCGGCAGCGAGATCGCCGTGCGGTGCTCGATGGTGGTCTGCACCGTCCCGTCGATCGGCGAGGCGAAGACGATGTTGCCGTTCGAGCCGGTGAGCACCAGCCGATTGCCGGCGAGCACCGGCCCGCGCCAGTAGAGCGGCCCCTCGCCGGGGCGAACCGTGCTGGTGCGGCCCGCCGCCATGTCGGAGCTGCTTGGATTGCGTGTCCGCGGCGGGCGCCGGAAGCCCGGCAGCTGCGAGATCCAGCGGATCCGCCCCGACGAGCGCGCCACCGCCAGCAATTGCGCCTTGTCGGTGACGACGAAGACCCAGTCGCCCGCCACCCAGGGCGTCGACAGGCCGCCGATATTGATCTCCCAGGCGCGCTGGCCGGTGATCAGCTCGATCGCGACCATGCGCCCGCCCTGGCCGATCGCGAAGACGCGGCCATTGTCGATCACCGGATCGGCGTCGATGTCGGAAAGCTGGCCGACCGAGGTCGAAATGCCGGTCCGCGCCAGCGCGTCTTGCCACACGACGTTGCCGTTCTCGTAGCGATAGGCGGTCAGTTCGCCCGACGAATAGCCGACGACGAGCGTCGATTGGGCGAAGGCGGGCGCGGCGCTGCCGAACACGCCGGCGAGCTCGAACGAGCCCGCGCCCTGCCAGCGCAATTCGCCATTCTCGGCGTTGAGCGCATAGAGCTGGCTGTCGCCGCTCAGCATGTAGACGGTGTCGTTGGCGACGGTCGGGGCGCCGCGCAGCGGGCCGCCCGGCTTGGTGATCCACAATTGGTTGCCGGTCGCGGCGTCGAGCGCGGCGGCGTCGCCGGCGCCGTTGGTGACATAGATGCGGCCATTGTCATAGGTGACGCCGCCCCCGAACAGGGTTTCTGTCGGGCTCGCCTCGCTGCGGACTTGGCGCGTCCAGATTTGGGCGCCGGTCTCGATGTTGAACGCGCGCACCCGGGCGAGCGTGTCGATCGTGTAGACGCGGCCGTCGGCGGCGACCGGCTCGGCGACCAGGCGGGTGCGGAAGCTGTTGCCGTTGCCGATCGAGACGCTCCACGCCTGGCGCGGCGTCTCGCCCAGCGCGACATGATACATGGTCTTGGAGAGGTTGCCGCCCGGCTGCGCCCAATCCGCATTGGTGACCGGCGCCGGCACGGTGACCGGGATCGCGGCGAGCAGCGGATCGGCCTCGATCTGGTTTTCCGTCCCGAGCACGCGGATGCGGTTGCCAACGGTCGGAGTGTTCGGCCGGTCGCCGCGGCCGAAGATGCCGCATCCGGAAAGCAGGCTGGCGGCGGCCAGGGCGAGTACAATAGGCTTCATCGGGCTTTTTCCCTCGTTGCGGGAGCGGGTGCGGGCGGCGCCGGGGGCGGCGCCGGACGGGCCGGGGCCGCATTGCGCGCGGCCGGATCGGCGTTGATGTCGAAGCCGAGCGAGGCCGCCATATGAGCGGCGCGCGCTTTGATCGGCTCGGGCACGCCGTCCTGGCGCGCGATGCGCACGAAGATCGGGCCGGCGAGATCGGGGCGGTTCATCTTCAAATGAGCGACCCCGACCATCTCGCCCGCGGCACCGACCCAGGCGCTGCCGGCGCCGGCCAGCGGCTCGAGCCGGCGGATCACCTCCTGCGGCGCGAGCCGGTCGAACTCGAGCGCGGTGCGGCGGATCTGGGCGGCCTGGCGATAGGTTTCGTCGAGCGACTGATCGTCGGCGATGCTGCGCAAGGTGGCGATTGCGGCGGTCAGGTTGCCGGCCTGGGTTTCGCTGTTGGCGCGGGTGAACATGGCGGCGGCGCGATAGCCTTCGGATTCGTTCTGGGCGAGCGCCGCGATCTTGGGCGCGGCGGCGGCGCTGCGGTTGCCCTCGAGGTCGCCGAGCGCCTCGATCAGGGATTCGCCCGCGGCCTCGCGCGCGCCCTCCTGCCTGCCGGTCCACCAGATCCAGCCGCCGATGGCGGCGAGCAGGGCCAGCACCGTGCCCAGGATCCACCAGCCGTAGCGCGCGACGAAGCTGTTGACCCGCTCCTTGCGAAGCTCGTCGTCGACTTCTTTCAGGAATGTCTCACCGTCGTTCGGCTTGAGCGCCAACTTATATTCTCCATTCGGGGAGCCTGCGCATGGCTTGGGCCGCCCTCCAGCTACACCTTCTTCGCCCCGCCAAATAGCCGGCAGGCGCGCGCCCCAAGCGCTCCTTACCCACGCGCCGCGAGAAACGGAAGGCTACTTCTTGCCCCGATAGATCTGCTCTTCGGTCGGAAAGGCGCGGCTCTTGACGTCCTCGGCATAGGTCGCCGCGGCGGCGCTGATCTCCGAGGCGAGATCGCCGAAGCGCTTGACGAAGCGCGGCGTGCGCTCGAACATCCCCATCATGTCCTCGGTGACGAGGATCTGGCCGTCGCACGAGGCCGAGGCGCCGATGCCGATCGTCGGGCAGGAAACCGCCTTCGTCGCTTCGGCCGCGATCTCCTCCATCACCCCTTCGATGACGAGCGCGAAGCAGCCCGCCTCGGCGACCGCTTTGGCGTCGGCGACCACCTTCTTCGCCTCGGCGTCGTCGCGGCCGCGGGCGCGATAGCCGCCAAGCGCGTTCACCGCCTGCGGGGTCAGCCCGACATGGCCGATCACCGGGATGCCGCGCGCTGCGAGGAAGGCGACCGTCTCGGCCATCGCCTCGCCGCCCTCGAGCTTGACCGCCGCCGCGCCGGTCTCCTTCAGCACCCGCGCCGCGTTGCGGAACGCCTGTTCGGGGCTTTCCTCATAGGAGCCGAACGGCATGTCGACGGCGACCAGGGCATGCCATGAGCCACGCACCACCGCGGCGCCGTGCGCGCACATCATTTCGAGGCTGACCGGGATGGTCGAGGGCAGGCCGTAAATGACCTGGCCGAGGCTGTCGCCGACGAGAAGAAGGTCACAATGAGGATCGAGCAATTGCGCCATCCGCATCGTGTAGGCGGTGAGCGCGACGATCGGCTCCTTGCCCTTGCGGGCGAGGATGGCGGGCGCCGTGAGGCGCTTGCCCGGCGCCGGGGTCGGCGTCGCCCGGCTCGTCGCGGTGTCGATCGTGTAGGTGGACATCGGTCCGGTCTAGCGGATTGTTGCGGCGCGGCAAAGCGTCGCCGCCTTCATCTCCCCGACGAACGCCTCGACCGGCGCGCCCGCGGCGATCCGGGCGACGATCGCCGAGCCGCAGATCGCGCCGGCGGCCCCGGCATCGAGCGCCGCGCGGACATGGGCGGGCCTGGAGATGCCAAAGCCGAAGATTGCGGGCGGCGCGCCGGCCTCGCGCAAGGTGGCGAGCATCTCTTCATGGTCGAAGCGCACGGCCTCGTCGGCCCCGGTCACGCCGGCGCGCGCCACGCAATAGGTGTAGCCGCCGCCAAGCCGGGCAATGCCGGCGAGGCGGTCGCGCGGCGTGTTGGCGGCCGCGATCAGCACCGGCTCGATGCCGTGCGCCCGCGCTGCGGCGGCGAAGGGCGCGGCTTCGAGCAGCGGAGCGTCGGCGACCAGCACACTGTCCACGCCCGCTTGCCCCGCGCACCGGTAGAAATCGTCCCGCCCCCTGGCGAGCACGAGATTGGCGTAAGTGAGGATGCCGACCGGCACGTCCGGATGGCGCGCCCGGAAGGCGGCGAGAACGGCGAAGCAGCCGGCGGGCGTCGCCCCCGCCGCCAGCGCCCGCACGGCCGCCGCCTGGATCACCGGCCCATCGGCGATCGGATCGGAGAAGGGGATGCCGACCTCGATCATGTCGGCGCCGCCCGCGACCAGCGCATCGAGGATGGCGCCGCTCTCTTCGAGCCCCGGATCGCCGAGCATGACGAACGCGCCGAATACGCCCTCGCCTTTCGCGAACATGGCGTCGTAGCGGCTCATTCGGGAAGCGTCAGCAGCCGCCGCGCCTGCTCCATGTCCTTGTCGCCGCGCCCCGACAGGCCGACGACCAGCACCTCGGCCTCGTCCGCGAGCTTCAGGGCATGGGCCAGAGCATGGGCCGATTCGAAGGCGCAGATGATGCCCTCGCTGCGCGCCAGCAGGGCGAAGGCCGCCAGCGCCTCATCGTCGGTCGCGCCGACATATTCGGCGCGGCCGCTGTCCTTGAGGAAGGCGTGCTCCGGCCCGATGGCGGGATAATCCAGGCCGGCCGATACCGACCAGCTCTCGGCGATCTGCCCGTCCTCGTCCTGCAGCACATAGGTTTCGGCGCCGTGCAGCACGCCCGGCCGGCCGCGCAGCAGGGTCGCGCCATGCTCGGCGCCGTCGAGCCCCTTGCCCGCCGCCTCGACGCCGATCAGCCGTACCGCCGCATCGCCGATGAAGTCCGCGAACAGGCCGATGGCGTTGGAGCCGCCGCCCACGCAGGCGATGGCGGCGTCGGGCAGCCTGCCCTCCTCGGCCAGGATCTGCGCGCGCGCCTCGCGGCCGACCACGCGCTGATAGTCGCGAACGATAGTCGGGAAGGGGTGCGGCCCGGCGACGGTGCCGAGCAGATAATGGGTGTCGGCGAAGCTGGCGGTCCAGTCGCGCAGCGCTTCGTTGATCGCGTCCTTGAGGCCCTGCCCGCCCGAGGTGACCGGGATCACCTCGGCGCCCATCAGCCGCATCCGGAAGACGTTGAGCTGCTGCCGCGCCACATCGCGCGCGCCCATGTAGATGCGCGTCTCGAAGCCGAACAAGGCGCCGGCGAGCGCGGTCGCGACGCCGTGCTGGCCGGCGCCGGTCTCGGCGATCAGCCGGGTCTTGCCCATGCGCCTGGCGAGCAAAGCCTGGCCGAGCACCTGGTTGGTCTTGTGGGCGCCGCCGTGGAGCAGGTCCTCGCGCTTGAGGTAGAGGCGCGCCTTGCCGGCGCAAAGGTTCCGGCAGCGGGTGAGCGGCGTCGGCCGGCCGGCATATTTGATCAGCAGATCGGCAAGCTCCGCCTGGAACGCCGCATCGCCCTGCGCCTCGAGGAACGCGGCTTCGAGCTGCTCCAGCGCCGGCACCAGGATTTCGGGCACGAAAGCGCCGCCATAAGCGCCGAACCGGCCGGACATCCTCACGTCCGCGCCTCCGGCCGCAGCGCTTCGAAGAAGGCGCGCATCTTCCCCTCGTCCTTGCGTCCCGGCGCCGCCTCGAGCCCCGAGCAGACGTCGAGCGCCCATGCCCCGACCCGGGAGGCCGCGCGTGCATTGCCGGGGTCGAGCCCGCCGGCGAGCAGGGCGGTGTCGAGCTCGGGACGGCCCCGCACCCGTCCCCACTCGAAGACGCATCCGGTGCCGCCCGAGCGGCTGCCCACCCGCGTGTCGAACAAGGTCCGGTCGGCGCCGAGCCTCGGCTCGGGCACGTCGCGCCCGACCGCGCCGGCCGCCCAGATCTCGGTCGCTTCGGGGAGCAGGCCGCGCAGGGCGCGAATGTAGAGCGCATCCTCCTCGCCATGGAGCTGGACCGCGTCGAGCCCGAGCTCGCGCACCGCCAGCGCGACCGCCATCACCTTCTCGTCGCGGAACACGCCGATCAGGCCGGCGCCGCCCGCCGCCTCTGCGATCGGCGCGGCCTCGGCGCGCGTCACCCCCCGTGGCGTGCCGGCAACCAGGATCAGCCCGAGGAAGCCCGCGCCGGCCGAAACGGCGGCTGCAGCGTCCCCGGCGCTGGCGACGCCGCAGACCTTGACCCGGCCGAAAGCGAGCGCCCGCGCCGCCCTGACCGGATGCTCGGCGCGCATCAGGGCGGTGCCAACGAGGAAAGCATCGGCAAAGGGCGCCAGCCGCTCCACGTCGGCGCGACCGGACAGGCCCGATTCGGCGACGACCAGCCGGTCGCGCGGCACCAGAGGCGCGAGCCGCTCGGTGACGCCGAGGTCGACCTCCAGCGTCCGCAAATCCCGGTTATTGAGGCCGACGATCCGCGCGCCGAGCGCCAACGCGCGCCGCGTCTCGGCTTCGTCATGCGCCTCGACGAGCACATCCATGCCGAGCCGCCCGGCCGCCGCCATCACCGCCCGCGCCTCATCGTCGCCGAGCACCGAGAGCATCGCCAGCACCGCGTCGGCGCCGTGGCGCCGCGCCTCGGCGACCTGGCGCGGATCGACGATGAAGTCCTTGGCGAGGATCGGCCCGCCATAGACGGACCGGACCGCCGCCAGATCATCGAGCGAGCCGCCGAAAAAGGGCCCGTCGGTGAGCACGCTGATCGCGTCGGCGACGCCGGCATAGGCCGCCGCCTGCGCCGCCGGATCGGCGCCCGGCCGGATCGCGCCGGCCGAGGGCGAGGCCTTCTTCACCTCCATGACGAAGCGCGCGCCGGGCCGGGCCAGCGCCGCGGCCAGGCTGAGCCGGGTCGGCTCGGCCCCGGCCATCGGGTCGGCGCCGCCGAGCCGCGCCGCGACGTCGATCCGCTTGCGCGTGACGATCGCGCCGAGAATGCCGCCGGGATCAGCCATTGCTGATCTCGACCAGCGCTTTGAGGCAGCGCAGCGGCCGGCCCGAGGCGAGCGCCTCCAGGGCCCGCTCCACGCCCTGCCTGAGGCTCTCCGCCTTGCCCGCGGTCAGCAGCAAAGCGCCGGCGTTGAGCGCCACCGCGCGCCGCTCGGCGCTGGTGCCGCAACCCATCAGCAACGCCTTCAGCCGCTCGCCATTCTCCTCCGGCCCGCCGCCCTGCAGCGTCGCCAGCGGCGCCCGTTCGAAGCCGACATCCTCGGGCCGGATGGTCAGCCGCTCGAAGCGACCGTCGTCGAGCCGGATCGCCTGGGTCTCGTCGTGCAGCGCGATCTCGTCGAGGCCGCCGCCATGGACGACCATCGCCCGCTCGACGCCGAGCGCCTTTAGCGTCGCCGCCACCGGCTCCAGCAGCCGCGCCTCGGCGACGCCGAGCAACTGCACCGGCGGTTCGGCCGGGTTCACGCAGGGGCCGAGGATGTTCATGATCGTGCGTATCTTGAGCGCCCGGCGCACCGGCCCGGCATGTTTAAGTCCAGGATGGTAGGCCGGCGCGAACAGGAAGCAGATCCCGATCTCGTCGAGCGCGCGCCGCGAGGTTGCGGCGGGCACGTCGAGCTTCACGCCCAGCGCCTCGAGCACGTCGGCCGATCCGCAGCGGGAGGTCACCGAGCGATTGCCGTGCTTGGCGACCGGCAGCCCCGCCGCCGCCGCGACGAAGGCGACCGTGGTCGACAGGTTGATCGTCCCCGATCCGTCGCCGCCGGTGCCGCAGCTGTCGGCGAAGAGATAAGCAGGCCGCTCGAAGTCCCTGTCGGCGGCGCGCAGGGCGCGGGCGCCGCCGATCAGCTCGTCGGTCGTCTCGCCCTTGATCTTGAGCGCGACCAGCAAGGCGGCGATCGACGGATCGTCGAGCCGTCCTTCGACCAGAGCCTCGAACAGGCTCCGCGTCTCGTCCTGCGAGAGATCATTGCCCGCATAGAGCCGGGCCAGCGCGTCTTCGGCCGCGTCAGCGATGGGAAGGGACGCCTCGGCGGCGGCCAGATTGGTCATGTACATGATGAATTCCTGCGATCGATGGACAAAGAAAAAGCCCGCCGGGAGCGGCGGGCCTTGGCGTTCTTCAGGCTGGGATCGAAAGAATCCTCACCATCGATGCAGGCGCGCCGCGTCGGTCTTATGGGTCCACCAATGCCAGGCATGCGACGCCGGCGCCGGAACGGCGCGCGGGGAGCGGGACAGGGTGGCGTTGTCGGTCATCGCGCTCTTAGCATCCAGACAAGCCGGGCTTGCGTCAAGGGGGACAGTTACTTTCACGCGCCGGGAGGGGACAGTCACTTTCACGCGCGGCAGCCCGAAACTGAGAACCGCAGTGCTGAAAGTGACTGTCCCCATTCGAATTCGCCGTGCCGAAAGTAACTGTCCCCATTCACTTCACGATCGTCAGCCCGGCCGTGCCCTCGCGGCGAGTGATCGCGGTGGTGACGTCGTCGCCGGAGCGCGACAGGCGCAAATCGAGCCGGGCGCCGGCGAGGCGGACGTCGCGCAGGGTGAGGTCGTCGAGGAAGGCGGGCAGACCGGGGTGGACGAGGCGGACGCCGCCGCTGGCATGATCGAGATCGAGCCCGGTCGCGGCCGCGACCAGAGCGAAGGGCGCGGCGGCCGCCCAGGCCTGGGGCGAGCAGGCGACCGGATAGGAGGTCGGCCCGCGCTTCCTGCGGCGCGAGAAGCCGCAGAACAATTCGGGCAGCCGCCGGAACTCGTCATAGACCGCCGCCTCGGCGAGCCCCTGGAAGATCGTCAGCACCGCCGCCTTGTGGCCGTAGCGGGCCAGGCCCATCGCGATCAGCGCATTGTCGTGCGGCCAGACCGAGCCATTATGGTAGGACATCGGATTGTAGCGCGCCTGCCCCGCCGCGATCGTGCGCACGCCCCAGCCCGAGAAGAAGCTCTTGCCGGTGAGCAATCGCGCCAGCCGCGCCGCCCGCTCCGGGCTGGCGATGCCCGCGAACAGGGCATGGCCGGCATTGGAGGAAAGGACGCGGCAGGGCTGCTTGTGGCCGTCGAGCGCCAGCGCGTAGCAGCCGAGATCGTCGAGCCAGAACAGATCCTCGAAGCGCTGGCGCAGCGCCTCGGCTTGGCGCTCGTGACCCTCGCCCTCCTCGCCCAGCGCCCGCGCCATCTCGGCCGCCGCGCGCCTGGCTGCGAACACATAGGCCTGGACCTCGCACAAGGCGATCGGCCCCTCGGCGGCGCGACCGTCGGCGTGGAAGATCGAATCGAAGCTGTCCTTCCAGCCCTGGTTGGCGAGCCCCTTCTCGGTCATCCGCGCATATTCGACGAAGCCGTCGCCGTCGGGATCGCCGGCGCCGTCGATCCAGGCGAGCGCCGCCTTGATATTGGGCCAGATCGCCCGGATCGTCTCGATATCGCCCGAGCGCTTCAGATATTGGCCGGCGAGCATCACGAAGAGCGGCGTCGCGTCGACCGAGCCGTAATAGAGCCGGAAGGGCACCTCGCCCAAACGCGCCATCTCGCCGCCGCGCGTCTCGTGGAGGATCTTGCCGGGCTGCGCGTCCGCCGCCTCGTCGGTCTCGGTCGCCTGGGTCGCCGCCAAGGTGGTCAGCACGCCCTTGGCGATCTCCGGCGCCGCCCACAGCAATTCCATCGCGGTGATGATGCCGTCGCGGCCGAAGATCGTCGAATACCAGGGGATGCCGGCATAAGGATAAAGGCCCCACGGCGTGTCGGTAAGCAGCATGTCGATGTCGGACGCGGCCCGGTCGACCACCGTGTTGAACAATTCATTGGCGCTGGTGACGCTCGCCCTCGTCTTCATCCGCGCGCCGCTAGCGCGGCGGACCTTGCGATAGGCGCTCAGCATGTGCGGCGGCTCGTCCGCGGGCTCGCCGCCGGGCTCGGTCAGGGTGCAGACCATCTTGACCACGACGCTCACCCGCCCAGCTGCGTCGAGGTCCATCTCCCAGCGCGCGTGTCGGTCGCTGAGCGTATCGGGCGCCGGATCGAAATGGAGGGTCGTCGTGCGCTGGACATCGTCGAGGCCGCGATAGGAGAAGCGCACGCTGCGGCCGTCGAGCCGCTCGACGCCGAGCGTCCCGCGCCGCGCCCGCCGCTCGCCGCGCACCTCGAACAAATCGGCGAAATCGGCGGCGAAGGCGAGGTCGAGCGGGATCCTGCGCCCCACCGGCCCGAAGCCGCGCACCCTGATCCGCTCGTAGCAGACGGTGCCGCACAGGAATTTGACGCGGGCGGCATGGATCGAATCGCGCTGCAGCCAGACCTTGCCCTCATCGTCGTGGAAATCGGCATTGGCGAGATCGACGACCATCGCGCCATTGTCGTCGAGCACCACCGAGCCGAGCAGCAGCGGGGCGAGGCCGCCGATCCTGAGGCTCAGCCCGGAGAGGAAACGGGTGTCCTGATAATAGAGGCCGTCGGGCCCGCCTTCGCCGTGGCAATCGCCCTGCTTGTCGAACACGCCGAACAGATCGTCATGCTTCAGCGTCCTCAGGGTCCGGTCGACGAGCGACTTGGTCGCCTCGATATGATAGCTTTCCGGCGCCGGCGCGGGCTCCTGCGCGGTCCAGTCGGCGGGCTTTGCTATTTCGTTCATCCGGCGAGGCTGAGCTTTCCGAACATGGCGGGCTTATTCGCCCCGATCAGGGCCTCGTACAGCCCGACATAGTCCCTGGCCATGCGATCGGCGGTGAAGCGTTCCTCGAAGGCGGCGCGGACGCCGGCGCGCGGCAGGCGCGCGGACGCATCCACTGCCGCCACCGCCTCGTCGATGCTCTCGACCAGGAAGCCGCTCCGGCCATGCTCGATCACCTCCGCCGTCGAACCGCACGGCCAGGCGATGACCGGCGTCCCCGCCGCCATCGCCTCGATCATGACCAGGCCGAACGGCTCGGGCCAGTCGATCGGGAAGAGCAAGGCGCGCGCGCCGCCGAGGAAAGCGGGCTTGTCGGCATCGCCGATCTCGCCGACGAACTCGATCGCGGGATCGTCGAGCAAAGGCGCGATCACGTCCGCGAAATAGGCGCGGTCGGCATGGTCGACCTTGGCCGCGATCTTCAGCTTCATGCCCGCTTTCTTGGCGATCTCGATCGCGCGGTCGGGGCGTTTTTCCGGCGAGATGCGGCCGATGAAGGCGAGAGTGTCGCCGCCGGCCGGATCGAAGGGGATCAGGGTCCGGGGCAGGCCGTGATGGACCGTGCCGGCGAAAAGCGCATCGGGGAGCGGCCGGCGCTGGTCGTCGGAGATCGAGACCAGAGGCATTTCGCGGAAGGTGCGGAAGGCGGGCTGGAAATCGGGCAGGTCCTGGCGCCCGTGCAAGGTCGTCAGGCTCTTGCCGGCGAGGTGGCGAAAGGTCGGGAAGTGGAGGAAATCGATGTGGAAGTGGAGGATATCGTAGCGGTCCGCCTCGCTCAGCACGCGATCGAGCATGGCGAGCAGGCTCGCCGTATGATCGTTGATCCCGGCGAGCCTCAAGCCGGTTCCGGCGCCAGGCACGAGCCGCGCCGAGGTCTTCGAATCGCCGCTGGCGTAGAGCGTCACGTCATGGCCGAGATCGACCAGAGCCTCGGTCAGCCACCAGATGACCCGCTCGGTCCCGCCATAGAATCTGGGGGGCACCGCTTCGGCGAGCGGCGCGATCTGGGCGATACGCATGTTACATACTCCGGGGTTCTGAGGACAACGATGCTGCACCGCAGCAGGTTCCCCCGCGCGCGATCGGAGGACGCGTCACGGGGATAGTTACTTTCACGCGCCGGCGGAGGGGACAGTCACTTTCACGCGGCGGGAGGGACAGTCACTTTCACGCGCGGCAGCCCGACACTGAGAACTGCGGCGCTGAAAGTGACTGTCCCCTTCGAGACCGCCGTGCCGAAAGTGACTGTCCCGTTCGAGTTCGCCGCGCCGAAAGTAACTGTCCCCATCCCCGTGCGTTGGGGAGGCGATGGCGCAATTGAGCTTCCTCGACGCGGCCGGCCTGCCCGAAGGCCTCGCCTACCGGCCCGACTTCCTGTCGGCCGAGGAGGAAGCGGCGCTGGCGGGCCATATCGCCGCGCTCCCCTTCAAGCCGTTCGAGTTCCAGGGCTTCCTCGGCAAGCGCGAGACGGTGTCGTTCGGCTGGTCCTATCGCTTCGACGGCAGCGGCGTCGCCGCGGCCGAGCCGATCCCGGAATGGCTGCTTCCGGTCCGCGCGCGGGCCGCCGCCTTCGCCGGCCTCGCGCCCGGGGCGCTCGAGCAGGCTTTGCTGATCCGCTATGGCGAGGGCGCGGGCCTCGGCTGGCACCGCGACCGGCCGGTGTTCGACGCGGTGATCGGCCTTTCGCTGATCGCTCCGGCGCCGCTGCGCTTCCGGCGCAAGACCGGCACGAAATGGGAGCGCTTCACGCTGACCGTGGAGCCGCGCTCGATCTACGCACTCGGCGGCCCCGCCCGCACCGAGTGGGAGCACAGCATCCCGCCGGTCGCGGCCCTGCGCTACGCGATCACGTTCCGAAGCATGAGGCGATAGGTTTCTCCCTGCGCCGACGAAGGCGTGGGGAGGACCTTGCTCAGCGGTAGAAGATGTGGGCGCCGATGCGGTTGGTGCGCGACAGGCGGCGGCCCCAGCCCGGGGAGACGTAATTGGCGTGATACCACAAGACGCCGGTCGCCAGCAGCCGATTGGTGCCGGCCTGGGCGACCCGGGCGACAGCGACGGCGCGGCGCCAGGCGGCGGAGCTGCGGTCGGCGGCGGGGATGACGCCGCCATGGACGAAGGAGAATTGCGAGCGCTGGACGACGACCCCGCACAGGGTCGGCGGATAGCGGCCCGAGGCGGCCCGGTTCATCACCACCTCGGCGACCGCGAGCTGGCCCTCGAGCGATTCGCCGCGCGCCTCGAAATAGACGGCGTTGGCGAGGCAATCCTCTTCGGCCGAGCGCGTCTCGACCGCGGCCAGCACCGCGACCTGCGCCTCGAGCGAGCGCGGCTCCGGGGCGGTGACGCCGGCGAGGCCGGTCATGTGGCCCGCGAGCGTATCGGAAAAGGCGGCGACCGACGGCGTCGCGGCGTTGAGGCCGAGCGTGCCGACGGGCGGATTGGCGATGCCGTGATTGGCGAAGGAAGCGTCGGCGGCGGCGGCCGGAGCGCTCGCCAGAGCCGCAAAAAGCAAAGCGGTCGCGGCGACGGCCGCGGCACGGAACAATCTCATCATATTGTAATCTTGACTATATTGGCGGTGCGCCCGAGGCCGCTCCGTCTTGCACCGGCCATCGACAAAAACCCCCGCCGACGGCACCCGCTCGTTCAAATCACTCGCCCTCACCTGCGCAGCCCGGGTTAACGAATCAACAGCCATGCCGCATTGCGGCGGTGAATCGGGCGGTCGACGGGACGAGTTGCGGAACGAAGGGCGCGCGGCTAGGTCGCGGGCACGAAGGAGAGCGAATCCAATGGCCTGTTGGCTGATGAAATCCGAGCCGCACGTCTACAGCTGGGACGACCTCGTCCGCGACGGCGCGACGGACTGGGACGGCGTCCGCAACAACGCCGCTCGCCTGCACCTGCGCGCGATGAAGCCCGGCGACGAGGCCTTCTTCTACCATAGCGGCGAGGAACGCGCGGTCGTCGGCATCATGAAAATCGCGGGCGCGGGCAAGCCCGACGGCGAGGACGGCGCCTGGGTCAAGGTCCCGGTCGCGCCGGTGCGCAAGCTCGCCCAACCCGTCACTCTCAAGGCGATCAAGGCCGAGCCGAAGCTCGCCGCGATGGAGCTGATCAGGCAATCGCGGCTCTCCGTCTCGCCGGTGCGCGACGAGGAATGGGCTTTGATCCTGGAGATGGCCGATGCTTGAGACATTGCTGCTGGTCCTCGCGCTCGCGGCCCCCGCCGCGGCGCCGGCGCCGTCGCCCGGCTGGCGGCTGACGCCCGACGGCTACGGCCCGGCCCGGATCGGCATGACCCCCGCCCAGGTTTCGCAGGTCCTCGCGATCCGGCTCGAGGGCGACGCGATCGAGGATGAGGGGGCCTGCGTCGAGAAGACCGCGGTGGAGGGCTATCGCGGCTTCTTCTTCATGTTCGAGAACGGCCGGCTGAGCCGGATCTCGGCGACCGAGCCGAGCCAGGCGGTGACCGCGCTCGGCCTCGGCATGGGCGCCACCGCCACCCAGGTCCGCCGCGCCTACGGCCCCGCTCTGCGCGCCGAGACCCACGCTTATCACGGCCGCCCGGCCGAATATCTGACCTTCTGGCCCCGCCGCAACGCCCGGGGCATCCGCTTCGAGACGGGGCCCGACCGGCGGGTGGAGACGATCCATGTCGGCGGCGCGGCGATTCGGTATATCGAGGGGTGCGCCTGAGGCGAAGGCCGCCCCGATCTACAAGGCGCGCCTTGTCGACGGAGCAGGCTCGCCCGGCCGCGGGCCGAACCCGATCGATGTCACGTGACGATGGTCACGTGGCGGCGGCACCGGCCGCGCCAGCCCCGTCCTCCCCGTACCGCGCTTCGGCGCCTCGAGCGCGAGCAACGCGGCCGGCATCTCGGCGCCCGCCAGGCTCCAGTGCGGCTCGCCGGGCATGAAGGGGACGAATTCCTCCAGCCCCACCGGCGGCACCAGCTCGCCCCGATAGGGAGAGCCCTGCGGGGATACGCGCACGAAGCTCTCGTTCGGATCGTCCTCCGCCGCGTCGGCTGCCGCCTCACCGCCTTGGTCACAGGCTGCGTCCGCCGCCCGCGCCCGAGCCGCGCAGGCCTCCAGCGCCGCCGCGATCGCCGCCTCAGCCTCCGCGTCGAGCCGCACCCCCTCGAAGCCGTTCAGCACCTCCGCCGCCTCATCCTGGCGCAGCCCCGGATCGCCGCCGGCCCGCGGGCCGCTGATCACGGTCCGCACCGTCGTCGCCGAAGCCTCGGCCTGCGCAGCCGCGCCCGAATTCCCCTGCCCTCCACCGCCGATGGCCCCCGCCTTCGCCTTGGAGGAGAAATAATTGACCGTGACGCGCTTGCCGTTGGCGTCCTGCCCGTAATGGCGCAGGCAGAACATCAAGAGGGCGTCGTTGCGCTTGCGCCGGAAGCCCATCAGCTTGCCGCTGGCGAAGACGGGCACGAGCTGCCCCTCGATCGCCCGCTCGAAGGCGACGTCCTTGAGCCGCAACAGCCCGAAATCGAGCGCCGCATCCCACGCCCGCCGGAATTCCTCCGCGCCCGGCGCGCGGCGCAGCTCATAGGCATTGGTCTGCGCGATATTCACCATCCGCGCCGCCCGATCGACGCACCCCGTATCCGCCAGCGCCTCGATAAACGCCTTCTGCCGCTCGGGCGTCCAGCCGTCGTGGCGGTAGCGGCGGGGAACGGGGGTGAAGGCCGGGATGGGCGGGCGTTCGGCCACCGCGCCACTTCCCGACGGCTCCGAGCTCGTCGAAGGGCCTGGGCCTGCCGATCCTGAGCCCGGTCGAAAGGCCGCAGGATCATCCTGAGCGGCGCGAAGGGCAGCACCTCGTTTTTGCATGAGAATCTCCTCGAGTCGTGGTCAACCGACCAGTTTATGACTCGGGAACGGGGTGTAGGAAAATGGTTTTTGTTCTTGGTTTGCTCTTAAGCTGAGAAGCGGGGGCCACCGTCACGATAATTCGTGTATTCCAGACCTCTCTGCGCGACAGGACTCGCGCGTCAGTCGGACTGGGCGCGACTGCTTGGAGCGGATATGAGCAATCTCGAGGGCGGATGCGGTGAGCAGTTTGAACAAGGTCTTTGACCTCGGGAATCTAAGGCGCGCCTATCAATGGCTTTTGACCAATCCGAACGTTCATTATCGTAGCTTCTTCCAAGACTCTTACGATGCCTTTGCTCTCGCATCGGACACGTTCCTCAGGCGTATTCGTAAGGATGGCCTAAGCCATCGCTACAGCCCCAGCCACGCTGCCAAGGTCATGGTACCGAAGCAGTCGGGGACTCTTAGGCCGCTCACCCTGCTGACCGCTGAGGACCAGGTCGTGTATCAAGCGATCGTTAATGTGATCGCTGAAGCCCTTCGACCAAGAACGAAGTTTCGTTACAGAAAGAGAGTTTTCAATCACTTGTACGCGGGTAAGTCATCGCGATACTTCTACCTGCGCTGGCAGGACTCTTATCGACTCTACGGACGTCGGATCAAATACCTCTACGATCAAGGCTTCGAGCATATCGCGGAGTTCGACCTAGCGGCGTTCTATGACTCGATCGATCACAACGTCATCCGTCATTTTCTCAATGGCATTCGTATCGAGCGAGAGGTGATCGATCTTCTAATGACGTGCTTGGGTCATTGGACTTCCTCAACCTGGACGAACGGCCCGACGACGATCTACCACGGACACGGCATTCCCCAAGGCCCGCTTTCGTCCGGGATGTTGTCGGAGGTCGTTCTGCAACACATCGATGCCGCAGGAGAGCGAGGTCGCAAGACTCACTATCTCCGCTATGTCGATGACATAAAAATCCTCGCGAAATCTGAGGGTGAACTGCGCCGGAAGCTAATCGCTCTGGATCTGGCTTCGAAAGAAGTCGGGCTCTTTCCACAGACTTCCAAAATCAACATTCGGGTGATCGCTGACCCGGCAGATGAGGTGAAATCGATAAGCCGCCCGCCGGAGCCGTCAATCACCCCGGTTGTCGACGACAAAAAATTGGTCCGACGCCTTCTGGAGCTTTCCCGGCGGGGCCGGATCAGCCCGAGTCTATCTTCGCGATTCACATTCCTTTTGGCTAACGCGTCGCCAAGCCAGCGCCTAAGCGCAAGGCTGTTGGAGGTGTCGAGGCATCATCCAGAGTTCAGCAACCCGATCGGGCGATACTTCTCGCGCTACAGGACGATGCCCAGTTCGCTTGCGCAGAAGGTGTTTGCATTGCTGCAGGAGCCGGAGCTTTACCAATCGGTAAACGGCGACTTCCTTCGCGGATGCTTGGGCGCGATGCCTACGACGGAGGCGCTGTCCGTCGGCACATTCTGCGCGGACCGGCTCTTACGTCCGGCCACGGGCCTCCTTCCGTTACAGCCAACTTATAAGGAGGCATTGATTGCTTGGGCGCTGAAGACGGGCCGAATCTCCTACGCGGAGTTCGAAGGCCTTTTAAAGCAGGAATCCGATTGGTGGGTGCGCAAGAGCATGTTGCGTGAGGTAAGGTCTTCGCAGTTTGGGCCCGGCTCTTATCGGGACCTCTTGAATGTCGCCCTGCGTGTCGATGATGGCGAGACCGCTATGTGCGCCGCGGCGCGCCTAGTGACTGAAACCGTCTCCCTGCAGCGTCCCTATGGTAATGTGCACGAGGCAGGCAAAATAATCCTACGCACAGCCAAGGTGATCAAGTCCGCGGGTGGGCGCCCGAGTCTCATCGAGCCTGTGCTCCGATACGTGCTCAAGAGACCGGCATCGAACTACGATTGGCTGAAATTTTTCGCTGCGGGACATCGTCATGCGGAACAGATGGCGATTTTTCTCAAGCAGAGTTTTGAAACCGACATCGACGCCTTTTTGACGCGGCTTGATAGCTTTGCTGACGGGATTACCGCCGAGTTGTTTAGGCGCTTTGTCCCGGGGAAAGCCTGCCCGGCTTATGGCTCCGCAGTTCATCATCCGACGCTTGTCGCCACTCTTCCCTTTACGATGGGTGCCTTCCAGACGCTTCATAACCTGCGCGTCGCTTCGATAACCGCGCACCCGCGATCACTGAAGACGGGAGTGGGCACCCGGCGGCTGACGCAGACCGATTACAGGAAGATCCGACCCGCACTTCATGCGGCATTCGGGGAATTGGAATCACTCGTGGCGCCGTAATCTGGATCACGTTCATTTCGCCCAAAGCGGGCTCTGCTCCGACCGCTGCCCGATTTCTGCTCGTTCCCGTGCCCCGCACGGCGTGCGAGGCACTAATGACAAGCCGCCTCCGCATCACCCAAAATACGCATCCGGCTTGCATATTGATGCATATGGCATCATATGCTGCTCAATTCAGTTCGGAGGACCATATGCCTGTTCGGTTAAATGTCTTCCCAGGCCTAAGGGTGAAGCGGTCCGCCCAAGCGCTCAAGAACGGCGAGAAGATACTCGCCGAGGTTCTCTTGCACGAACGCGCCATTGTCGCGGCCGCGGAGCGGGGCGTCCCGCCGGTTAGCGCCGTCAGCATTACCCTAAAAGAGAAGTTCCCGGAGGACATGAAGGCCGCAACGGTCCGGCAGTTCGTCGGAACTGTGGTTAAGGCCGTCCTCTTGAAACGGGGCTACGAGGTTTTTCAGACCGGCGTGCGTCTCCCCAAGGATACGGTCTTCAGCACTGGCTCCGTGTATCGGAAGGCCGCCGTTGTCGCCGACAAGGGCAAGGAAGCCGTCCGCGACGCCTTTGCCCATATGATCACGGGTCTGACGCCGCAAGAGAAGCGGATCCTGCTAGACGTCGTGCGGACGGCGTTGGGAGAAGCCTGAATGGCTGACCAAGGGGAGGCCGTGCGCCAATTGAAGGCTGGCGAATTTCTGCTGTGGCGGATTCGCGCGCGTCCGGCGCCGGAGGCCGAAGCCTGCGCGCGCGATATGGGCCGTCGGGCCGATCTCCATCGTCTAGGTGAGTGGGGCATGGGGCCAATAGGGCTTGGCGCCAGCTGGTGGTTCGATCTGACCCTTGCAACTGACGTCGACGAGATTTTCGTCATCGCCCTGTTCGGCAGGATGCCCGACGAGCATTACTAGTAATCAGGGCCGGTTTCGCCCGACGCAACGGAGGGCCCCTAAGCGGCCTCACATCCGCCTTCCTCGACGCCCGCTTCAGCCCGAGTACGCCACGGGACCATTATGCCGTGACGTCAGTCCTGTCCGCTCTGCGGCAGGCTGGCCGGCGCAAGCCGTCTCTCGCGCTGCTTCGGCGGCGCGTTTCGCGCCGGCGGCGCTGCTCGGCGGCTACGCGGCTTCGGCCTTGCGGCTCGCCCGCTTGCGCTCATGCGGATCCAGGTAGCGCTTCCGGATCCGGATCACCTTGGGCGTCACCTCGACCAGCTCGTCGTCCTGGATATAGGCGATCGCCTGCTCGAGCGTCATGCGCCTGGGCGGGGTCAGGCGGATGCTGTCTTCCTTGGGGCCGGAGGCGCGGAAGTTGGTGAGCTGGCGGGCTTTCAGCGCATTGACCTCGAGGTCCTGCGGCTTGGCGTTCTCGCCGATGATCATGCCTTCGTAGAGCTTGTCGCCGGGCGCGATGAAGAGCACGCCGCGCTCCTCGATCATGTTGAGCGCGTAGGCGACCGCCTCGCCATTGCCCATCGCGATGAGGACGCCGTTCTGCCGGCCCTGGATCGGGCCCTTATAGGGGCCGTATTTCTCGAACAGGCGGTTCATGATGCCGGTGCCGCGCGTGTCGGAGAGGAACTCGCCATGATAGCCGATCAGGCCGCGCGAGGGGGCTGAGAAGGTGAGCCGGGTCTTGCCGCCGCCCGAGGGGCGCATGTCGAGGAGCTCGCCCTTGCGCTGCGCCATCTTCTCGACGACCGTGCCCGAATGCTCGTCGTCGACGTCGATGACGCAGGTCTCATAGGGCTCTTCCCGCCCCTTGGGCCCGTCGCGGAAGAGGACGCGCGGGCGGCTGATCGAGAGCTCGAAGCCCTCGCGCCGCATGGTCTCGATGAGCACGCCGAGCTGAAGCTCGCCGCGGCCGGCCACTTCGAACGCGTCCTTCTCGCGGCTCTCGGTCAGCCGGATCGCGACATTGCCCTCGGCCTCGCGCTCGAGCCGGTCGCGGATGACGCGGCTCTGCACCTTGTCGCCGTCGCGGCCCGCATAAGGGCTGTCGTTGACCGAAAAGCTCATCGCCAGCGTCGGCGGATCGATCTTCTGGGCGTGGAGCGGCTCGGTGACATTGGGCTCGACGATCGAGTTGGAGACGGTCGCTTTGGTGAGGCCCGCAATGGCGACGATGTCGCCCGCTCCCGCCTCCTCGACCGCGACCCGCTCGAGCCCGCGAAAGGCCATGATCTTGGTCGCGCGGCCTTCCTCGACGACATTGCCCTCGTCGTCGAGCGACTTGATCGGCATGTTGACGGTCAGCTTGCCGCTGGAGATGCGCCCGGTCAGCACGCGGCCGACGAAATTGTCGCGGTCGAGCAAGGTGACGAGCATCTTGAAGGGGCCGTCCGGATCGCAGTCGGGCGGCGGGATGTGGGAGACGATGGTCTCGAACATCGGCTCGAGCGTCCCTGCGCGGACGTCGTCGGTGAGGCCCGCATAGCCGTTGCGGCCGCTGGCGTAGAGGGTGGGGAAATCGAGCTGCGCGTCGCTGGCGTCGAGGCTGAGGAAGAGCTCGAACACCTCGTCCAAAACTTCGGCCGGGCGCGCGTCGGGGCGGTCGATCTTGTTGACGACGACGATCGGCTTGAGGCCCAGCGCCAGCGCCTTGCCGGTGACGAACTTGGTCTGCGGCATCGGCCCCTCGGCGGCGTCGACGAGCAGGATGACGCCGTCGACCATCGAAAGGATGCGCTCGACCTCGGCGCCGAAATCGGCGTGGCCGGGCGTGTCGACGATGTTGATATGGGTGGTGGCGCCGTCATGCTCCCATTCGACGCTGGTGCATTTGGCGAGGATGGTGATGCCGCGCTCTTTCTCGAGGTCGTTCGAATCCATCGCCCGCTCCTCCACGCGCTGATTGTCGCGGAAGGTGCCGGACTGGCGGAACAGCTGATCGACAAGGGTCGTCTTGCCGTGATCGACGTGGGCGATGATCGCCACGTTGCGAAGGCTCATCTGAAGTAACTCGCGAAAAAGGAAGAAAGGTTCGGCGGTGATATAGGCGTTATGCTGCAGTGCAGCAAGGGCGCGGAAAGCCGAAGTCGACCGGCAAGGCCGGTGGCCGCGAAAGCTGCGCTCGCTTGCGCCCGGTCGGACCGGCCGGCCGGCGGACGCGGTGCGGGCGCCGGACGGCCAAGGCAAGGAGGGCGGCGGGCATGAGGGGAGCCTTAAGCAGACGGCGGCAGTTTTTGGAAGCCCAAGCGGGGCCTCAGGCGAAGACGCCGCTCTCCATGTCCTCCCCTTTCGGGTCTTCGCCGAAGCGATTGGGGCCCGGATCCCCCTCGTCGATGTAGAAATAGAGCAGGACGAAGGCACCGACGGGTACCAGGGCCCACAATAAGTTCCAGGCCGACCGGTCGGTGTCGTGCAGCCGCCGGATCGTGACCGCCAGGCCGGGAATGAGACAGAAGAGCGAGAACAGCCCGGCGAGAACCAGCACGGGGTTCAGCACCATCGTCATCTGGTCCCTTGTGGTAGTCGTATTGCCGAGAAGAAGGGCGAGCAGGCCGACGGCGGCGCCGACCAGCAATTGAAGAAGCACGAACATCCAATATTCCTTGCGTCTGGACCGGCCGGAAAAGTCGGCGTAACGGCGCAGCGGCATCAGCATCCAGTGCATGATTTCTCTCCCCCGACGATATGTTTCTGCCTGCCGCTTCGGCGACGGGCGCATCGGATGAGGCATGAATAGGCGCGTCCGCGTCGAGTCGCTGTGACCGCCGTCACGCCGGTGCGACGCGGCGGCCGCGGCTTCGCGGCGGCGGCGCGAAAATGAGGAAAGCGGAATTGGCGCGGGCGTCCCGCCGGGCCGCGCGCCAGTTCAGCCTGAAGCGGACGGCTGTCCTGAAAGCCTGAGCGGGGCCTCAGGCAAAGACGCCGCTGTCCATGTCCCCGCCTTTCGGGTCCGGACCGAAGCGGTTGGGGCCCTGGTCGCCGTCGCTGACGTAGAAATAGAGCAGGATGAAGCCGCCGACGAGCGGCACCAGGCCCCACAATATGTTCCAGCCCGACCGTTCGGTGTCGTGCAGCCGCCGGACGGTGACCGCCAGGCCGGGAATGAGCGTGACCAGGCCGTACAGGCACGCAATGTACACCACCGGCATGAGATATGTGTCCATCTCGCCTTGGCTCATGTCCGCATAATAGCCCACCAGGAAGACCAGGCCGACGAACAGGGCGACCAGGATGTTGAGCAGATAGAACATCCAATATTCCTTGCGCCGCCAACGCCCGGTGAATTCGGCGTAGCGGCGCAGCGGCATCAGCATCCAGTGCATGATTTTTCTCCCCCGAGACGGCGGGAGTGTCGTTCCGTTGCCGAAAATATTCAAGCCCCGCGCGGGGCTGCGTCAGCGGGCGACGCGCTCCAGGATCTCGACGCCGCGGGCGAGCGCGCGCTGCTCGGAATCGGCGAGCTTGTGGAGGCGGCCGATCAAAGCGTGGACCCGGCGCTCGCCGCCGCCGATCAGGAGCTGGCTGCCCTCCTGGGTGGGCATGATGCGGACGCTGCGCCGATCGCGCGGCTCGACGATCCGGGTGACGAGGCCGCGCTCGACGAGCGCGTCGACGATCCGGCTCATCGTCGGCGGCCGGACCTGCTCGGCCTCGGCGAGCTCGGCCAGCGAGACCGGCCCTTCGACGACGATATAGGAAAGCGCCGACAGGCGCGGCGCGGAAAGGCCGCTGCCGTCATCCTCGCGGCGGAGCGCGCGCAGCAGCCGGATCGAGGCCGAATGCAGCCGTGCGGCAACGTCGCGAGTCTGGCCTTCCCCCACTTTGGCCTCCAATTAGCATTGCTAATGATTGTCCGTCTCGAATTGTTAGCACGGACCTGTGGATAAGTCGACGGCACCAAGTGGCTTAAAACATTCCCTTTTTGGAACAGGTTAGGGCTGCCGCGACAGGGACTGGCCCCAATTCGGGGCGAATCATCCACAGGGTCGCGGCGCGAGTCGCGACCCTCGCCGTCATTCCAGCGAAAGCTGGAATCTCTCTGCCTTTTGCGGCCGACGGAAGAACAAGCGGGGTTCCAGCTTTCGCTGGAATGACGGGGATTCCTCACGGATGCAGCCACCAGCGCAGCGCATAGCCGACCGCGCCGACGACGAGCACGCCCGCCGCCCACAGGCCCGCGAACCAGGCGAGGCGCTGCCACAGCGGTCCCTGCGCACCGTCGGCCACCCGCACATCCTTTCCTTTTGTCTGCACCCGCCATAGCCTTTAAGCTGCGCGCGATGAAGAACGGCTCCTTCATTGCCCGGCTGGGCTACGCGCTCTCCGGGGTGCGCATGGTCTGGCGGCGCGAGAAGAGCTTCCGCATGCATTGCGGCTTCGGCCTGCTGGCGATCGCGGTCGCCGCCGCCTTGCAGGTCAGCCTGGTCTGGTGGGCGATCGTCGGTCTGTGCATCGCTCTCGTCCTCGCGGTCGAGATGATCAATGCCGCGCTCGAATATCTGATCGATCGGCTCCATCCCGAGATCCACGACGAGATCAAGCACGCCAAGGACGCGGCGGCGGGCGCGGTCCTGCTCGCCTGCATCGGCACCGCCAGCGTCGGCGGCCTGATGATCCTGGGCTGGTGGCTGGGCCGGCCGTAATGGGGACAGTCACTTTTCCGCGCCGCGGCGCGCCTTTTTCCACCGACGTGCGGAAAAGTGACTGTCCCTATCTTCGCTAAGAAAAAGGGCGGCGCTCCATGGGGGGGAGGGAGCGCCGCCCGTGCCACGAGCGAAGTCAGAGGATGACGTCGACCGGCAGCATCAGGATATTTGTTCCCCTCGCGTGCCCTCGCCCGTCGACGGCGGCAGCGCACGAGGAAGGCATGGTTTCGGGCAAGACTCAATCTGGGATTCTTACTAGGTCTGTACTTTAGGCTGCTGGGCGACGATTATAACCAACTTGTTGCGATCTTGATCCTATTTGCCGCCGGCAGCCCGGTGCGAGACCGTTGGGGCGTGTCGGGAGATTCGCGCGCGCGGTGTTGGAAGCGACCTGGAGCAGCCGAGTCGCGGCGCGGGCGTGGCCAGCCTTATCCTTGCGGGCGTTCCGAACGCTCGAAACCCATCTCGCCCATCTCCGGAGGGGCGCGATATATCAACCCGCGTGACGAAGCAGCTTCCGAACAATATTGAGGATAGCTTGCTCGCGTGTCGGCTTGTCGCATCCGATAAGGGACGTATAGACAACCTGCCTTGAGAGTGGGTTTAGCTCCGTGGGCTGCACAAGAAACTGGAGCAACGTGGATTTCGTAGCGCCCGGGTCCATGGCATAGGCCGCCGCCCATTCGGCCTGACAATGGTCGGAACTCTCATAATCTGGAGATAGGACGGCGATTAGCCTCTCGCTTTTTGCAAGGCCTCTTTGCATTTCTCGAACGAAATTCGCCCCTGTTCCAATATCGTCAAATTGCACGAAGGTCGTGTATCCATTCCGCAAGAGAACGTTGTTGATCTCTTCGGCAATCATCCGATCTGCCGATGCGTAACTGATGAAGAAATCTCGGCGGTCTCTGCCAGCGGCCGCTATCCACTCCGAAATCTCCGCATTCACAATTGCAGGATGGCGGCTCCAGAAGGCGTCATCCTGCCGAATCAGGCGGTACATGAGACCCCTGTCAGCACCGGATTCAAGATCGAACGCCCTTTCTTCACCAGCTACTCGGCGCTCGAACCAATCGATCCAGCATTCAAATCCACTGGTGCCGGCGGAGAGTCGTGACGCGCACTCGCGCCACACCCCGCCAAACCAATCTGGTTCCCTGTACCAAAGCCGCTGGCAAGCCAATTTATTGGCCGGCTCATCCGCGTTGGAGGGAAAACGGTAGTTTTCCAGCATTTCGGCGTCGCTTTGTACGGCGCCGACGAGAGAGCTAGCAACGCATTCCCCATCCGCGTGAGGCCTGAACCACGCAGTGCCATAGTGGAAGGCCCCGGTAACCGCACGCCGATCTCCAGACGCGACATAGGCTGCATATGCAGCCGCGTTCTCGGAACCATAAGCATAGGAGTCTGTCGCTTCTAGGTAGGACTCGTCCACGGTCGTAAGATATGGCCGGCTCAATTCTCCAGCTGCGGCAGCCGCTGCGCTGGTCAAATTTTCTTCGGTGACTTTGCAAGCGATCCATGAAATCGCTGTTGCGCGAAGGAGGGCGAGGTTCCTTCGAGCAACAGTTAAACGACTATAATTACCTCGCCGCCCAATCCAGGGCAACACCCTGAGCGCTGCACGCGCCGTAAGCGCCCGGGACCAGCTCATCGGTCGATTGCTGAGCCAATGTGAGAAACTCTGCTGGCTATCAAATCGGATCATCTATTTCCCGCTCGTGGCACCAAGACCTTGTGACTCGGCATAACGGCCCAAACTAACCCTACCGTGTTCGGGGCGTAATCGGCGCGGTTCTTGAAATGGCGCGCAATGGTGCTGCCGTGTTTCTTGGAATGTCAATGCTAATGATAGCCGTGCTCCCCCACCTTCCCCCGGAACACCCAATAGGACCAGGCCGTGTAGGCAAGGATGAGCGGGACCAGGAGGAGCGCGCCGACCAGCATGAAGGCCTGGCTCGAATGCGGCGCGGCGGCCTGCCAGATGGTGACCCGGCCCGGGATGACGTCGGGCCAGATCGAGATGGCGAGCCCGGCCAGGGTGAGGCCGAACATGGCCAGCGTCGCGGCGAAGGGCAGCCAATCGCGCCCGCGCCTGATCCCGCGCCAGCAGAGCAGGGCGCCGCCGCCGAACAGCAAAGGCATGAGAAGGGTGATCAGCAGGCCCGGCCACTGGAACCAGCGCTGCTCATATTGCCCTTCGAGGAAGGGCGTCGCGAGGCTCACCGCGCCGACCGCGACGAGGAAGGCGGGCAGCAACAGGCGCGCGAAGCGGCGGGCGCGGGCGTTCAGCTCGGCCTCGGTCTTCCAGATCAGCCAGCAGGCGCCGAGCAGGGCATAAGCGACGACGAGGCTCGCCCCGGTCAGCAGGCTGAACGGGCTCAGCCATTCCCACCAGCCGCCGGCATAGGCCCGGCCCTCGACCGTGATCCCCTGCAGGAGCGCGCCGAGCGTGATCCCCTGCGCGAAGGTCGCGACCAGCGAGCCGAGGCAGAAGCCGGCATCCCAGAACTTGCGGTGGCCCGGATCGCGCCAGCGATATTCGAAGGCGACGCCGCGGAAGACGAGCCCAAGCAGCATCGCGATCAGCGGCGCGTAGAGCGCCGGCAGCACGATCGCATAAGCGAGCGGGAAAGCGGCGAGCAGCCCGCCGCCGCCGAGCACCAGCCAGGTTTCGTTGCCATCCCAGACCGGCGCGATCGAGTTCATCGCGACGTCGCGCTCGCGGCCGACGGCGAGCCGCGCGAAGAGGATGCCGATGCCGAGATCGAACCCGTCCATCACCACGTACATCGCCACCGCAAACGCGATAATGATGGCCCAGATCACGGTGAGGTCCATCAGTGCCCTCCCGTCATTCCAGCGGAAGCTGGAATCCCACTTCTTTTCTCGGACGCCGCAAAGGCAAGGAGATTCCAGCTTTCGCTGGAATGACGGGAAATGGTCACCTCTCCTCCTCCCTGCCCTTGGCCACCGAGGCGGCGGGCGTGATGCCGGCGCTGCGGATCGGGCCGCCTTCCTCGCCGCTCTCGCCGGCGGCGGGCGCATGGGCCATGAGCCGCAGGATGTAGAGCGTGCCCGCGGCGAAGACGGCGAAATAGACGATGACGAAGGCGATCAGCGAACCGGTTACGCCCGGCGCCGCGATCGGCGAGACCGCATCGCGGGTTCGCAGCAGGCCGTAAATCACCCAGGGCTGGCGGCCGACCTCGGTGGTGACCCAGCCCGCAATCACCGCGACGAAGCCAGCCGGCCCCATCGCCAGCGCGAGCCGGTGCAGCCATCGCCAGTCGTGCAGCTTGCGCCGCGCCCGCGCGAGCAGGCTCCACAGGCCCAATGCGAACATCAGGAAGCCGAGCGCGACCATGATCCGGAACGACCAGAAGACGATGGCGACCGGCGGCTGATTCTCCAGCGGCACCGTGTCGAGACCCGACATCGGCGCATCGGGATCGTGCTCCAGCAGCAGCGAGCCGAGATGCGGGATCGCGACCGGGAAACGGACGGTCTGCGCCGCCTGGTCCGGAAAGCCGAACAGGTAGAGAGGCGCGCCTTCCGGGTGGCTCTGGAAATGGCCTTCCATCGCCATGATCTTGACCGGCTGATGCGCGTGGGTGTTGAGCCCGTGCTGGTCGCCGGCGAAGATCTGCACCGGCGCGACCAAAGCCGCCATCCACATCGCCATCGAGAACATGGTGCGGACCTCGGGCGTCTTGCGGCCGCGCAGCAAATGCCAAGCGGCGACGCCGCCGACCGCGAGCGCGGTGGTCAGGTAAGCGGCGAGCACGGTGTGGACGAGCCGGTAGGGGAAGCTCGGATTGAAGATGATGTCGAGCCAGGAGCCGGCCGGCACGAACTGGCCTGCTTCGTTCACCGCATAGCCGGTGGGGGTGTGCATCCAGCTGTTGGCGGCGAGGATCCAGAAGGCCGAGATGAAGGTGCCGAGCGCGACCAGGCAGGTGGCGGCGAAATGGAGCTTCCGCCCGACCTTGTTCATCCCGAACAGCATCACGCCGAGGAAGCCGGCCTCCAGGAAGAAGGCGGTCAGCACCTCATAGGCCATGAGCGGCCCGATGATCGGCCCGGCCCGGTCGGAGAAGACCGACCAGTTGGTGCCGAACTGATAGGACATGACGATCCCCGACACGACCCCCATGGCGAAGGCGATGGCGAAGATCTTCAGCCAATATTTGAAGAGGTTGAGATAGCGCTCTTGGCCGGTCTTCAGCCACAGCCCCTCGAGCACGGCGAGATAGGAGGCAAGCCCGATCGAGAAGGCCGGGAAGATGAAGTGGAACGAGATGGTGAACGCGAATTGCAGCCGCGCCAGAAGCAATGCAATGCCGTCCGGATCGGGCATTCGCCCCTCACTCCCTTCGCCTGACGCTTCCTAGCGCGGCGGCCGGGAAAGTCACCCCCGCGCGGCTGCGCCCTGCCGGGTGGCGCGTGCGCTTATTGCATCCGCGCCGAGGCGCCGGCGCCAGAAGGGCGCGTCCGGCCAGCGCCGCTCCATCCCGTAATAGAGGGCGCGGTGAAAGAGATAGGCGTCCCAAACCGGTTCGAGCGCTGCGGCGAAGGCGGGGCCGGCATCATCGTCGCCCGCCAGGATGAGCGCAGTCGCCTCGCCGCTTTTCATTCCGGTATACAAAGCGTGGAACAGGCCCTGCGAGGAAAGCGGGTCGAAGCTCATCGCGGCGTCGCCGACCGCCAGCCAGCCGGGCCCGGCGGCGCTCGCCAGCCGGCCGCCATGCGCCGCGCACAGCCGCATCGGGCTTGCCTTCGCCAGGTCGGCGTCGGCGACCGTCTCGGCCAGGCTCGGCGTGGCCAGCGCCCGCTCGACGAGCCGCAGCGAGGCGCCGCCGCCGCGGGCGAGGTCGCTGTCGGTGTGGAAGGCGATGAGCCGGCGCCCGTCGGGCAGCGGCGCGCTGTACCACCAGCCGTCCTCGGCGCTTTCGGTATAGGTGACCGACGCCGCTTCCGCGCGCAAAGGCGCGTGCAGCCAGGCGCAGATCAGCCGGTCGGCGCTGACCGGGGCGCCGGCTTGAGCGCGAAGCGGCCGCGCGCCGCGCCCGCTCGCGTCGATCAGCAGCCTCGCCTCGATCCGCGCAGGCGCGGGGCCGTCGGCGTCGATCCGCCAGCCCCCATCGGTGCGCGTCACGCTGCCGGCGCCGGCCGGAGCGAGCAGCAGCGCGCCTTTCGCCGCCGCCGCGCGCAGCCGGGTCTCGAACCGCCGCCGGTCGAGCCGCCAGCCGGGTCCGTCGGGATCGCACATTGCGTCCAGCGTGATCGGCTCGCCGCCGCCCCAGACGCTGCGCCGCGCGTGGCACGGGCTGTGGCCGTCCTTGAGGAAATCCTCCCACAGGCCGAGCGCGCCGAGCAGCCGGCGCGCGGCGGCGGGCAGCGTTTCGCCGATCCGGTCCGCCGGCGCCGCGGCGCGGTCGAGCAGCACCACCCGGTGCGCTTGCCCGAGCGCGATCGCCGCCGCCGCGCCGGCCGGGCCGGCGCCAAGGATCGCGACGTCGGCCTCGATCCGCTTCAGCGCCGGAACCCGCCGGGGAAGCGGCGCACCTTCTCGATGCCGCTCAAATCGACGTCGGCGGCCGAGCGGGCGGCGCCGAAGCGCACCCCGACGCCGCTGTTCGACGGCGCGCTGGGCGGGCCGGCATTGCTCATCAACGCCTCGTTGAGCGCCGCTTCGTCGGCGCTGTCCGGCTTGATGTCCTTGTGGCGGTCCTCGACCTCGATCCGGGACGGGAAGAGATCGGTATCCTTCGGCCCGTCGCGCACCTCGACCACGCCGAGATGGTCGAAATGGTGGATCATGTTGTTGATCTGGCTGGTATAGTCGATCGAGCCAAGCGGCTCGATCCAGGCCGCGCGATTGGCGAAGGCGGCCTGGCGCTCGGTCATCGGCTTCCGCGCGTTCATGACGATCTCGTAATTCTCCTTGGTCAGCACCTGATTGGGCACGCGCGCCGGCCAGAAGGTCGGCACATAGGGATCGTAGCTCACCTCATAGCCGGAGCGGCAGCTCGCGGTGTCGGTCTGCCAGGGCACCGCCATCCAGCGGGTGATGCCGCCGGGTTCCTGAGCGCAGAGCGGCCCGTTTGGGATGGTGACGCTGTCCGAGGTCAGCACCGCGCCGAGATTGGGCGGCACCCAGCCCGGCCGCGCCGGGGTGAAGCGGAACGGCTTCATGTACATCGTCCAGGTGCGGACCGGCCAGGTCATCTCGCAGCCCGGGTGGAAGGCGTCGGCGAGGCAGAATTCGAGCGCCGCGCGGGTCAGCATCTCGCCCTGCCCGGCGAGCGGCACCTCGTCGATCGTGCGCGGCGGCACCCGATCGGGATCGTAATCCGCTTCGAAATTGCCTTCCGCCCATTTGTCGAGCATCGCCAGCTGGCAGTCGGATAAAGCCGCATTCTGGCGCGGCGTGTCGACCGGCGGGATCGCCATCGCGTCGCCATAGAGCCAGGGCCAGGGCGACGGCGCCCAGGCATCGTCGGCGAAGCGGCGGAAGGCCTTGTTGACGACCCGCCTCTTCTCGCGCTCGGCCGGGCCGTTGCTGGAGAGCCGCAGCAGCGCCTCGGGCGAGGTCAGGTCGAACGCGCCCTTCCAGCCGAAGCCGGCGGCGAACCCCGCATTGACCCATTGCAGCCCGGCCATCCGCTCGAAGATCGGCAGGATGTCGAAGGTGAAGGACGGCCGCACCGGCGCCGGCAGCGCATTGTTCCGGATGGCGAGGCAGCGCATCAGATCCCACATCGTGCGCACCGACTTGCGCTGCGGCGCGTAATTGGGCGGCGCCACGATCACCCAGGACGGGATCACTTCGAGCGGCAGCCCGTCGAGCACCACCTCGGCGTCGACCGGCCCGTCGGAGACGTCGTCATGCCAGCCTTCATTATTGGCGAAGGTGATGGCGTGGCTGCCGTCATATGAGCCCGATTTGCCATGGCCGCCGAGCACGATCAGCCGCCCGTCATCGTCCGTGAAGATTTCGCCCAGATAGACCTTCGTGCCCCTGAACTTGCCATCGTCGAACTTCCTGGGCTTGGCCCCGGCGCCGGACACTTCGCGCATCTTGGGCGTGATGGCGAGGCTGGCGCGGTCGGCGATGGTCGAGTTGCGGAGCGTCGTCGGCGGCGCCTGCGCGGCCTCCGGTATGTCGAGCGCGAGCTGGAAGCCGTACCAGGCCGCCTTGGTGTTGGCGAGCTGCACCTTCCAGGTCACCTTGGCGTCCGAATCCGGCCCGCTCAGCTCGCGGACGATCCTGCCCTTGGCGTTGACGCCGTAGATGCGGAAGCGCGCCGCCTGCCGCGCCAGCCGGTGCTTCGAGTCGCGATAGGCGCTCGGGGCGAGCGGCTCGGGATCGGCGACCTCGGGGCCGATGAACCAAGCGTCCGGGCTGTTGCCGACGCGGGCGATGCCGATCGGCGGGTAGATCACCGCCTCGACGATGCAGGTGTCGGGCTCCGGCGCGGACGGCGCGAGTGGGCGCGGCTGGCGCGGATCGTCGATCGGCTGGCCGTTGGCGCGGTGGCGCAGCTCGGCGCCGGCGGCATAGACGCCCCTGCGCACCCAGGCGATCGTCGATTCGCGCGCCGGCGCGTTGGCCGCCGGCACCCGCCAGATGTTGAACGACAGGCTCTGGCCGTAATCGGCCTGGCCGCGCGCGCAGACGTCCTGGCGCGGCAGGGTCAGCCGGGCGACCGGGCGCCACTTGCTCTCCTCCTCGGGCCACCGCACGGTCGCCTCGTCGAGCGGCATCGTGTCGGGGTCGGTGCGCAGCTGCACTTCGAGAAGGAAGCTGTAATCCTCTTTCTCGAGCCGGTTGGCGAGGTCGGTGGCGAGATAATCGTCGGCGTCATCGGGGACGTTTTGCGCCTCGGTTTCCGGGCGGAACCGGTATTTGACGATCTCCCCGCCCATCCGGAACGGCAGGATCGCCCAATAAGTGGTGGTGAGGCAGCTCCCCTCCACCGTGTCCGACATGTCGGTCAGGATGTCGTAGGTCTTCTTGTGGTTCGCCAGATAGGTCGGATAATCCTGCTGGACGACGCCGGCATAGGTGAACTCGACCATCTCCTGCGCATTGTCGAGGAAGAAGATCGGGTAATTCTGCATGATCAGGTCGGCGGTGTCGCCATGGTCGCCGAGCGCCTTCTCGCCGGGCACGCCGAACAATTTGACGCCGATGCCGAGCGTCGAGCCGAGATCGGGATCGGTCGGCGCGGTGTCGCTGGAGAAGCGCACCCAGGCGTCGAGCCGCTCATGCGCGAAGATGCCGACCCGCCAGGCCTTGGGCATCGCGTCGAGCCGTTCGAAGCGCGCGTGGGCGACGCCGTGCAGCTTGCGGAAGACGGCGCGCTGGGCCGGGCACTGGCCGTTTCGGATGCGCTTGCCCTGGGCGATCTCGACGAACATCTCGACCAGGCGCTCGGTCGCCTCGCCCTCCTTGTCGAAGCATGGCGGAATCGGGAAATCGCTGTCTTTGCTCATGATTTTCTCCCCGGCGACGCTTCCGCGGCGAAATCGCTCGCCGCTTTAGTCCGGCCCATCGAGCAGCCTAAGATGAGTTAAAGTAATTCGCCAGTCCTTCCCGGTCACTTTTTCGAGAAAATGTTGCGACCTTTGCTCGGAATTCGAATTATCGACCGGCCGCGCACCCGTAGAAATACGGTGGCGCCCGCGCCGCGTGCCGGACCAGGCGGCGCGCATGTTCGTCGCGCGATCCTGCATTTTCGTCACGGCCCCCTTGGCCCGCCGCCGCGGCGCCGTCAGGGGTCGGCCGATGCGTTGGACCCGATTTTCGTGAACATGATGGCCCGTGACACCCTGCCCGACTTGCGGCAGGATCAAAGCGTCTCAGTCCGGGGGGTCGCGCGTTTCATGCCGTCATCGAAAAGCCATGCGCGCTGGACGGATGCCCTCCGCTCGACGGTCGCCTTGTGGATGTTCGTCCTTCTCGTCTTCCTGCCCAAGATCATCCAGCGCCACGCCGGCGAGCCCTGGACCGGAGTCGCGCTCGATTGCGCGACCTTCCCGGTTTCGATGGCGCTGGCGATGATGATGTTCATGGTTTCGCGGGCGACGATCGGCATGGCCTATCACTGGCGGCTGCCGATCCGGGCGACCGCCGTGCTCGTCTTCGCCGCGATGAACACGATCTTCGACCTGATCTTCCAGGGCTGGATCGCCAACAATGTCATGCAGACATGGGCGAACCTGCCCGCCGATTTCGGCCGCGCCTACACCTCGATGCTCAATTACATCCTCGTCTTCGGGGTCAACATGATCCTGTTCCACGTCAATTACGCCCGCCGCGCCGGCCTCCAGCAGGAGCGCCAGCTCGCCGACGCCAATCTCGCCGCCCAGCAGGCCCAGCTCGCCGCCTTGCGCTACCAGCTCAATCCGCACTTCCTGTTCAACGCGCTCAATTCGATCTCCGCCCTCATCGTCACCCAGCGCAACAAGGACGCGGAGGCGATGACCGACAAATTGTCGAGCTTCCTGCGCTCCTCATTGAACGCCGACCCCTCCGAGCTCATCCCGCTCGACGAGGAGCTCGCGCTCACCGAGGAATATCTCGCCATCGAGAGCGTCCGCTTCGGCGAGCGGCTCGGCATCAGCATCGATTGCCAGGACCAGGCCTGCCATGCTCTGGTGCCGAGCTTCCTGGTCCAGCCGCTCGTCGAGAATGCGGTCAAGCACGGCGTCGCCCGCTCGAGCGCGCCGGTCGAGATCGCGATCGACGCGACGCTGACCGGCGGGTCGCTCAGGATCACCGTGTCGAACTGCCTGACCAGGGACGAAACCGACCACCTGCCAGACGCCGAGGGCGCCGGCGTCGGCCTCGACAATGTCCGCCACCGGCTCCAGGCGGTGTTCGGCCGGCGCGCCTCGCTGACCGCCGGCGCCGCCGGCGACCGCTTCGTCGCCACCATCTCGATCCCCGACGTCAAGCTGGCGTCGTAGGGAACCGGGACAGTCACTTTTTCGCACGGCAGGGGGAATGGGGACAGTCACTTTTCCCCAGGCCGGTAACCATTTGAACGCGACGTGCGGAAAAGTGACTGTCCCCTCCAGCGCGTGCGGAAAAGTGACTGTCCCCATCTTCGCGCCCTCCGGAGTCCCGAATTGACTTGAGCCGCCGCGCGCCCGAAGATTAAGCCGCTGTCCGGGGGGCTCTGAGTCGATGCGCGTATTGCTGGTGGACGACGAATCGCTGGCGCTGGACCGGCTGGCCAGCTTCTTTGCCGATATCGAGGGCGTCGAGGTGGTCGGCCGGGCGTCCGACGGCAACCAGGCGCTCGAGCGGATTCGCGAGCTCACGCCCGATCTCGTCATCATGGACGTCCAGATGCCGGAGCGGAACGGCCTCAGCGCCGCCGCCCATATCGACGTGGTTCCGCGGCCCGAGCTGATCTTCGTCACCGCCCACGAACATTATGCGCCCGACGCCTTCGAGGTCGACGCCGCCGATTATCTGCTCAAGCCGGTCCGCTTCGACCGGCTGCGCCAGGCCGTCGACCGCGCCCGCCGCCGCCGCGCCCAGCGCAGCTCCGCCGATCGCGCCGCCGAGCTCGAGGCCGAGGTTGCCGCCTTGCGCAGCAGCAGCGCGGTCCAGCCGCCGGGCGACGACGGCTTCTGGATCCCCGAGCGCCACGGCCAGCGCCGCGTGCCCCTGGAGGCGATCAACTGGATCGAGGCGGCGCGCGATTATGTGCTGCTCCACACCGAGCTCAGGAGCCATTTGCTGAGGATCACCATGGCGGCGCTCGAGGAGCGGCTGGCGGGCTCGGCCTTGCTGCGCGTGCACCGTTCGGCCTTCGTGCGGCCGGATCGCGTGGTGGAGGTGAAGAGGGAGGGCCGGTCGCTGGCCCTGGTGCTCGTCGACAGCGCGGAAGTGCAGGTCGGTCCGAGCTATGTCGCGGCGACGAAGGCCGCTTTGGGTCTGGAATAAGCTGTCGTCATCACGGACGACCGGGGACAGCGAAAGACAATCCTAGCGGAACGTCCTGCCGCTGATCCCCGGCCTCCGGTCTTGCGGCACCGGGTCAGGCCACGAACGGGGTCGAGGTGCTGGCGGCGACCAGCAGCGCGCTCACGAACAACGCGGCGAACCAGGTCGAATAATTGCGGAACGAATCGGCGGTCATGGTCTTGCTCCTTGTTCAGGCGGCCCCGGACCGGCGCCGCTGAATTCGGGCTACCCGGGAGCGCCCCGCGCCGCAGCCGCCGAGCGACAATCGCCGCGCACAATTCGACGAGCACGGCACCCCATCGACAAATCCGACGCTTCCGGCGACGAAACGATCTCCGTTCCGGCGAAGGCCGGCGCGGAATGGGGACAGTCACTTTTCCGCACCGTCGCGTCAGACTGACGCCGCCGTGCGGAAAAGTGACTGTCCCCTTTAGAAGAAGACCGACCAGCCGGTTCGCTCGACCAGCGCCTCCAGCGCCGCCGCGCCCGCGGCGCTGGTGCCGGCTTCGTTGAGCGCCGGCGACCAGGCGGCGATGGCGCCGTGGCCCGGCGCGATGGCGAGGATGCCGCCGCCGACGCCGCTCTTGCCGGGCAGGCCGACGCGAAAGGCGAACTCGCCCGAATTGTCGTAATGGCCGCACAGCATCATCACGCTGTTGATCCGCCGCGCCCGGTGCGAGGGGCAGACTTCCAGGCCGGTCTGCGGGTCGCGGCCGTCGAAGGCCAGAAAGAGCCCGGCGCGGGCGAGCTGGCGGCACGACATCGCCACCGCGCATTGCCGGAAATAAGCGCCGACCACGGTTTCGACCGGATTGTCGAGATTGCCGAAGCTCTTCATGAACCAGGCGAGGCTGCGGTTGCGCGACCCGGTCTCGCTCTCCGACGCCGCCACCTCCTCGTCGACCGCGACGCCAGCGTCGCGCGCGCGCTCGCGGACGAAGGCGAGCAGGGCTTCGATCGCCGCGTCGGCATCGCCCTCCGCCCCGATCAAGGCGTCGGTGACCACGATCGCGCCGGGGTTGATCAGCGGATTGCGCGGAATCCCCTTCTCGCTCTCCAGCTGCACGATCGAGTTGAACGCGCTGCCGGAAGGCTCGCGCCCGACCCGCTCCCACAGCCGCATACCCAGTTTCTGCAGCGCCAGCGCCAGCGTGAACACCTTGGAGATGGACTGGATCGAGAATGGCTCGTCGCAATCGCCGGCGCCGTGGACGATCCCGTCCGCCCCGCAAAAGGCGATGCCGAGCCTGGCGGGATCGACCCTGGCCAGCGCCGGGATATAATCGGCGACCTTGCCGACGGCCCGGAGCGGCGCGGCGGCGGCCAGCGCCTCATTCAGGATAGGCGTCATTGGCCAATTCGACAGCTTCGAAGCTGCCATTGACGCCCACGAGCTCGTTCCTGTCGGCATAAGCCTCGTTGACCGGCTGCTCGTCCGGGCCCATCTCCCCCGCCATCAGCGCGGCGAAGGCTTCGCGGCTCAGCACCGGTCCGGGCAGCGCCGCCTCCTCGTCGCTGAGCGGGCGGCTTTCGATGCTTTGCAGGCGCATCCCGCCGAAGCGGAGCGGCGTTCCTAGCGCCAGCACCTCGCCGACCGCGAGATAGACCTGTGGCACGCTGCCCGCCACCGCGACGACGGGCGCGCGCAGAGACTCATAAAAGCGCCGCAGCTCGCGCCCCACCGGCGCCAGCCGGGGCGCGGCGGAGATGACGATCTCGAACGGCGGCGCGCGCGTCTCGCCCTCGATCAGGGTGACCCGGTAGACGTCGCCGCTGACGCCGGCGATCGTCTCGGTCCCGGCGCGGACGATCTCGGCGCGCTGACGGGCCAGCCGCTCGATCATCACGCGGTTCATCACATTGTTCCGGCCCGCCGCCATCAACGCCAGCAGGTCCTCCTGGCGGCCGACGCTGCCATGCCCGTCCTGAGCCAGGATATAGCCGACATTGTCGCGGGTCATGAACCCCATCCCGCCATGGCCGGCCCCGATCACGGCGCGGACCCGGCCCCGGTCGTCGGCCAGGATCCCCACGAGCACCCGCTCGACTCCCCGTCCCGATTCGTAGGTGGCGAAGACCGCCGGCCGCGTCCCCTCGGACGGAGCGACGCCGAAGCCGGCCGTCAGCAGCAGCGAAAGCAGCCAGCGGATCATTGCGGGTGGGGCGGGGCGCCCGCCGGCGGGACCGGCGCGGGCGCCGGTTCGGGCGCCGGCGCTGGCCCGGCGGACCCCGCCGCGCCTGGCGGCCTGCGGCCCATCATCGCCCCCATCATCTGGCCGAGCTGCTCGCGGCTCATCACCGGACCGGGCAAAGCGAAGCGGCTGTCGGGCACGTCCTCGGTGCTGAACGAGTCGAGCACGAAGGCATTGGTGAGCCTGAGCGGCGTGCCCTGGACGAGCAGGGCGCGGACCGCGGCATAGACCTGCGGCTCGCCTCCCATCACCGCGACCACGATCGGGCGCAGCGAATCGGTCAGCCGCACCAGCTCGCGCCCGGCCGGCGCCAGCCGGGGATCCTGGGAAAGGACGATCTCGATCGGCGGGCTGCGCGTCTCGCCGGAGATCATGACGATTCGGTAGAGCCGCCCCTGCACGCCCGCGACGCTTTCCGTGCCAAGGGGGACGACCTCGACGCGCTGGCGCATCATCTCCTGCACGCCCTCCCGGCCCGAGCCGCCGGCGAGGCCGCTCGCGAGCGGGGTGACGATGGCGAGCACATCGTCCTGGCGGGCGACGATCTGCTGCCCGGCCTGCGGGCCGTTGAGCGCGACATAGCCAACGCCCTCGCGCGTGATCAGCGCCACGCTCGGCGGGCTGGCGCCGGGCGCGGCGCCCGCCGCACCGGCCGGCGCGACCATCTCGATCCGCGCCTGACCGGCATCGTCGGCGGCGACGGTCAAGATCGGCACGCTCCCGGGCGGCGGCGCGGAGGCGGTCGCCGGGACAACCGGCTTGTAGCGCAAGGTGACGTCGGCCCAGGCGGGCGCGGCCGCCCCAAGCCCGATCAACGCGGAAATGGCGAGCAACATGCGCATAACAATCCCCTTCTTCCCGAAAACCCCGGAGTCGGCCGGAGCTTATGCCCTAAGCAGGCGGGGGAGAAGGGGCATGAACGCCGGAAATGGATGCCCCGCGAGGATTCGAACCTCGATAGACGGAGTCAGAGTCCGTAGTCTTACCGTTAGACGACGGGGCAATCTCGGAAGGGCCGCGAGATAGGCAGGGGGGCGCGGCCTGTCAACGCCGCGCCGGACGCCGGCGCCGCCGCCGAGACGCGGCCGCGGCCCGACCGGGGCGACAGGCGGCCAAGAACCGGGATGTGTTTCGTCCCTGCCCCTCCGCCATCGAGGGAGGGGTTTTCGGGACCGATCCCGGGCCCGAGCGCCCATCCTTGCCGCTTCGCGCCCCCTCATGTACAGAGGCCCCAAGTCAGAGGGCGGCTTCGGCTTCCCGAAACGAAAACATAACGAGAAGTCCGATCGATGCCGCAGCAAGCCGTTCAGGCTCCGCAGGCGCCGGCTCCGGGACCGGCCGAGGAGCAGCTCTCCCAGGATAGTAGCTCAGGCCGGCGGTGGACGCCGCGCCACACTTATGGCGCGATCGATCTCGGCACCAACAATTGCCGCCTGCTCGTCGCCCGCCCCACCGAGGACGGCTTCACCGTCATCGACGCCTTCTCGCGCGTCGTCCGCCTGGGCGAGGGCATGGCGACCTCGGGCAAGATCAGCGAGGACGCGATGGACCGCGCCGTCGCCGCGCTCGCAATCTGCTCCGAGAAACTGCGCCGCCGCCGAGTCAGCCTCGCCCGCTCGGTCGCCACCGAGGCCTGCCGGCGCGCGGTCAACGGCCGCCATTTCGTCGAGCGGGTGCGGCGCGAGACCGGCATCTGCCTCGAGATCATCGCGCCCGAGGAGGAGGCCCGCCTTGCCATGCTCGGCTGCCACCGCCTGCTCGAGCCCGGCGACGGCCCGGCGCTCATCTTCGATATCGGCGGCGGCTCGACCGAATTGGTGCTGATCGACACCGACCAGGGCGAGCCCCGGATCAAATGCTGGTGGAGCGCGCCCTGGGGCGTGGTTTCGCTGACCGAGAGCGAGGGCCGCGACTTCGCCACGACCGAGGAACGGCTCGCCGCCTACAGCCGGATGCGCGAGCGCGTCCGCCACGCCTTCCGCCACTTCACCGAATTGCTGCCCGCCAGCAAGGACGACATCCGCCTGATGGGGACGAGCGGCACGGTCACCACGCTGGCCAGCGTCTATCTGGCGCTGCCGAGCTACGACCGCCGCGCCGTCGACGGCCTCAAGATGCCCGCCGCCGCGATGCGCGAGGTCAGCGCCGCTTTGTCCGGCATGGACCATGACGGCCGCGCCACCTTCCCCTGCATCGGCCACGAGCGCGCCGACCTCGTCGTCGCCGGCTGCGCGATCCTCGAGGCGATCATGGACATCTGGCCGGCCGAGACGCTGGGCGTTGCCGACCGCGGCATCCGCGAAGGCATATTGCGCTCGCTCATGGCCCGCGACGGGCACAAATTGTGAGAAAGGGGACAGTCACTTTTCCGCACCGTCGCGTCAGAAAGGCGCTGCCGTGCGGAAAAGTGACTGTCCCCATTCCGGTGCCGCACGGGGGGGACAGTCACTTTTCCGCACCGTCGCGCCATAAAGACGCTGCCGTGCGGAAAAGTGACTGCCCCCGATGACCCGCCCCCCCACCAGCGCCAACAGCGGCCTCAGGACCCGGGTCAAGACCGCGCGCGGGCGCAAGGTCGGTTCGACGCGCTGGCTCGAACGCCAGCTCAACGACCCCTATGTCAAACGCGCCAAGGCCGAGGGCTATCGCTCGCGCGCCGCCTATAAATTGATCGAGCTGGACGAGCGCTTCGGCTTCCTCAGGGGCGCCAAGAGGATCGTCGACCTCGGCATCGCGCCCGGCGGCTGGACCCAGGTCGCCCGCCAGCGCCTGCCCCAGGCGGTCATCGTCGGCATCGACCTCCTCCCCACCGACCCGATCGAAGGCGCGACGATCCTGCTGATGGACTTCATGGACGACGAAGCGCCGGACCGGCTCAGGGAGGCGCTCGGCGGGCCCGCCGACCTCATCCTCTCCGACATGGCCGCCAACACGGTCGGCCACCCGCAGACCGATCATCTGCGCACCATGGGCCTGGTCGAGGCCGCGCTCGATTTCGCCGCGGACGTCCTCCAGCCGGGCGGCGCCTTCGTCGCCAAGGTGCTCGCCGGCGGCGCCGATTCCGGCCTCGTCGCCGAGCTGAAGCGCCGCTTCGCCACCGTCAAGCACGCCAAGCCCCCCGCCAGCCGCAAGGGCTCGTCCGAATGGTACGTGGTGGCGCAGGGGTTCAAGGGGTAGGATGGGGACAGTCACTTTTCCGCACGCCGGTGCCGGATTGTCGACGCGGTGCGGAAAAGTGACTGTCCCCTTTTACGTGTCCCCTTTTACGAGGCCCGCGCCGCCCGCGCGGCGGCGATCGCCGCCTTCAGCGCCTCATAGCCGACCGCGCCCTGCAGCACCTGATCGCCGATGACGAAGGTCGGCGTGCCGCTGGCGCCGATCGCGCGGGCGAGCTCGATGTTGCGGGCGAGCTCGGCGCGCGTCTCGGCGCTCTCGGCCTCGCGGGTGACGCCGGTTTCCTGCACGGCCTGGGCGACGACGCCCTCGGTCGGCCGGCCCAATGCGAACATGCGGTCGTGGAACTGGCGGAAGCGGCCCTGGCGCGCCGCGCCGAGGCTGACATAAGCGGCGGCCTGGCTGTCCGGGCCGAGGACGGGCAGCTCGCGCCACACCACCTTCAGCCGCGGATCCTCCCGGATCAGCCGCTCGACGTCGGGGTTGGAGGCGCGGCAATAGGTGCAGGCATAATCGAAGAACTCGACCAGGACGACGTCGCCATTGGCGGCGCCCGCCCAGGCGCCGTGCCAGGGCCGTTCGATCGCCGCGCGCTGCCGAGTCACCGCCGAGGCGGCCTGGCGCTGCTCCAGCCGCTCGATCGCCTTGGGCAATATCTCGCCATGGTCGAGGATGTAATTGTGAACGATCGCCTCGGTCTCGGCGCGGCTCGGCACACGGACGCCGTAATAAAGCGCGACGGCGAGGCCGCCGATCAGCAGGCCGCCGGTCGCGGCCGCCAGGCCCATCTTCCAGCCCCCGAGCGAGGGGCCGCCTTTTGCTGTCCCCATCAGCGGTTCCGCCCGCCGCGCTGGCGTTGGACGGCGGTGCGCGAAACCATCGAAATGTCCTGCGCGCGCAGCCAGTCGGGCGTGCCCACCGGCAGGCCCATCATCGCCCGCTCGGCATTGGGCAAGGCGAATTGCGGCTGGCCGATCAAATTATAGCGTTCGGCCGTCGCCAGCGCGGCGCGCGCCTCGTCGCCTTCGCGGTCGTAGACGATGCCGAGCTGGTACCAGGTGAAGGGATTGGTGTTGTCGCGGCCGACGGCGACGCGCAGCACCCTCTTGGCCTCCTCGAAATTGGCCGGGTCCTCGGTCGAGATCAAGGCGTGGCCGAGCAGGGTCGCGATCAAAGGCTGGTCGTGCGAGCGGGCGACCGCCTCCCGCAATGCGGTCACCGCCTCGACGGCGCGGCCCGATTCGAGCAGCACCTGACCCTGGAGCTCGAGGAAATAGGGATCGTGCGGCGCCGCCGCGATCAGCGCCGCGACCTCCGCGCCGGCCTCGTCGGGATGGCCGCCGCGATGATAAGCGTAAGCCCGGGCATAATGGGCCGGGATCGAATGGTCGCTCGGCGGATAGCGGCGCAGCACCTGCACCGGATCGTCGACATAGCCCGACAATTTGGCGCGGACCCGCTGGAAGCGCGCCTCGAGCGCGGGGTCGGTCGGCCGGTCCCAGGCCGCATCGGCGCGGTAATTGGTTTCGAGCACTGCGATGCGCTCGGCGTTGAGCGGGTGGGTGCGCTGGTAGCTGTTCTCCTGGGCGATCCCCATGCGGAATTCGATATTCTGCAGCCGCTCGAAGAACGCGAGCGAGCCGCGCCCGCTGATTCCGGCGCGGCTGAGGTAGAGGGCGCCGGCCTGGTCCGCGCTATTCTCCTGGATGCGGGTGAAGGAGAGGAAGCGGCCCATCGCCGCCTGCTGGCCGGCCGCGATGATGCCCATGCCGGCCTCGCCGCCGCCGGCCGCGATCGCGGCCGCGCCGAGCAGCAGCGACAGGATCATGATCCCGGTCGCCTGCTGCACGCCCTCGTACATGCGCAGGACATGGCCGCCGGTGATATGGCCGAGCTCGTGGGCGATCACGCCCTGCACCTCGTTGGCATTGTCGGCGACGGTGAACAGGCCCGAATGGATGTAGACGATCTGGCCGCCGGCGACGAAGGCGTTGATCTCGCGATTGCCGAGCAGCACGACCTGGACGTTCTCGGGCTGGAGCCCGGCGGCGACGATCAGCGGCCGCGAGAGGTCGCGCAGCAATTGCTCGGTCTCGGCATCGCGCAGCACCGCCTGGGCGGCGGCCGGCTGGATGCCCGCCGCGAAGCTGATCGCAAGCAGCATCAGCAGCCGGACCAGCCACACCGCGGTCCGATGCGTCTTCAAGGGAGCGTCAGCCATCGCGCTTGGTCTCCAACTCGCCGCATGAACGCCAGATGAAACCTTCGGAGCCTTTTAGGCCCCAAAGGTCCGCTGCCACCAGCCCCGGCGCGGCGATCCGTCCTCGTTGACGCCCTCGCCGCCGTCGTCCGCGGGCTCGGCCGCGGCGTCCGGATCGGGCTTCGCGGCTTTCGGTGCGGCCTTGCGGCGGCGCTTGGGCGGCGCGGGGTCGTTCGCGGCCTCGAGCGCCGGGGTCTCGGCGACGGGCGCTTCGACGCCAGCATCGGCCGGGGCTTCGGCGGGCGCTTCGGCCTTCTTGCGGCGGCCACGGGGCGGCTTGGGCTTGGGCGCCTCCTCGTCCGCGGCGGGTTCGGGCGCGGGCTCGGCCGGGGCTTCGACCGGCGCGGACTCGGCCTCGACCGCTTCGTCGCGCTTGCGGGCGCGGGGACGGCGGCGGGTCTTGCGGGCGGGCTCGGCGCCCTCCTCGTCGGCGGGCACGGGCGCCGGGGCTTCGGCCTCCTCGCCTTCGGTCACGGCTTCGGCCGGGGCCTCGCCCTCGCCTTCGGCACCCTCGCCGCCCTCGCCGGGCTCCCGGCGGCGGCCGCCGCGGCGGCCGCGGCGGCGGCGGCGCTTGCGGCCGTCGCCGTCGCGCTCGGCACGGTCGCCGCGTTCGCCGCGCTGGCGCGGCTCGCGGACCTCGCGCGGCTCCTCCTCGGCCTCGGCCTCCCCTTCATCCTCTTCCTCGTCGCTCTCGTCCTCGACGAAATCCTCCTCTTCGTCCTCGATCGGACCCGGCGGGGCGAGGCGCGGGCGCTCGGCGGGCGGCGGCCCGTGCGATTCGACGCTCATCCGCGCGCCTTCGAGGCTCTCGTCGATCAGCACTTCGATGACGACGCCGTAGCGCGCCTCGACCTCGCCGATCTCGGCGCGCTTCTTGTTCAAGAGGTAGACCGCCGCCTCGCGCCCGGCGCGCAGCACGATCCTGGAGCCGCGGCCGCGGCCGGCCTCGTCCTCGAGCATCCTGAGCGCCGACAGGCCCGCCGACGAAGCGGTCCGCATCAGCCCCGAGCCCTCGCAATGCGGGCAGGGCCGGGTCGAGGCTTCGAGCACGCCGGTGCGCAGGCGCTGGCGGCTCATCTCCATCAGCCCAAAGCTCGAGATGCGGCCGACCTGAATGCGGGCGCGGTCGTTCTTGAGCGCGTCCTTCATCGCCTTCTCGACCTTGCGGATATGGCCGTTCGATTCCATGTCGATGAAGTCGATCACGACCAGGCCGGCCATGTCGCGCAGGCGGAGCTGGCGGGCGATTTCGTGCGCCGCCTCGATATTGGTCGAATAAGCCGTCTGCTCGATATTGTGCTCGCGGGTCGAGCGTCCCGAGTTGATGTCGATCGAGACCAAAGCCTCGGTCGGATTGATCACGACATAGCCGCCGGATTTGAGCTGGACGAGCGGCTGGTACATGGCGTTGAGCTGGTCTTCGGCGCCGTAGCGCTGGAAGAGCGGCACCGGGTCGGCATAATCCTTCACCCGCCGGACATGGCTCGGCATCAGCAATTTCATGAACTGCCGCGCATCGCGATAGCCGCCCGCCCCCTCGACGATGACCTCGTCGATATCCTTGTTGTAGATGTCGCGGATGGCGCGCTTGATGAGGTCGCTGTCCTGGTAGATCAGCGCCGGCGCCTCGCTCTTCAGCGTGTTCTCGCGAATCTCGTCCCAGAGCCGGGCGAGATAGTCGAAGTCGCGCTTGATCTCGACCTTGGTGCGCGACAGGCCGGCGGTGCGAACGATGCAGCCCATGGTCGAGGGCAGCGACAGATCGGACATGATCTGCTTCAACCGCTTGCGGTCGGCGCCGTTCGAGATCTTGCGGCTGATGCCGCCGCCATGGCTGGTATTGGGCATCAGCACGCAATAGCGGCCGGCCAGCGACAAATAGGTGGTGAGGGCCGCGCCCTTATTGCCGCGCTCCTCCTTGACGACCTGGACGAGCAGCACCTGGCGGCGCCGGATCACGTCCTGGATCTTGTAACGGCGGCGCAGGTTCTGGCGCTTGCGCCTCAGCGTCTCGGCGGCGCTCTCCTCGGACGCGCTCTCGGCCTCCTCGGGCGGGGGCGGCGCGGTCTCGTCCTCGCCGTCGCCTTCGCTGGCGTCGTCGCCCGCGTCGGCGGTCAGCGTCTCGGCTTCGATCGGCTCTTCCTCGGCCTCGACGACATGGTCGTCCTCATAATCGCCGTCATATTCGGCGCGCAGGCGCTCCTCCTCGGCGGCATGCTCGGCTTCCTCGCGGAGCAGGGCCTCGCGGTCCTCGCGCGGGATCTGGTAATAATCGGGGTGGATTTCGGAGAAAGCGAGGAAGCCGTGGCGATTGCCGCCATAATCGACGAACGCCGCCTGCAGCGACGGTTCGACCCGCGTGACTTTCGCTAGATAGATATTGCCGCGTAGCTGTTTGCGGTTGGCGCTTTCGAAATCGAATTCTTCAACGCGATTTCCACGCAGAACGACCACCCGGGTTTCCTCCGGGTGGATCGCATCGATAAGCATCTTGTTGGCCATTGCATGTTCTCTCGACGGCGGTTGCCGCTGCGCTCATCTCGCGCCGAAACGGGCGCAAGGATTGGCGAACGCAATCCGCCGGAATGTGTGTGAAATGAAAATAGATCGAAGCGCTGCTCAAGCGCGGCCGGCATGCGCGAACACCGCGAAATTTCGCGGCGGCGATGCGAGACCTGGAATTGTGCCTTCGCCATAACGTTTCGACCCGTAGCGAGGCAGCCGCTGCGATTTTGCGCGGCCGCTGGTTCTTCTTCGCTGACGGTCCGAATGCGCGCGGCGCGTGATCCGTACTGGACTGCCTCGCATGATCCGCGCTGAGCCTTAGGCGCAGCACCTGACCCGGTCGATCGCTTCGACCCAAACGTAATCCCGGGCATCGGCCGATGCGGCCCACCGCCGCTTGCATCGTGGCAAGGGGTCGGAAGTGGCCGCTGGCGCCCGCCGCCTCCATCCGGTTCTCAACCGGAGCTTTATCGAGGCGGGCGTGCCGGATGCCCGATACGCGGTACAACCGGAACAATGTAAACTGTCAGCAGACTCTTCATATGCCCGCAGGCAGGCGATAGCAAGGCCAAGCCGTCGGCGACTGCCCAGAAATGTGGCGTCGGCCCTTCGGGCCTGAAATTTAGCCTTGAGGGCCTCCATCGTTTCCCGCGTCATAATTTGCCGGTAAAGTTCTGGCTCACTTTCGGGCTGCACCGTTGCGGTGTGTATCGGCTTTTTGCCGGGTCAATTTCAGTAAGGAGGTCGCTATGAGCATCTTCAGCATGATCAAGGACGCTATTTTCGGGAAGGCAAAAGCGGCGGACGGCACGCCGGGTAGCGCAGGTGGCGGCGGGGGCATGGCCCAGGTCGACGTCGAAAAGGTGGTCTCGGATATGGCCGCGCAGAAGAAGGAAAAGCTCGATTGGCGCAAATCGATTGTGGATCTGATGAAGGTCCTCGATCTCGATTCGAGCCTGAAGGCGCGTCAGGCTCTGGCCAAGGAGCTGAGCTATACCGGCGACATGAACGATTCAGCCAAGATGAATATCTGGCTGCACAAGCAGGTGATGAACAAGCTCGCCGCCAATGGCGGCAAGGTGCCCGCCGACCTCAAGGACTAGAAGTCCGGTTGCACGTTCGGAACAAACAAGGCCCGGTTCGCCGGGCCTTGTTTTTGAGTGGCGTGAATTTCACGATTAATGAGAGGTTAACCAACGTCTCGTTACGGAGTATGGGTGAGCGGGGAGGCTTTGTGACCGGCCGCTTCAGACATCTTGTGACGACCATTGTCGCGCTCGCTGCTTTTGCCGCGGGACCAGCGCCTGCGCACGCGGCGCCGCCGGAAGCGTTCCCGGTCGCGACCGAAATCCGTATCGGCGGTGACGACAATCAGACACGCCTCATCATCGATCTCACCCGCAAGGTCGACCTGCGCGTATTCACGCTGGCCGACCCTTATCGCGTCGTCATCGATATGCCGCAGGTGACCTTCGCCTTGCCGGCCAAAGCGGGCGACACCGGACGCGGCCTGGTAAAGGCCTATCGCTATGGCCTCGTGATGGCCGGCGGCTCGCGTATAGTCATCGATGTTTCCAAGCCCGTGCGCGTCGACAAGGTGACGGCACTCGATGCGGCCTCGGGCGTTCCGGCGCGCATGGTGCTCGATCTTGCGGCCGTCGATCGCGCCACGTTCATGCGCACGCTCGCCGTCGACAGCAAGGCGCGCACCGACACGGTCAAGCCGACACGCGATGTGCCCGTGGTCTCGAACGATCCGCGTCCAATGATCGTCGTCGACCCGGGACATGGCGGACCCGATACCGGCGCCAAGGCGCCTGGCGGCGACCACGAAGAAAAAGCCATCGTGCTGGAATTTGGTAC